>NZ_JBIAMR010000001.1:0-793040 GCF_042874235.1 Nocardia sp. NPDC004151 | reverse complement strand
GATTCGACAAACTCGCCGTCCGCTACCTGGCCACGATCCACATCGCCGCCATCAACCAATGGCTACGGTGACCCGACTTTCAAAACACGGCCTAGCCCCTGAAATTCGGGGGCCCGCGAGAGTGCCGATTCCGGAGCCATTCTGAAATGGAAGCGATTAACTGTTTGGGTGGTGGTCGAGAGGTCCGGCCGCACGCTCGATCGAAGGGTTTCACGCATGCGCACTCTCATTGCGGCGGTTGGCATTGCCACGGCACTGACTGTCGGAGCCGGTCAGGCGGGGGCCGCGCCGCTCCCGCTCGTCGACGCTCCGGCCGCGGCCCCGGTTGCGGGGTCCGGCTCGTCCACAGGCTCGGCCTTCCCGATCACGACCGGTTCGGTAGGGGTGGACGCGGCCCTCAATATCGCCGGCACCATCGTGTGCGCGATCATGATCCCAGACTGCTTCCACCGGGAGACGAACGACGTGAGCTAGTCCCGTGGGAACGTCGGTGGGACAGGCGTTTCGCGGGCCCGTCGGCACTGCCGGTGGCCGCCTCCCGGCACCTCATCCGGCGCGGTTAAGCACATGGTTGCGGATTGCCGCTAGGGACAGTCGAATTCACCATTGCGGACGCCATCGGTGAACGCTTCCCATTCGCTGGGGGCGAAAATGAAGGCTGGTCCGCTGCGGTCCTTGCTGTCCCGGACAGCGACGCGGCCGCCTTCGACGAAGGCGACCTCGACGCATTCCCCGCCTGCCTGGCTGTAACTGCTCTTGAACCACCGTGGGTCGGACAGCTTCACGCTCATGACGAATACTCCGTTGCTAGGCGCGGTCGAACGCGCCGCGCCGCACGCTGACGGTGAAGACATCCCACTGGGTCGGCGTGAACACGAGCGTGGGCCCGCGCCGATCCTTGCTGTCGCGGATGGCCACCTGGCCGTCGTCGAGGAAGGCTGCCTCGACGCATTCGCCCTCGGAGCCGCTCCTGCTGCTCTTGAACCACTTCAGCCCCTGGGGTAGAACCACGTTCATTGTGCGCGCTCGTGCTCTCTCATTAGTTCTCGGATCAGGTTTCGGCTCTGGCTGATATTCAACATCGAGTTCTGGAGTGCGTCGAATGCTTCCTTGTACAGCCGAACCGCCGTATCTCGTTCCTGGTACAGCTCACCGGTGAGCCCCTCCTGGTAGACGATCGGTGGCTCGCCGTCTCCCGCTCGGCCGTCGTCGCCGAAGTTCACGATTACGAACTGGCCCAGCGGTTCTCGGGTTGGGTAGCCCGCTGAGAACGGCAGTATTCCGATGTTGATGTTGTCCCTGTTCATCAGCTCGTCGATACGCCGCAGCTGGATGGCCATGATGCGGTGACTGCCCATGACCCGCCGCAGCGCGGCCTCGCCGATCACCGCGTCCACCCGCATCGGTCTGTGTGTGCGCAGGATCGCCTTCTGTCGGCGGAGCCGCAGCCGAACCCCTTGGTCCGTTTCGGTCGACCCGAATCGGCCCGCGGCGATGAGCTCCCATGCGTAGTCGCCGGTTTGGAGCAGGCCGGGAATCAGTTCCGGCTGGTAGATCTGGAGTGATCGAGCGACGGCCTCAAGGCCGACATAGACGTGGAAGCCGCGCCGCATGACATTTCCGAAGTCATGCCACCAGGACTTTTCATTCGCCTGCTGGCCGAGATCAACCATGGAATCGGTAGTTTCGAGGTTCGCGTCGTAGACCTTGCACAGAGCCCGGATGTCGACTTCACGAGGGTTCTCGAGCCGCCCGGTCTCCATCCGCTGCAACATCGACGGACTCCACTGGATGATCCGGGAGGCGTCGGCGATCGTCAGATTCGCCTCGGTTCTCAGCTCTCGCATGTAGCGGCCGAGTTGACGCCGTGGAAGGGCTGGATCGGATGTCGCGCTCACGGTACCTCCCGGTTTGGGTCGAGTACGTATTCATGGTGAATCCGTTGAGTATTCACAGCAAGAACAATCACGATTCATGGCAAGAACGCTGCTGGGTCTCCGGTGAATGTTCACCACAAGCATTGTGGCAGTGATTGATCGCTGATGCCCTGGGATTGCGTCCGGTTGAGGGTGCACTCCACTCCGACATCCTCACCGGGCGCGTCTATTCGCACCGATTGAGAGGTTTGCGATGAATCTGCTTGCTTGCGAATCGGATCCGGGGCTGTTGACGAGGGTCGATGCTCGGCTGGTGTGGCAGGTGCACCGGTATTGCGATCGGGATGTATGCCGGGTGCGGCGGCGGGCGCGGGCCGTGCTGGAGGGATTCGCCAGTGCGGCAATGTGTTTCGAAGGGGATCGGGAATGAGTGCGGCCGGGTCGGG
Organism: Nocardia sp. NPDC004151; assembly: GCF_042874235.1. Taxonomy (NCBI): domain Bacteria; kingdom Bacillati; phylum Actinomycetota; class Actinomycetes; order Mycobacteriales; family Nocardiaceae; genus Nocardia; species Nocardia sp. NPDC004151. The sequence continues at coordinate 790,717 of NZ_JBIAMR010000001.1, read as the reverse complement.
AACGCGGGCCGAGGATCACTGCGCGAATGGGCGGATCGTCCCTGTTTCCCGGGAGCGGGCGGAGGGGATTCTCGCCATTCATGCCGAGTGCGATTCGGCGTGTGCGCGGAAGGCTAGCGCGGCCGCGTATCTGCGTGTCCGGACGGTGGAACCGAGCGAAAGGCACTCCGATGCTGGTTGAACTGCTCTTCGCGGCGGCGACGGTGATTCTGTGCGTGCTGGCAGCTGTGTGGATGACTCAGGACGAACCGGTGTCGGCGGCTCGGCACGGGCGGGATCGGTATTCGGTCGCGGCGATCCGGGCGCGCATCGAGGCCGAGAATCGGGCCGAGAGCCGGGCCGCCGCGCTCACGATCCGGCCGGTCGGTCGCGGACACCGCCGGTGAGGGGAGAATCGGGCGGTGGAGATGCGGCGGTGGGTCGGGTTGGGGTTCGGGGGTTCCATCGGTGCGGCCGTGGCCGTTCAGGCGCGGATCAACGGTGAGCTGGGGGAGCGGCTGGGGGACGGGATCGCGGCGGCGGCGATCAGTTTCGGTAGTGGGCTGCTGATCCTGGGGGTGGTGTTCGCGGCCAGCGGGCGGTTGCGTGCGGGTGTCGGGCAGGTGCGGGCGGCGCTGGACAGCGGCGAGTTGCGCTGGTGGCAATTGCTGGGCGGCTTGTCCGGCGCGTATTTCGTTGCGTGTCAGGGTCTTACGGTCGCGACCATCGGGGTTACGGCGTTCACGGTGGCCACCGTGGCCGGGCAGCTGGCGAGCAGTCTGGTGGTGGATCGGCTGGGCTGGGGTCCGAGTGGACCTACGCCCGTGACGGCTCTGCGGGTCGGTGCCGCGGTACTCGGTCTGGTCGCGGTCCTGCTCGCGGTGGTCGGCCGGAGCGGCACCGATACCGGCTCACGCTCCGCTGCTTCGGTGCTGCTGGTGGTCCTGCCCCTGATCGCGGGCGTGCTGGTGGCGTGGCAGCAGGCGGTGAACGGCCGGGTGGGCGCGGTCGGCGGGCCCTTGTCGGCGACGCTGGCGAACTTCGCGACCGGTACCGCGGCGCTGCTGGTCGTCGAAGCGGTGGTGCTGGTCCGGCGCGGCGGTCTCCACAGTCCGCCGACCGAGCCCTGGCTGTATCTCGGCGGCCTGATCGGGATTTCGTTCGTGGCGCTGGCGGTGGCCGTGGTGCGCTGGATCGGCGTGCTGCTGCTGGGCCTGGCCTCGGTGGCGGGTCAGCTGCTGGCGTCGGTGGTGCTGGATGTGGTGGCGCCGACCGGGGCCGGTGTGTCCGCGCTGGCGGTCACGGGTTGCGCCTTGACCTTCGTGGCGGTGGCGGTGGCCGCGAGATCCCGTGCGGGATTGCCGGCGGAGCCCGCGTGAGAGGCGCCGGATCCGCTGTGTGACAGGGGCTTCCGGTTCGCGGCCGGTACCCCGGTACCGGCCGCGATCACCGTGTCAGACCAGCTTCTTCGACCGCAGTTCGTGGCCCTTGGAGGTCTTGCAACGCCCCGATTCCAGATCCCACTGCCACCCGTGCAGGTTGCAGGTCAGCGTATTGCCTTCCACCACACCGAATTTGGATAGGTCGGCCTTGAGGTGCGGGCAGCGGCGCTGCACTTCCCAGCCGTCGAGTTCGGTGGAGGCGGTGTCGTCGTGCGCCTCGGAGAACCAGCCGTCGGCGTAGGCGATGCGCTCGTCGGTGAGGCATTTGAAGAAGGTGTACAGGAATTCGTTGTATCCGCCGATGCGCCAGGTGGTGAAGCGCGTGGACAGGAAGATGGTGTTGACCCAGTCGGGTTCGTCGTCGCGCAGCACGGTGCGGACCAGCTGCGGCGCGATGCGGAATCCGTAGCGGTACTTGCCTTCTCCCTCGATGGGTTCGCGCACTTCGCGCTTGGGGAAGTCCAGTACCACGGTCTCGTCGCCCATGACCAGGCCGACGGGGTAGCCGATGCCGTCGCAGATCAGGTCGCTCTGCTTCATGATCGGCTCGAACTTGGCCTTCAGCGCGGGCAGCAGCGGTTCGCCCTCGGCGGGCGCCCAGGTCGCCTTCTCGGCGGCCAGCACGGGAGCCATGCGCTGGGCCATGTCCTCGATGTAGGCGGCTTTGTCGCCGTAGATGGTGTCGGGGTCGACCGGGTGGGTGAGCGAAAGCAGTTCCTTGCCACGCAGATCCGCGGTCGAGCCGGGGATCAGCAGCAGCCCGCCCTCGTTGCCGTGGATCTTCATCTGATCCAGGAAGGTGATCTGGTCGGGGAAGATATTGCCTTCGTCGCCGCGGTCGTCGTTGAGGTAGCGCAGCTCGTCGTCGAGGAACACCGGCGGACCGGCGGACGGCACGACCCAGGTGGCGCCGACCTGCTCGATGTAGGAGCGGGCGCGGTCCATGCCGCGCTGCCGCTTCTGCTTGCCGAAGTTGGCCTTGGTCTTGGTCGGAATGTCGTAGACCATCGGGTACCAGATGGCGCCGGAGTACTGCAGCAGGTGGACGTCGACGTGCCCGAAGTTGTCGTGCAGCACGTCCATGTCGACGGGTCGCGCGTCGTTCATGTTGAAGCAGACGGTTTCCCCGTCGGCGACGACGAGCGCGGAGTCGCCGATCGGCCCGTCGGCGGGCGCGCGCAGCGCGATGATCATGATGTCGAGGTCGCCGCCGGGTCCGGTGACAGTGGTCTTGACGGAATCCTCGGTCTCCACGAACTTGGTGAACCCGAGCGCCTCGAGCTCCCGCTTCAGGTCCGGCACCGGGTAGTCGGGGAGCAGGACGGTGGTGTCCTTGTTGATCTTGTCCGCGAGCAGTTTGGCGTCCCAGTGATCGCGGTGCAGGTGCGACACGTAGAGGAAGTCGCAGTTGCCGAGCTCGTCCCAGTCCAACTGGGTGTTGTCGGGGAACGGGAACCATGACCCGAAATAGGCCGGATTGACCCATGGATCGCAGAGGATCGTTCCGGCCGCGGTTCGGATGTGGAATCCGGCGTGTCCGACGCTGGTGATCTGCACGAGCTTCATTCCTCCCTGACCGTTACCAGCCACTCACACTACTGGCTGGCCGGAGACGTCACCGATGCAGTAACCCCTCGGTGCCCGACTTCGAGATGTATATCTACTTGGTCTGACTACCCGCACCGGACCTGTTTCAGTGTCACCGCGTCACACCAAAACGGGGCGCTGTTACCCGGATCACTGGATGCCGCGCGAGCAGCGACTACGCTAGCGGAACTGTGGAACCCGTCTACTACCCGATCATCGGGCTGGCCCGCACCGTTTTCGCGCTGCAGGGCCTGAAGTTCGCCATCAAGGGCGACGACAATATTCCGTCGACCGGTGGTGCGGTGATCGCGATCAACCACACCGGGTACATGGACTTCACCTACGCGGGCCTGCCCGCCCGCACCACGAAGCGCTACATCCGTTTCATGGCGAAGAAGGAAGTCTTCGACAACGCCATCACCGGCCCGGTCATGCGTGCGCTGAAGCACATTCCGGTGGACCGGTCGGCGGGCGCGGATTCCTATCACGAGGCCGTGGCCCGACTGAAGGCCGGCGAACTGGTCGGCGTCTACCCCGAGGCCACCATCAGCCGCAGCTTCGAGCTGAAGGACTTCAAGTCCGGCGCGGCCCGCATGGCCATCGAGGCGGGTGTCCCGATCATCCCGATCGTCGTCTGGGGCGCGCAGCGCGTCTGGACGAAGGGCCACCCGAAGCGTCTGGGCCGCACCAACACCCCGGTCTCCATCGCGGTCGGCAAGCCGATCCAGCCCTTCGAGCCCGCCTGGGCACTGACCGAGCAGCTCAAGGGCACCATGCATGACATGCTGCTGGACCTGCAGAAGGACTACACCCACGAGCCCGGCGCCTACTGGGTCCCGTCCCGCCTGGGCGGCAGCGCCCCCACCCTCGAGGAGGCCAACGAGATGGACCGCCGCGAAGCCGAGGAGAAGGCCGCCCGCCGTACCCAGCGGTCCGCCGACTAACTCGGATCCGACCCGCTGACGGCAGACAGCCACGTGGCCGTGGCCGCCCCCACGATGGTGGCGGCCACGAAAGCCCCCACCCCGCCGCCCGCCACATACACCCACAGCAACCCGGCGAACGGCCCCGCCACCGCGGACTGCGCATCCAACAGCACCCGCCGCCCAACCCCGGTCCGCCCGATCGCCTCGGGATCCGCCCGCTCCGGATTGTCGATGAGCCGCCCCACCGGCTCCGAATCCCGCACCCGCCCGGACGGATACATCCGGCGCCCGTCGACGGACATCTTTCGCCCGTCGATCGCGGCCGCCCGCGGTACGAGCGTCACCAGCCCCGGTTCGAAATACACGGGCAGCCACCGATTCCGGCCATCAACGGTGATTTCCAGCCACGACCGACTGACCAACCGATGCTGCTGCCGAACCCGCCGCACCGCCGCTTCCCTCGCCCCACCCCGAAGCCCCACGGGCAAATATCCGACCGCCACCGCGAACCGAAACCCGGTGTACCCCACAATGACCGCCGCCACGGCGATCAACATCCCAACCTGCTCCGGATCAGCGAACGGGACCCAGGCGAGGGTGATCGCCAGGGTCCCGATCGTCACGAGCGCCGGATAGGCCAGGGGGTGGCCCACCCGGGAATTCACTTCAGGAAGCCGATTTTGGTGTAGTCGAGGCTGGCCAGACCGGCCGCGCCGTAGTTGGCGAGGTTGCCGCGAACGGCCACATTGCCGGCCGACTGCATGAGCGGCAGGGAGTGGCCTTCGGCGAAGATCTGCTTGTCGACCTGGTTGGCCAGTTCGATGGCCTTGTCGGCGTCGAGCTCGGAGACGGTCTTCTCGATCAGATCGTTGAGTTCGGGAGAACCGATGCGGCCGTAGTTGCCCTGCAGGTCATTGGTTTCGGGGTGGTAGCCCCAGATCTGATCGATACTGCCGAGCGGGAACAGGTCGCCGACCCAACTCCAGTGCGCCATGTCGAAGTCGCCGGGCTGGATCACCTTGGTGAAGTAGTCCTGGCCGGGCTTCGTCACGATATTGAGCTTCACGCCGATCGACGCCAGATTCTGCTGCATGACCTGCGCCATCTGCACCCAGGTGTCGGCGTTGTACATCACATCGCGGAACTCGAGCTTCTTCCCGTCCTTCTCGCGGATGCCGCCGCCGGCGGGCACCTTCCAGCCGAGGTCGTCGAGTTCCTTGGCGGCCTCGTTCGGGTCGAAGGCCGGAGCGTTGTCCTGATAGCCCTTCTGTCCCGCCATGTAGATGTGGTTGTTGAGCGGCTTGGGATCGACGACCAGGCCGGTCTGGATAGCGGTGGCGATACCCTGCCGGTCGATGGCCTTGCCGATGGCCACGCGCAGCTTGGGGTCGGCGAAGATGGATCCGGGCGCGCCGTTGAAGGTGATGTGCGACCACGAGTTACCGGGCGCGTGGCGAATGACCACGCCCGGAGTGTTCTCGGCGGTCTTGCGATCGTCGCGTGAGCCGATGCCGACCACATCGATCTCGTTGTTCTGCAGGGCCGGCATGGTCGCCTGGTCATTGAGCACGCTGAACGTGATGGTGTCGAGCTTGGGGGTGTCACCCCACCACTTCGGATTGTGCCCCAACACGATCCGGCCTTGCCCGCGATCGGTGGACTGAACCATGAACGGTCCCGAGGTCAGCCCGATGGCGTCCACGTATCCCTTGTTGAAGGACTCCGGCGTGCTGGTCACGGACTTCGGGTAGAGGAAGGAGTTGCCGGCGAACTGGCCCTTCCACTCCGAGAAGTGCTTGTTGAAGGTGAGGACGGCCTGCCGGTCGTCGGTCCCGCGCTCGATCTTCTCGACCCGGTCCCAACCCTGGTTGTTGGCGAGCAGGAAGTCCTTGTTGCGCCCGCTGAGCGCATTGCCCTGGGCGGCGATGTCCTCCCAGGTGATCGGCGATCCATCGGACCAGACGGCCTTGGGGTTGATCGTGTAGGTGACCTGCTGCGGATTCGTATTCGTCAGCTGGACGTCGGTGAAGTAGTTCGTGTCGATCGAGAGATTGCCCGACGCGTCGGATCTGAAGGCGCGCGGCATCATCGACCGTTCGACGCCCATGATCTCGGCGTCATTGCCGTCGATGTTCAGCGTGTTCCAGTTCGCCGGGAACGCCGACATGGCCAGCCGCAGATTGCCGCCGTCCTTCAGATCGGCGACGTCGTGCGGATTGATATCACTGGTGGTGCCGAGCTCGGCTTTGCCCTGCGGCGCGGTGCCGTCGTCGCCGCCGCATCCGGTCGCCACCATTGTCACGGCGACCAGTGGGACCGCGAGCTTCGTTCCGATCGAGCGAATCCTCACCGGTTGCTCCTTCCGTTGGAGTTCTGCTGGAACACTCTCCGCTCCTATCCCGAAACGACCGGGACGGGAACGGCGTCGATGAGGGCGCGGGTGTACTCGTGCCGCGGATCGTTGAAGACCTGTTCGGCCGCACCATATTCGACGATCTGACCGCGGTACATGACGGCAATGTCGTGGGCAAGATTGCGTACCACCGACAGGTCGTGGGAGACGAAGAGGTACGACAGCCCGCGTTCGGCCTGCAAGTCGCGCAGCAGATTCAGCACTCCGGCCTGGATCGATACGTCCAGCGAGGACACCGGCTCGTCGAGGACCAGGATCTCCGGATCCAAGGCGAGTGCTCGCGCGATATTGATGCGCTGCTTCTGGCCGCCGGAGAAGTCGGCCGGATAGCGGTCGGCGTGCTCGGGGCGGAGGCCCACGAGCTGCAGCAATTCCTTGACCCGGCGTTGGATCTCGTCCTTCGGGCGGCCGTTGATGCGCAGCGGCTCGCCGAGCGCGTCGGAGATCGGAAGGCGCGGGTCGAGTGAGGCGGCGGGATCCTGGAACACGATCTGCATCTTGCGCCGGATCTCCCGCCGCCGGGCCTTGGTGAGGGTGGTGACATCGCTGCCCAATACCTCGATGCTGCCGCTCTCCGGCACGACGAGGTCCATGATCTGGGTCAGCGTCGTCGATTTCCCGGAACCGGATTCCCCGACCAGCGCCAGTGTGCGGCCCGACTTGATCTCGAAGCTGACGCCGTCGACCGCTTTCACCTCGCCGGTCCGTCGTTTGAAGACCACTCCGGAGGTGAGCGGGAAGGTCTTCTTCAGGTCCGAAACCCGCAGCATCACACGCTCATCGGTGGGTTTCGGCGTTTCGGTGGGCGGCACCTCGCGGCGGTAGGCCGCGAAAAGGTCCGCGGTCCCGACTTCGGAGACGCGGATGCAGGCGGCCCGATGCCCGGGCTCGGTGTCCTGCAGGGGAGGTTCTGCCGCACGGCAGTCCTCCACCGCGACCGGGCAGCGTGGTGCGAACGGGCAGCCCGGAGGCAGTGCGTGCATGGCCGGCGGCGCACCGACGATGGGCACCAGCGGCATTCGCGCCGGACCGTCCAGTCGCGGGATGGAACCCAGCAGGCCCACCGTGTACGGCATCCGAGGTGCGTTGAAAAGATCTGCGGTGCGCGCGGTTTCGATGATCCGGCCCGCGTACATGACCGCCACCCGATCGGCCAGCGTGGCCGCGATCCCCATGTCGTGGGTGATGAAGACGACGCCCGCGCCGGTGATGTCACGGGCCTTGCGCAGCAGGTTCAGGATTTGCTTCTGCACGGTGACGTCGAGCGCGGTGGTCGGCTCGTCGCAGATGATGAGCTCGGGATCATTGGCGATGGCGATGGCGATCACCACGCGCTGGCGCATACCGCCGGAGAACTCGTGCGGGAACGCCTTGGCGCGCAGAGCGGCATCCGGGATGCCGACCAGATCCAGTAGTTCCACCGCCTTGTCGGCGGCTTCCTGCTTGCTCATCTTGCCGTGTGCCAGTAGTGCTTCGGCGATCTGGTCGCCGACGCGGTATACCGGTGTCAAGGCCGAGAGCGGGTCCTGGAAGACCATGGAGATCTTGCTGCCGCGCAGCGTGGACAGCTGCCGGTCACCCATGCCGAGCAGTTCCTGGCCTCGGAGCCGGATGGATCCCTGCACCCGGGCCTGATCGGGGAGCAGGCCCATGATCGCCAGCGAGGACACCGATTTTCCGGAACCGGATTCACCGACGATGGCCAGGACCTCACCGTCCTGCACGGTGTAGTTCACACCGCGCACCGCCTCGACGCGGCCCTCTTCGCTCGGGAAGCTCACCCGCAGATCGGACACCTCGAGCAGCGGCGCTGTCGTGGGGCGGATTCCATTGTCGGACATGGTCGTGTCGTCGGTCATGCCGCGGCCTTTCCGGCGGGAGCCGCCGCCCGGTCCTTGCGGCGTGAGCGCGCACGCTGAGAGCTGGGGTCGAAAGCGTCGCGCAATCCGTCGCCGACCAGGTTCGTGCACAACACGGTCAGGATCAGGAACCCACCGGCGAACAGGAACAGCCACGGGTAGGTGAGCGCCGACTTGGTGCCCGAGGCGATCAGCGTGCCCAGTGAGACATCCGGCGGCTGGACACCGAATCCCAGGTAGCTCAGGCCGGTTTCGCCCATGATCGCCGCGCCCACCGCGAGCGCGGTGTCGATGATCAGGAACGACGCGACATTCGGGATGATGTGGGTGGTGATGACGGTCCAGGTCGACGCGCCCATATAACGTGCGGCCCTGACGAATTCACGCTCACGCAGGCTCAAGGTGAGTCCGCGCACGATGCGGGCGCTGATCATCCAGCCGAAGCCGCCGAGCAACAGGATGAGCAACACGATGCTGCCGCTGCCTTTCGCCCGCGGCGCGAACAACGCGACGATGATGAAACTGGGGATGACCAGCAGCAGGTCCACCAGCCACATGATCGCCAGATCGGTCCAGCCGCCGAGCAATCCGGCCACCGATCCGGTGAACGCCGCGATCAGAGCGGCCATGAAAGCCACCGCGAAGCCGATGAGCAAGGACTTCTGCAGGCCGCGCAAGGTCTGCGCGAGGACGTCCTGACCGATCTGGTTGGTGCCGAAGGGATGCCGTGAGCTGGGCGGCTTGAGCAGCGCCGTGTAATCGAGCTGCTGGTAGTCGTATTTCAGGAACGGTGGCAAGGCGAAGGCGAGCACCACCATGAGGATCAGGATCGCCAGTCCGATGACGGCCGGCTTGTTGCGCAGGAAGCGCCGTACGACCAGCTTGCGCCGACCCGCGGCCATCGGCTCGGGAGCGCCTTGGACGATGAGTTCGGTTTCGGACATCACGCACGCACCCTGGGGTCGAGAATGGCTGTGACGATGTCGGACAACAATCCCGACAACAGGATCACCAACGCGACGAATCCGGTGACCGTCACCACGGGGTACAGGTCCTGGGCGTTGATCGAGTCGACCAGCCATTCACCGACGCCATGCCAGCCGAAGATCTTCTCGACGAACGCCGCGCCGGTGATGAGCCCGCCGAAGCTGTACGCGAACAGCGTCGCCATCGGGATGAGCGCGGTGCGCAGGCCGTGTTTGTACAGCGCCCGGGACCGGGTGAGACCCTTCGCGCGTGCCGTTCGGATGAAGTCGTTCTGGAGGACGTCGAGCATGGCGGCGCGCTGATAGCGGCTGTATCCGGCGGCGGCGGTGAGGATCAGGGCCGCCGTGGGAACGATCATGTGCTGTAGGCGGTCCACGAACTGATTCCAGGTGCCGTGCACCGCGTTCGCCGAGGTCTCGCCGGTGTAGTAGAAGATCTGCTGCCCCGTGGCCGTATTGATGCCGTACGCACCGTATTTCAGCAATGTCGCGAGCAGGAACACCGGCGTGCTGATGATCAACAGCGAAATCACCGTGGTCAGGTAGTCGCTGAACTTGTACTGCCGGATCGCCCCGGCCGCGCCGATCAGCACACCGAGAATCGTGCCGATGATCGAGCCGACGAGGACCAGCCGGAGGCTGACCCCGATGCGGCGCGGCAGTTCCTGGTTCACCGGCTGCCCCGCCAGCGTCTTGCCGAAGTCTCCGTGCGTGACGATCCCGCCGACCCACTCCGCGTAGCGCTGCGGGATCGGCATGTCCAGCTTCAGCTCTTCGCGCTTGGCGTCGATCACCGACTGCGGCGGCCGCGGGTTGCGATGCTCGAGACTGTCGAGCGGGCGAAACGTGAGGGACGCGAGCCCGAAGGCCAGGAACGACGCCAGTACCAACAGCACGACATAGTTCAGCGCACGTCGCAGCAGAAAACCGGCCATCATTCCCTTTCGGGGTCGAGTTCTGCACCAGATCATAGGGAGTGGAGTGGGGAAACGCGGGGTACGGACCGGGGACGCCCCGGCAATCCGTGTGTTACCCGGCGCGGGCGGGTGTAGTGCCGGAAAGGTCTCGTTTGTACGGCAGCGTCCGTAATCCACGGGCGCACGGGTCGCGGCTCGAGGCAGGATGGAGTAGGTGACGCTCTTTCACCTGCCCAAACCCAAGATGGTCGCCTCCGACGTGGATGGCACGCTCATCGACCACCGTGAGCAGGTGAGCGCCCGGACCAAGGCCGCTGTCGACGCCCTGATCGCGGACGGGGTGCCGTTCGTGCTGGCGACCGGACGGCCGCCGCGCTGGATCGATCCGGTGGTCGAAGGGTTGGGGTACGCGCCGCTGTGTGTGTGCGGCAACGGTGCGGTCATCTACGACAGCGCCTCGGATCGGGTGCTGGACAGCCGGACCCTCGATATCGAAACCCTCACCTGGCTCGCCGATCTGGCCGAGAGTCTGCTCCCCGGCTGTGGCCTGGCCGCGGAACGCGTCGGCGCCACCGCGCACGACGCCGCGACTCCGCAGTTCGTGAGCTCCCCCGAGTACGAGCACGCCTGGCTGAACCCGGACGACACCCAGGTCTCTCGCGCCGAGGTCATCGCCTCCTCCGCCATCAAGATGCTGATCCGGCTGCCCGGAACCTCCAGCGCGGTCATGCGCAGCACCCTGGAACCGCACCTGGAGGGCCGCGCGGATCTCACCTATTCGACCGACAACGGCTTGATCGAATTGTCCGCGCCGGGCGTCACCAAGGCGACGGGTCTGGCCGCGGTGGCGCAGCGCCTGGGTGTCCAGCACTCCTCGCTGATCGCCTTCGGTGACATGCCGAACGATGTGCCGATGCTGCTCATGGCGGGTCACGGCGTCGCCATGGCGAACGCCCACCCGGAGGCCATCGCCGCCGCCGACGAGGTGGCTCCCTCGAATGTCGACGACGGCGTGGCCCGCACCCTGGAACGCTGGTGGTCCTGACCTAGTTGGGCGCCACCGCGGGAATGGGTTTGATGGGGTCCTGGACCGCGCCGTAATTTTTCAGCACGGTGGTGACGATTCCGGTCATCCGGTCGAAAATCAGTGCGCCGTTCTGGAAATCGGTGCGGACGCCGTTCGAGACCGGATATTCATTCGACGTCGGCAGGCCGAGAATGCCTGTGCCCGCGCCCATTTGCAGGAATCGTTCCAGGATCTTCCCGACCACCGAAACGATTCGTCCGGCGGAATTGGCGTACACGAATCCATTCGTGAATTGCCCGTACTGCCCGCCGTCGGCCAGCGCGACCGGCTCCGCTTTCGGTTGTCCCAGTGGACCTGCCGCGCCGCCCTGCTCGTTCCAGTAGCGGGCGACGGCACTGCGGTCGAGCATGCCGAGGATCCGCTGCGTGAGGTCGGCGAGGGCGGCCAGGTCCGCTTCGCTGGAATCGGGCGCGGGCGGCGCCGGGGCGGCCTGGACCTGCGGGTTCGCGCCCGCGTCCTGACCGGGCCGGTTCCGGTTCGGGCTGGTCGGTTCGTCGGCGCTGGCGCCGCCGGCGGCATCGGCGGCGATCTGCCGGATCTTGTCCATCAGGGCGTAGGCGGCATCGCCGGGGCAGGTGGTGTTGCCGACGTCGCGGTGGGCGAAGATATTCGGCAGCTTGACCGCCTGTCCGAGCGCGTATTTCGTGTAGTCACTGCCCTCGGAGTACATGGTGGTCGAGCCCTGCGGGTCGAAGCCCGCCAGTTTGGACCGCCAGCCGATGAACTTGCCGAGCGCCTGGATCGACACGTCGGTCGGATCGTCCTCCTCGTAGTCGCCCATCAGCGCGACGCCCGCGGTATCGATATTGAAGCCGCCCGCGTGCGCGCCCTCGACCGGGCGGTCCAGACCGCCGTAGCGTCCTTCGAAGATCTGCCCGTACTTGTCGACGAGGGCGTTGTAGCCGATGTCGCACCAGCCCAGCGTTTTCGCGTGATACGAGTAGATGGCGCGCACGATGCCCGCGGACTCGGCCTTGGTGTAGTCGTTGCGGCCGGCGGTGTGGTGCACGGTGATCGCGGAGACGCCGTCGTCGTAGGTGGGTTCCTCGCAGCGCAGCGACTCGTCCGCGCCCCACTGCGCCCGGGAGATCACTTTCGGGCCGCCGCCGGGCAGCGGCGCGGCCACCGAGGTGAGGTTCTCGTCGATGCTGCCGCGGCCCGGATCGATCAGCACCGCGGCCAGTTTCTCCAGGTTGATCTGCGCGGGATCCGCTTTGCTGTCGTCCAGCGGAGTCGGTTCGGCGGGCGTGGCGACGGCTTTCGCCTTCGGCGTCACCAGCATCTGCACGGTCTTGGTGTTGCCCACGTAGATGGGCTCGGTGCCCTTGCGCTTACCCGGCTGGGACTTGTCGCTACCGGATTCGGACTCGGCGTCGTACCACGGTCCCCAGGTGCCGTCGGGGCGCTGGGCGCGAATCTTGGTGGTGGCGTTCAGAACGTCGGTCGCGGTGAGCGCGACCATGCTGAACGGGGTGTCGCGGGTGAGTTCCTTGACCTGCGCGCCGACCTTGTCGACCAGGTCGGTGGGGACCGCGCCGGGGGAGAGGGCGGGGGCGCGCAGATCGCCGGTGAGACCGGGGACCGGGTGTGGACCCGGGGCCGCCGGGCTGTCCGCGGCCGGGATCGGGGCCGGGGCGGGGGCATCAGCCGGTGCTACGCCGCCCGGAGCGGGAGCCACTGGGGCGGAGGAGGTTTGGGTGTTCGGCGCCACCGGGATCTCCGGCCCTGGTTCGGCGATGAATCCGGGCGCGCCCGCAGGGGTGGCCGGTTTCGCGGAACCGGGGACCACCGGTGTGGCGTTGGGGAGGGAGCCCGGCACGGGGGGCCGGATGGCGCGCGGCGCCGGGGCGGGTGCGACCGGCTGCGGCTGGGGATTATTGAGCCTGGGCAGCGGGATCTCGGTCGGCAGGGGCACGCCCGGGATCAGGTTCTGGGGGATCTGAATCGAGCTGGGCAGCGGCAACATCCGCAGATCGGATAGTCGGAGGTCGGGCAGGTCCAGCCCGGTCAGCTCGCGCAGCGGCAGCACGATGTCGGGCACCGAGGACAGGGCGACTTCGGCCATTTGTGCTGGTATAGCTGCCAAATTGCTTTCGTCCGCGTTCCGGACATCCCGGGCGTCACTCAGTGCGAGGACACCGAGGGGCACGGTCAGCGCGAGGGCGGTGATGACCGGGAGCGTGTAGGCATGTTTCGGTCTGCGATACGGCACAAGCATCTCCCATTCAGGTAAATCGGTCTAACCGCGCCCCCGAGCACAAGCTTGCTACTTGGCGCATCAACGAGCACACTAGTCCCTACTGTCACATTCCCTGAACGTATGGTTGAGGCTTAGCTTTGGGTAACTCGAATGTAGCTTCAGCCCTCGAAAGAACGGGTATGACATGCCGAACGGGTACCTAGCCGAGCGCCGTAGACGGCGCGGTCTGCTCACCCTGTCTCTCGCTGTCGCCGCCACCACCGGCGGCACCGCCCTCCTCGTGTGGGCCTGGCCCGAGAACGCCCTCCATTTGACGGTGGGCGCCGGTCACGGCCGCGGTCTCAGCCAGCACGGCGCATTCGAGAAGGCCGCGGAAGGCTGGACCGCCGACCGCATCCTCTCGAACTACTACTCCGGAGCCGACTTCGCCGACATCGGCGCGACCTCCGTCCGAGTACGCCTCATGGAGCAGGACGACAAAACCCTCGACGTCGTCTCCGACTCCGTCTTCTACGTCGCCGGCCGCCGTGTCATCCCCGGCCAGGCCGCCCACCTCACCCCCACCGCCTCCGGCGCGGACGTCACCATCACCCAGGACTGCGACGGCAACACCCTGTGGGAGGGCTCGACCGACGACCCGTGGGCCTACCCCGTCACCGAAGGCACCGCCCGCCCCGCCGGGGAACAACTGGAAATCTGCGGCGGCAACGCCTTCCGCGGCGTCCTCGGCGTAGCCCTGGACGGCGACTCCTTCCGCACCGTCAACGAGGTAGACCTCGACGACTACCTCAAGGGCGTGGTCCCCGCCGAAATGATCCCCGGCTGGGCCGACCAAGGCGGCGCCGAAGCCCTCAAGGCCCAAGCCATCGCCGCCCGCTCCTACGCCCTGGCCGAAGACCGCTACACCTACGCCCAAACCTGCGACACCACCGACTGCCAGATGTACCTCGGCACCGACAAAGAGGACCCCCGCACCACCGAGGCCGTCGACTCCACCTCCGGCCGAGTCCTGGTCCGCGACAACCACATTCTCCGCGCCGAATACTCCGCCGCCCCCGACGGCGGCCCCCTGACCCCCGCCTCCGCCATGGAGATCGGCCCCGCCCTCACCGACTTCCCCGGTGTTCAATCCCAGGGCCTCCTCCCGAGCCTCCTGTCTCCCCAGACACCCCAAACCGGTTCCACCCCAATGGAACTCGACCCGGAAACCGGCGCCCCCCTGGACGCGACCACCCCCGGCGCCGTCACGCCGACCTACACGGATCCGTCCTACGCCCCACAGGCCCTCCCCAGCACCGAAAACCCCGAAACCCCAAGCAATGTCACCCCGGGTGCGCCTCCGCACCCCAGCCCGGGCAACCGAACCCGACGCAACCTCCCCAGCCCTGGTAGCGCCGACCCGAACTCGATGCACTCCGACACCAGCGGGCTACCCGACCGAACACCCCCACAGCCGCTGGCCGTCCCAACTGCCACCCCGGCTCCTCGGGCCGCGACCACCGCGACCCCACCCAGCCCCGATCTCCCGGCATACACCACACCTCGGCCCGCGACCCCGGCAACGACTCTCCGGTCTCCCGAGTAATTGGCACGAATGGTCATTGCTATTGGCCGAGTAAACGCATATGCGTGGCGGTGGAGGTCAAATGTGCTTAATGCCAACTGATTTCAGACACAACTCGTAGGCGAGTCATGTAGCCAACCCTTACCTATCGGTAGTTCTGTGGGTGGCCGAATAGCCAGATGCATTGGGTGAGACTTGAATCGATGGTTGTCTGGCCGAATGTGTATACTCCGCACGTTGACCTTGATTCGAAGGTGTTGTGCCCCAGGGCATCACAGACAGGTGGATGAATGCGTTAGGCCTGTGCAGGCCGCACGGCATGGGGGCCGGGCGGTGCGGTAGTTACTGTCGAGGGGGTCGACCAGGCTCGGCGTAACGCCATGTTGCCACCATCGACTCGTCGGCGGTCTTTCATGACCCGCTAGGGGTCGACGGATTGGCGGTCCGCAGTGCGCGGGCTCGAAGAAGGGGCAATTGCGCTGTGCTCGCAGAAGCAATAGTTGAGTGGTTCGTGCAGGTTTTCGATACGGAAAGCTTGACTCTGGTGGCAAGCCGATTGGGCGTCGAAGTGGCGCAACGAATCGTGCGGGGTGAGGCCACGGTGGCCGATCTCTTCCTGGCATCGGAGGTCATCGGCTGGGAGTTGGGGGAGCTGTTACCCGCTTCCCTTGACGAACTGAACGGCACGCTCCATGACCTCGAGCGGCGAAACGCCGAGTGCATTGCATAGCGCGAACAGCTGATGCATGTCGGGGGAGCGCTCCCCGTTCTCGAAGCGCTGGATCGTACTGACCGCGACGCCTGACGCGGCCGCGAGCTGGGCTCGCGTGTAGTCGCGCCGGGCGCGGGCAGCGCGGAGCTCTTCACCCACCGCGCGGTTGATGCCGTCGTGGAGATCCCGCAGTTCCATATGGACCATCATGAGGTCCAAACGGAATTCTTGCAAACACACCCAGGCTGGCGCATGCCCAAACCCAACCCCGCGTAACGATCGAATAACTAGTCCGTTTGGACTTGTTGAAGGTCCGTACGGACCATATGGTGGGCCGTATGGACTTCCTAGATCGACATATCGCCGAAAGGGTGGCACTGGCGATGAGTGAGGCGGGCGTAGGGCTGGGGCAGATCGTTGCTCGAACCGGACTCAATGCGACGTCGCTTGCTGCCGAATTGGGCGCGATCGCGCCGTTCAGCGTCGCCGATCTAGTGCTCGTCGCGTGCGCGCTGGGACGTGAGCCCGGCGAACTACTCCCGATTCCGGCCCGTGTGGATTCGGAGGTGGCGTAGTGATGACAAGCGACGGATCGGGCCACCTGTACCTCGAAGTCGATGCCCTTCGTGAGCTCGCCGAGTTGCTCGCCGGTATCCCGGCTCTGGTCGAGGATCTCGAGGATTCCGTCAACGGCCGGGCTCGACTCGGTGCGGCGAATACCCGGCTGAGTGGACGGACCAGTGATCAGCCACTGCCTTTCAGCGTCGGCGCGGCCAGGGTTCGTGACCACCTGCACGCCAGCCTGGTCGGCTGGGTGCGGCTGGTGTGCGAACAGCGCGCTCTCGACTACACCGGCCCGACCTCGACGGCCGGACTCGCCGCGTGGCTGCGTACGAACCTGATCGCGTTGGCGATGACCGAGGGGGTGGAGTCCGCTCCCGCGGACATCCGCGCCGCTGTCGAAGCCGCCGAACGGGTGGTCTGCCCGCCGGCGCAGCGATTCGTGGTCGATGCCGCATCGGTCGAGGCCGCTCGCCGGGCGCGCCTCAATGTTTCCGGAATCGCCATCCTGGCAAAGGAATTGGGTGATCCTTTCCGGACTGTCACCGTTCGTCGCATCCAAACCCTGCGTGACGCGGGCAAGGTCGCGCCCGTACCGGGACCCTGGGCGCCCGACTGGCCGGAACTGTTCCTGGTCGGCGACGTACTCGACGCCCATCTGAAATACCCGATGCGTCGCCGGAAGTCCACCGCGTGATCGCTTGTCCCGCCCGAATCACCCCTGTCGCCCAGGCCGCCGAACCACCGCTCAGCTGCGGTTCGGCGGCCTTCGGCGTTTCCGCCGTCCCTTGGAGGCCCGTCATGAACTACACCCTTCTCGAGCTGATTGAGCTCGCGGCGCACACAGCTCCCGCCGATCCGCTGTCCACGGATCGCGCGCACGAGGTCATGCGCTTGCACCGCGAATGTCCCGCGCGTGAGTGCCCGCATAAGGCGGCGGCCTTCCAAGTGTTGGTCGCCGCCGGCCACATCACGCCCGATTCCGGTCGGTTGCGGTGACTTCGAAGATGGCTTCTACCAGCAACTTTCAAGATATTCAGACTGGACTGTTGACTTTCCTCGTTGCTTAAGTGAAGCTATGTGCAGCGCCACAGTTGCGCCTTCCTCCCGAATCTTCCGGGAATCTTCACTACAACACCAGGTTCCACTCTCGTATCCGGTGTTGACCCGAGATCCGCTGCCCGGCACCAACTTCGCCGACACCACGCCCTTCTCGAACCTCATGCGGCAAGCCCCCGAAAACCCTTCGCAGGTATAACGCGGGTTCAGAGCATGCCGCATGTCCACCCCTCGTGCGCCCGTCTCCCTCAGGTGGTCCGCGGTCGCAGACGACGCAGCAGCACAGGGGTGTCACACGGACGGCCCCACCCGCAATCGCTTCCCGCGGGTGGGGCCGTCCGCTATCCACCCACCGGACCGAAAGGCGACTCCGCGTGATCACCGTCCTGACCTGCCGTGGCACGGGCGAACCCTACGGTTCCCCGGCGAACATGCTCGCGAACGTGACCAGGCAACTCGATCCCGCCAAGTACGAGATCGGCCCCGATATCGAGTACCCCGCAGCCATCGGTCCCGTCAACCCGCAACGGAGCCTCCTCGGTTGCAGCGAACAACAATCCATCGACCAGGGCGTCGCCGCTCTTGTGAAGGCAATCCATGCCACCCCCAATCAAGTTGGCCTCCTGGGCTACAGCCTCGGCGCGGAGGTCGTCACCTGGTTCCTCGAGGCGAAGGGGCGCGGCGAGTATCCGGATTGTGAGGTCGCGTGGGCTGCCAACATCGCCAATCCACTTCGCATGGACGGTGATTCGATCGACCCGAACCCTGTCGGATTCGGGATCAACGGCCGCCACGACCGTTGGCCGGACGAGTTCCCGATCTGGGAGGTCGCGAATCCCTCGGACTGCATCACGTCGTGCCCGGCCGACTCGCCGCTTCGCACCCTCGCCGACTCGGTATCCGCGTTCGGAGTCGCCGATATGGGCGGCTGGACATTGGACCTGGCCGACCGCATCCGCAGAAACCGCTGGCAAGCAGTGCGATTCGGCTCCTGGACCAATCCCCTCCGAATCCTGGACCTTTGGTCGAAGGCCGCGGCCTCGATGGAGGGCTACCTACTCGGTGGTGAACACACCACCGCTTACGTCGCCGGCGGCTACTGCGATCGCCTGGCGTCCATCCTCAACCGACATCCCGAGAGGGGGTGAACCCAGTGATCACCATCGCCGAAGACCTCATCAAGCTGATCGCCGACCTGATTCCGCTGATCCTGCCGCTGTTCGGCCTGTAACCAGCTCTCGTTATCGACCTGGCCAGCTCGTCAGAAGGAAGAATCATGCGAATCACCAAGGCTCCCGAACCAGCCCTGATCCGATCGGTCCTGGTGGCGGTCACCGGCGTTGTGGCCTACCTGCTCGGCCGCCAGATCAGCACCGACTGGATCGAGGCTGTCCTGACCATCTACGGACTGTTCACGCCCGTGATCGCAGGTGCGGCGATCAGACCGGCCGTGACTCCGGTGGTGCGAGGGGACGGTGCAGGCTGAGATGCAGCAATCCGTCAGTCCAGATCTCGTCCAGGCGGTCGGCGCCGCCATCGCGACGATCATCGCCGCCGTCACCGCCTGGCAGGCGCGCGAGGTAGCGAAGCTCCGCGAACGTGTTGCGGCCCTAGAGGATCAGGCGATCAGCGACCATCGCCGCTTCCGTGACGCGATCCGTCTGATCCGCGCCCTGCAACGGCACATCGATGAGTTGCTCGCGTTCCTCCGCCTCCATGTCCCGGGTCAGGATCCGCCGCAGGCGAACTACAAGATCCCGCCCAACCTCGAAGAAGAACTCTGACGGCAACCTGCCGCCGGATGCCCGCCCCTCCAGCGCGCCCGCCTCCCGCAGATCAACGGTGGTCGCAGACGCCGGTCGCAGCGCAAGGGGCGCAATGGGTCCCGCCCCCGCATGTCCCCTGTGAGTGGGGGCGGGACCCTCCCACCTCACCGATCCCGTGGCCTCCCAGGGCCCGGCGCCTCTCCATGTCTCCGGAAGGTCCTGATACCCGATGCCCGACAAGGAAATCGTCGAATCCATCCACTTCGGCAACCACCAGCCCCCTTCCGAGTACGTGAAAACCGATACCGGCCAGCTGGTCACCCCCGAATTCCTCGCCCTCATCCAGCAGTCCCTCTCGGGCAAGCTCTCCGAGACCAGCCAGACCGACGAACTGTCCCCCGAGGTCAAGGCTCTCGCCGAAGAACTCGCCGTCATCCATCTCCCCGAATGGCGCACCGAAGTCGGCCGCAAACTCGCCGAACCCACCGTGACGAGCATCAAACAGGCCGTGCGTGTCGCCGAATACCTCGTAAAGCGCGGCGTCCGCGTCCATCCCGAACTCGAGGAAATCCGCTGGACCCCCACCCCCGGCGGCCAGCCCGGCGTCTTCGACACCGGCATCCACATCACCAAGGACACCGCCGGCAACTGGCCAGCCCCCGACCCCGAGGACTTCTACAACCTCGAAGACATCCAGGTCACCAAGACCGACGAGGGCTTCTGGGTAGCCACCCACCCCCGCGGCCTGGCAGCGGAAGCCTCCACCAAAACCGATGCCTACGCCGCCCTCGTCGACCAGCTCCGCCAGCGCATCGAACAAGCCCGGCACACCCGCGAGGAGTGATCATGCCGATCCTTTCAACCGAAAAAGGGCAGGGCAAGGTACATAACTTCTCCGTCGGATCGAGCGCCGATGCAGTGCAACAGTTCGCACGAATACTCCGCACCCAAGATCTGATCGAATCGGCTGGCACGCGGTCGATTCCGGGCCTCCAACCCGTCAGCGGAAAGTACGAGGACCCATACGCGCCAGGCGGTGATCTGGGACCCACCTTCCACAACCCTATGTACAAGGATCCGGAGACCGGAGGGTGGGTGCCCGGTATCGATCCCGCGAAGGTC
Source organism: Nocardia sp. NPDC004151 (assembly GCF_042874235.1). Classification (NCBI taxonomy): domain Bacteria; kingdom Bacillati; phylum Actinomycetota; class Actinomycetes; order Mycobacteriales; family Nocardiaceae; genus Nocardia; species Nocardia sp. NPDC004151. The sequence continues at coordinate 770,537 of NZ_JBIAMR010000001.1, read as the reverse complement.
GCTCCCACAAAGCCCGAGCCAGCGCAACAGCCTGCACCGAGTTCGCAGCCCCAGCCGGCTCAGCAACAGCAACCGAACTCGCAAAAGCCTGCGGTCCAATCGGTCCAGTCTGAGGCGCCGCAACTGGATCCCAATCAGCAACAACAGCCAGAGACGGTCGCTGACGTACCAGCGGGCGCCGACGAACATGTCTTCGGTTTGCCTGACGTCACTGGTCACAAAGAGGGCGACACCTGGGAAGAGTTCCTACCTCCAACCCCGGGTAACTCCAAGGGAATTCGCCGGGTGAACACGATCCCATTCGGCAACGGAACTCAAACAGTCGACCAGGTGATCTATAACGCTAACGGCACCATTACCCACTCACGAGTCGTTGCAAACGGCCTGGGTGGTTTCCAACGCTGGAACAACGAGTCTACCGGGGCCGGATCCTACGTCGACAAGAGAACCGCAGAAGCGCCCGCACGTATTCAATCGTTCGAACCTGGATCCTCAACATCCGGCCCGCCTGATCGAGAATCCGGTGCGAACCGAGGGTGGACGGAGACCTACGGGAACTCGTACGACTCTGACGGAAATCTGGTCGGTACTGACCATGGAGTTCGCAATGCAGTCGGCCTTTACAACAATATCCACTCTGATCTCCTCGGCAATCGCCTCATTACCCTGGTAAACCCCGATGGCAACGCCGGATTCAACTCTCGACTAGCCATTCAAATTGACCAGTCAGGCAATGGAGTATATGTCGATGACAAGAATAGACAGTGGACTGTCTTCCCCGACAGTCATGGGCGCCTTGGAATGCAGCGAATCGAAGTTGTCGATGCAGGGACACATCATTACCAGGCCAACTATTTGGGGGTTGTGACCGATGAGTTCAAGCCAAGGACCGGTAAGTCTGAAGAATGGTACCGCGACACGACCAGTGTTGATGGTTTCACAACCCGTCTGCTGGCTGATTTCACCGAAATCAAGTACAACACCCACGGCAAGGAAATTGGTCGCACCGAACCGAATGATGACATGGTGTGGTGGGAGAAGGCGGTTCTCGGTCCCGTAGGCGTCTTCGGCGGTCTGGCGAAAGCAGGGTGGACCCTGATCTCCTATCCATTTAAAAGAGTTGTCGACTCAATGGCAACGATGTCGTCTATACAGGTCACCGATACGGGATTAATGACCACCTACCAGGCCCCGAACCGCGAAGCCGACCTCATAGACATTGCAAAAGGCTCGGTAATGCCCATTTATGGGCTGCTAAAGTTTGCTGGCGGAAGTCTCGCAGACTCGATGGTCGCAATCGGCTCGATGCGGGTGACAGGTGCTGGCCTTGCTGCGACCTACAAACCGCCGGATCGTACAAGCGAACTGATTCACAATGTCACTGGCATCTCAACCGAGGAATGGTCTGGTAACCCCTGGGGTTCCACCACTGCCACAGCGACGACCGTTGCTCTCATGTTCGTCGGTCCAGGGGGCAGAGTTGCGTTGCCCAAGCCTGAATCTCCTGTATCCAAACCTCCGCGCTGGGTTCGGAATTCTCCGACCTTTGAACCTCCATACGGATCGATGGATCGATGGAGTCTATCGAATGCGATCAATATGGGTTCGATGCTTGGGGATTCTATGCTTCGAGGCGTTCGAACTTTTGGTCTGAATCTAACCGGTGACGCCGCAAGAATCTTGAATTCGGCAGCTGATGTCATTCTGCAAACGAACCGTCGCTCTGTGGCGGCAGTAACCGCGAATGCTGGCGCGATGCCTGCGGCTGCCGGACGGTGGAATACTCACTCCATCGTTGGTGGAGGCGGGAGCGGAGGTGCCGCGCCGCCGAAAACGATTCCGCAGACGAGCAATGGTGCTACCCGTCTGCAGTTGCCTAATTACACCCGGCCCAATGGGGTAAATTCGGTACCGAATGTGCTCGGTGATCTCGACAGGGTGAAATTTATCCAACCAGTAGATCCGAGTGGACATTTCGTCAAATTCGATCTCGAGCCGAACTCTACCTACATATTTTACGACCATGGGAACCTCAAGACGACTATCGTCACGAAAGCCGATGGCTCTCCGAAGTATATTGAAACCTGGGCCAGCCTGAGGGTTTCTGGCCGAAAGCACCCCGTGTACAATCCCATATTGGATAAGCCAATTCCCAATGTGGTCTATCGCGTGAATAAGAACTTTTGGCTTCGCAGTGATAAGAGCGGTCGAATAGTCGAAGGTTACCATCCGGATATTGGTGTTACATCGGCGCTGAATAGGACTCGAAGTACAAGTAAGCAGAGTGACTTCAACCAACGGCGTGGAACAGCTCAGGGGACCGATGCAGGGCATATATTCCCGGCCGAGATGGGTTCCCCTGCGGAACTTATCTTCTACACACCGCAAATATCGAGCGTTAACCGAGGTGGTGGCGCAATCTACAAGTTCGAACGGCGGGCTGTGACACTGATCAAAGATCTAACTAGACCCAACTCTCCGGGACGATTAGAATGGTCAATGTCGATGGAGTACGCCGAAATGCCCGCGAAATCGGGATCGGCACCCGAAGACGGCGCTCGTATGCCCTCCCGCTACCATGCTGGATATAAACCGCGGGGTGATCGCTATTGGATGGAGAGGCCAGAAATTGATAACAAATGAATCTGGAGATGACCGTCGAGGTGCTCGAAGATTTATTCGGCAGCAACTCCTTGTAAATGAGATTGCTCGCGAGATTGTTAATTGGGCTCCAGATGATTGGACTGATATCGACGTCCTATTCAGTTTGATTGGCCGAAGGGTGGAGGTCGAGGTTGTTATCGACTCCCCGGATTCTACGACCGCTAATCCGATTCAATTCAGCCTACCCGACGCCGTTGCGGAGTTGCGGGAGCTCATGTATGTGAGTGGCGTTGGAACATGGTTCACAATGCAGATCTCGATTCATTCAAGCGGAGGCATTAGTACCTCCTTCGACTATGGTAAGCCGAGTATGGACGGAGATCTCGCCTCCGCATTGCAGGATGACTTAGCAGTCTATCCATTGGATGTATTGCCCAGCTGGATGGAAGAGGAACTGGGTGATCTCTCGGGTGATATCAATAACCTCCAAAAACCGGGGGTTGTTACTGAAAGCAATCAGCCTGCTGTCGATGCTCACAATGATTCAGATGGCATAGACCGTGACACGGCCGCGGTCCGGGCACGCGGTTTCGTTTCTGCCATACCAGGAGCTCGCTACATGAAGGTTATTGATAGGTCGGACAGTGGTGGCCCGGTATTCGTATTCAGCGAAGTCCTTGATTCTGGGCAGGAGTGGCGTAGGGTAGAACTATTTCGGGATGGCTCCTCCGGTCTTGCTGCGGTGTCCGGCCGGACAGAACGCACTCGACTTCACGTCGGTGCGATGCCACTGCCAAAAGATGTCGCGAGCACGTCGTCCTTTATTGCTGATGAGATCAGCGCGGAGGAGTTTCAAACCGAATGGTTGGCTGCCGGTGGTTGGTGAAATAGGAGCTCCCTACCGTATTGGCGATCTTCTCCAATGGAGGTGATAAATGTTTGAAAAAGTTGTATTTTCGGATATCGAAAAGGCCCTGGTGGATTTTTTGTCCGCCAAACTAGCATCTATGTCGGAATCGGCGATCGTCGTGACCAAGATTCCTGATCCCCGACCGATGCGGACAGTGCGGGTTGCTCGTGACGATCGCAAGGCGCGTTTGGATGTGGAAGATCGGGAAGGGCGCAGGGGCGTCCGCCTGATCCTGGACCGTCCTCGCGTCGTGTTCGAATGCACCGACGATGCTGGCGGTGCGGCAGAATTGGCTGCGAAGGTTCGGAGTACCATCAATGCCGCCGCTCCCGGATATATCGGTACCGTCTGGTGCGATTACGTCGAGGACGCCGGCGAAGAGAACGATACTGATCCGGTGACTGCCGCTCCGCGGTACACGATTGTCACCGACCTGATTGTGCGGGGCAAAGTTCTCGCCTGACTGCGAGCTTGTGGCAGTCGAAACTGAATAACCAATCCCTAGGGCCTGCGCAAATCCCAAGGGAGATAACGAAAATGGCTCTGCCCTCTAGCAAGTACATTGGCGCCGGCACTCCGAACATCGCTGTTACCGGCGGTGTTCTGGTGGCGCCGCTGGCTACCGCGCTGCCGACCGGTGCGGCCGGCACCATCGATCCCGCGTTCAAGGCGCTCGGCTATGTGTCCGAGGACGGTATCGAATCGATGGGTGAGCGCAAGATCGAGTCCGTCAAGGACTGGAACGCCGATATCATCGCGCAGCTGCAGACCGAGCACTCGGTGCGGTTTGGTCTGACCCTGTATGCGGTGTGGGACAAGGACGTGCTGAGCGAGGTCTTCGGCGCGGGCAATGTCGTTCCGACCGCTGCCACCTCCAACTCCGGTGCGCTGTACCAGGTCAAGGAGACCGGTTCGCCGCTGCCGCGTCGCTCGTGGATCTTCGACATGGTCACCGAGGACAAGAAGCTGCGCATCGTGCTGCCGAACGCCAAGATCACCTCGGTCACCGAGAAGAAGTTCGTGTCGAATGCACTGGCCGGCTTCACCATCAGCGTCGAGGCCTTCAAGGACGACGCCGGTGTGAAGGCGTACCGCTACCTGGACGACGGCATCAAGGCCGCCTGATTCCGACGGTATTCACCGTCGAACACCACGACGGGGTGACAACCCCGTGTAACTCGGGGTTGAACCCTGTCTGACGACGGCCCAGGCCGTCCTGCAAAGCCCCCAACGGCGGCGGTCATTCCAAACCTACGCGCAGGCCCGCCGCCGCCGTTGGGCCTTCCAGCAGTGCCCCGCAATTCTCGCAAACCACAACAATGCAACGAAAGGGTCTGTGTACCAATGACTTCCCCGAAAGCCCCCATCGCGATCACCACTCCGACGAAGGTGAAGGACGACTTCCACTATCAGGTCGACGGTATCGACATCGAGCTGCCTTCCCTGACCTACCTCAAGCCGGGTCTGGTCCGCCGGATCCGCCGCCTGGGCGATGTGGACGCCATGTACACCCTGATGGAGCTGGCGGTCTCGCCCGAAGCGCTTGCGGCCTTGGATGATATGGATCCGGATGCCTACCACGAGATGTTGGAGGCATGGCGCGCGCATTCGGGAATCAGCCTGGGGGAATCCTGAGCCTCGATGCCCTTCTCGAAGAGCATTCCGAGGCGATCGAATACGACCTGATTGCCCTCGGCCTGCGGTTGCGTCAACTCAGCGATGAAGCGCTGAGCTGGCGCGACCTGTGGGCCATAGTCAAATTTCTGCCACCCGACTCGGCACTGATGCGCACCATGCACCCCGAAGACCATCGCTGGCGGCTCGAGCAACATCTGCTCGCGGAGATGACCGACTGCCTGCGCTGGCTGGTGTGGTCCAAGAGTGACGACGCCAGGAACGGGCGCAACCGTCCCGAGCGGATCTCACGGCCGGGACTCGAGTCCGACCGTGAACGCGTGGGAACAGCGATGGGCGTCGACCGGATCAACGAATTCCTCGGCTGGAGTGAGTAGTTCCTCGCCGGTGGGCGAGCTCGGGCGCACTCGGCCCAGAAAGTGGATGTGAATTGTGGAAAAGCAACGCCCACCGGCGATGACATTGCCGGACATTCTCGCGATGACGACCAGCGGGCAGCCGGCTCCCGGGAAGCGGATCACGCTCCCCAGCGGCGCCCTCTGGGAAGGGGGTCACACTCCCGGGACCTCTCTCGTCACGCTTCCGGACCAGGATCCGATTCTGGTCTCCGACAACGGTTCCAGCGCACCGAACTCCCTCGTCGGCCGTTCCGGCCCGTTCGCCGCCCTGGCCCACGCGTTCGAAGAGGTGCTCGGCCACGTCCCGAACTTCTTCGCGGACCGGGTCGCGACGCAGGCGCTGAACCTGTTTCGGGACCATACGAAGGGCGACGAGACCGAGACCCGGATCGTCAAATTCAGTGCCAAGACCACGTTGGTCAACCCCGCAAAGGGGGGAGCGCGATCCACGGGGAGATCGGAAGACGGAGAAGACCGAGATGATTCGGTCTTCGATAGGCAGAATCCGGTTCGCCGTGCGCGCGGCGGCCTGGTCTTCAAGCCGGGCGATACGGTTGCCGATGGCGGCCTGGTCGCGGGCTCCGGCGGCCCGTCCTCCGATTTGGTCCATCTCGCCGCCTCCCGGGGCGAGTACGTGGTCAATGCCGACGCGGCCGCGCAGGCGCTATCGCTACTCGACGCGATCAATTCCGGCTGGGTGCCCTCGGCCGATTTCCTGGCTGGAATGCTGCCAAGTCTCGCGGGCACCGATGCGAGCCGTACGGCCGCGCCGAGTAATCCGAACCAGTGGCGTGATCTGCTCGGCCAGGGCGTAATCGCGGACACGCTGGGCGGGATGGGGAATGCCGCGGTGGACGCGGCATCCTGGGCCGGTGCCGCGCTGGGATCGGCCCTGGCCCCTCTGTTCGGACCGGGTGGCTTGCTCGCTGCCCGACCGGGTTCGGCCGCCTCCACATCGGTGCAGAGTGATCAAGGCCTGACCGACTCCGGAGCCGCGGTGCCGATGACGGCATCCATGCAAGCCACCCCCTCCGCGACGTTGGGGATTCTCGGCGCCGGCCGACCGAACTCGGCTGATGGCGGAACCAGCGAATTGGGTTCTCTCGCAGCTGCTCTCACTTCTGGGATCAGCGGTGCCGCCACCGCGGCAGGCAGTCGGCTGGGCGAGGTGCTGGGTTCGGCCATCGCACCCGCCCTCGGACCCGCCGGTGAACTCGCGCCCGTCATCGGCGAACAACTGGGCCGATTGATCGGATCCCAGTTCGGCAGTCAGCTGAGTACCTCACTCACCGTGCAGGCCGGGCTCGGTGGCGGACAGGCCAGTTCCGTGACCGGTACCGGAGGCGCCGCCGGGGCCGCACCCGGTGGAGCGGGATCGGATTACGGCGACGGTGGTTCCGCTCCGGAACCGACCAGCGGCGGTGGCACCGTTGTGGAGGCAGCCGGTCCGGCTGCCACCACCGGCGGCAGCGGCAACATCATCGGGCAGACGAATCCGGATGGCAGCCGGTGGGAGTACGTGGCCGCCAACCCGGAACTCGGCACATCGGCGGGTTGGGCGCTGTTTACGCCGAAGCGAGGGGTGCCCAACGACGCGGTGCCAGAGGGTTTCTCGCCGGGCAACTTCATCCCCGATGAGGACGGTGCGCCACGTCGTATGGTGCCGAACCCTACCGGCCTGAACTGGATCGATGCGCTGACCGGCCGTACGGGTCAATCTGGTTTGCAGGATCCCAAAGAGGAAATCCACCAGTACAACCCGCACGGCGGCAACTTCACGGATCTCGTCACCTTGGCTGCCGACAAGGTGGGCGGCGATCTGGGCACGCTGCTGGCGCCGGTATTGGGCCCGCAGGCTCCGAGAACATTCGCCGATCTGGCGCAGTCGCTGCTGACGCCGATCGGTCAGGCATACAGTGCCGCCGATCCCGACAAGAATTGGACCAACACGCTCGGTTACTGGATCAAGAACCTGACCGGTATCGAGTGGAGTCCTACTGGAACAAGCGGTTCCCCGTCCGCTACTCAGTTGACCGATCCGCAGCAAATCGGTGTCAGGGCCTTCTCATCCGCGATCACCGGCGTGCAACAGCACGGTCTACTCGGCGGGCTCACCGGAGCGATCTCGGGCGCGGCTTCGACCGCGGGCAGCGCGGTCGGCACCGCGATCGGCACCATGATCGCGCCCTTCCTCGGACCGGCCGCCGCGCTCGGTCCCGCCGTCGGCTCGATCCTGGGTTCGATGATCGGCGGTTCGATCGCCGAGGAATTCACCCGCCCCATCGAGTGGGCGGGCAATGCGGTCAAGGAATTGGTCGGAACCGGTTTCGGTCTCACCGATCTGGCTGAAGGCCCGGGCGGGCACACCGTCCGTGGCGATATCTACAACTTCAACGGCACGGACCCCAAGAGCGCGACCATCGCGGTCGAACGGGTCCGCCGACGCCGGGCTGTGGCCCAGCAACGCGGAGGAGGTTTCGGGCGATGACCCACCAACTTTTGGAAGCCCACGGCACGAAGGTGGTCGTGTGGGATGTCAACGGCCGGGTGTGGCATCTGTCCGGCGTGAACTCCGGACGCGAGGGCGTGCGGCTGTCACAGCAGACCGGATTCATGTTCGCGCCTGTGCAACTGCTGGTTTCGGAGGGCGCGCGCCAGGACGGCGCCACCTTCGTCCGCTCGGTGCGGTCGAAGAAGGAATGGGATTTCCTGGTCGTCATCTCCGGTGTGTCGAAAGACGCGGGAGTGGATCCGATCCGGGATTTTCATGCCGTGCACGATGCGTGGATGCGCGGCTGGTCCACAGACAAGCCGGTCACGGTCGGGTATTACACGCGGCACCAGGGCTGGCGGTTCCAGCAGGCCCAGCTCGACTCTGCACCTGAACCGGTCGGCGACGTCGATCCGGCGCGAAATGCTCTGGCCGCCTACAAGATGTCGGCTACCGCCATGGATCCGCTGCAACGGCATTTCGACGAGAGTGCGGCGTGGACCAACACATCCGGTCTCGGCGAGGGCACCGTACGGCTGCGCAATGCCGCTGATCAGCCGGTCTGGCCGCGATACACGATGAATGGTCCGGGCCGCTGGTCGATTCTGGACCCGGTCGGTGGAGACGTGCTGCGCATGGTGCAGACGCCGACCCTGACAGCGGGACAGACCTTGCGGATCGACACCCACCCGCGTCACCGCACGGCCAGCCTGTACACGATGGGAAGCTCGAGACCGACGAACGTGTGGGCGCAGTTGGCGGGTCGCCGCTGGTTGCAGTCGATGGCTCCGTGGAGCGCCACCGACATCACCGTGAAGGTCGAGGGCGGCACCACCGCGTCCAGCATCGTCGCCACGGCCACGCCGCGTTCCTCGAGGCCGTTCTGATGAGCGCGGGGACCTGGGATCCGCACGACGAAGTACGGCGGATGGACGAACAGTTCCTGGCCGACCAGGAACAGGCGCGCAATCCCGATGTGCTGGTGCGCTATTGGAACAAGTTCATGGAAGAAGTGGGGGAGGAGCACAGTTACCTCTCCCTCGAGTTCACCTATCCGCGCAACTCGGCCGGCGGTCTGAAGATGATCTGCCCGCGCGACATGGTGCATTTCGATCACCTCTTCAACAATCCCGACGGCGAGGACGCCACGATCCCGATCACGGTGAACACCAAGGGATTCCGCTGGGACGGCTACATCACCAAGGCGTCGATCGTCCGCGATGACAACGGCGTCGAGACCGTCGATATCGAGGCCATCCACTGCTGGAACCATATCGCCACGATCTGCTGCTGGGCGTCGCCGTTCGCGCCGGTGCTGGCGCAGTTCCCCCGTCACCACATCCTGTTCGGGCCGGTCCGTACGCTGGTGACCACGTATCTGTCGATGAACCTGATGCGGTTGCAGGCGCCGGGCTGGGCTCCGGAAGACGGCGTGAACTCCCCGAAATGGAACGCGGGCAACACCCTCTTCCCGGTGGCCGTCGTACCGGTCGATCCGCTGCACGACACCAGCCGATGGAGCGCCGCCTCCGCTCGATTCGACATGGCGGACAAGCTGTTCCAGCCCATGCTCGAGGACTCCGGGGTGATGCTCACCGCCCGGTTCTTCTTGCCCGACGAAGACGAGCAGCCTGCTCCGGAGTACTTCTTCCTGGAAAAGCCCACGGTGGTGCTGGAGACTGTCGACAAGTCCGGTGTCACCGGCAACACCGGCACACTGCTGGACGGAATCAAGTCGTGGATAGAGGAATTCGCCGATGACGGCACCACTCCGAAACGCTACCCGAAGTCCGATTCGACCACCGAGTACGAGGCCGTCTACGGGGAGCCGGGCAAGTTCGGCACCACGAAGAACTTCCCCTGGGTGTGGTACTTCGAAGGCGAGTATTCCGGCATCGGCGCATCCGAAATCGCCCTCCACAAGCCGACCGCCACCGATGTGATCATCGGTGGCCGTTCCCCCGGCTGGGTGAATGCGGGCATCGAAGTCGTCATCAAGGGACTGCTGTCCCTGATCGGACTGGGCTGGCTGTATCGCGGCCAGCTCAACGACGTCTTCCTCGCCTGGATGGTCTACCGCGACATGGAGCGAGCGCGCCGCGCCGGACCGTACGCCTTCCGCGAGCTGTACATCACCGGCAGCGACAAGGCCTTCAACCTCGACGGCCTGGTCGCTGCCCGGCAGGGCCTGCACCTGACCCGGGGCTACACCAGCCACAAGGTGACCATCGAGGACAACGCCCCCTATCTGCTGGGCAGGGACTTCGGTCTCGGCGATCAGATCGGTTTCGCGGTGGGCGAGTACGTCTTCACCGATTACGTCACCGAGCTGACCTTCACCGACAACCGCGAGACCCCGGGCATCTGGCACATCACCGTGGGCGACGGCTCCGATGAAGAGGATTCGGTCGTCAAGGCCTGGCAGCGCCTCGGTCGCTTCGCCGCGGCCATCAAGGACCTGTCCACCGATGTCGGCGCCGACCTAGACCTGCTCATCTTCTGAATCACCCGTAGAGGAGAAAATCCATGGCGGACAGTACCTTTCCCGCCCAACTCACCGTGGATCGCGGGCTCGACATCAACGGGTTGCCGATCCTGACCGCGAATATCGCGGTCGCCGACGACGTAGCCGATTTGCCGCTGCCCGCCGGTCCCGCTGGACCGCGGGGCCGGCGCGGGCGTCCTCGCACCACTTTCCGCAAGATGGGTGCGATTCCCGATGCGGCCGCGCGCCCGACCGGCCTCGGCGCGGATGACCGCGGCTGTTGGTGGCATCGGATGGACGACGACGGCATGGATGTCTGGGATGGCGCCGGTTGGCGGCATTCCCCGCACGCTGTCGGGCCGCGGGGCCCGCTCGCACCGGCTAACTCGATCACCGTGACCGAGACCATCCATAACTGGAATTTGACCGTTCCGGCGGTCGACTTCACCGGCAAGGGCGCGGAACAGCAGGTGAACGTGACAGCACCGGCCGGTGTGCAAGGCCCGAAGGGACCGGCCGGAACATCTGGAGCCATCGCCGATTCGCCCGACTACGACAAAGCGACCAGCCCCGGCCCCGGTTCGGTGTTCGCCTACCATCGGGCTTCCCAGAAGTTCCGGCCGATGCCCCCGCCGATGGGGACAGGGCCGTGGTCGTGGTTCCAGGAGGACTTCGCCGCGGACCAGGAGATCGATGCCGCGTCGATCACGGTCGGCAACTTCACGATTCCCGCACAGCCATTCGCGTGGCGGCCGGTAGTGCAGGGGCACCTGTACGTGTACGGCGCCAGCGCCTCGGTCGAGGCCACCGTACGGCTGAGCAACGGGGACGGCGCGGTCCTGGCGGCAACCCGCTCCTGCACCGGCGGCTATCTGTACCTTCCGCTGTTCACCAGTTATCGAGACGATCAAGCGGTCAAGACGCTCTCACCCGGCTCGACCTTCGCCACGCTGCCCGCCGGTCAACCGGCGAACCTGGTCGTCAGCGTGGCCCGGGTCGGCGACGGCAGCGGCAAGATCGGCTTCTCGCGCAACCAGGCGTCCCTGGTCGTCCATGCCCAGCCCATCTGAACGAGGTGACATGTCCACAGTAGGCGAATATTTCGAATCGACGCTGATCAGGGGCATCGACGAGGGGATCGGAACCGCGGGTGTCGTGCAGTCGCTGCACGGCACTCCACGCGACGGAGCCCTCGAACTGATGACAGGCACGACTGGACCGGCGGGGCCGCAGGGCGAACCTGGCGCGGCTTTCCGGTGGGAAGGCGATATCGCCGACCAGTCCGCGCTCACCGCACTGTCCTCGAAACTGGGACTCGCGCATGCCGGCAAGACATGGCGGGTGCTCGCAAATGACACCCTGATGTATTGGAACGGAACAAGTTTCGAGTCGTTCATCGATGCGTTCGGTGCCGCTGGTCCGGAAGGACAGCCGTGTGGCATCACCATCGGCACCGTTGCGACGGGGCCTGCCGGATCCGATCTGGAGGTCGCTGTTTCCGGCACGGCTCCCAACCGCATCCTGAACCTGACTGTGCCCCAGGGCGTCCAGGGTCGCAAGGGAGACCGCGGCGGTCCGGGGCCCATCCGCAACGCCCCCGACTATGCGGACGGCCCGCACGTGAATGGTTCGGTGCCGCTGTGGAATGCGGCGAGCAACCGCTGGCAGGGCCGGCCCTTTCCTGGTTCGCGGGGACCGTGGTCCATCATGGGCGCGCAGGCGTGGGATGGCGGCCCGGGGTTCGCCCCGTCGCAGTCCAAGGTCGGAACCACACCCAATACGGTCGCGCAGCTGAACATTCCGGCCCAGGACGTGGACTGGCGGCCCGTCATCGCGGGCGGTGTGCTCGTTTTCACGGACGAGGGTATCGGCAGCTTCAACACCCGTATCGACGCCGAAGTGCGTCTGGGCTCCGCCGTCGGCCAGATCGTCGCTCTCGGGGCGGGTTTTCCCTTCGGCGCCGACGGCTACTGCTACTTCCAGCCCTATTACGGTGCGCGGGCGATGACCCCCGACAGCACCATCGGTGTCGTCCCTGCCGGCCAGGCGGTAACCCTGTACGTGGTGCTGCGCCGCAACCACGGCGATTCCCTCTATTCCTACAAGCAGGACAGCGCCCAGGTCGTGTGCTGGGCCAAGCCGGTGACGGCGTCGTGATCCCGGAGCAGAACATGACCGAGAACAGCGTCGTCTATGACGACAACATCATGATCACCATGCGTGGCGTCTCCGATTCGGTCGGATTGCCGTACACGGTCAATCCGCTCGAGCTGGTCGATCGGGAGGCGCTCATCGAGCTACGTGAGGGTCCTGTCGGACCCGCGGGTCGCGACGGTGATCCCGCGTGGCCGTGGCAGTGGCGCGGCGATATCGCCGATGTCGCCGCCCTGCGTGCCTTGAATCTCACCACCGCTGATGCCCGTTCGGCCTGGCGGGTGGTTTCCGAGAACGCGGTCTACTACTGGACCGGACTCGAATTCGTGGCGCTCGGGCAGGCCTTCGGCCGAGCGGGGAAGGCGGGTCCCGCCAACGTCCTGACCGGTACCGCGGTCGCCGCAGCGCCGGGGTCGTCCGCGGCCGCACGGATCACGGGTACGACGCCTGGCCAGAACCTCGAAATCACCTTCCCTCGTGGTGTGCCCGGAGATACCGGAGATGCGGGTGGACCGGGGCACATCCAGAACGCGGCGGATGTGCTCGTCGACGACGATCATTCGCTCGCTCAGGATTACATCCTGTCCTGGGATGCGACGCTGGGAAAGTTCGTGCCCGTCCCCAGCCCTCGGCTCGGCGGGCCCTGGGCCATCGCGAAGAACCAGTTCAGCGGTGGCACCAACCTCAACGAGCCGAAAGTGCTGGCCGCCATCACGATTCCGGGCCAAGCCACCCGATGGCGGCCTCAGGTGCGGGGACAGGTCCGTGTCAATCCCGCGAACGGCAATGGCTACGGCACCCGCTGCGATGTGAAGGTGTGCATCGGCAGCCCCGACGGCCAGCTCGTCGGCTACGGATTCGGTTACGACATCCAGAATTGGGACTGGGTCCTGATCGGCCCGCGATTCGACTTCCCGCCGACGCCGACCAGCGACTTCGGCGTGGTCCAGCCGAACCAGTCCATCACGCTCTATGTCGTCGCCCAGCGCGTCAAGGGCGGCAACTCCTTCACCGTCGACACCACCGGCGCCCAGCTCATCGTGTACGCGGAGCCGGTGCGATGACCAGCATCTTCCGGCTTCAGGTCGACGTCGGCCCGGAATGGAGCGAGGCCCTCGTTCCCGCAGGCAGCGAACTGCTGTGGACGAAGACGGAATTCGGAAAGTTGGTCACCTTCTGGAGCCACCCGGGCGAGCCGACCGCGCCAGCCGACGAGACGCACCTACTGCGCTTCGATTCGCTTCCACTGCCGCCGGGCGCGGACCTGAACAACACCGTGCGCGGTGTCGCGGATCTCGCGGGCGCGGTCGCCTACATCCAGGACGGCGCGCTGCTCTGGGTCTGCAAGAAGCCCGCTGAATAGACACAATCCGCTCTCGGCATGCCCATCGAGGCTGCCCGCTGCTCGAAAGGCATTGATCCATGGCTGATCTGCCCCCACTGAAATACGGCAAGGTCGTCGGGCGTCTCCTGGCGAATATCGCGGACGGTCCCGACATCGGTGACCTGCCCGAGTTCCCGCCGCTCGCCGGCACCATCACCTTCACCGCCGACGCGCCGAAGATCCTCGTGGCGGGCGCGCAGCCCGCGCCCGCCACCTATGTGCAGCTTCCCAACCATTACGTCTGCGAGCTGGACGAATTCGGGTATCTGACCTGGCGAGGCCAGCGCGGAATCCGGCTCGTCGCACCGAGCGGTGACACCAATCCGCGTGATTGGACCTGGCGAGTGTCGTTCGACGTGAACTATGACGGCGAGCCGATCGCCCTGGAGCCGTTCAACTTCACGGTATCCGAGTACATCCCCGGTCCCGACGCGGCCAACCCCGATACGGGGTCGCAGGGGCTCGTCGACCTGACGCTTGTTTCGCCGGTTCCGGCCAGCCCGGGGAACGCCGTCGTTCGAGGTGAACGTGGAACCGGCATCCACATCGATGGATCGGTTGCCACCTATGCGCAGCTACCCGCCGCGCCGCAGGAAGGCGCCCAGTACGTGGTGAAGGCGGACGGGCTGCTGTACGTGTACCACGCGGCTGCGAGCGGGTGGATGCCCAATGGCCAGGGCGTTGTGATCCGAGGTCCTGCGGGAACCACCGATTGGGCCGGTATCACCGGCAAGCCGTCGACCTTCCCGCCCACGATCGGCGCCACGGCCAATACCTCTGTCGCAGGCGATGATCCGCGGCTCACCAATGCGCGTACACCGACCGCGCATACGCATCCGGCAGCTCAGCTGTCCGATGCGACGGCGGTCGGCCGATCGGTGCTCACCGCCGTTGACGCCGCTGCCGCGCGCACAGCGCTGAGTGCGGTGGCGACGACCGATGCGCGTCTGTCCGACTCGCGCCCGCCGACCTCGGCGGGCCAGGCATACGACATCGCGTTCAAGTCGCACACCGGAACTCGTGCGGCCGGAGCCGGGACCGTGATGCCCGAAGGCGTGCGGATCGAAAGGAACATCTCGATCAGTTCGATCACGTTCCGCGGTGAAACCGCGGGCACCGGAAACCTGGTCGTCGAGCTCCGCAAGAACGGCACCGCCATCGCGGGCACCTCCACCACGATCGCCGCCGCCAATCATGCCGTCGACACCACCATCACCACCGGCGGGCCGTGGGCCTTGACCACCGGTGATCGGCTGACGGTGAACATCACCACCGTGGACAGTCCGGCCGGTAAGGGCTTGCAGGTCAGCTTGAAAGGCGTGACAGCGTGATGCCCTTCACAATCATCGCGCCCGCACCGACCATGCCCATGGGCATGGACAAAAACGCCGATCAGCAGGTGATCGCGGGAGCCACCAACCTGAAGCTGACCGGCTGGACGGCCCGAAGCGGTTACGGCAGTTCGGATATCACCAATGACGAACTGATCGCCAACGGTTCGGCCACGGCGAACGTGCGCTGCCGCATCCAACTGGCCGCGAACTGGGCCTCCACTCAGGGCGCCCTGCATGTGATGCTCATGCGGAACAGCGCCGAGGTCAAGTCGGCCGATTTCGCCAACAACAGCTCATCGCTGACGCTGCCCGACACCCAGGTCAGCCTGGCGGCGGGTGATCGTATCTGGGTTCAGATCACCAACTCGACGTCGAGCATCTGGGCTGCCAACGCCACCGTCCAGGGAGGCGTGAACACCTACGTCTCCTTCGACCTGGTCTGATCCGGAAAGGCGGAATGACCATGTCATGGACCGGCGACCCGGTCTGGCTCGCAGATGTCCTGCGCGAAGCCGGGTTACGAGTAATCGAACACGACGGCTGGCGCGACCGCGGCCACGGCGACTTCGCCGACCTGCGTGGCGTGCTCTGCCACCACACCGCCGGCGGCGGCACCGACGACTGGCGCATCGTCCAATACGGCCGCCCCGACCTGGAAGGCCCCCTGGCCCAGCTGGTCCTCGAACGCGACGGCACCTTCCGCGTCATCGCCGCCGGCGTCTGCTGGCACGCCGGCCGCGGCTCCTGGCCCGGCTGGCCCACCAACAACGCCAACTACCACGTCATCGGCATCGAGGCCGTATCGCGCGGTGACGGAACAGATTGGACCCCAGCACAACTCGACGCCTACAAACGCGGCTGCGCCGCCATCCTGCGCCGCATTGGCCGCACCGCCGACGACTGCGTAGCCCACCGCGAATACAGCACCGAGGGAAAGATCGACCCCGCCGGCATCGACATGGACGAATTCCGCCGCGATGTCCAGGCTTTCATCGACGGAGAGGATGCTCCCATGAGCGCAGCCGAAGTCAACCAGATCCAGGACTTCATCACCGCTTTCTGCGGCCCGATCAGCAGCGACGTCAAAGACATCCGCGAACAACTGTGCGGCCAGTCCCAGCGCGACGCCGGCCAGTACGACGGCTGGCCGCAACTGGGCAACCGCACGGTGGTCGACGCCCTGGCTGACATCTACACCCGCCTCCAGCGACTCGAACACTAGGAGGCAACAGACATGTCGCACTCATCGACACCGCTGCTGTCCGCCTGGACACCGGGCAACCCGAGCAGAAGCGGATCCGCCGCCAGCGATCGTGGTGGCCGGGTATTCAACTTCAACAACTTGAGCCAGGCACAGACCGCCGCGCTGGTCAAACGGCAAAACCTGGGTCGTGATCTGAAGCGATCCGCCCGCAGCACAAGCAGGTCGTAGCCGCTTCAGTCTCCGTACAAAGGCCCAATCCCGAGACCGGGATTGGGCCTTTGTCATGCCCACACGAAAGGCCGGAGATCTCATGTCGATTTCCCTGTTCGGGTCGACCGAACCGCCGCCCTGGGTGGCCGAACGAGCTGCGGCGTGGGACCGGATGACCGCGAACTATCGCCCGGACCCGTCCGGGCCCGGCCCTCGGATCCACAACATCACCGTCACCTCCCCCGAAGACGCCGTCCGCAAGTTCGACCGCATCATGCGCGCCAAGGAACTCGCCCAGCCGACAGCCGGGGATCCGGCCGCCGCGGCAGTCCCGTCGACACCTCTACGTGAGGTGACCGCGCCGATCATGCCGGTACGACCAAACCCGCACCAGATGGACAGATTCGATGATCAACCCAACGGCGCAGGTGCACAACCAAATCCGGGTCAGCCGACGATCGAGCAGCCACGACCATCCCCACAACCGGCAACAGGTGGCCAGACCCCGAATGCCAGCGGTCAGCCCACGCCGGCGGACCCGGCCACCCCTAAGAAGTTCGATCCCAGCATCGCCCCCTTCTTCCCCACACTGATCAACCCTGACGGGACCGTCCGCACCGCGGAACAAGGCTACGCAGTGGACACACCACCGCCACCACCACCGCTGGGTGCGCTGGACGTCATCAACTGGCCCGCTCCCGGTGAAACCAAGACCCTGCCGTCCGGTCTCACCGTCATACCAGGGAGTCCCTCTACCTATCCGGGTGCCATCGACGTCAATGGCACCACGTATCCCGGCGAAATCACTGCCACCACTACAGTCCTGGTGCTCCCCGGCCGTGCCGAACCGGTTCAGGTCGTCGACACCAGAATCACGGTCAACCAGCCGCATCCGTTCCTCGGCGGCACCAGCTGGACCGCCAAACTCGGTGATAACCAGCAAGCTACCCGGATCGATATCGCCAACCCGACCACGGGCATCGCTGGTATCGCGATGAGCGACACCGGATTACGCATCACGAACACCACCGGCACGACCATGACGGTCAACGCCCATGGGCAACCCGACGGCCCGTTCGAGAATCCCAGCACAGGCGAACGGGGAGTGGCCGAACCGCTGCCGGGCGGTGGCTATCGAGCCAAATTCGACAACGGGGCGATCACCGAATACAACGCCAACGGCGACGTGGTCAACCACCTGCCAGCGCCGAGAACAGGCTCCGACGGCGGCTTCTGGTCGAAGGCCAACGACGCCCGCCTGGCCGCCGGGGGCTGGATCACCGACGGACTCGCCGCGGCGCTCGGCGCTGTCCAACAGAAGGTCACTCGCGGCGTCGCCGGCCTGACATCGGCCGCCAGCGGCGGCTCGCTCACCCCGATGGGACGCGCCTACCTGCCCGCCGCCAACGGGGAGTCTCTGGAGGACCCCAGCAAGACATGGAAAGCCTGGTTCGACAAGCTCAACATCAACGGCACCGCCAGCTCATTCGGACACGTGATTACAGGCTTGTTCGCAATAACCGACCTCGGCGAACCGCTCAACTCAGTCGGAGAAGCACTCGGCTACCACCCCAACCTCCCGACTATCGACACCATCGGGCAAGCGATGGGCGACAACGTCAAAGCCGCCCAGAAGGAATTCGACAAAGGCAACACCGTCGGCGGCCTCAACTACCTGGGCATGGCCACCGGGCTGCTCCCCGACTTCCGCGACCCCAACTCGGTCCTGGTCTGGGTAATCCTCGCCAGGCTAGGCAAGATCAGCACTAAGGGAAGCCCAGGCGCTCCCGAAGTGTCCCTTCCCGCGCCGGTGAAACCGCTGCCGAAACCACCGGCGACGCTCGGGGCAGGAACGGCCAATCCCGTCGCAGCAACCCCGGCAATCCCGATCAAAGTGGTCCTGGACCGCCAGCCGAGCTTGGAGAAATTCGATCTCACACAGAGCACGGCCCAGCAAAGCCTCGACCTCCAACAGCTACAACTGCGGATGGCGGAAATCCGGACAGCCGAGCAGGCGAAGAGGGTCATCTTCGAAGCTGAAGTGACCGCCATTATGGCCGCCGAAGGAATGCCAGCAAGAGCCGGAAGCCGGGTTGGTTCAGAGGTTGTCAACCGAGTTCCCCATGACGGCGGCGCGTTACCGCAAAACCGAAGCCCACGAAATGCCGCTGCAGGCGATACAGCTGGCCGCAGCGGCGGTCCTGACAGTCAGGGTCCGGTCCGTGGACATGGCCAGGGCCGCCCTTCAGGACCCCAGAGTGGCGGTGGCGGTCGACCCCCGAGTGGTCCCGCCAATGACCATCCCAGAACCATTGCGGACGAGCTTCTGAGCGGCGACAGACCCCTCTCCACGGTTCCCTCGACGCTGCGCCAGCGGGTATCGGAGGAGGTAGCTGAACGGTATTCTCTTCCGGCCGAAACCCTGAATCACGTCTTGTTCGGCGAGGTCAAGGGGGTTGAATCTCAAGGATGGCATGCTCTCGACAGGAACATGCCTGACCGAAAGATCATCCCAGGCTCCGAGGAACTGAATGCCGACGGCACAATCAGCGCCACCGTAACAATGAGTGATTCGAAGGGATACTGGTTCACGAAAGGAAGTATCGGGCACACCTTCTTTCCCGCTGACTGGACGGTCAGAGATATCGTTGAGTTGGCCGCCCTCCTCGCGGGTGCTACTCCGAATAGGGGTAAGGTAAAAGCCACATTCAAAGGGGTAAGGGTTGTAGGAATGTTGAGTAAGTCGGTATTGTCGACTTTCTTCCCCGGAGGGTAGTAGTGATTGATATCAAAGATAGTTGGAGATTCTTCTACGATGAGGACGAGTTCATCATCGCAGAAAATCCGCGAATGACAGATGAGGTTTGTCGTGCGGTCTCTGATTTCGTGGACGATGTACGCAGGCTTGGAACTCTAAAGCGGGTTCGACTTGAGTGGGACGCAATCAAGTTGCGTTATCCAGAAGGTCCAACTGGGTTTTCGATCAATGCAACCGCGGTGGATCTTGTCGACGGCAAAATGGTTGAGATAAAGTCCTTCTATGAACAATTTGAAACGGTGAGGATTCCTGAAGCCGATTTTTTGCACGCGTTGGATGAGTTCGAAGTCTTTCTTCGAAGTCGGGGATGATTCTGGTCCAGTTGGGTCGCTCGAGAAAAGCTGCCTGGTGGAAATGTAATTCAAATAACAATGATCCAAGAGCGAAGAATTTCATTTCGATCCGTATCTATAACCAGGACCTTGTGGAACGGTCAACCTATTTGACGGTCGATCGTTGCTCGGGTGAGATTATGGAAGGGGCTACACCGCTGGCTCGGGACGTCTCTCTCGGGGGCTGGCGACACCTCGGTTGCCTTCGAGTTCGCGGTTCTGGAGCTCAACCGCCGCGGCTTCGTGGGTATCCAGATCGACCGGCCACCCGTCCGCGCCGACGACGGCCCATGAGCCCGGAATCGATGCAGATGAGGCGGTGGCCAGAATCAATGAGAGATTCATCGGTCGGCGCTTTGCCGGCGATGGCCTTCTCTTCCACCAGTCCGAGGCGTACCGGGCCACGGATATCTATTTCGGCCATGATGTCTGGTGGAGGGGCGAGGAATCCGTGGATCCGGTTCCAGCGCCGGACGGTTGGCAGCGCTGGCTGAGTCGAAGGCCGGCGTGGCAGCAGTTGTGGAGGCTGCGTCGACTGTGGTGGTCGAAGCGCTTGTATTGGAAACATCGGTAGCGCGGGTCACGAAGCAGGTGGTGGGGGAGTGGGCACCAAGTGGCAGAGCCACCATGTGCGGTGGGGGTATTCGGGTGAATATGCATGCATGCGGAGTTCGCGGATCTGCCGGCTTCCCCGGTCTCGGACCACGATGTGGGGATCGAATTTGCCCGTACTCGTGGTGTGCCACAGTTCATCCCACTCCGGGGCCTGGCCGCATGTCGTCACCATCGCGGATACGCGGGCGTCCGTCGCGGCATTCGGCGACAGTTGGCGGATGCCGTGGAGGCATCTGCGGGCTTCCTGACGCCAGTCCACGATCACGTCTCGGGCGGCCGGATGCAGGAACAGCCACTCGGGGAAACTCATGCCGGGGACCAGGCCCGGGAAGAGTTGTTGGTGGGCGGAGTTTGCCGCGACGATCGTGAGGGTTGGCAGCGTATAGAAGCAGGCCGGGGTTTCGATGCCGGATAGGGCTGCCAGGTCGTCGGCTTTGGGTTCCTGGGTCGTGGTGGGCGGGCGCGGACCCAGGAGGCCCGGAAGGCTCAGGTCGAGGATGTGGCGGCGGTACATGGGGGCCACGTCGAGGGTGTCGAAGAGGATTTGCAGGGCGTGGAGGGTCGGTTGGCGGGTGCCCAGTTCGATCTTTTCGATGAGGGAGACAGACAGGTTCGCCTTCTTGGCGAGGTCTGTTCGGGTGAGCCAGGCGGCCTGGCGGCGTTGGCGGATGTAGTCACCGAAAAGGTTGTCGGCCAACTGGTTTCACCTATCTCCCGAACATTTGTGTATTGAGCTATGTACGGCCGGGGTGTCCCACGGATTGTGCGGGCGGGGGTCGTTGAACTCCGATCTTGGTTTCCCGGATAATAGAACACATGTTCGAACGATAGCTCAAATGCTGCCGGTGGCTGCGATGGCGGGGCCGGTGGCGGTAGTGGGCAAGGGGCGGAAGGCGGTCTTGTGGGCTGGATGGACAGGTGTGTCGGGGCGCGGCTCGGGCGGGCCATGAAGGAGGCGGGGGTGAGTGATGTTGACCTGGGGGAACGAGTCGGGATGACGGGGGCTTCGCTCGCGCGCCGGAGGGGTCGGGCCGGGTCGTTCCGGGTGGATGAGTTGATCCTCGTCGCCGCGGCGCTCGGGTGTGATGTCCACGATCTGTTGCCCGCCGGGGACTGCTTGCCGAATGATGGCTGCTGGATGTGCAGGAATGAAACGTGAACTGTGGCCGAGTAATTCGGCTCATCAAAGGGCGGCACCCTCGAAATGAGGGTGCCGCCCTTTTCGTGTTTCAGTCCAGGGAGAGGTCGCCGAGGGATTCGGAGAACTTGCGGAGGAGGGGGATGAGGGCTTCTCGGTCGGCGGGGGTCAGGTCGGCCAGGAGGCGTTGTTCGTTTTCCATGTGCAAGGGGAGGACATTGTCGACGAGGGTGCGGCCGGTGTCGGTGAGGCGGACTCGGATGGCGCGGCGGTCGGCGGGGTCGGGGACGCGTTCGACCAAGTCCTTGGCGACCAGGCGGTCGATGCGGTTGGTGATGGCGCCGGAGGTGCGCATGGCGGCCTTGTTGAGGGCGCCCGCGGTGAGGCCGGATTCGCTGCCGGAGCGGCGGAGGGTGGCGAGGACGTCGAACTCCCAGAACTCCAGACCCTGAGCGCGGAAGAATTCGGTGAGTTCGCGCTCGATGATGTGGGCCAGGCGGGAGATGCGGCCGAAGATCTCCATGGGGGAGCTGTCGACGTCGGGGCGCTGCTGACGCCAGGCCGCGGTGATCTGGTCGACTGCGTCGGGCATGTGACCTGCTCCTTTCGGTCCCCGAAATAATCTCAACGTTGAGATACTTGACGCTGAGGTATCTGGGATGGTGTTATCTCAACGTTGAGATTATCAATGAGGAGCTATCGATGACCACCACACGCGCTGGAGCCGCAGGACTCGCGGGAACCCTCGCCGTAACCGCCCTCGCCCCGCTGGTCTTCGGATCGACGTACGCGATCACCACCACGTTCCTGCCGCCGGACCGGCCCATGTTCACCGCGCTCATGCGCGCGCTGCCCGCCGGACTGCTGCTGCTGGCCATCACCCGCAAGCTGCCGCACGGGCAGTGGATCGGCCGCGCGGCCGTGCTGGGCGCGCTGAACATCGGCATCTTCATGCCGCTGCTGTTCCTGGCCGCCTACCGCCTCCCGGGTGGCGTCGCCGCCGTACTCGGCGCGGCCGCACCGCTTTTCGCGCTGGGCATCGCGACCGTGGCGCTCAACGAGCGGCTCACCGTCCGCAAGGTGCTGGCGGGCGTGATCGGACTCTTCGGCGTCGCGCTCGTAGTACTGAGGGCCACAGCGGTTCTCGACACCGTCGGCGTCATCGCCGGTCTGCTGGGCGCGGCGTCCATGGCGGGCGGCACCGTGATGACCAAGCGCTGGGGACGCCCGGAAGGCGTGAGCCCCTTGGCCATGACCGGCTGGCAGCTCACCGCCGGCGGCCTGATGCTGCTGCCGCTGGCCGCCATCATCGAGGGCGCACCGCCCGCGCTGGACGCCCGCAATATCGGCGGCTACCTCTACCTGGGCCTGATCGGCACCGCCGCCGCCTACGCCATCTGGTTCCGCGGCATCGCCAAGGCCCCCGCCACCTCGGTCTCGTTCCTCGGCCTGCTCAGCCCGCTGTCGGCGGCCGTCATCGGCTGGGCCGCGCTCGGCCAGGCGCTGGCCCCGCTGCAGATCCTGGGCATGGCGATCGCGCTGGGCGGCACCCTGCTCGGCCAGACCGGCACCGCGCCCAAGGCGCCCGAACCCGTCACCGACACGCCCGCACCGGCCCGCACCGCGGCCTGATCCGGAAACCTTGCGAAGGAGCGAAACATCATGCAGATCACAGTGTTCGGAGCCAGCGGAGACACCGGGAGCCGGGTCGTGGCCGAGGCGCTGAGCCGGGGTCACCGGGTGCGCGCGGTCGCTCGCGACGCCGAGCGGCTGCGGCATCTGCCCGAGCAGGTCGAGGTGTGGGCGGGTGATGCCGCCGATGCCGCCGCCGTCGAGAAGGCCAGCGCCGGTAGCGGTGTCGTGGTCAGCGCGACCCGCCCGGTCCCGGGCAGCGAGCACGAGCTGGCCGAGGTCGCTTCGGCCCTGCTGGAAGGGCTGGCGGACAGCGGAATCCGGCTGCTGGTGGTCGGCGGCGCGGGCACCCTGACCGTCGCCGGAACCGGCAGGACGCTGGCCGAGCAGCCGGAGTTCCCGGCCGAACTGGGCCCGATCGCCGAGGGCGGCCGCCGTCAGCTCGAGGTGTTCCGGACCACCGCGCACCCGGTGAACTGGACCTACGTCAGCCCGCCCGCGCTGTTCGAGCCCGGTGAGCGGACCGGCGTCTTCCGGTTCGGCCTCGACGAGATGATCGCCGACGACCAGGGCAATTCCTCGATCTCCATGGAGGACATGGCCATCGCGCTGCTCGACGAGATCGAGAATCCCCGCCACCACCGCGTCCGATTCACCGTCGGCTACTGAAAGCCGCTACCGCACAACGAAAACACCGCGGGGCGTGACCGATGATCCGGTCACGCCCCCGCGGTGTATCGCCGGTTCACCGGTTGCAGATCCCAGTGTTCGGAGGAATCAGGTTCCGTCAGGACGTCTGCAATCTGCGCTGCGGCTGGCCGGTCACGTCGGCGATGGTCTGATAGTCACTGTCGACATGAACCACGATCGCGCCGTGGACCTCGGCCGTTGCGGCGATGATCAGATCGGGGAGGGGTAGGCGGTGTGCGCCGCGTTCGGCCAGCAGGCCCTGCACTTGGAGGGCTCGATCCATCACCTCCTCGGTTATCGGTAACCAGACCAGCGCCTTCTGGCCGCTGATCTTGTCGAGGTAATCCTGATGTGATCGGGCGGAATAGCCGATCTCCAGTGCGGTCAGATGGCAGGCCGCAACCAGAGCGCCTGGAGTGCTGGTGATTTCGGCGAAATCCGCGGCCGCGCGATCATCGCGGAGCACCCACTCGAAGGCCGACTTGTCCGCCAGCATGAACAGTGTTCTCAGCGCCATGCACCTCGCATACCCTCGGGCGACAGATCGGTTTCGCTGTCACGCAACTGCTGCAGCACCTTCGCGACCGCACGGCGATTGGCGACTTCGCGCAGGGCCGCATTAACCGTGGCCACCTTCGTTTTCGTACCTAGCTCCTCGGCTGCGAGCTCGAGGGCTTCGTCGTCGATGTCGATCAGGGTTCGAGACATGGCCCACCTCGTTGATATCAGGAAATATGAACTCATGATATCAGCGATTCGCTCGCAGTGATATGAACTGGGCGGTTGGCAGTCCGGCAAAACGACCGTGGGGCGTGACCGATGGTTCGGTCACGCCCCACGTGTCGGCCGATTCCTCACGGCCCGAAGGCTTTACGCCACGCGGAAACCCGCGCCCGCCCCGCCGTGGCGGTCGATGTCGGCCAGCACGGTGGTGATGTTGGTGGACAGCTCCGGCTCGTGGATCAGGTTGCCGCCACCGGTGCACAGCGGCAGTTCGATGCTGATCGGCCCGGCCCGGAAGTCGGTGCCCGCCACCACCATGCCGACCAGCTGGTCGCCGCGCAGCACGGGCGCGCCCGAGTCGCCGTGGTTGGCACACACCTGGCTACGGAAGTAGGTGGACTTGGTCTCCCACACCGGACCGCAGGTGAAACCGGTGGTGCGGCCGTTCTTGCAGACGTTCTCGCCGATCCGCGGCGGCGCGCCGACCGAGTTGATGACCGACTGCGCGACCTGACGGGTCGGGATCACCCGGTCGGCGTTGAAGACGATGATGGCCCAGTCCATCTCCTCGTCCTTCTCGGCGATGACGCCGATACCGCCGGAGCGGGTGTACTCGGCGGCGATGCGCGCGCCGACCTCACCGCAGTGGCCGGCGGTCAGTCCGACCAGCTGGTTCTTGTTGTCGTAGCCCATCGCGGTGATGGTGCACTCGCTGACCGAGGTGGCGTCCTGGAGGTCTTCGACGTAGACGCCGGAGCCACCGCCGAGCGTCACCACCGGGGCGGCGTCCGCGGAGCCGGCGAACAGGAGGGTGGAGCTCACCGCAGTGACGGCCGCGGCCGCCCAGTGCAGAACTCGGGCGCGGCCCGCAGACTTCATCAGGTTTTCCCCATCCCACGAAAAATCGATTCCAGCGCGCCGAATTCGGGAGTCCGGGGGCGCGCGCGTGGAGCATGTCACGCCCGCAAGTGATTGGCAAGTCCCCACTTCCGGAGCTATTCGGAAAAGCTATGCCCGACAGCCGGTTCCAGCGGAAACAGACTTGGCCGTGTCGGTGGCCCGTGATAGAAATCGGGCAGTGGTGATCGCACCACCGAGAGCAGTAGCGGCCCATGCGCAGCGGCCGCTGCGAAATTGGGGAGAATTCGAATGGCTTTCTCGGGCAAGCTCGCCTTGACCATGTTCGTTTCCGCGGCCGCCGTGCTGATGACGTCGCTGGGGGCCGGTACCGCCAATGCCGAGCGGGGACCGGATGGATCGCTCTACGGCACACTCGCGCTGAGCACCGACGGTGGCACCTTCTACGGCGCCGCGTGGAACTACCCGAGCTGGGGCGCTTCCGACGCGGCCGCGCTGAACAAGTGCGCCCACCGCGGCTGCAAGGTGATGGTGCAGTTCGCCAATGGCTGCGGCGCCATCGCCGAGAGTGCCGACCACACCTACTACTACGGCGGTTCGGGCCGTAACCGCGCCGAGGCCGAGCGCGACGCCATGGACCGGCTGACCAACTGGCTGCCGTCCCCGCCGGCCATGTTCGGCAGCTCGGCCCCGCCGAAGCAGTCCGTGCACGTGCGCTACAGCGAGTGCACCGCCGGCGCGTAAGCCCCTCGAACAAGCCCCGACCGGCGCATACTGGTCGGGGCTTGACCTTGACGCTGCGTCAACTTGCATCCTGAATTCGTCGAGGAGAACGAGAGGATACGAAAGGCCGGAACGTGGCAACCGAATGGTCCATCCAGCAATTGGCCGCAGTCGCCCGAACCACCAGCCGCACCCTGCGGCATTATGGTGAGCTCGGGTTATTGCCGCCGAGCCGGATCGGGTCGAACGGTTACCGTTATTACGACCAGGAATCCCTCGTCCGGTTGCAGCGCATCCTTTTACTCCGCGAGCTCGGTCTCGGCCTGCCGGCCATCGCCGAAGTGCTCGCCGGGCAAAAAGACACCGCCGCCGCCCTGCGCACCCATCTGGAATTGCTGAAAAACGAGCAGGACCGGATCGCGCGCCAGATCACCTCGGTGCAAACAACATTGCGCAAGACGGAAGCAGGTGAACAACTGATGGCAGACGAGGTATTCGACGGATTCGACCACGCCCAGTACAAGGACGAGGTCATCGAACGCTGGGGCAAGAACGCCTGGGACAGCGGCAACCAGTGGTGGAACTCCAAGAGTGAGGCCGAGAAGAAGGCCCACCTCCAGACCCACCTGGACATCGCCGCCGACTACGGTCGCGCCCACGCGGCGGGCCTGGCGGTCGACAGCGACGAGGTGCAGGCCATCGTGCGGCGGCACTACGACTGGCTCGCGACGACGCCCACGAATGGTCCGGTGACCGCTCAGTACTTCAACGGACTCGGCGACATGTACGTCGCCGACCCGCGTTTCGCGAAGAACTACGACAAGCACGGCGACGGCACCGCCGTGTACGTCCGCGACGCGATGCGGGTGTACTCCGCCGCCCGGCTGTAGTCCCCGGGCAGTGAACTGTAGCCGCGCGGGGGAGTGGCCCGAGAAGTGAACAGCCGCCCGGCCTTTCGGCCGGGCGGCTGTTTCAGGTCAGCGGGTGGTCAGGCCGCGCACATCGACTGCATGACACCGCGCAGGATCGGCGCGCCGTAGGTGGCGGGTGCGAAGGCGATGGTCTGGGCGATGCCGAGGGGCGTGGTGATGGTGGAGGCCACCCCGGTGAATCCGGCGATCGTATTGCCGATGGTGAGCAGCAGGCTGGTGGTGTCGAGCGCGAAAGTGATGAGCGAGAAGACGTTCTCCACCTTCACATCCGCGAGCGGCACCGTGTCGAGCGCGCGGCCCTCGTAGATGTCGAAGCCCAGGTTGGCCAGGAAGGTCAGCGGGCCGTAGTCCAGCGAGTCCACGATCGGGCCGAGCTGCTCGGTGCGGCGCAGCATCATCACGTCGGCGACCCGGTTGTCGTGCAGGAAGCCTTGCAGCGCATCGGCATTGGCGTTCACCGACGCCGGGTCGACGGGCAGCCCGGCTGCGGTGGTGAGGAACTTGCGGGTGCGTTCGACCAGGTCGGCGGTCTTCAATTCGGCCAGCGGCGTGCAGCTGCCGTCGGCCTTGGTGAGCTGGTTGGCCAGATCGATGAGCGGCTGCGGCACGTCCACGCGCTCGTCGGGCAGCTCGAGCTGCAGCTTCCGATACGTGCCGGTGGCGCCGCAGCCCACCGACAGCTGCGACTGCACCGACCGCGCCAGCGACTTCACGCCGTTGAACAGCGCGCCCACCACCGGCTTGAGCACGAAGCCGACGGTCGGCACCAGGCTGGCCGCGAACTGGGCGGGGATCTTCACGATGCGGGTGGCGAGAATGAACACCTCGACCACATCGCGCACCTTCAGCTGCGAGACCGCGATGGTCTTGTGCAGCTTGCCGGTCTTGACGGCGTCGAGGTTGTTGACGATGTAGGTGACGATCGGGTCGTCGAGGAACTGGGTGCGGTCGTTCACCTCGTCCGGCCCCAGGGGCAGGCCGTTGCGGTGTACGCGGATCGACGCGACGTTCTGCCGGAAGTCCTCGACCGATCGGTCGTAGGCAGTCTGCTGCTCGGCCGGAACCACCGTGCGAATGGCCGTGGCGGCCGCGGTGATGACGTCGTCGAAGGTCGCCGCGGGCTTGCCGCAGATCTCGTCGGCATCCGCGATCTGCGCCGCGGCGAGCGCGTCGCCCTCGTCGGCGCGAGCGGGGGCCGCGCCCGGGACGAGGGCGGCGGTGCCCAGGACGGCGGTGATGGACAGTGCCCCCACGAGCGGGGCGAATCGAGCAAGGCGCATGCACACGGTCTTTCGAGGGGCCGCGCAAGCGCACGGCAACAAACTGGTCGGTTTACAAATCGAGTCGATATGTAATACCGCTCCCATGACGCGACCGTCAGCCGTTTCGTGAACTCTGAGCGAAAACCCGGCGACCAATCCCGCTCGCCGGGATGACCTGCGCCACGCGCTGCCGCGAGCTCCCGGCCGCCCGGCCACGGTCCCCGGCAAAGGCCTGGCATCGCCCCAGCGCCCGGCCTGCGCGCCCGCCCCGGCGGAGCCCACGCGCGCCTACGGTCACTGCCGGTAGTCTGGGCGACCGTGACCGTCGCATCCCCCTTCGATCTGATCGTTGTCGGCTCCGGCTTCTTCGGGCTGACCATCGCGGAACGCACCGCCAACCTGCTCGGCAAGCGAGTCCTGGTGGTTGAACGCCGCTACCACCTGGGCGGTAACGCCTACTCGGAGGCGGACCCCGAAACCGGCATCGAGATCCACAAGTACGGTGCCCACCTCTTCCACACCTCCAACAAGCGGGTGTGGGACTACGTGAACCAGTTCACCGAGTTCACGAATTACCAGCATCGCGTTTTCGGCCTGCACAAGGGCCAGGCGTACCCGCTGCCCATGGGGCTGGGCATGATCTCCCAGTTCTTCGGCCGCTACTACACCCCGGACGAGGCGCGTGCGCTGATCGCTGAGCAGTCGGCGGAGGTCGCCAGCGACGATGTGACCAATCTCGAGGAGAAGGGCATCTCGCTGATCGGCCGCCCGCTCTACGAGGCGTTCATCCGCGACTACACGGCCAAGCAGTGGCAGACCGATCCCAAGGAGCTGCCGGCGAACATCATCACCCGGCTGCCGGTCCGCTACACCTTCGACAGCCGATACTTCAACGACACCTACGAGGGTCTGCCCAAGGACGGCTACACCGCGTGGCTGACGAAGATGGCCGAGAACCCGAACATCGAGGTGCGCCTGGACACCGACTGGTTCGACGTGCGCGACGAGGTCCGCGCCCAGAGCCCGGACGCCCCGGTCGTCTACACCGGCCCGCTGGACCACTACTTCGACTACAGCGAGGGCGAACTCGGCTGGCGCACCATCGATTTCGAGACCGAGGTGCTGGAAACCGGTGATTTCCAGGGCATCCCGGTGATGAACTACAACGATGCGGACGTCCCCTTCACCCGCATCATCGAGCCGCGCCACTTCCACCCCGAGCGCGACAACTACCCGGCCGACAAGACGGTCATCATGCGCGAGTTCTCGCGCTTCGCCCAGACCGGCGACGAGCCGTACTACCCCATCAACACCCCCGAAGACCGCGCCAAGGTGCTCGCCTACCGCGAGCGCGCCAAGGCCGAAACCGCTTCGGCCAAGGTGCTGTTCGGTGGCCGCCTGGGCACCTACCAGTACCTGGACATGCACATGGCCATCGGCGCCGCGCTCAGCATGTTCGACAACGTGCTGCGCCCGCACCTGGAATCCGGTGCGCCGCTGGTGGATGAGGCCTGATGACCGCACAACTCACGCGGGAAGACATGAGCACCGAGACTCGCGCCGTATCCCTGCTCCAGCGCATCATCCTGCCCCGGCCGGGTGAACCGCTGGACGTCCGCAAGCTGTACCTCGAGGAATCCGACACCAATTCCCGTCGCGCGCATGCCATTACGCGCACCGCGCTGGCCATCGGCGCGGAGTCGGAGGTGTCGTTCTGCACTTACTTCAACGCGGTCCCGGCCAGCTACTGGCGGCGCTGGAGCGTGCTGACGTCGGTCGTGCTGCGCCTGGAACTCTCCGGCCACGGCCGCGTCGACGTCTACCGCTCCAAGGCCGACGGCTCCCGAATCCACGTGCAGGGCAACGAGTTCAGCACGCCGGGCGAGGGTGCGGCCGCCGCCGACTTCGTCGAGTTCGAGGTGGATCTGGGCCCGTTCGAGGACGGCGGCTGGATCTGGTTCGACATCACCACCGACAGCCACGTCGAAATGCGCAGCGGCGGCTGGTACGCGCCCATCGAGGCGCCGGGTGAGGGCAGCATCGCCGTCGGCATGCCGACCTTCAACCGCCCCACCGACGCGGTCAAGACGCTGACCGCGCTCGGCTCCGACCCGCTGGTGCTGGAGAAGATCCAGGCCGTCATCATCCCCGACCAGGGCACCAAGAAGGTCGTGGACGAGCCCGGCTTCGCCGAGGCCGCGGCCCGCCTGGCCGGTCGCCTCGCCATCCACGACCAGCCGAACCTCGGCGGTTCCGGCGGCTACAGCCGCGTCATGTACGAGGCGCTCAAGACCACCGACGCCGAGTACATCGTCTATATGGACGACGACATCGAGATCGAGCCGGACTGCATTCTGCGGGCCCTGGCCTTCTCGCGTTTCGCCAAGTCGCCCATCCTGACCGGCGGCCAGATGCTCAACCTGCAGGAGCGCTCGCACCTGCACGTGATGGGCGAGGTGGTGGACCGCTCCATCTTCATGTGGACCGCGGCCCCCAATGTCGAGTACGACCACGACTTCGCCAAGAACCCGCTGCGCGACCGCGACAACTCCAAGCTGCTGCACCGGCGCATCGACGTCGACTTCAACGGCTGGTGGACCTGCGTCATCCCGCGCCAGGTGGCCGAGGAGATCGGGCAGCCGCTGCCGCTGTTCCTGAAGTGGGACGACGCCGAATACGGCTTGCGCGCAAGGGAACACGGCTACCCGACGGTCACCCTGCCGGGTGCGGCGGTGTGGCACATGGCCTGGTCCGACAAGGACGACGCCATCGACTGGCAGGCCTACTTCCATCTGCGCAACCGCCTGGTGGTCGCCTCGCTGCACCTGCCCAACGACGGCCGCCCGATGGTGGTCAACACCGTCAAGGCCACGCTGAAACACCTACTGTGCCTGGAGTATTCGACGGTCGCCATTCAGAACGAGGCGATCCGCGACTACCTCGCCGGACCGGAGAAGCTGTTCGAGCTGCTGCCGACCGCGCTCGGCAAGGTGCACGCCATGCGCAAGGAATACCCGGACGCGGTCGTGGTGCCGTCCTCCACCGAACTGCCCCTGGCCTCACGTGCCGAGGTCGGCGCGGTGGGCGAGCCAGGTAACCCGATCGCCAAGGTGGTGCGCCTCGGCAAGGGCGTGCTGCACAACTTCCGCAAGGCCAACCCGAAGCATCACGACACCCCGCAGCTGAACGTGCCGACCCTGGACGCGCGCTGGTTCCTGCTCTCGCAGGTCGACGGAGTCACCGTCACCACCGCCGACGGCCGCGGCGTCGTCTACCGTAAGCGGGATCCGCGCAAGGCCAAGGAGCTGTTCACCGAGGCCATGCGCCTGCGTAAGGAGCTGGCCGAGCGCTTCCCGGAGGTGCGCGAGCAGTATCGTCGCGCGCACGCGCATCTCACCAGCCAGGCCGCGTGGGAGAACGTCTTCGGTATCGACGCTTCCGCCGCCCAGACGAGGAATGAGCCCAAATGACGGCTGCACAGCCAGCTTCCGGCGTGGACCGCGGACTGCACGCGGTCCCGGACGCGCCGGCGACTCCGGCCGCACCCCCGGCCGAGGTCAAGATTCTCAACCTGGTGCAGGGCACCATCGGACAGAACCCGGCGGTCGTGAAGGCCGCCCGCGGCATGTCGCATTTCGGTGAGCACTCGCTGGGCTGGATCGGCATCGCGGCGGTCGGTGCGCTGGTCGACAAGCCGCGCCGCCGCCAGTGGGCCGGGGTCGCGGTCGGCGCGTTCGGCGCGCACGCCGCGTCGGTGGTGATCAAGCGGGTGGTCCGCCGCCCGCGTCCTAACGATCCGTCCGTGCAGGTCAACGTGTCGACGCCGTCGAAGCTCAGCTTCCCGTCCTCGCACGCCACCTCGACCACGGCGGCGGCGGTGTTGCTCGGCCGACTGACCGGGCTACCCTTGCCTGCGGTGCTCGTCCCGCCGATGCTGCTCTCGCGGGTGGTCCTCGGTGTGCATTACCCCTCCGACGTGCTGGCGGGTTCCGCGCTGGGCGCAGCATCAGCCGCCGCCGTGCTCGCCGCCGAAAAGAGACTCGCGAAGTGACCGCCCAGGAAGAAGCCATCGTTGACATGAGCGAAGAGCCGACCAGCACCGACCTAGCAGAGGCGGTCGTCAAGGGACCGCCGAAGACGTTGGGCGGCGGCTTGATCAAGGCCATGCGCCCGCGCCAGTGGATCAAGAACGTGCTGGTCCTGGCCGCGCCACTGGCGGCGGGCAAGACCGCCGCCGGTCAGCTGGTGATCGGTGACGCCTCGGTGCTCGGGCACGTGGCCCTGGCCTTCGTGGTGTTCTGCATGGCCGCGTCGGGCATCTACCTGGTCAATGACGCCATGGATGTGGAGGCCGACCGGGCCCACCCGACCAAGCGCTTCCGGCCCATCGCGGCCGGTGTGGTGCCGGTGAATCTGGCCTATGCGCTCTCGGCGGTGCTGCTGATCGGCTCGATCGTGCTGTCCTTCGCGGCGAATTGGCATCTGGCAGTGGTGATGGCGGTCTACGTCGGCATCCAGCTGGCCTACTGCTTCGGTCTCAAGCACCAGGCGGTGCTGGACATCTGCATCGTGTCGTCGGGCTTCGTGCTGCGCGCGGTCGCCGGCGGTGTGTCCTCGGATATCCGTCTGTCGCAGTGGTTCCTACTGATCATGGCGTTCGGCTCGCTGTTCATGGCGGCCGGAAAGCGTTACGCCGAACTGAAGCTCGCGCTCGACACCGGCGCGAAGATCCGCAAGTCGCTGGAGTACTACACGCCTACCTACCTGCGTTTCGTCTGGACCCTGTCGGCCACCGCGGTCGTCGTGTTCTACGGTCTGTGGGCGTTCGAGCAGGATCGCGCCAAGGACACCATCTGGTTCGCCATCTCGATGATTCCGTTCGTGATCGCCATCATGCGGTACGCGGTGGATGTCGACGGCGGCGAAGCGGGTGAGCCGGAAGAGATCGTCCTGGGGGACCGGGTCCTCCAGTTACTCGCACTCGCCTTGATCGGAGCTCTGGGTGTCGCTGTCTATCTCACCTGACGTGGTAGAGGGAGAAGAGCGAGAGACGGGCGCGCCGACGGCACAATTGCCGGTCGGTCGCGCCCGTCGGCGTGCGGATGACTCCGCGCGCGGTGCCTCGCGACTATCCCGAGCCACGTTCATCGGTGGGATCGCACTGACCGCGACACTGTTCGCGGCCGGTGCGTGGCAGCGGCGCTGGATCGCCGACGACGGCCTGATCGTTCTCCGCACGGTGCGAAACCTGCTGGCGGGCAACGGTCCGGTCTTCAATGTCGACGAACGCGTCGAGGCCAATACCAGTACGGCCTGGACCTACATCGTCTACGTCTTCAGCTGGCTGACCCAGGCCCGGCTGGAATACGTGGTGCTCGGGATCGCGCTCACGCTGTCGGTGCTGGCCATCGTGTTCGCGATGCTCGGCACCGCCCGGCTGTGGGGCGGAACGGGTTCCGCGCTGCTGCTTCCCGCGGGCGTGCTGGTCTACATCGCCCTGCCCCCGGCGCGTGACTACGCCACCTCCGGACTGGAGTCCTGCCTCGTCATCTTCTGGCTGGCGGTGCTCTGGTGGGGGATGGTGCGCTGGAGTCAGGCCGAGAAGGTGCGCCCCGCAGGCTTTCTCGCGCTCGTCTTCTTCGCCGGATTGGCCCCGCTGATCCGCCCGGAGATGACACTGGTCGGCGCGCTCGCGCTGCTCATGCTGTTCTGCGCCCCGGTGCCCGAGACCCGCTTGCGGCCCTGGCTGTTCCGGGTGCTGATCGTGGCGGTCGCGGGTCTGCTGCCCGTGGCGTACCAGATCTGGCGGATGGGCTACTACGGCCTGCCCTACCCGAACACCGCGGTGGCCAAGGACGCCGGCGGCGCGAAGTGGGGCCAGGGCATGGAATATCTCTGGGATCTGGTCGGGCCGTACTGGCTGTGGCTGCCGCTGCTGGTGCTGCTGGTGGCCGGTGTGGTGGTCGGGCGGCAGCGCCGCGACCAACTCTCCGGTTCCTATCACGCGGGCGAATCCCGGAAACCCGGATGGCGCGGGCGGATTGACAGTTTCAGTCATTGGCTGCGGACCCCCGCCGCGGTGGTCGCGCTCATGCTGGGCAGCGGATTCGTGCTCACCGTCTACGAGATCCGGGTCGGCGGCGACTTCATGCACGGCCGCATGCTGCTGCCGCAGGTGTTCTGCCTGATCCTGCCCGTCGCGGTGCTGCCGCTGCGGCTGCCGCGCACGGTGGCGGCGGGCGCGACCGGAATGCGCCGCATGGACTGGGCTTTCGTGGTCGTGCTGGCCGCGTTCGCCGGAACCACGGGGTGGGCGCTGTTCGCGGCCGACACCACCGCCATCACGACCGGCACCAAGATCCGGGCCAACGGCATCGTGGACGAGCGCATCTACTACGTGCTCAACACCGGCCACGATCACCCGATCCGCGCGGAGGACTACCTGGACTATCCGCGCATTCGCGCCATGGTCCGGGACATCGGTAATACGCCGGACGGCGCGCTGCTGCTCAGCTCGCCCTCGTTCACGAACTGGTATCTGGTGCCCGCACCGGTCCCCGAGGGCAATCAGGAGCACGTGGTGTTCTTCCTGAATCTCGGCATGACCAGTATGAACGTGCCGCTGGAGGTGCGCGTCATCGATCAGATGGGCCTGGCGTATCCGCTTGCCTCGCACACCGATCGGCTGACCGACGGCCGGATCGGCCACGACAAGAACCTCTACTCCGACTGGGTGGTCGTGGACACCGGCATGGTGGACAAGCACCCGTGGATGCCGTGGTTCCTGGACGAGAAGTGGACCATGCAGGCGCGCACGGCGCTGTCCTGCCCCGCCACCCAGGACATGCTGGCCTCGGTGCGCGCGCCGCTGACCTTCGACCGCTGGCGGCACAACCTGGTGCAGTCGCTCGACTTCGCCAAGTACCGGATCGATCGGGTCCCGAAGTACGAGATCCAGCGCTGCGGATTGGTCGACCCGACCGAGCCGCCGAAGTAACCGGACAGTACAGCAGCCCCGTATCCATCGCGGATACGGGGCTGCTTTGCGCTGTACGGCAATTAATTTGGGCGTTTTGTCACGAACTGAAGATGAAATTTGAAATTCTGTCTCAATTAGGTAACGCCTGGCGGGGGGTTCCGCGATACGCTACTCGGCAGGCCGCTGCGGGTGATCTTCCTATGTGTCACAGCGGATGTCATGAGTTTGGAAAGGCCGGAACAACACGATGCCTAGCGCTGCCACCACTGTGCGTGGGAAACGGGGAACTCGACCGCGGCGAGCGTGGTTCACGAGGGCGACATTCGGCCTGGCCATGGCGCTGATGCTGCCGTTCGGGGCGTCGGTCGCCGGCACCGGCGGCACCGCGCAGGCGGCTCTGAATCCGGCCGGTTTCG
Source organism: Nocardia sp. NPDC004151 (assembly GCF_042874235.1). NCBI lineage: Bacteria > Bacillati > Actinomycetota > Actinomycetes > Mycobacteriales > Nocardiaceae > Nocardia > Nocardia sp. NPDC004151. The sequence continues at coordinate 734,610 of NZ_JBIAMR010000001.1, read as the reverse complement.
ATTTCTACGTGGATTCCGCGATGGGCCCGATCAAGTCGCGCGTCTTCCGCGCCAATGACGGCAACACCAATCGCGTGGTCTACCTGCTCGACGGCATGCGCGCCCGCGAGGACCTCAACGGCTGGGAGATCGAGACCAACGTCGCCCAGGCGTTGATGGACGCCAATATCAATGTGGTGATGCCGGTCGGCGGCGCGTCCAGCTTCTACGCCGACTGGACCCAGCCCAGCACCTTCCTGGGCATGAAGCCCGGCACCGCGCCGGGCGACGTGACCGGTTCCGGCGCCTCGTCGGTGTTCTCGGGTGGTCCGGGCAAGTCCTACACCTACAAGTGGGAAACCTTCATCACCAGCGACCTGCGCAACGCGCTGCGGGATCGGCTGGGCTTCAGCCCGAACCGCAACGGCGTGGTCGGCGTGTCCATGAGCGGCAGTGCCGCGCTCATGCTCGCGGCCTTCCACCCGGACCAGTTCAGTTACGCCAGTTCGAATTCGGGTGTGCCGAATATGAGCACGCCCGGCATGCGGGCGGCGATCCGCGCCGCGATGCTGGACTGCGGCGGCTACAACGTGGATGCCCTGGCTTCGTCCGAGGCCAGATGGCAGCACCTCGACCCGGCCGTGTTCGCAACGCGGTTGAAGGCCAACAACACCCGGCTGTGGATCTCCGCGGCGAGCGCCATTCCGGGCGGCGGTGACATCTCCGCGATGGCGACCAAGGAGGGCATGGGCATCGAGGCGGTGGCGCTGGCGAGCACCCGGATGTTCCAGGCCCGCTTGGCCGTTGTCGGTCTCGGCAATGTCGCCTACGACTTCCCGCCCACCGGCATCCACAACTGGCACACCTGGGAGCCGCAACTCATCAAGCAATTGCCCGATCTCTCCTCACACATCGGGTAAGGCGCCGGGTTTTGTCTCGAGCCCTGTATCAATGCAGCTCAGGGCACGTTTCCGGAAAAGTGTGGCGCCCGTCACTTCTGTCACAAACCGATAACGAACAGTTCGCCAACGCACGATAGGCTCCCCGAGACCTTCTGCCGGGCGATGACCGAACCGGCGGAATTGCACGGAATGAACAGGACACGAAAGGCCGGACGAAGGCATGCGAGGCGAGTGGGTTAGACGTCCAGCGATGGGCGGCGGATGGTTGAAACGATCGGCACTCGGGCTCGCCGCGGCCCTCATGGTTCCCCTGGGCGCGTCGGTGGCCGGAGTCAGCGGCGTCGCGCACGCCGCCTTCAACCCGTCCGGATTCGACTTCTGGGTCGACTCGGCCAGCATGGGCCCGGTCAAGACCCGCGTCTTCCGTGCCGCTGACGGCAACACCTCGCGGGTCGTCTACGCCCTCGACGGCATGCGTGCCACCCAGATCCTCAACGGCTGGGAGAACGATACCGAGGTCGTCCGCGCGCTGACCGCCGCGAACATCAACGTGGTCATGCCGGTCGGCGGCGAGTCCAGCTTCTACGCCGACTGGGCCGAGCCCAGCTCCATCCTCGGCATCGGCGGCGGCAGCGGCTCGGCCGGTTCCTCCTCGGGTTCCGCCTCGGGCTCGCAGTCGGGCTCCGGCGCGTTCGGCCTGTTCGCCGGCGGCCCCGGCAAGAGCTACCGCTACACCTGGGAAACCTTCATCACCCAGGACCTGCGCAACGCGCTGCGTGACCGGCTGGGCTTCAACCCCAACCGCAACGGCGTGTTCGGCCTGTCCATGGGCGGTTCGGGCGCGCTGACCCTGGCCGCCTACCACCCGGACCAGTTCAGCTACGCGGGCTCGTTCTCCGGCTACCTGAACGTCTCCGCGCCGGGCATGCGTGAGGCCATCCGCGTCGCCATGATCGACGCCGGCGGCTACAACGTGGACTCGATGGCCCCGCCGTGGGGTCAGCAGTGGCTGCGCATGGACCCGTTCGTGTTCGCGCCGCGCCTGATCGCCAACAACACCCGCCTGTGGATCTCCGCCGCCAGCGCCATCCCGGCCGCCGGCGACGTCACCGGCGTCATGTCGGTGATCCAGGGCATGCCGCTGGAGGCGCTCGCGCTCGCCAACACCCGGGCCTTCCAGGTCCGGATGTCCACCCTGGGCGCGCAGAACGTCACCTATGACTTCCCGGCCAGCGGTGTGCACAACTGGCGGAACTGGGAGGCCGAGGTCTACCGCATGATCCCGGACCTCTCCAACAACATCGGCTAGAAACCCGCGCTCAGCGCGTAAAGTCCCCCGGGCGTAGGTCAAGATCTGGACTCGCCCGGGGGACTCGTGCGTCGACACGCCCGACACGCCGACGCGGACGTCCGATACTTGAGCAGTTTCGAAGAGAAGATCGTTCTGCTGGATCGTCTGTGCTCCGATGAGAGGCTGGGTCGATGCTGGTGCGTGGCTTCAAACGAACTGTGCTGGGTATCGCGACGGCGATGCTGCTGCCATTAGGCGCCGGGGTGGTCGTCTCCCCGCCCGCATCAGCCGGATTCAATCCGTCGGGATTCGACTTCTGGGTCGATTCTCCCGAGATGGGCCCGATCAAGTCCCGGATCTTCCGCGCCGCCGACGGCAATACCAACCGCGTCGTCTACGTGCTCGACGGCGAACGCGCCCAGGGCGACATGAACGGCTGGGAGATCAACACCAATGTCGCCGAGGTCCTGCAGAGCTGGAACATCAATGTGGTGATGCCGGTCGGCGGCCAGTCCAGCTTCTACGCGGACTGGGATTCACCCAGTTCGTTCTTCGGCCTGCGGCCCGGCAGCGGCTCGTCCGCGTCGAATTCCGGATCCGGCGTGACCGAGGCGCTGGGCGGTGGTGAGGGCAAGAGCTACCGCTACACCTGGGAATCACTGCTCACCAATCAGCTGCGCTGGGCATTGCGGGATCGCCTGGGCTTCAATCCGAATCGCAATGGCGTGTTCGGATTGTCGATGGGCGGCAGTGCCGCGCTCACGCTGTCGGCGTACCACGCCGACCAATTCAGTTTCGCCGGATCATTCTCCGGTTATCTGAACATTTCCGCGCCGGGTATGCGCGAGGGCATTCGCGCGGCCATGATCGACGCCGGCGGTTACAACGTCGACTGCATGGCGCCGCCGTGGGGTCCGCAGTGGTTGCGCATGGATCCCTTCGTCTTCGCGCCCACCCTGATCGCGAACAACACTCGCGTCTGGGTCTCGGCCGGCAGCGGCCTGCCGATGCAGCAGGACCTCCAGATTCCGTTCGGCGCGGCCGCCGACCGCATCGTCCGCGGCACCCCGCTGGAAGCGTTGGCGCTGGCCAATACCCGCGCGTTCCAGGTCCGCATGATGACGCTGGGCGCGAGCAACGTGGTCTACGACTTCCCGTCCGCCGGACTGCACGCCTGGACCAACTGGCAGGACGACGCGTACCGGATGATTCCGGACATGTCGGCGAATATCGGCTGACGTCCGAAATCCGCGCCACAGCAACACGGTTCGACACGAGTTCGCCCGATGTTCGATCAGCGGCATGAGACCGAGTCTCATGCCGCTGTTTTGTTGTGCCTGGTCGGAGCGCATCGGAGGCATTGCCTGTGCATCGGAGCATTGCCCGGTGCATCGAAGACTTTGCCGACCAGCGGGATTGGGGGCTGTCGATTACCGGCTGAGCTGTTGTCATAGGAATGGCGAATAGACAGGTGAGTGACACAAGTCACTGGTACTGAATCGCTGTTTGCGCATAGGTGAAATGCGAGTTCGTGTACGCGTCGGATGCCCTTCCCGTCAGTGCCGCGACACTCGCGAGTCGGCGTGTTTCTCATTGTGCCGAAAGATCATTCGGTCCTGTTGCCGAGAGTGGGCTCCGTGACATATTGTCACGCGGAACCAATCTGATGAGGTTGTCGGGGATCTCGCTGTCCGGTGATGTCGCGGCCGATGTCGGCTGCACTCATGGGGCGGGTTGGCCGTCAGCAGCGAAGTAGCCGGAGTAAAGAAAGCAGGATTCATGAGGTTCGGCAGGAACGGGGGGAGTACTGCGGCGCGTCCGACACGCGGTGCGGGTACATGGATGAGGCGGACGCTGGTCGCATCGGTCGCCGCTCTCGCACTGCCGGTGGTGGTGGGCGGCGCTCCGGCGCAGGCCCTGCCCGCTCATGGCATCACCCACCGGATGAACCCGGGCGCCACGGAGGACCTGATGGTTCCCTCGAGCATGGGCCCGATCAAGGTCCAGGTCCAGTGGGCCCGCAACGGCGGCAACGGCGCGCTCTACATGCTCGACGGCATGGCCGCGCGCGACGACCGCAACGCGTGGAGCTTCGAGACCAACGCCAACCAGCAGTTCTCGAACGACGACATCACCCTGGTGATGCCGGTCGGTGGTCAGTCCAGCTTCTACACCGACTGGCTGGCCCCGAGTAACACCAACGGCCAGAAGTTCACCTACAAGTGGGAGACCTTCCTGACCAAGGAGCTGCCCGCCTTCCTCGAGGGCTACGGCGTCTCCCGCACCAACAACGCGGTCGTCGGTCTGTCGATGAGCGGTGGCGCCGCGCTCGCGCTGGCCGCCTTCCACCGCGACCAGTTCAAGTGGGCCGGCTCGTACTCCGGCGCGCTGAACGTCTCCGCCCCCGGTATGCGGGAGGCCCTGCGCGTGGCCGTCCTGCGCTGGGGCGCCTACAACATCGACTCGATGGCGCCGCCGTGGAGCCCGCAGTGGCTGCGCATGGACCCGTTCGTGTTCGCCCCGCAGCTGCGTGGCCTGCCTATGCGTATCTCGGCCGGTGGCGCGCTGCCCGGTGAGTTCGACCGGCCGGCCAATGTCGGCGCGGTGTTCGACACCGGCGTCGGTATGGGCATCGAGGCGGTCTGCCTGCTCAACACCCGCTCGTTCCAGGCCCGCCTGGCGCAGCTGGGTATCCCGGCGGACTTCGACTTCCCGGCCACCGGCACCCACTCCTGGAAGTACTGGGAGGCCGAGCTGTGGAAGTCCCGCATCGGCATCCTGCAGGCGCTGCACGCGATCTGATCTTCCGATAGCCCGAATGCCGGTCACCCCTCGGGGTGACCGGCATTCGCCGTTTCCCGGACGGGTTCGAAAGCTAATGTGGCACAGGTGGTATCGCGACGACGGCGCTCGTGCCGGATCAGGGGGACGGTCGCCATCGCGGCGGCCGTCGCGATAGTGCTCACCGGTGCTCCGGCCGCCGCGGAGCCGGCGCCCGCCGCGGCGCCCGTCATCAGTCAGGTCATCCCGCTCGGCGCGAGACGTGTTGCGCTGTGGGTGGATTCGCCCGCCATGCACGGCCGGGTGCAGGTACAGCTGTTGCTGCCGCGCGATTGGGACGCGCGGCCCGCCGCCAAGTTCCCGGTGCTGTTCCTGCTGGACGGAACACGCGCCGGCGATGAGGAGAGCGGATGGACGAAAGAGGCTGGGGCACAGTCGTTCTACGCTGACAAGAACGTGGTGGTCGCCCTGCCCGTCGGTGGCGCGGCGAGCTACTACACCGACTGGAGACAGGCTTCGGAAGGCAAGACCAATCGGTGGGAAACGTTCCTCACCAAGGAATTACCGCCGCTGCTCGAACGCGACTGGCGCACCACCGATGTGCGCGGCATCGCTGGATTGTCGATGGGTGGTTCGGCCGCGATGACGCTGGCCGCGCGGGACAAGGGCTTCGCGCGTTTCGCCGCCTCGTTCTCCGGACTGCTCACGGCCACGACTATCGGTATGCCGCAGGCGATCCAGCTCGCGCAGCGGGCGGCGGGGGAGAACAACGCCGACTTCATGTGGGGGCCGCCGGGCGCCGCGGAGTGGTCCGCGCACGATCCCTATGAACTGGCCGAACGGCTCAAGGGCGTCAGCCTCTACATCTCCAGCGGCAGTGGGTCCGGGGGTGTCCGGGGTGGTGCGACGATCCCCGGAGTGAGTACCGACTGGTCGGGTACGGCGCTGGAGATCCTGGCGCTCATGTCATCCCGGCAATTCGCCGCGAAACTCGACAAATTGAGCATTCCGGTCTCGGTGAACTACCGGGCGGCCGGCACGCACGCTTGGCCGTACTGGGATTTCGAGATGCGACAGTCCTGGCCGCAGGCCGCGGCCGCGCTCGGTGTGGAGCAGTGATCGAAATACACGCCTGCTGAACGGGATACCCGCCGGTTGCCCCCAATACCTCCGAGCCGACTGTAGAGTGCACCGTTGTCCGTGACTCCCGTCACGTCGGTGTGGTTCCCCCTGCGGTTCAGGAGATCGATCTCTATGGCAGTACAGGGCGCTTCGTCATGCCCACAGCACGGTTCGGTTCGGCTCACCACGCGCGTTCGCGTCCGGAGGTTCTGGCGGCGCGCCCTGGTCACGGCCCTGGCGGTGGCCGTGCTCCCGGCGTTGGCCGGGCCCGCGGCCGCCATGCCCACGCACCCGGTGCATCGCACTCCCGAGGGCGGATTCGAGGAGCTGTACGTGCCCTCGAGCATGGGCCCGATCAAGGTTCAGGTGCAGTGGGCGCGGCACGGCGGCAACGCCGCGCTGTACCTGCTCGACGGGCTACGTGCCCGAAATGACTTCAATGCCTGGACTTTCGAGACGGATGCCTTGAAACAGTTCGCCGAGGACAACGTCACCCTGGTGATGCCGGTCGGCGGTCAGTCCAGCTTCTATACGGACTGGCGCGCGCCCTCCTCGACCAACGGGCAGAAGCTCACCTACAAGTGGGAGACCTTCCTGACCGAGGAGCTGCCGGCGTTCCTCGAGGGCTACGGCGTCTCCCGTACCAACAACGCGGTGGCCGGACTGTCCATGGGCGGCTCGGCGGCGCTGGCGTTGGCCGCCTACCACCGCGACCAGTTCAAACACGCGTCCTCGTTCTCGGGCTACCTGAACATCTCCGCGCCCGGTATGCGGGAGGCGATCCGGATCGCCATGCTCGACGCGGGCCGTTTCAACGTGGATTCGATGGCCTGGCCGTGGAGCCCGCAGTGGCTGCGCATGGACCCGTTCGTATTCGCGCCGCAGCTGCGCAACCTGCCGCTGTACATCTCCGCCTCGTGGGGCGTGCTCGGCCCGCACGACAGTCCGGACTCGGCGACCGGCATGTTCAACACCGTGAACGCCGTTGCGCTGGAGACCTTGTCGATGGTGAACACCATGTCGTTCATCGGCCGCATGGAACAGCTGGGCATCGACGCGCACTACAACCTGCCGGTTCAGGGCACCCACTCCTGGGGCTACTGGCAGGACCAGCTCGCCGACGCCCGGCCCGACATCCTGGCCGCGCTGGGGGCTTGACGCCCGGCCCGGACCGGCAACTGGGCGTTTGCTGCGGAACGGCAGATTTGCGTGTGTCCTACCGGAACTCACAAGGTTCCGGAGGTACAACACTAATGTGGCTGGAGTTGTCCGTGGGATCAGAACAGGGCGCATGCGCAGGATGGCATGCGCCATAGCGGCGGTATTTCCGCTGGCAGCGGGCACTTTCTTAGTGCCGGGGGCGGCGAGCGCCGCCCCCGAGGCCCCGGCTCCGGCGGCCTCGGTCCAGAAGGTGAACTGGCTGAACGACCACCGGGTCAACGTGTGGGTGAACTCCCCGGCGACCGGTTCCCCACTCCAGATTCAGCTTTTGCTGCCGCGTGACTGGAACACCAAACCGGACGCCAAATTCCCGGTCGTCTACATGCTCGACGGCCTGCGCGCGACCGACGACGAGAACGGCTGGACCAAGGACGCGGGCGCGGCCGGCTTCTACGCCGACAAGAACGCCCTGGTGGTGCTGCCCATCGGCGGCCAGTCCAGCTTCTACGCCGACTGGCTGGCCCCCGACAACGGCCACAACTACCAGTGGGAGACCTTCCTGGTGAAGGAACTCCCGCCGCTGCTGGAGAGCCAGTTCCGGGCCACCGACGTGCGTGCGGTGGAGGGCCTCTCGATGGGCGGCACCGCCGCCATGATGCTGGCCGCGCGCAATCCGGGCTGGGTCCGCTCGGCGTCCTCCTACTCCGGGTTCCTCACCCTGACCTCGCTGGGCATGCCGCAGGCGGTCAACTTCGCCATGCACGACGCGGGCGGCTTCGACTCGTCGAAGATGTTCGGTCCGCCCACCAGCGCCGCGTGGAAGGAACACGACCCCTACGAGCAGGCCGAGAAGCTCAAGGGCACCGCGCTGTACGTCTCCAGCGGCAACGGCGTCGCGGGCGCCGCCGACCCGCTCTCCGACATTCCCGGCATCAGCACCAACTACGCCGGCCTCGGGCTCGAGGTGCTGTCGCGGCTGAGCACCCAGAACTTCGTGGCCAAGCTCAACAAGCTGAATATCCCGGTCTCGGTGAACTACCGCGCCTCCGGCACCCACACCTGGCCGTACTGGGACTTCGAGATGCGTCAGGCCTGGCCGCAGACCGCGGCCGCGCTCGGCGTGGACTCCACCCCGCCCAACTGCAGGACCGGCGGTGCGATCGCCCCCGTGGTGCAGGGCAACAACTGGCTCGGCGACTGCCTGACCGGCGAATACCCGATGACCGGCGGCGTCGGCCAGGACTTCCGCGGCGGCCGGGTGATGTTCTCCCAGGGCACCGGCGCGCAGCCGGTCGCGGGCGCGATCGGCGGCAGCTACGCCGGACTGGGCGCCGCAACCGGCGCCCTCGGCTTCCCGACCGGCGGCGAGGGCGGGCTGCCCGACGGCCGCGGCCGGGTGCAGCACTTCCAGAACGGATCCATCTACTGGACCCCACAGACCGGGGCCCAGGCGGTGCGCGGCGCGATCCTCGACGAATGGGCCCGGCAGGGCTTCGAGAACGGCCCCGCGGGCTACCCGAACGGGCAGGAGGCGCGCACGCCCCAGAAGGACGGCGTGGCCCAGAGTTTCGAGAACGGACCGGTGTACTTCACCGCCAAGACCGGCGCGCACCTGGTGCAGGGCCTGATCCTGGGCAAATACTCCCAGCTCGGATTCGAGAACGGCCCCTACGGTTTCCCGACCAGCGGTGAGCAGGGGCTGCGCGACTTCGGCCGCTACAGCGCCTTCGAGGGCGGCAATATCTACTGGAGCCCGATCTCGGGCGCCTGGGGCGTGCGCACCGGCCAGATCATGGATGCCTGGGGCGCAACCGGATTCGAGAACGGACCGCTCGGCTTCCCGATCTCCGACGAGGGGCAGACCCCGGGCGGCCTGCAGCAGACCTTCCAGGGCGGCACCATCACCATCCACGACGGCCGCGCCGTCGCGGCCACCTTCGACGGGCGGCCCATCGCCATCCCCGGCAGCGAGGCCCCCAAACCCGACCCGGCCCCGGCGGCAGCTCCGGCCGCCACCCCGGCTCCGGCTCCGGCTCCCGCGAACGCCCCGGCTCCGGCCCCGGCCCCCGAGGTTCCCGTCCCGCCGGCAGCCGCACCTGCCCCTGCGGCCCCTGCTCCCGCTCCGGCGGCAGCCGCACCCGCCTCGGCTCCGGCTCCGGCCGGGGGCCCCGCCGCGATCCCGGCTCCGGCGGCGGCTCCGGTCCCGGCCCCGGAACCCACTCCGGCCGAACCGCCGTCCCCGGCGCCCATCCCCGCGCTGGGCCCTGAAGTCCGTCCCAACTGAGACTTTTGCGACGACTTTCACGACGAACAGGCCCTAATCGCCCCTAAGAAACGGATGAGGGTCCGTTGTGGTTCGGGCTCCGCGTCCGGGTTGCGGCTAGCCTGGGGGCGACCTTTGCCCTTGGACAGAAATAGGAAGCGAATAGATGCACGGAACCCGTGGAAAGGTATTCGGCGTGGTGGCCGCCCTCGCCGCCGCCGGCCTGCTCGCCGCGTGCGGTAGCAACGACTCGACCGCCAAGAGCACTCCCACGCTGAGCGCCACCAAGACCACGGCCGCCGCCTCCGGTGCCGCCACGCCGTCGGCCGATCAGCAGGCCCCCTCGGCCGCGCCCGACAGCGGGACCTCCCAGCGCCCGGACCCGATCCCGAGCCAGTTCCTGACCACGCCGCCCGGTTCCCCGGCGCTGACGGACAAGGAGAAGGGCTTCCTCGAGGAGCTGAAGAAGGCCGGCATCACCCCGGGCTCCTCGGATATCGCCATCACCGCGGCGAATCTGGTCTGCCAGGGCAAGGCGGAGAACGCGCCGCAGGACCAGATCATCACGTACGTGACCGCCATCGCCGGCTCCGACCCGGCCTTCGATCCGGCCAAGATGTCGGTCGAGCAGGCGGGTAAGACCTACTACGACGTCGCCACGAAGAGCTACTGCAACAAGTGACGACACGACGCCGAAACGGACGACGCCGGACCCGGCCCGTAGGTTGCCTGCTCCTCGCCATCGCCGCGATCGTGATCGTGGTCGTGGTGGCGCTGCTGCTGTGGTACCTGCTGGCCGGCCGGCTGCGGCTGCCCGGCCCCAAGCCGCCGGGACCCACCCGTCCGAGTTCGCAGCCGGCCGCCTGCCCGGATGTGCTGTTGCTGTCCCTTCCGGGCACCTGGGAGTCGAACGCCACCGACGACCCCTACAACCCGACCGCGAACCCGGCGTCGCTGATGTTGAACATCTCCAACCCGATTCGGGCCAAGTTCCCGAACGAACGGCTCGAGGTCTACACCGTTCCCTACGTCGCCCAGTTCTCGAATCCGGTCGCCATTCCGCCGGACGGGCAGACGTCGTACAACAACAGCCGGTCCGAGGGCGCCAAGCGGGCTTCGGAGAAGCTGGCCAAGACCCACGCCGACTGCCCGCTCACCACCTTCGTGCTGGCGGGCTTCTCACAGGGCGCGGTGATCGCGGGTGACGTGGCCGCGCAGATCGGCGCGGGCAAGGGCCCGGTGCCCGAGGACCTGGTGCTGGGTGTGACCACCATCGCCGACGGCCGCCGCGATATCGGCGACCCGGGCGAGGCCACGGCCATCGGACCGTCCCCGGCGGGCGTCGGCGCGGAGGTCGCGCTGCGGGGCCTGAACGTGCCGGGCATCACCATGACCGGACCGCGCGGCGGCTTCGGCAAGCTGTCCGACCGGGCCTTCACCATCTGCGCCGCAGGTGATTTGATCTGTGATTCGCCCCGGCAGGCGCTCAACCCCGGAAACATCCTCGGCAGCCTGAATATCCTGGTCAAGGCCGCGGGCAACCCAGTCCACAGCCTCTACAACGGCTACCAGGTGGACGACACCGGGACCACCGCCACCCAGTGGACGGTGAACTGGGCCTCAGGTCTCATCGAAAACGCCCCGCACCCAGCACATTCGTGAGTCAATGGTGACCCCCGCCGACCAACCCCCCAGTTTGGGGGTCACCCGGTAAAGTGCTCCGGGTTGCGACACTGCCGAGACCCGGTGGGTGCGGCAACTCACATCCCTGTCCTAGTTGTGTCCTATCCGGGGCGCTCCCCACCCATTTGGAGGCATTCGCGCCGGTGAAGCCATAGTCCAGTGGTGTGAGCTGGGAGATGTTCGGCCGCTCCGAAGCATGGCCGGATCGCTCCTCTGTAACATGTCCCTGGCTCGAGAACATCTAGCCAATAGACGGTCACCGCGCAGACCGCAACGAAATTCTGCAGGTTGGCTCTCCCATGGAGCTCCCGCGGGCGAACACAGTCGGGGCCTCACAGGTAACAGCGGCAAAGCAGCCGTTCCATGCCGCGTGTGCCTCGGAGGAGAAGAAGGAATGGACGAGACTTTCGACGATTACCTCGACGAAACGGGGAACATCACGATTCCCGAGGGACGTACCCTCGTCGACTACGTCGAGATGCACACTGCGGGCAATGACGCGAACGACCTTGCCTACCGCTACATCGACTACTCACGCGAGCGCGACGGTGAGTACCAGGACCTCACTTGGAGCCAGTTCGGCACCCGGCTGCGCGCGGTGGCCGCCCGACTGCAGCAGGTGACCAAGCGGGGCGATCGGGTCGCCATCCTGGCCCCGCAGGGCCTGGATTACGTCATCTCCTTCTTCGCGGCGATCTACGCGGGCACCATCTCGGTGCCGCTGTTCGATCCGGACGAGCCGGGCCACACCGACCGGCTGCACGCCGTGCTCGGCGACTGCACGCCCTCCGCGATCCTGACCGCGAGCTCCTCCGCCGCCGGCGTGCGGCAGTTCTTCCGCTCGCTGCCCGCGGCCCAGCGCCCGCGCATCATCGCGGTCGACGCCATCCCCGATAGTGTCGGTGAGTCCTGGATCCGCCCCGACATTCGCGTCGACGACATCGCCTACCTGCAGTACACCTCCGGCTCCACGCGCGTGCCGGCCGGCGTCGAGATCACCCACCGCGGTGTCGGCACCAATGTGCTGCAGATGGTGAACGCGCTGGATCTGAACGAGAACTCGCGCGGTGTGACCTGGCTGCCGCTGTACCACGACATGGGTCTGCTGACGGTGATCCTGCCCGCCGTGGGCGGCAAGTACATCACCATCATGTCGCCGGCCTCCTTCGTGCGCCGTCCCTCGCGGTGGATCAACGAGCTGGCCGCGGTCTCCGACGGCGCCGGAACCTTCGCCGCCGCACCGAACTTCGCCTTCGAGCACGCCGCCGTGCGCGGCCTGCCCAAGGCGGGCGAATCGCTGGACCTGTCGAACGTGCTCGGCCTGATCAACGGCTCCGAGCCGGTGACCACCACCTCGATGAAGAAGTTCAACGAGGCGTTCGCCCCGTACGGCCTGCCCAAGACCGCCATCAAGCCGTGCTACGGCATGGCCGAGGCCACCCTGTTCGTGTCGGCCACCCGGCACGAGGACGAGGCCAAGGTCATCTATGTGGACCGCACCGAGCTCAACGCCGGTCGCGTGGTGAAGGTCGAGCAGGGCACCGAGAACTCCATCGCGCAGGTGTCGTGCGGTTACGTCTCGCTGTCGCAGTGGGGCGCGATCGTGGACCCGGAGACCGTCGACAATCCCGAGGGCGCGCGTGAGCTCCCCGAGGGCGAGGTCGGCGAGATCTGGTTGCACGGCAACAACATCGGCATCGGCTACTGGGGCCGCGCCGAGGAGACCCAGAAGACCTTCCGGAACCGTCTCACCAACCGCCTGCCCGAGGGCAGCAAGGCCGGCGACGTCCCGCTGGACGGCAACTGGCTGCGCACCGGTGACTACGGCGTCTACGTGGACGGCGAGCTGTACATCACCGGCCGCGTCAAGGACCTGGTCATCGTGGACGGCCGCAACCACTACCCGCAGGATCTCGAGTACTCCGCGCAGGAGGCCTCGAACATGCTGCGTCCCGGTTTCGTCGCCGCCTTCGCGGTGCCGGCCAACCAGCTGCCCGCCGAGGTCTTCGCGCAGGACAGCCACTCCGGTCTGAGCTACGACGCCGACGATGCCAGCGAACAGCTGGTGATCGTTGCCGAGCGCGGTCCGGGCGCGGGCAAGGCCGATCCGGCCCCCATCGCCGACGCGGTCCGCGCGGCCATTTCCTCCCGGCACGGTGTCACCGCTCGTGACATCCTCCTCGTTCCCGCCGGGTCGATTCCGCGTACCTCGAGTGGCAAGATCGCGCGTCGCGCCTGCAAGGCGGAATATATGGGCGGGACCCTGCGTGGTGGTTACACGCAGCAGGCCTTCCCCGATGCACCAGACGAGGAGTGAGACGACCGTCTCGAAGTTGGATGGCGCGAGCCGATAAGGTTCGCGCCATTCATGCATGAAAACACCGCCGCGCACCGTAAGCAGACAGGTAGCTTGAGGAACTGATGGCTGAGAACGAGGGCACGGACCCCACCCAGACGACCGAGAACGCGCCGACCACGGATGCCGCGGCGAAACCTGCGGGCACCGACATGTCGGTGCAGGATCTGCGGGAGTGGTTGCGCCGCTGGGTCTCCGATGCGACCGGGCAGCCGCTCGACAACATCACGGTGGACCGGCCGCTGGAGGAATTCGGCTTGGCCTCGCGCGACGCTCTCGCGCTCGGCGGCGACATCGAGGAGCTGACCGGGGTCGTGCTGAACGCGACCATCGTGTTCCAGCACCCGACGATCGGTTCGCTGGCGGAGCGAATCATCAACGGTGAGCCAGACCTTCCGGCCGAGGCGGCCGACGACTCGTTCTACACCCAGGGTTTCCAGCCCGGCGACGCGCACGACATCGCGATCGTCGGCTTGTCCACCCGTCTGCCGGGTGCGGGTGATACGCCTGAATCCACCTGGGAATTTCTGATCAACCGCGGCGACGCGATTCGCGAACTACCCGAGGGCCGCTGGGACGAGTTCAAGTCGAACCCGCAGGTCGCCGCGCAGATCGAGCAGGCCAATACCCTCGGTGGATACCTCGATCAGGAGGTCGTGAAGGGCTTCGACGCGGAGTTCTTCGCCCATTCCCCGGTCGAGGTCGAGCGCATGGACCCGCAGCAGCGGCTCATGCTCGAGCTGACCTGGGAGGCTCTGGAGCACGCGCGGATTCCCGCGAACGAGCTCAAGGGCAAGCCTGTCGGTTTCTTCGTCGGCACGTCCACCAACGACTTCACCTACATCGGCATGCAGGCCCTGGGCGGGCCGCGTGACCCGAACCTGCCGATCTCGGCCGAGGGCTACATGCTCACCGGCTCGTCGACGGCCATCATCGCCAATCGCGTCTCGTACTTCTACGACTTCCGCGGCCCGTCCGTGGCACTCGACACCGCGTGCTCGTCCACCCTGGTGGCGGTACACGAGGCCGTGCGCGCGCTGCGCGCCGGTGACGCCGAGCTGGCCCTGGCCGGTGGCGTCAACCTGATCCTGGCTCCGGCCGCCACCCTCGGTTTCGAGATCAACGGCGTCTTCGCGAAGAACGGCCGTCTCAAGGCGTTCTCGTCCGATGCCGACGGTTTCATCCGTTCCGAGGGCGCGGGCCTGATCGTGCTCAAGCGTCTCGCCGACGCGGAGCGCGACGGCGACAAGATCTACGGTGTCATCAAGGGCTCCGCCGTCAACAACGACGGTCGCTCCAACGGCATGCTGGCCCCGAACCCGGATGCGCAGGCCGAGGTGCTGCGCCGGGCGTACCGGGACGCTGGAATCCCGCCTTCCACAGTCGATTACATCGAGGCGCACGGCACCGGCACGCTGCTCGGAGATCCGCTCGAGGCCGACGCCCTCGGCCGGGTCGTCGGTCGCGGCCGTGAGGACGACAAGCCCGCGCTGCTGGGTTCGGCCAAGTCCAACTTCGGCCACATCGAGTCCGGTGCGGGCGCGGCCAGCCTGGCCAAGGTGATCATGGCGCTGCAGAACAACGTCATTCCGCCGAGCATCAACTACGTGGGCCCCAACCCGCTCATCGCGTGGGACCAAGCGCACCTGAAGGTCGTCGACGAGCCCACCGAATTCCCGCGCTACAGCGGCAAGGCCACCATCGGTGTCTCCGGCTTCGGCTTCGGCGGCACCAATGCGCACGTGGTCATCCAGGAGTACGTGCCCGCCGCTGCGGCTCCCTCCGTCGCCGCGACCGATGGGCTCGACGACGAGTCCACCGATGTGCTCACCGAGGCCGAGGCTCTCACCGAAGCTGCCGCACCGGAAGCAGAGTGGACCCGCGACGAGCCGCTGCCGCTGATCATCCCGGTGTCGGCCTACCTGCCCTCGCGCCGCAAGCGCGCCGCCAAGGATCTGGCTGACTGGCTGGAATCCGAAGCGGGACAGGCGACTCCGCTCGAGGATGTGGCCCGCGCGCTGGCCAAGCGCAACCACGGCCGCTCGCGCGGTGTGGTCGTCGCCAAGACGCACGAGGAGGCCATCGCGGGCCTGCGCGCCATCGAGGCGGGTAAGCCGGGCACCGGCGTCTACACGGCTGATTCCCCGGCCGCCCGTGGCGCGCTGTGGGTGATGGCCGGTTTCGGTGCGCAGCACCGGAAGATGGGCAAGCAGCTCTACCTGGAGAACTCGATCTTCCGCAAGGCCGTCGACCAGGTCGACGAGCTCGTGATGGACGAGGCCGGATACTCGGTCCGGGAGATGATCCTGGACGACGAGCAGGACTGGGACATCGGCACGGGCCAGGTCGGCACCTTCACCATTCAGGTGGGTCTGGCCTCGGTGCTGCGGGCGCACGGTGCGGAACCCGAAGGCGTCGTGGGTCATTCGCAGGGTGAGGTCGCGGGCGCGTACATCTCGGGCGGTCTGCCGCTCGAGGACGCCGTGCGCGTGATCTGCGCTCGTTCGAGGCTGATGGCCGAGGGCGAAGCCATGCTGACCGACGATCAGGTGCGCAACATGGCGCTGCTGGAGTACTCCGCGGAGGAAATCGCCAAGCTCGTCGAGACCGAGTTCCCCGACATCGAGGTCGCGGTGTACGCCGCGCCGAACAACACGGTGATCGGCGGCATGCCGGACCAGGTGCATGCGATCGTGGCGCGCGCCGAGTCCGAGGGCAAGTTCGCGCGCGTGCTGCAGACCCGCGGCGCGGGCCACACCTCGCAGATGGACATGCTGCTGGGCGAACTCGCCGCCGAGCTGGCCGGTATCGAGCCCACCAAGCTCAAGCGCGACCTCTACTCCACCGTCCACGCGGCGGCCGTCTACCGCGGTGGCAACGCACCGGTGCACGACGTGGACTACTGGGTCATGAACATGCGCGGTTCGGTGTACTTCACCAACGCGATCCGCCAGGCTGTGGACAACGGCATCACCACCTATCTCGAGCTGGCCCCGAACTCGGTGGCGCTGATGCAGGTGCTGGGCACCACCTTCGCGGCGGGCGTGCATGATGCCGCGCTCATTCCGACGCTGAAGCGTAAGGAAGACGAGGCCGCCGGCGTCGTCTCCGCTCTGGCGCAGCTGTACGTGCAGGGCCACAAGGTCGACCTGCCCTCGCTGCTTCCCGCCGGTGAGTACGCGCCGGTGCCGCGCACCGCGTTCCTGCGTAAGGAGTACTGGCCCAAGGTGTCCGGCAGCTTCGGCGGCTCGGGCGACACCGTGGTGCCGGGCTCGCACGTGGCGCTGCCGGACGGCCGCCACGTGTGGGAGGTGCAGGCCCAAGCCGTCACCGACCTGTCCGCGCTGGTGAATGCCGCTGCCGCGCAGGTGCTCTCGGATGTCACCGTCGGCGCGTCGCTGGCGCACGAGGCGATTCCAGTGAGCGGCACTCTGACCACCACGCTTACTCCGCATCCGGGTGGTGCGTCGGTATCGGTGCACGCCAAGGCGGGCAATGTCTTCCGTCCGCTGTTCGACGCGGTCGTCACCTCCGGCGCTCCGCTGCCGGAATCGGCGGTGGCGCAGCCGGTCGCGGCCGTCGAGGCGGCTCCGGCCGCCGCGGTCGAGGTCGCGGAGTCGGCCGGTGAGCGCTGGGATCCGAACGGCACCCAGACCATCGAGGCGCGCCTGGCGATCATCGTGGCCGAGTCCATGGGTTACGCGGTCGAGGACCTGCCGATGGAGATCCCGCTCATGGAGCTGGGTCTGGACTCGCTGATGGCGATGCGCATCAAGAACCGCGTCGAGTACGAGTTCGACATCCCGCAGCTGCAATTGCAGGCGGTCCGCGACGCCAGCCTGCTCGAGGTCGGAAAGGTGCTGCGCTACGCGCTGGAGAACCGCGCGCAGCTCGAGGATATCGCCGCCCGCCAGGCTGCCGGTGAGGACATCGCCGTCGACGCCGACTTCATCACGGCCGCCCGGACCGCCATGTCCGAGGGCAAGGATCCGGCCGCGCTGCTGCCGAAGGTCGAGACCCCCTCTCCGGTGGCCGAGGCCGAAGCGCTTGTCGCCGAACCTGTTGTAGCCGACTATGAGGCGTCCGCGCCGGTGGCCGAGACCGACGCCGACAACGTCCCGCCACGTAACGCGCCCGAGCGGCTGGTATTCGCGACCTGGGCGTTGGTGACGGGCAAGTCGGCGGGCGGCATCTTCAACCCGTTGCCGACGCTCGACGCCGAGACCTTCGGCAAGCTGGTTGCTCGATTGTCGGAACGCGCCAAGGCGCAGATCGATCCCGAGCGGATCCGCGCCTGCGTGACCATCGAGAAGATGTCGGATGTGGTCGCGGAGTACCAGGAGCACAGCGACGATGTCGAGGGTTTCGTCCGTACCTTGCGTGCGAAGGAAGCCGGATCGAACGCCGTGCCGGTCTTCGTGTTCCACCCGTCGGGCGGCAACACCCTGGTATACGAGCCGCTGCTGAAGCGGCTCCCGGCCGGAACCCCGATGTTCGGTTTCGAGCGGGTCGATGGCACCATCGAAGAGCGTGCGCGCCAGTACATCCCGGAGATTCGCAAGCGGCAGCCGGAGGGTCCGTACGTCTTCTACGGCTGGTCGCTGGGTGCGGTGTTCGCGCTGACCGTCGCGCAGCTCATGCGCGCCGAAGGTGCGGACGTTCGCTTGGTCGGCCTGATCGACCTGGCAATTCCGGTTGAGCCGGAGCGTGATACGCCTCAGGAACGCCTGGAGCGCATGCGCCGGTACCAGGCGTTCGCGCAGAAGACCTACGGCTTCAACGGCGAACTCGACGATGAACAGCTGGAGGAGCTGGCTGCGGCCTCGGACGAGGACCAGATCCAAATCATCATGGAACTGGTGAAGTTCGCAGGTGCGAATATTCCGGGCGGTGTGATGGAACACCAGCGCACCTCGTTCATCGAGGGTCGGGAACTTCAGAAGGTCGAGCTGTCGAACTACGATGGCGACGTGACGCTCTACCTCGCCGACCGTTACCACGACGGCATCATCGAACTGGAGCCGCGCTTCGGCGATCGCCGCCCGAATGGTGGTTGGTCGGAGCACATCCCGTCGCTGGAAGTCATCCACATTCCGGGTGACCATCTCCAGATCGTCGATGAGCCGCGGATCGCGACCATTGGTGCCGACCTCACCAAGAAACTCGCGGAGATCGACACCACCGGGAAATAACACCACCGCGACACGGGTTCTGCGAAAGTAGGTTTTTGCCGAAAGGAGTCCAGTGAGCACCTCCGCCGAGAAACTCGCCGACCTTCGACTCAAACTCGACATCGCGAGGGAACCGGCGGGTGACGCGGGAATCGCCAAGCGGGCGCGGAAGTCCATTCCTTCCGCCCGTGACCGCATCGACATGCTGCTGGACTCCGGAACTTTCGTGGAAATCGGTGCGCTGGTGCGCAATCCGGGCGACAAGAACGCGCTCTACGGCGACGGTGTGGTCACCGGGCACGGCCTGGTGGACGGCCGCCCGGTGGCGGTCTTCTCGCACGACCAGACCGTGTACGGCGGTTCGGTCGGCGAGATGTTCGGCCGCAAGGTCGCGGGCATCATGGAATTCGCGGCCAAGGTGGGTTGCCCGGTGGTCGGCATCAACGACTCCGGCGGCGCCCGCGTGCAGGAGGCGGTGACCTCGCTGGCCTGGTACGCCGAGCTGGGCAGACGCCAGGAACCGTTGTCCGGCTTGGTACCCCAGATCTCGATGATTCTGGGCAGCTGCGCGGGCGGCGCGGTGTACGCGCCGATCAATACCGACGTCGTGGTCGCCACCGAAAAGGCGTACATGTTCGTCACCGGTCCCAAGGTGATTCGCGAGGTCACCGGCGAGGATGTCAGTCTCGAGGAGCTGGGCGGCGCGAATTCCCAAGCGCAGTACGGCAATATCCATCATGTGGCCCGGGATGAGAAGGCCGCGTTCGAGTGGGTGCGCGACTACCTGAGCTACCTGCCCTCCAGCTGTCAGGAGCTGCCGCCGGTGGTGAATCCCGGTCTGGAACCGGAGATCACGGAGTCGGACCGGGAACTCGAGGCCATCGTGCCCGACGCCGACAATGCCGGCTACGACATGCACGAGATCCTGCTGCGCATCTTCGACGACGGCGCCTTCCACGAATTCGGTGAATCCGCGGGCCGCAATGTGATCTGCGGTTTCGCGCGGGTCGACGGTCGCAGTGTCGGCGTGGTGGCCAATCAGCCCATGGTCTACGCGGGTGCGCTCGACGCCCGGGCCTCGGACAAGGCCGCACATTTCGTGCGACTCTGCGACGCCTTCGAGATTCCGCTGGTCTTCGTGGTGGATACGCCGGGCTTCCTACCCGGCGTGGAGCAGGAGAAGATCGGTGTCATCAAGCGGGGTGGCCGGTTCATCTTCTCGTTCGTGGAGGCGACGGTCCCGAAGGTGACCGTGGTGATCCGCAAGTCCTATGGCGGCGGGTACGCGGTGATGGGTTCCAAGCAGCTGGGCGCGGATGTGAATCTGGCCTGGCCGACGGCGCGGATCGCGGTCATGGGCGCGGAGAGCGCGGTGTCGCTGATCGGGGCGAAGACCTTGGCGGCGGCGCCGGAGGATCAGCGTGCCGCCATCCGTCAGCAGATGATCGATTTCTACAACGCGACGGTGGCGACGCCATGGGTGGCGGCCGAGCGCGGCTATATCGACGCGGTCATCGAGCCGTCGAGTACCCGGCTGGAAATCCGGCGGGCGTTGCGCTTGCTCAGGGACAAGAGAATTCCTCGCAACCCGCGCAAGCATCACCTGCTTCCGTTGTAGATTCCGAAACCGTTGCGGGTCGCTCCCGCGTGTGAAAAGCTCGCATTTCATTTTGAAATGCGAGCCTTGGGAGCGAAGCACTAATGGCTACCCGTCGAATTCGGCAACTCATCATCGGTGGCGCGGCCACCGCCGCCACCGCCCTGGCGGTCGTCGCCGCACCGAACGCGTCCGCGGTGACCTACGGAATCACCGGCGTCAACGGCCTGGCGCACGTCGGCACCACGTACACCCTCAGCACTCATGTCGGCGCCCCGAACGCGGGGACGCAGGTGGGCTTCTGGGTCGTGAACCCGGGTAGCAGCACGGTGATCAGCCTCGGCACCGTTCCGGTCGACGCCTCGGGCAACGCGAGCATGACCTGGTCCCCGTCGGTGGCCGGGCAGTACACCTTCACCGCGAACGACGACCTCACGGTCGGCCCCAACGGCGGCTCGACCCTCGGCATTCAGGCGACCGCGGTGCCCGAGGGCAGCATGGGCGGCACCGGCAGCTTCAGCGCTATCCCGGTCATCGGCGGGCCGCTGGTGGCCCTGATGAAGCTGATGGGCCTGGTCTAGGCGGCTCGCCGATTGCGCTGAATCTATCGGCTGTAAGGCATGAATGTGAGAGCCTTCAGCTATGAGTACCTCACCGCTGGCGCTACTCGAAGGCGGGCCGGAAGGCCTCGAAACACGGATCGTTCGGATCACTCCACCGGGCGTCGAACTGCGGGTCGCGTATGGGAACGGGTACGAGCGTTTCAAAGTGACGTCACGGTGGCAGGACACTCCGGACGGCAGTCTGCCCGTCTACGAGTGGGTCGCCCACGTGGACACCGAGAAGTAGCCACCGGAATTCGATCGGCCCCGAACACGGCGGTGGCCGCCCGCATGGTCGCGGGCGGCCACCGAATGCCGGACGCCTCGGGTCAGAAGACCCGCATCTTGCCCGGTGACCAGAACCCGGAGCGGTTCACCACATGGGTGTCGATCTGCGCGGGCTTGGGGAAGTCACCCTTGCCCGGATCGGCCGGGTTCGAGTAGTACGGCACGTACTGCTCCAGCGAACCCCAGTCGCGGTCGTAGTTGTCCTTCAGATACGTCGGAACGGTCTTCGACGACGCGAGCATCTGCGCCCAGCCGAGCGGGCCACCGAATTCCTGCGCCTGCCAGGTGTTCGTGGAACTGATCGCGAGCGGGCGATCGGGCAGGATACGGTACTTGGGGGCCGCGTCGACCACGCCGTTGTGGTGGTCGAACGGGTGCTGGCACGGGAACTGCAGGCCCACCGCCCAGTCCAGCAGGATCGGCTGCGTCCGGCCCAGGTAGCTGTCGAGCGATACCAGCTTGGGCACCCGCGGCGGCGTGAACGCCAGCCACTGATCACCGATCAGGATCGGGTCATTGGCCCGGATGCGCACCACATTGGCGTCGTCGGACAGCGCCGAGAACGGGATGCGCAGGTTCCGCCAGGACGGGGCGGGGCCGATGTCCAGCGGCCGGTAGGCCCGGATCTCACCGAGGCTGCCGTCCGGATTGCGGTGCGCGTACTCCAGGAAGATGTCCTGGCCGTAGGTCATATTGCCGGTGTCGTCGAACGACATCGCGCGCCCGGCCGCCGAGATGACGATCAGCGGGGAGTCCTCCGAACGCTGCGGCAGCTGGTACCAGCTCGAGGTGAGCGAGGCGGGCTGCTGCACGCCGTCCTGGTAGCTGCCCATCACCGGGGTGGTGGCCGGGTCCAGGCCGAACGGCAGCGCAACGGTCGATCCGTTGACGCCCTGCGCGCCCTTGCCGCCGCCGGTGCCCGCGTTCTGGCCCTCCTCGAAGGCCGGGCCGACGGTCTGGGTGGAGGTATTGCCGGTGCCCGGCTTCACCTCGACGGCGTCCGCGTCGAGCTTGGCGGCGACGCCGTTGGAGGAGAAGCCGACGGGGTTCTCCCCGGCCAGCGGGTCACCGTTCAGCGGCGGGTGGGCGGGGTCGATGATCGGAGTCAGGTTGCCGCTGTTGACATTGCCCTCGACCAGCACGTCATTGGCCAGTCCGCAGGTCTTGCCGGTGACCGCGTCGATGTTCGAGCGGGCCAGCGAATAGGCCGGGTACTGCTGCACCGCGCCCTTGAGCAGCGACACCACCTCGAAGATCACCATGAGCGCGGCGACCACGGTGAGCGGAATCGCGGCGAACCTGCGGATCCGCTTGCCGCGCCGGGTCTTCCCGCTCTCCATCGGCTTGGCGTAGCCCTCGCGCAGCGACTGCCACGCCACCACCGCCAGCGCCAGCCCGAACAGCATGAGCATCAGGGTGTTGGACTGGAAGCCGTGCAGGGAGACGGTCTTGTCGTACCACGGCACGCCGTAGCTGGAGACGTACCAGTAGCCGTTGATGCCGGAGAAGGCGACGGCGAGGGTGAACAGCAGCCCGGCCAGGAAGACCGAGCGGTTCTTGCGGGACCGCAGGGCGGTGGCGGACACCGCGACCGCGGTCACCGCCGCCAGCGAGCCCGCGATGCCCGCGTACGAACCGAAGTGGTGGGTCCACTTGGTCGGGTTGAACATCATGAAGAAGATGGTTCCGAAGACCACGCCCATGAGCCGCCAGGTCGGCGCGCTCGCGATGCCCGGCACCTGTCGCCGGCGCAGCAGCACCAGCATGGTGGTCATCAGGCACAGGATCATGAGCAGGAACGCGAAGCGGCGGGCCAGCGAGCCGTCCACCGTCTCGACGAACAGGTAGTAGTAGCGCAGATAGTCCTTGTACCAGGCCAGATTCGGTCCGGTCACCTGCCGCACCCGGTTGGCCTCCATGATCCCGGCGAAGGTCTGATCGGCGAAAACCGCCACCAGCACCAGGGTTCCGGCCGCCGCGATGGGGGCCAGCAGCGCCACGTCACCGAACTGCTTGCGCCGCCGCACCACGATGGCGACCAGCGGCCGGATGCCCGCGAGCAGGGCCGCCACGCACATCAGACCGGTCGGCGCCGCCGCCAGCGTGAACGCCGCCACCAGCACCGCGACCGCGGCTGGCAGCAGTCGCGAGGTCGCGATGGCCCGCTCGATCGAGACCCAGGTCAGCAGCGCGCCCAAGGCCACGATCGGCTCCGAGCGCAGGCCGTTGTCGTAGGGCAGCCAGAAGGCCAGGAACACCAGGCCGCCGGTCCACAGCGCGACCTTGGAGCGCGCCACCGCATTGCCCAGGCGCGGCACCACCTCGCGGCTGATCACCAGCCAGCACAGGATTCCGCAGAGCAGCGCGGGAATTCGCACCCACGGGCTGGCGGTGGAGATCTCGGCGAAGGCCTGGATGACGTAGTAGTACCAGCCGAACGGCGCTTCCGGCACGCCGTACCAACGGAAGTAGTTGGCCAGGTAGCCGGCGTGCGGGGCCGCCCGCACCATGGTCAGGATGTAGCCGTCGTCGGAGGTGTTGGCGCCCACGAAATGCCACAGCAGCAGGGTGCCGATGATGCCGCCGTCCGCCCAGGTCGGCTTCAGCCAGTGCGCGGGCAGGATGCGCCGGTGCCCGCGGCCGTCGCTGGTGTCCAGCACCGCGAGCGCGCCCATGGCCAGCAGGGTGAGCAGCACGGCGGCGATGATCGCGACCAGCTTGATCAGCGTCGGCGAGGACGAGTACCGCGAGTCCACCGTCATGTGGAACGAAAGGCCCTCCGGGACGCCGCCTTTCATATCGGTGAAGACGCCCACCACCTGCGGCCGCAGGTCGCCCAGCAGCCGGCCCTCGATCGGCACGGTGACCAGTTCCCGGCCGCCGTCGGGGGTGGTCTTCTCGACCGTGCGGGTGACGCCCTCGAAGCCGGCGTAGGTCTCCTTGCTGTCGGAGGTGATGACGAGCTTCGAGCACTCGTTCATCTCCGCACGGGTGGCGGTGGCCACCACGGCATTCCGGTCCAGCACGTCCACGCTGTCGCCGGAGACGCGGACGAACATGGCCTCCAGGTCCGCGCTCTTGCCCTGCGGCGGTGCCGTTGCCAGCAGGATGCCGCCACGCGGATCCAATTGCCCGACCGCGGAACAGGGGATGGTGATGTTCACGTCGATCGGCACCTGCGACACCAGGGCCGCCTGCACCGGATCCAGCGAACCACGCTGCGGCCAGCTCACCTCCGCCTGGGTCTGCTGCACCGGCAGGAACGGCGTCGCCAGCGCGAACAGCGCCCCGAGCAGGCCCGCGACGATCGCTATCAGCTTCGCTACCCGGTAATCACGCGGGTTCGCGGGGTCGGTCGCCGGAGGGTTCGGCTTCGTGAGCACTGCGGAGGCGTCTGGCACGGTTGCTGATCGTAGCTTCCCCACCTCTCCGAGACTTGGCACACGGCTTGGGAGCCGTTGCCGGATTCGCACGCGTGCCGGCGGTCGTGTGCCAACCCGATTCTGGACGTACCCGACGAGTTACCCTCGGCTCACGAAATCGGTTGTCACCTTCTATTTCGCCTTGATCGGTGAGTCCTTGGCCAGACCGGACCGCGTTTCGACGGTCACGTCCAGGGTCGGGCGTGAATTCGCGTTGGGGGCATACGGGGTGAACTTCTCGAGGGCGCCCCAGTCCCGTCGCCAGTCGTGGTTCAGGTACGACGGCCGGGTCTCGGACTGCAGCAGCAGACCGGTCCAGCCGAGCGGCCCGCCGCCGATATCGTCCTGCCAGGCATTGGAGGCGTCCTGGCCCACGCGGTCGGGCAGGATGCGCCATTCGGGCACCTCGGCCACGCCGTCGTGGTGGTCGAACGGGCGCTGGCACGGGAACGCGAGGCCCACGTGCCAGTCCTCGAGCACCGGGGCCTGGTCGCCGACAAGGGAATTCAGCGTCCGCAGTTCGGGCAGCCGGGGCGGGGTGACCGCCAGCCACTGGCGCGGGGTGATGTCGGCATCATTCAGGACCAGGCGAATCGCGTTCGCGCCCGCGGGAATCTGGTCCAGCGGGATGCGCAGGTTGCGCCAGGACGGGTTCGGGCCGATGTCGATGGGCCGGATCTGGCCGACCTCGCGGACCTCGCCCGCGGCGTCGCGGGTGCCGTACTCGACGATCAGATCCTGTCCATAGGTCTGGACGCCGTCCTTGTCGAAGGACTTGATCCGGCCCGCCGCGGTCACCACCAGCACCTGGTAGGCCGGGTTATCGCGCACGGTGTTCAGCTTCTCGGCGTTGTACCACTGGGTGGTGAGCTTCGAAACCTGCTGCTCGCCATCGGTGTAGCTGCCCAGCACGGGGGTCTTGGCCGGATCCAGGCCGAAGGGCAGGGCGACCGAGCTGCCGTTGATGCCGGCCTGCTCGCTCTTGCCGCCGCCGGTGCCGGCCCCGGTGGTCTTGGAGGTCTTGTTGCCGGACTTGTCGTTCACCGAGTTGGCGCCGCCGGTGACGGTCTCCTCGGCGTCCGCGGTGAGGTCGGTGGCCACGCCGTTGGGGGTGAACCCGGTGTTCTGCGCGGCCAGGCCGTCGGCGTCGGAGCCGGTCCACGGGTGCAGCAGCGACCCGGGGGTGTCGGTCTCCACCAGCACCTCGTTGGCCAGGGCACACGAATCGCCCTTCAGCGCGCGCAGATTCGACTGGGCGATGGAGTAGGCCGGGTACTGGCCGATGGCCGCCTTGGCCAGCGACAACACCTCGAACAGCACCAGTACGGCGGCCGCGATGGTGAGCGGCATGCTGGCGAACTTGTCGAAGCCGCGCACCGGCCGCGACGTCGTGTACGGCTCCCGGAAGTGCTGGTAGGCCGCGACCAGCAGGCACAGCACCGCCAGTCCCAGGAACAGTGTGGAGAAGCCCTTGCCCGCGACGAGCGGGGCCTTGTCGAACCACGGCACGCCGTAGCTGGACACGTACCACCAGCCATTGGATCCGGTGAAGGTCATGGCCAGCAGGAAGAACACCGCCGCCGTGAACAGCGTCCGGTTGCGCGGCGAGCGAATCCCGTTGACCCCCACCGCGACCGCGGCCAGCGCCGCCAGCGATCCGGCCAGGCCCGCGTACACGCCGAAATGGTGGGTCCACTTGGTGGGCGTGAACATCATCAGGAACAGCGACATGAACACGATGCCCAGCACCCGCGCCGACGGACCGCGTGAGGTGCCCGGGATGCGGCCGTTCTTGCGCAGCATCACCATCACGCACACGCCCAGGCTCAGCAGCATGGCGAGGATGCCGAATCGACGGGCCAGCGAGCCGTCGGGGGAGAGCATGAGCAGCGAGTCCCAGCGGGTGCGCTCGTCGAACCAGGCCACATTGGGGCCGATCAGGGTGCGCACCCGGGTGGCCTCCATGACCGAGGCCAGGGTCTGATCACCGAAAACGACCACCAGCACCAGGGTTCCGGCCGCGATGCCGGGCGCGAGCAACGCGCCGTAGCGCGACAGCCACGAACCGCGCTGCTGCCCGGCGCGTTTGATGATCACCATGAGCACCGGCCGCGCGCCCGCGATCAGGGCCGCGATGCAGATCAGGCCGGTCGGCCCGGCGGCCAGCGAGAAGCCGGCGATCAGCACGCCGACGGCCGCGGGCAGCAGCCGTCCGGTGGCGATGGCGCGTTCGATGGAGCACCAGGTCAGCAGGGCGCCCGCGGCGATCAGCGGTTCCGGTCGCAGGCCGTTGTCGTAGGGCATCCAGGCGGCCAGGAACACCAGGCCCGCGGTCCAGATCGCGACCTGGTCGCGGCGCACCCGGGAGCCCAAGCGCGGCAGCACTTCCCGGCTGATGACCAGCCAGCACACGATGCCGGCCAGCAGCGCGGGCAGCCGCATCCACGGGCTGGAATCACTGATCCGGGTCATCCAGGCCAGGACCTCGTACGGCCACCCGAAGGGCGCCTCGGCGACCCCGAACCAGCGGTAGTAGTTGGCCATGTAGCCCGAATACTTCGAGGCCCGGGCCATATTCAGGATGTAGCCGTCATCGGAGGTGTTGGCCCCGATGAAGTGCCACACCACCAGCGTGCCCAGCACCGCGACATCGGCGAGCCGCACCCGCCACCAGTGCGCGGGCAGGAAGCGGCGCGGCTTGCGGCCGTCGGCGGTGTCGAGCAGGTGCAGCGCGTACAGCGACAGCAGGGTGAACAGCACCGCGCCGATGATCGCCAGTCGCTTGAGCCAGGTCGGGCTGGAGGTGAAGCGCGCGTCGATCCGCACGGTGGCGGAGGCGTTCCCGAGCTGCTCCCGCTTCAGGTCGGTGAACAGGCCCACCACCTGTGGCCGGGTGTCGCCGCCGACGAACGGCGTCCCGTCCTTGCGCGCGACCCCGGTGAATTCCACGCGGGTCTGGGTGGCGTCCGAGCGCACGGTCACGGCGCCGCAGTCGCCGATCTCCGCGACGGGCGCGGACAGCAGCGGAATCAACCGCACCAGCACCGAGAGCACGGGCCCCTTGCCGGGTTCGTCGGTGACCTTGACCACCAAGCCCTTGGTCTCGGCCTGCCCGGAGGCGGCGGGCACCGTCGAGAACAGCGTCCCGCTCGGCAACTCCCGCAGCACCTGGCACGGCAGCGTCACGTCCAGGCTCAACGGCACGTAGGAAACCAGGGGCGCGGCCACGTCGGCCGTATCCCCTTGCGGCCAACGCAGAGTGGGCCGGTCCTGCTGCACCGGCAGGATCGGTGTGATCACCGCCAGCAGGAATCCGAGAAGACCGGACACCAGGGCGAGGATGCGGATGCGGTGGAACGCTCGGGAGTCTGCGCGCACGAAGAACGACTCTATGATGGTTGTTATCCGAACTGGGCGTGGGGCCGGGCCGGAAGACAAGAGGAATCATGACCGAGCTGCGACCTGGCGAAGTTCTCGCCGGGTATGTGATCGCGCGGCGGGTCGGGGCCGGGGGATCGGGCGTGGTCTATGCGGCCCGGCATCCGCGGTTACCCCGGCTCACGGCTCTGAAGATCTTGAAACGTGACGAGGTCGCCGAAGACGACGAGGTATGGCGGCGTTTCGAGCGTGAGGCCGATATCGCGGCGCATTTCGACCATCCCAATATCGTGCAGATCTACGACCGCGGCGTCGCCGAGGACCGGTTCTGGATCTCCATGCAGTTCGTGGACGGCGCGGATGCCGGTGAGCTGCATCATGTTTCGCCGGATCGGGCGTTGAGCATCGGCGCTGAGATCGGGGCCGCGCTGGATTACGCGCACGGCAAGGGCGTCCTGCACCGGGATGTGAAGCCGTCCAATATCCTCATCGCCGATCCCGAGAGCGGCCGCCCGGAGCGGGCGCTGCTCACCGACTTCGGCATCGCCCGGCTGCGCGACGAGACCACCAAGCTCACCCATACCGGAAATATCTCCGCCACTTTCGCTTTCGCATCACCCGAGCAGGTGAGCGGGAAGCCAGTCGGTCCGCGATCTGATCAATACTCGCTGGCCTGCACGCTTTTCGTGCTGCTCACCGACCAGCGGCCCTTCACCGCCGACAATCCGCTGGCCTGGGTGCACGCCCACACGCAGGAGAAGCCGCGGCGGCTGAGCGAACTGAACCCGGCGCTCCCGGAAGCCCTGGACGACGTGTTCGACCGCGCCCTGGCCAAGGACCCGGAGGACCGCTTCGACAGCTGCGTCGATTTCGCCTGTGCCGCCACCGAGGCGTACTACTCCGATCCGGCTCTGGCCGTCACCGCCCGTGCCCGCCTGTTGCATCCGCCGCCTCGGACCGTCGGCAGGCAAAGACGGAAACCACTGTGGCACGGCCGCTTACAGCGGCGTGTGCTGATCCCCGCCGCGGTGGCGGCGGTGACCGCGGCGGGCGTGGGATTCGCGCTCGACCAGGGCAACTCGCCATCCCCGCCGACCGCGCGAGGAATGGTGCCCGACCGGTTCGTGGGCACCTGGCTGGCCACCGAGGGCCAGACCAACTACCGGCTCACCGTGCAACAGGCCAAGATCGGCGATCCGGTGCTGTCCAACCGGGTGGACGGCGTTCTACCCAACGGGTTTCCGTTCCACTGCGAATTCTCCGCCCCGCTGGACCAGGTGCCCGGCGACGGCGACCGGCTCATCATCGGGACCTCCGAGATCGTGGTGCGCGAGCCCTCCAATGCCTGCCGCGCCAACGGGCCCACCACCCTCACCCTGCTGCCCGACGGGCGGGTCAGCCGCAAAACCGATGTGAGCGGCCTGATCACGTACACCAGCGCCGACACCCTGATCTCCTCCTGGGGCCGCGAGGACGCCGCCATCGCCCGCGCCTTCCCCAGCCTGATCGGTCAGCTCGCCGCCAACGGCACCGCGGTCGGCTGGCAGGGCGGGTCCTGCCAGCCCAAGGATCCCGGTCCGGACGAGGCGGTCCAGGGCGCGCACCGGGTGCGCTGCAATGCCGAGGACGCCACCGGTCAGCCGCGCTTCGACTTCCTCGACTTCGACACCCGCCCGGGCAAATCCGTGGCCGCGCTGTTCTTCGGCGGCAATGCCCGCGTCACCCCGGTAACGCATCAGGACGTGGCGGGTGATCTCACCGTCACCACGGCGGCCTCGGTGGATCCGGCCGTCACCCGGGACAGCGAGAGCCAGCGCGCGCTGGCCGCGGTCTCCTTCCCCGACGGCGATCCGCGGTCGCGTTTCGTCATGGTGCTGCACTGGCCCGGGCACACGGTGAACAACCTCCTGACCGACTGGCTCGACAGAGCTCCACTGAAGTAGCAGGGTTCCACTGACGTAGGTAGGTGCGCGATCATGGCCGATCCGAAGCCGGGCGAGGAGATCGCCGGATATGGCATCGAACGCTGGATCGGTGCCGGAGGATCGGGCACCGTCTACGCCGCCCGCCATCCCCGGCTACCCCGCCTGGCCGCTCTCAAGGTGTTCAACCGCGACGAGGTGGACGCCGATACCGAGGGCTGGCGGCGCTTCGAACGCGAGGCCGACATCACCGCCCGCTTCGACCATCCGAACATCGTGTCGGTCTACGACCGCGGCATGGACGCCGGAAGACTGTGGATCGCCATGCAATTCGTGGCCGGTCCCGACGCCGACGGCCTCACCGGGCTGGCCCCCGAACGGGCGCTGCGCATCGGCGACGGCATCGCCTCGGCCCTCGACTACGCGCACGGCCAGGGCGTGCTGCACCGGGATGTGAAGCCCTCCAACATCCTGCTCTCCCCGGCCGCCGACGGCCGCCCCGAACGCGCCCTGCTCACCGACTTCGGCATCGCGCGTCTGCGCGACGAGACCACCCACGTCACCAAGACCGGCGACATCTCCGCCACCTTCGCCTTCGCGTCCCCCGAACAGGTCTCGGGCCGCTACCTCGACCCGCGCACCGACCAGTACTCCTTGGCCTGCACCCTTTTCGTGCTACTCACCGGCACCCGCCCGTTCCTCGCCACCGACCTGGCGGGCTGGATCTACGCCCACACCAGCACGCCGCCCCTGCACGTCACCCAGCTCCGCCCGGACCTGTCCGCGGCCTTCGACCCCGTCTTCGACCGCGCCCTGGCCAAACACCCGGACGAAAGATTCCCCAGCTGCACCGATTTCGCCGATGCCGCCTGGCACGCCTGGCAGACGGGTTCAGCCCGAACCGTCCTGAACCCGGCCGCCGCGGCCCCGAACCCGCCACCGCCCGGGTTCGTCACCGACCCGTCCGTCCTGCGCTCCCCCCGCACCGACCCGACCCTGCTCCGCTCCTCCCGTACCGACCCCACCGCCCTCGCCGACGGCTACCGCACCAACCCTGACGCACCGGCCTACGGCGTCGCCTACGGCGCGCGCACCGGACCCTTCGAAGACGCCGCGCCCCACCGGCATCGGGCCCCCGAACCCGTCCCGGTGTCGACGGGTGTGAGCCGCGGCGTGGTCACCGGCCTGCTGGCCGTGCTGGCCGCCGCCGTGATCGGCGGCAGCGCCATCGTCGTCACCATGAACCTCGAAAGCCACGGAAGATCCACCGGCACACCGCTGTCCGCCGCGGTCCCCACCGTCGCCTCGGCCGCCCCCACCGCCCTCGCAACGGTCGCCGCCACCCCACCCGCCCCCGCGGGCCGCATCCCCTCCGCCTTCGTCGGCGACTGGTCCGGCACCAGCACCGCCAACGCCGACCGCTACCGCCTCTCCATCCGCCAGGGCAACCTCGACGACGTGGTCGTCACCTCGACCGTCCTCCGGGACAACCGCCCGATCTGCGTCTTCGACTACCGCCTCCTCGCCGTCTCCGGCACCGCCGACATCACCGTGGGCTCGGGCAACCTGGTCACCGGCGACGCCGACGGCTGCCTGGTCCAAGGAACCCACGAACTCGTCCTCACCGACGGCCGCATCACCCGAGCCCTCTCCCGCAGCGGCGCCGTCACCTACACCCGCACCAACTGAGAGCCGAAAAGTCCTTCAACCGACCGGAATTCGATAGGGTTCCCACGACACGCGAGCTTCGGCGAAGATCGACAGGTCGTCGGTGCGCGGCGTCGGCGAGGAATGGAGAAGCGGGGGCATGGCGGAACTCCGTCCCGGTGAGATCGTGGCCGGGCATGTGATTCAGCGGAGGATCGGGACCGGGGGGTCGGGATCGGTCTACGTGGCGCGACACCCCCGATTGCCCCGCATGGTGGCGCTCAAGATCATGCACCAGAGCGCGCTGATGACCGAGGCGGACACCTGGCGGCGCTTCCAGCGCGAAGCCGACCTCACCGCCCGCTTCGACCACCCGCACATCGTGTCCGTCTACGACCGCGGCGTCGCCGACGACCTGCTGTGGATCTCCATGCAGTACGTCGACGGCCCGGACGCCGGACTGCTGCGGGCCGTGGCGCCCTCGCGGGCCCTGCGCATCGGGGCCGAGATCGCCGGGGCCCTGGACTACGCGCACGGCAAGGGCGTCCTGCACCGGGATGTGAAGCCCTCCAACCTGTTGCTCGCGCCCGCCGACAACGGCCGCACCGAACGCGCCCTGCTGACCGACTTCGGCATCGCCCGGCTGCGCGACGAATCCACCAAACTGACCGCGACCGGCGTCATCGCCGCCACCTTCGCCTTCGCCTCACCCGAACAGGTGTCGGGCGCGCCCATCGGACCGCAATCGGACCAATACTCGTTGGCCTGCACGCTTTTCGTGCTGCTGACCGACCGCCGCCCCTTCGACGCCGACAATCCACTGGGCTGGGTGCACGCGCACACGACGGTCGCGCCGCTGCGACTGGGCCAGGTGCGGCCCGATCTACCGCGGGCGCTCGACGACGTGCTGAGTCGCGCGCTCGCCAAGGATCCGGCGCAGCGCTACCCGACCTGCGCCGACTTCATGAACGCCGCCCGGGACGCGGCGGAGTCCCGCACGCCGACAACCTATTTCGTGACACCGCCGCTGCCGGGCGGCGCACCCTCGATTCCATCGCCGCACGCCGTCCAGCCCACGCCACCGGAATCCCCACCGCCCGCCCAGAGCGCACCCGTCGCCGGTCCGACCAGCCCGCGGCGCGGTGTCCTCGTCGCTGCCCTCGGTCTGCTGTGCGTGGTCACCGCCGGCGGCCTGGGATACGGCCTGTTCCGGTACCTCGGTTCGACGGCGGAGGTGACGAACGCGTCCAGCACCCAGGCGTTCTCGCCGGTCTCGACCGTCAGCCCCACCTCCGCCGGTCGCCCGGCGACCGACGGGCAGGTGCCCGGGTCCGTGCTGGGTCGCTGGTCGGCGAAGACCGGTCCCTCGGGCGACGGCGACTACGCGCTGACCATCAACGGCGGCAATATCGGCGACCAGGTCTTCACCCTCACCGAGAAGATCACGCTGCCCGGCGGCGGCCAGGGCATCTGCTCGTACACCGCGCTGCTGGAGTCCAGCAATCTGTCGACCCGCATCTCGGTCGGCGAGTCCCGGCTCGAACCCACCGGCAGCGACCACGGCTGCCCGGTGTCCGCACCCCGGACCGATGTCGAGTTTCGCGGCGGCACGCTGGTGCGCTCCGGCGCGAATTACGCCGGAGCGACCTACACCAAGGTGAGCGCGCCGCCGCCGCGCTGACGCGGGGTCAGTGCAGGAGGCCGCGGACGTCCCACAGCCAGACGCCGTCGACGTACTTGGCGGGGAAGCCGAGGAGTTGGTCCAGGGTCAGGCGGAGGGTGTCGGCGTTGTCGGTGGGGGGGAGGACGACGACATCGGCTCGCCAGTAGCGGAGGTCGACCAGGGCGCGGATGCGGTCGGATTCCTCGATCGACGGAATCTTGTTGGTCTGCTGGGCTTTCGTCAGCAGGGTGGCGGTGGGGCGGTCGTCGGGGCCGTAGCGGCCCTTCTTGGAGGAGCCGGTGGGGCCGACGAAATACCCTCCGGCGAGGGGGAATTCGAAGCCGGAGTCGACCTGCCAGCGCAGGGCGCGGGCGTCGGGGGCCGTGGGTGGCGGGGCGATCACCACGGAGCCGCCCGACACGTAGTGGCGCACCGTGCCGTCGGTGAAGAACGCGGGCGTGGGGGCGCGCTGGACCACCGGCAGGACGGTGGGGGTGAGCGGCAGCAGGGCGAAGACCAGGGCGGCGAACAGGGCCAGCGGGCGCCAGTCGGTGGCGGAGACGCTCCAATAGTCCAGGGCGCGCTGGGTGGCCAGGACCAGCACCACGGCGATGGCGGGGATGGCGGCCATGGTGAAGCGGGACTCCAGGACCGAATTCAGCAGCGGCACATGGTCGAGCCACTTCCACGGCAGCACGATACCGGTGTCGCCGAGGCCGATGGTGGCCGAGGCGCCCAGCGACAGGATCGTGAACAGGGCGATCACCGCGGCGGCGGCCCGCACCGCGCGTTCCCGCCACATGAGGGCGATGGCCACCGACACCACGATCCACAGCGGCCAGCCGAAGTACGAGTTCTCCTCGGTCGCATTGATGGCCACGTTCTGGCCGTGCGAGAACAGGCCGCCCAGGGACTCGGACGGGAACTGGAACAGCGCCTTCAGGTCGTTCTTCATCGGCCCGTGGTCGATGGAACGGTAGGACTGCGGCCCGAAGAACTGCCACCACAGCGGAATGTCGGTCAGCGCCACCGTGATCAGCGCCGCCAGCAGCACCGGCGGGGCCAGGCTGCGCACCATCCGCAGCCCGGTCTTCGGGGCGTGCAGGTGGTAGACCAGCGCGAAGAGTCCGAACGCGAGCGCGAAGATGAGCAGCGGCTCCTCACCGAGCGCGATCTGCATCGCCACCAGCAGGCCCAGCACGAAGGCGTCCTTGTTGCGGCGACCTCGGATCACCTCGGTGCCCGCGGCCGCGCGACGCGCCATCCGAATCACCTTCAAGGCGATCACCGGCAGCAGCGCCAGCAGCACGAAATTCGGGTGGGCGTTGGCGTGCGAGATCATGGCGGGCGCGAACCCGCAGAACAGACCGCCCACGGCCGCAGCGAATTTGGACGAGACGAGCTCGCGGGAGAACAGCCAGTACCAGGCGAACGCGGTGCCGCACAGGCCCAGGGTGAGCACCAGCACGAACGTGACCGTCGGGCCGAACAGCAGCGTGACCGGGGTGAGCGGCACCCCGACTCCGAACATGGCGGTATTGGCCATCATGTTCACGCCGTCGGGATAGTTCTGCAGCGTGGTGCCCAGCGGATTGTGCAGATGCGAGACATCGTGGGCGGTGACCGCGAAGAACCACTCCCACATGGTCTGGTCCTGGCCACTCTTGATCAGGTAGCCGCGGTCGGTGTGCATCCACTGACCGGACAGCACCAGTACCGCCAGCGACAGGTACGCGCCCGCGACGAGCAGATCGGCCCGGGCCAGGCGTAGCCGTGCGGCCGTGCGCTGCGCGCGAGTCAGATTGGGACGGACCGTATTCGGCGTGACGCGGTCGAGAACCGCCACCGCCGAGCCCGTTTCGTTCCCCCGATCGGTTTCCCGCCCCTGTGTCAACGCGTAACTCCTTGTGCCTTGCAATCAGCGGCCCACGCTACAGCTTCCGGCTGAGATTGCACTGGCGAGTCGAGAAGTTATCCACAGAATCGGACAGTTATCCCCAGATTCCGACTCATTTTTGGGGATAAGTGATCCTTGTCTCGCCCCACCCCTCAGACACGCACGACGAGGGTGAACGGTCCGATATCGGTGATGCGGTAGTGCCCGTCATCGAACAATGCCTTGGGCAGCGTCACCGTGATGCGCTTCACATTCGGATCGTTCGGATAGACGTCCTGGGACAGCCGCAGCGTGTAGCCGTCGCCGGAGCGCCGGAACAGGAACGCGTCCGGCGCCCGCCACGGGCAGTGCTCGAGCGCGTCGGTCAGCTCCTGCGGCGTCTTCAGCGTGCTCCAGCGCTGGATCTCGGCGGTGCGCGCCGCGAAGTCGGCCAGCGGGTTCGCGTAATGCGAAGTGAGCGCCTGGAATCCGAAGTATGGGTAGATCGCCAGGAAGCTGGTGTCCGCGGTCAGCACCACGCTGCCGTCGCGCGGCCGCCCGGTCTGCTCCAGCAATTTCGCGTCGATCTCGCGGTAATAGGAAACCGCCGACGGAGCCCGCTTGTCGGCGCGATCCCCATTGCCGTCGGTATCGGTGTAGGCCGTGGTGATCTCGGTGGCCAGCACTGTTGGAATGCCCTGGCTGAACCCGATCGCCCCGGCCAGCGCCACCGCGGCCGCCGCGATCCGGAACCGGCTCGGCTCGTTCAGCGCCTGGTAGACCGCCCGCGCCCCCTCGGCGAACGCGAACACACCCGCCGCCGACAGCAGCGCCAGCAGCGGCGACTCCAGCCGGAACGACAGCAGGGTGGTCCCGGCCGCCGTCGCGGCCATGGACAGCAGGCACCACAGGTAGATGGCGACCACGCCGATGCCCAGTGCCTGCGCGCGCCGTGAACTGCCCGCGCGCAGCACCAGCCAGATGGTTCCGGCCAGGCACAGCACGCCGCGCAGATCGAAATCGAACATGGGCAGCGGCAGCCGCGACCCGGTCTCGGGCAGGTAGTGCAGCGCGGTTCCGGAGCTGGCCGTCGCGCCGCGCAGCGCCTTCAGGAAGTACGGCAACCACACGATCAGCGCCAGCACACCCGAGATCGCACCGATTCCGATGAGCCGCAGCAGGATCGGAGTCAGCGCGCGCCACGTCCGCTGCGCCCGATAGGTGAGCCCGAAGGCGATCAGCGCCATCAGGCAGACCGCGAACACGGCCACCAGGAAGTACAGGGTGTAGAAGGTGGCGAACAATCCCAGCAGCAGTCCCGCGCCGATCACCGCGCCCCAGCCGCCCGCGGTCCGCAACTTCGTGGCATCTCCGGTCTCGTCCGGCCGGTACAACGCGCCCCACGCCAGCAGCAGCAGCGGTCCGAGCAGTAGCACCAGGACCGCGCTGTACGCCTCCGGCGCGCCGTAGGCCAGGGTCACCGCGGTTGTCGCGGCGGCCACGGCCACCGCCCAGTCGGCGCGAATCAGGTTGGACCACAGCACGAGTGCCACCACGGCGGCGACGGCGAGCCCGATGATGGCGTAGGGCTTGAACGCCTCCCATCCGGCCAGGCCGACCAGGTTCGCGAACCGCCCGCCGAACCAGAACCATCCGGCCGGGTAGTACGGCGGCAGTTCGGCGTAGTTCATATCGCGCAGCGCAGCGCTGTCGGTCAGCCGCGTCAAATACTGCGTCCGGAACTCCTGGTCCACGGACATGCCGAACAGGTACAGCTTGGTCGCGGCCAGCGGCATGCCGAGCGTCACGGTGACGAAGGCCGAAAGTCCGCCCCAGGACAGCAGTTTCGCTACCCACCCCCACGTACGCAAGCGCAGCAACACGACCGCGACCACCAGCATGGCCAGTGCCACCACCTGCCCGACCGTGGTGAGCGCGCGGGTCACGTTGGAGGAGTTGAACGCCGGCCAGTGCACGACCGAGAACGCCTCGAGCCCGATCGCGGCCACCACGGCCGCCACCACGGCGGCGAGCACGGCCTCCCCGGCCGCACTACCGGCCTGCCGCGCCAGCACCGCCGCTCGCCCGCTCGCCCGCTCGCTCATCCGCACCAGCCCTCCGCATTCGTGTCATGGACCGCCGGTCAGCCTAGCCAGTGCCGCGTGCGCGGACCTCTCGCCGGGGCCGACCCGCCGGAAATGAAAAACGCCGCACCCCGGGACCGGAATGCGGCGTTGATCGCAAACTCGCCTAGATGGGCAGCTTGCGGAAGATCGGACGCGGCACGTGCCGCAGGATCATCATGACGTAGCGGAAAACGCCGGGGGCCCAGACGATTTCCTTGCCCTTCTCCGAGGCGGACACCGCGAGCAGCGCGACGTCTTCCTTGTTCACGGTGAGGCCGTTCTCCTTGGCGTGCGCGGAGAGCCGGGTACGCACCATGCCGGGGCGGATGACCGTGACGCGCGGGCCGAACGGGGCGATCGCCTCGCCCAGGCCCAGGTAGAAGCCGTCCAGGCCGGCCTTGGTGGAGCCGTAGACGAAGTTGAAGCGGCGCACCCGCTCGCCGGCGACCGAGGACATGGCCAGGATGCGGCCGAAGCCCTGCGCCTTCATCTTCTCGCCGAGCAGCACACCCACCGACACGGCGGCGGTGTAGTTGATCTCGGCCATCATGACGGCCTTGCGCTGGTCCTGCCAGAAGATCTCGCCGTCGCCGTCGATGCCGAACGCGACGATGGCCACGTCGATATCGCTGGTGGCCCAGGCCGCGTCGATCACGGCCGGGTGGCTGCCGGTGTCGAGCGCGTCGAAGTCGACGACCTGGACCTCGGAGGCCCCGGCCGCCTTCATCTGCGACACGGCGTCCTCGCGCAGCGGGTCACCCGGCAGGGCCGCGAGGACGATGCGCGCGGGGCCCTTCTTCAGGTACTCGGCGCAGATCGCCAAGCCGATCTCCGAGGTGCCGCCCAGCAGCAGAATGGACTGCGGGTTGCCTACCGCATTGATCACTGAAGCTCCAGCCTTCTCGCCATATCGGACATGAAAACGCCTGTGGGGTCGACGCTCCGGCGGATCTTGATCCACTCGTCGATCCGGGGGTACATCTTGTGGAAGGTCTCCGCGTCGGTGCGCGAATCCTTGGCAGTGTAGATACGGCCGCCGAACTCGAGCACACGGCGGTCCAGTTCCCGGACCAGTTCGTTGAGACCCGGACGAATCGGGAAGTCGAAGCAGGTGTTCCAGCCCTCCATGGGGAAGCTGAGCGGAGCCTGGTTCCCGGGACCGAAGAACTTCAGCACATTGAGCGCCGAGTGATGGCCGGATGCCTGAATATCAATGATGATCTTGGTGAATTCGTCGAGGGCTTCCGGCGGCACCACGAACTGGTACTGCAGGAATCCCTTCGAGCCGTAGGCCCGATTCCACTCCGAGATGACGTCCAGCATGTGATAGAACTGCGTCAAGTTCATCAGTTTGCCGGTGTAGTTACCGCCGAGCGCGTAATACGCCTCACCGACCATGCCCAGCGTGAACTTGTTGACCGCGAAGCTCGGGAAGATATCCGGCACCGTCAGCAGATTCGGGGCGTCGAACTTCAGCGGATTCTTGCGCAGCTTCTTCGGCAGTTCATCGAGTTTCGCCAGCCGACCGCGAGAGACATTGGCGCGTCCCAGCTTCGGCGGCCCGGAGATCACGTCGAACCAGGTCGAGGAGTAGGTGTAATTCGCCTCGGACCCGTCCTTGTGGACGGCGATGGTCTCTTCCAGGTCGACGGTCTTGATGCCGTCGGAGATGAAGTACGCCGTCTCGGTCGGCGTCATCTCGATGGTCGCGCGCAACACGATGCCGGTCAGCCCGTTGCCGCCGACGGTCGCCCAGAACAGCTTGGCGTTCTTCTTCGGCCCGATGGTCTGCACCTTGCCGTCGGCGGTGAGCAGATCGATGGACCGCACGTGATTGCCGAAGCTGCCCGCGCTGTGGTGGTTCTTGCCGTGGATGTCGGAGCCGATCGCGCCGCCCACGGTGACCTGCCGGGTGCCCGGGAGCACCGGAACCCACAGGCCGAACGGCAGCGCCGCCTTCATCAGCTGATCGAGGGACACGCCCGCGTCCACGTCAACCAGCCGGGAGTCCCGGTCGATGCGGTGGATGCGGTTGAGCGCGGTCATGTCGACGACCAGGCCGCCGGCGTTCTGCGCGTGATCGCCGTAGGAGCGGCCCAGGCCGCGGGCGATGACGCCGCGACGCAGGTGCGCGGGCTTCGAGTCGTTGTCCTCCGCGACCATGGCGACCGCCTTGGCGATCAGTTCCGGGTCGCTGGTGGAGAGCACTTCCGAGGTGGTGGCCGCGGTGCGTCCCCAACCGGTCAAGCGCCGAGTCTGCGTCGGCAGGTCGAACGAACCCTGCTGTGACACGGTGCCCTCTTTTTCTTTGCCGACTACAGGGCTGTCACCGTTCGAGCTGGGCTCGGCGGCGGCCTCGGTAGTGGTCTGAGCTTTCGTGGACATCGGCATAGAGGCTACAGGCATAACCGTTCCGAGGCTTGTGTCCAATGTCGCGGGCATTAGTCTTCTGCGTTGTGACCGCGGAACCCCATCTGCCCCTCCCGCCCGAGCTGCCCCTTGTCGACGAACCGGGTGGCACGGATGTCGATCTCAAGACGCAGATCATTCGCTTCCTGGCGACGGGCATCTTCTCCGCGGTGGTGGACTTCGGCCTGTACACCCTGCTTTTCACGGTGGTGGGCCTGCCGTTGCCGGTGGCCAAGTCGATCAGCTTCATCGCCGGCACCACGACGGCGTATCTGATCAACCGGCGCTGGACCTTCCAGGCCGAGCCGAATCGCAAGCGGTTCCTGGCGGTGATCGCCCTGTACGCGCTGACCTTCGCCTTGCAGGTGGGGATCAACCAGCTCTGCTATTACGCGCTGCCGGATGTCTGGTGGCGGATCGCCCTGGCGTTCTGCGTGGCGCAGGGCACCGCCACCGTGATCAACTTCATCGTCCAGCGCGCGGTGATCTTCAAGATCAATTAGGCGCGGTTCAGGATTCGACGAGGGCGCTGGTTTCTTCCTTGGCCCGGAAGTAGTCGCCGCCCTTGGCGCGCACATTGTCGGTGCCCCACTGCCGGGCCTCCCGCTGCGCGGGCACCAGGTGCGGGATGTGCTTGCGGCAGTGGATGTAGGCCTCCTCCACATCCACCACCACCCAGCGCTCGGGCATGCGGCCGCGGGACTCGGCGGGCAGATCCGGGACACAGCGGCGCATGAGCGCGTCGTCCACGATGCGGGCGGTGCCGTTGACGTGCAGGCCGATCAGGTCCTGCACGAAGTCGATCATCAGAATGCCGACGTGCGGGTTCTCGAGCACATTGCCGAGGCTGGCCATCACGCCGTTACCGCGGTATTCGGGGTAGGCGACGGTGCGTTCGTCGATCACGTGCAGGAACCCGGGATTGCCGGCGCGGAAACTGGCATCGCATTCGCCGTGCTTGTCGGCGGTGGCGATGAAGGCCATATCCATCCGGTGGATGAAATCGATCATGTGGGTATTGAGCCGATCCCGTACCTGATCGGAGTAGAAGCGCTCCGCTCGGTCCTCGGTGCCGTACCGATCCTGCAGTTCCCGCTCGCCGTCGCTGCCGTTTCTGACCCCGGGCATCGTGCGCCCCCTTTGGTAGCTGAAATACCGGATGGAAGAGGCTCGGCCACGAACTACGGCCATCCGAAATCCTATACGGTTTAACTATTTTCGTGTGGCGAATGCGTGAACCGGCAGATCTGCCCTGGTAAGGGTGCTTCGACTGATGCCGGACAAACCTTCCCGATGCGAGGATCCTCCCGGATGAAAAGGCTCACAAGGGACCTTCGTCCCTTAGCTGTGGGGATGCTGCCGGTCACTTCCGGGGTACGGGTATGCGAGATCCCCAGGGGGCGCGGGGATTTCGCATTCCTGTTTTGTCCACTTCGCAGACGTTCGCACCGGGCTCGATCGTTTTCATCCCCCTAGCTGGCGCTGATCTTCGGTACTCAAACATGAATACCGAAAGGTCTTTTCGAGGCGGCTCCGGAATCAGGCTCGGGTGAGCGTCACCGGCACCCCGTTGAACACCGCGTTCCCCGACGGGACATCCACCAGCGAATCATCGGTCAGCACATTGGCGTTCACCCCGGCATGGGTCCGGGCGACCGCCTGCGCGCTGTCCTCGTGTCCCCAGCCGTGCGGCAGGCTCACCACCCCCGGCATGATGTCCTCGGTCGGCTCCAGCTCCACGGTCACCGTGCCCGCCGCCGACTTCACCACGGCCCGCCCGTCCAGCCCCAGCCGCGTCGCGTCCTCGGGATGGATGTGCAGCGTGCACCGGTTCGACCCGCCCACCAACAGTGGAACATTGTGCAGCCAACTGTTGTTGGAGCGCAGCTGTCGCCGCCCCACCAGCACCATTTCCGGCCGCCGGTCGTCCGCGCGCGCCCGCAGCCGGGCCACGTCGGCCAGCAGTTGCGCGGGGGCGAGCTCCACCTTCCGGGAGGCCGTCCGCAGCGCGCCGGGCAGCCGCGGGCGCAGCGGACCGAGGTCGATGCCGTGCGGATTGTCCAGCAGTACTCGCAGATTCAGCCGACCCGCCCAGTTCTCGGTCGAGTCCCCGGAATCGGGATCGCCCGGAGCGGACGGCACCGTGGGCGCGTTCGCCGCGGCCGCCCACTCGCCGAACGGGCCCAGCCGCAGCATCAGGTCCAGTCGCTGCTCGGTGGTGTTCGACCCGAGCAGTTCCGCGCGCCGATCGGCCATCCCGGCCTTGTGCAGGGTCCCGGCGATCACGATCTCGTCGACCACGGTGAGCGGATCCAGCCCCGGTTGGGGCTCCTGCCCGGACACCGCGAGCGCCAGCCGGGCCATCACCTCGGCCTCGGACAGCTCGTCCTCGCCCAGCGGCGCCACCGGCGGCGAGTAGCGCGCGTAGTTCCGCACCGCGAAATTGAGCAGCGCGAAGTCGTAGTGCGGGGACTGTGTGACGCGCGGGGGCGGCAGGATCACGTCCGCGTGCCGGGTGGTCTCGTTGAGGTACCGATCGACGCTCACCATGAATTCCAGGCCCTCGAAAGCGGCATCCAGGCGCGCGCCGCTGGGTGCGGACAGCACCGGATTGCCGGCCACCGTCACCATGGCCCGGATCTGCCCGTCCCCGGGTGTCAGGATCTCGTCGGCCAGCGTCGCCACCGGCAGTTCGCCCATGGCCTCGGGCAGCCCGCGCACCCGGCTGCCCCAGCGCCCGGTCCGGAACGGCCGCGACCGCACGATGCCCAGCGCGGCGCCCGTCGCGAACATGGCTCCGCCGGGCGAATCCAGATTGCCGGTCAGCACATTGACCACGTCCACCAGCCACTGCGTGACCGTGCCGAACTCGGCGGTGCAAGTCCCGATCCGGGCGTAGACGGCGGCGGTGGGCGCGGCGGCCAGTTCCCGGGTCAGCCGCACGATGGTCTCGGCGGGCACCCCGGTGCGGGCGGCGACCAGCTCCGGCGGGAAATCGGCCGCGGCGGCGCGGATCTCGTCGAGCCCGTTCACCTCGACCCGGACGTCGGTCAGGTCCTCCGCGAACAGCGTGTGCACGATCCCGAACAGCAGGTAGGCGTCGCTGCCCGGTCGCACGAACAGATGCTCGTCGGCCAGCTTGGCAGTGCGGGTGCGGCGCGGATCCACCACCACGAAGCGCCCGCCGCGCTGCCGCAGCGCCTTCAATCGACCCGGGAAATCCGGTGCGGTGCACAGGGATCCGTTGGACTCCAGCGGATTCGCGCCCAGCATCAGCAGGTAGTCGGTCCGGTCCAGGTCGGGCACCGCCACGGTGAGCGGGTCGCCGAACATGAGCCCGCTCGACACCTGCTTGGGCATCTGGTCGGCGGTGCTGGCGGAGAACAGGCTGCGGGTGGCCAGGGCCCGGATCAGCAGCGGCACGTACAGCGCACCGGCCACGGTGTGCGCGTTGGGGTTGCCGAGGTACAGGCCCACCGCCTGATTGCCGTACGCGGCCGACACCTGCGGCAGCCGTTCGCGGATCACCCCGAAGGCCTCGTCCCAGCTCGTGGCCCGCCAGGTATCGGTGGCGCGATCGCGAATCATGGGCCGGGTGAGCCGGTCCGGGTCGCCGTCCAGGTGGCCGAGAGTCGCGCCCTTGGGGCAGACGAAGCCTTTGCTGAAGGGGTCGGCATGATCACCGCGCACCGACACGATGCGGTCGCTGCCGTCGAGGGTGAGTTCGAGTCCGCACACCGCTTCGCAGAGCGGGCAGGTGCGCAGCGCGGTCCGGGGGCTGTCCGTGACGTGGGTCATACCCAATGATCGCCCGGCGGCGGATCGGGCGAAACACCCGCGGCGGACGAATC
The DNA here is from genome assembly GCF_042874235.1 of Nocardia sp. NPDC004151. Taxonomy (NCBI): domain Bacteria; kingdom Bacillati; phylum Actinomycetota; class Actinomycetes; order Mycobacteriales; family Nocardiaceae; genus Nocardia; species Nocardia sp. NPDC004151. The sequence goes on along the minus strand of NZ_JBIAMR010000001.1, from coordinate 691,120 downwards.
GCGATGGGGGAGCAGGCTATCGCGAGACCTGTGCTGATGTCCGTTATCTCTTAATTCGCAACGTTCGGACCTGGATACGGTGAAACCCGCGAGCGCCGGGGAGCACTCGCGGGTTTCGAGTCGTTCGTGGAGCCGGTGTCAGGAGGCGATACGGGTCGCCTGCGGCCGGGCTCCTTTGGCGGCGGCGCGGACGCCCGCGGCGATGGCGACCACCGGCGGGATCCAGCGGGCCTCGTGCGGGGCGACGCCCCAGCAGGCCGCACCGGCGGACAGCTTGCTCGGCGGCAGCGGGATGCCCGCGCCGTCGGAGTAGACGACCACGCCGGCCTCGCGCAGCGCCTCGATGGCACGCGCGGCCTTGGCCAGGCCGGTGACGAGGTGGATCTCGCGGCGCTCGGCGCCCGGGATCTCGATGACCGGGCCGGTCAGGTCGTTGGCCCGCAGGTAGCGGCGCACGAACGCGGCGCTGTCACCGGTGACCTCGATGCCCGCGATGTTCTCGTCGGTGACCAGGCAGACGCCATTGGCGGTTTCGGCGACCGTCCAGCCGCGCTGGATGTAGTCCTGCGCAGATTCCGCAACGGCTGACGAAAACGTCGTACGCACTGGTTTCTCCATTCCCCGGTAGATCTAGTTCCTGCTCTGGTGGCGTATCGGAGCGGGGGGTTCGGGGCGTTACACACCCTTTTTCACCGCGAGTTCGGTTCTGTCGCAGAACGTCGTTTGTCCAGTCCGCTTTGTCCGGAAAGTGCTGTGGCTCTTCTGGGACACCCGGTTGCCGGACCGGCTCTCGCCTGCGACGACGCGTCAAGGGCGCTATCTCTCGGTTCGGAGCCCGTCATCAGCCGGCGGCGCGACGTGTTCTACAACACACTCTCTCGTCGTGCGGGCCTCCGGCGTTACCGGAGACACTGAATCGGCCGAAACCGGAGACACAGAATCGGCCGAACGGGTCTGCGGGAGAGGAGATCGTCGGCATGGCCGAACAGCCGGGGGAGTCGGAACTCGAGGAGCTCGAGAAGCTCGAGGAGCTCATCGAGGAAGGCCGCTGGGCCGCCTTCAAGGAGGCCGCCACCCGTCGCATGTCCCGGCGGCTCGCCGAGGGCGAGGACGCCGAGGAGCCGGTCGAACCCTTCACCAGTCCAGGAGCTTTCGGCGCGTGGAGCGTGGATGCCGCCCGCGCCCTGCTGGACCTGCAGTTTCACCGCGCCGCCACCCGCACTCTGCTGCCGCTGGCATACCTGCTGGGCCTGGCGGGCGCTGTCGCGATTCCGATCGTGGGAACCGTAGGGCTCTGGCGAATCTCGGCGTGGCTGGGAATCGTGTTCGCGGTGGTGTTCGCGGTGCCGTTGGGCCTGGTGATCGCCGCGGTGGTGCGCCTGCTGCTGGAGTTCGTGCTCAACGCGTCCCGGCTGGCGGCGCGGGTCGAGCATATTTCCGATATGGCCGACGATCTGTTCCAGGCGTTGTCGGATGTGGCGGAACCTGTCAATCAGTTGTCCAAAGATGTTCAAGCAGTGCAATTCTGGCGCTTCCGCCGACGGTCTTCCCGGAAGTAGCCTGGATAGCGGCCCGTTCCGTCTCCGCCCGAAGCGTGTCCCGTGTCCATGGATCGCTGAGTTTTCCTGTGCAACAATGCGATCGCAACACTGGTATAGGGGGACGAATGGCTCTACCGCAGGGGATTACCGGATCGACCGTGCCGCGCCGGCAGCTCGGCCGACACCTGCGCGACCTGCGAAATCGCGCGCGCATGACGACCCGGGTGGCGGCGCAGCGACTGGAATGGTCCGAGGCCAAGATCTGGCGCATCGAAACCGGTCAGACGTCGTTGCGCAGTCTGGATGTCGAGGCCATGTGCCGGATCTACGGCGCGCCGGAGGACGCTATCGAACCGCTCACCGCGCTGGCCCGCGAGACCAAGGCCCGCGGCTGGTGGACCGAGTTCAGCGATGTGATCGACGAGGGCTACGAGGTCTACATCGGGCTCGAGGAAGCCGCCGGAAAGCTGATCAGCTACGAGAACGAGCTGGTCCCCGGGCTGCTGCAGACCGAGCAGTATTACCGCGCGGTGCTGGCGGGGGCCTACCCCGGCATCTCGCCCGAGCAGCTGGACCGCCGCGTCCGGGTGCGGACCGCGCGCCAATCCCTGCTCACCCGTGCCGATTCGCCGCTGCAGCTGGACGTGGTGATCTCCGAGGCCGTGCTGTGGCACCGCGTCGGCGGTGACGAGGTGACCCGCGGCCAGCTCGACCGGCTGCACAAGCTCGGCGAGCTGCCCAATGTCCGGCTGCGCCTGTTGCGCGCCGAGTGCGGCTACCACAACGGCATGGACGCGGGCCGCTTCGTGCTGCTCGAATTCCCCACCGCCGCAGGGGAACCCACCGAACCGCCGGTGGTGTACGTGGAATCGCTGACCGGTTCCTCGTATCTCGACAAGGAGCCCGAGGTGGCCCGCTATCGCGAGGCCTTCGCCTCGGTGAGTTCCATTGCGGTGGACGCGCTTCCGATCATCGAGTCGGTGCGCGCGGCGCTCTAGGGCGCGGGTCTCTAGCCCAGAGTCTGGGCCAGCACCGCACGGTGCGTGGGCGCGGCCTGCTTGTGCAGTTCGCGCCCTTTTTCCGTTACGCAGACGAAGATCGCGCGCCGATCGTTCGTGCACAGCGTGCGATCTACCAGGCCGTCGCGTTCCAGCCGCGCCACGGTGCGCGAGAGCGCGCTCTGGCTGAGGTAGATGTCATTGGCCAGATCGCTCATCTTGTAGCTGTCGCTGCCGGTTTCGATGAGGCGGTCCAGGGTCTCGAATTCGCTGAGCCCGATGTGGTGGCGGCCCTGCAGTTCCTTCTCCAGGGCGCACGAGGTGGACGCGTGCCGGGCCAGGAGCTCACGCCACTCACCCACCAGCCCCGACGTCTCGAAAGACGTTGTCACAGGCCGGTCGACGGGCACTGTCGGCTTCGGCATGGGGGTCATCCTAGTCGTTTCCGCGAAATCATGCCACCGCATTAAATGCTTGTGCATTTGATGCGCACGCATGTACCGTCCTCTCTCGTGACTTCCACCGAGATCCGCCCCGCAGTGAGCGCCGCGGCCGACACCACGCAGTGGACCGCCCGGCTCTGGGGCATGCTCATCACCCTGTGCATCGTGCTGTTCCTCGACGGCCTCGACGTCTCGATGATCGGCGTCGCGTTGCCCTCGATCGGCACCGAACTCGACATCCAAACCTCCACCCTGCAGTGGCTTGTCAGCGGTTACGTGCTCGGCTACGGCGGCCTGCTGCTGCTCGGCGGCCGCACCGCCGACCTGCTGGGCCGTCGCAAGGTCTTCCTGATCGCCCTCGCCGTCTTCGCCCTGGCCTCGCTGGCCGGCGCGCTGGTGAGCTCGCCGGCGCTGCTCATCCTGACCCGCTTCGTGAAGGGCCTGGCCGCCGCGTTCACCGCGCCCACCGGCCTGTCCATCATCACCACGAACTTCCCGGAGGGACCGGCCCGCAACAAGGCGCTGTCCATCTACACCGTCTTCGGCGCGGGCGGTTACTCCATGGGCCTGCTGTTCGGCGGCCTGATGACCGGGCTCGGCTGGCGCTGGACCTTCCTGCTGCCCGTCCCGATCGCGCTCGCCGCCCTGGCCGCCGCGTATGTCCTGGTCCCCAAGGACAAGCCCGCCGAAGAGGGCGGCCACGACCTGCTCGGCGCGCTGCTGTCCACCGCCACCATGCTGCTTCTGGTCTACACCGTCGTCTCCGCGCCCGCCGCGGGCTGGGCCTCGGTCCGCACGATCGGCTCGTTCGTCGCCTGCGCCGTGCTCGCCGCCGCCTTTGTCTACGTCGAGAACAAGGTGCGCTACCCGCTCGTCCGCCTGGGCATCCTGCGCAAGGGCACCCTGGTCCGGGCCAGCCTGGCCATCATCGCGGTCGGCGGCTCGTACTTCAGCTGGCAGTTCATCACCACCCTGTACCTGCAGGACACCCTCGGCTGGTCGCCGCTGAAGTTGGCGCTCGCGCTGCTGCCGGTCGGTCTGCTGGTGGTCGCCTCGGCCTTCGTCTCCGACAAGCTGGTCGACCGCTTCGGCACCGGCCCGATCATCGCGATCACCATGGTGATCATGGGCATCGGCTACCTGCTGTACCTGCGCATCGACACCGCGCCGGACTACCTCACGGTGCTGCTGCCCGCGGTGCTGCTGGTCGGTATCGGCTGGGTCGGCTTCCCGGCCATCAACATTCAGGCCACCAGCGGTATCGACGACGACGAACAGGGCCTGGCGGCCGGTGTGCTGCAGACCGCCATGCAGGTCGGCGCGGCCATCGTGCTCGCGGTGACCACCGCCATCGTCACCTCGTCGGTGCCCAGCCACCCGACCCCGGCCACCATGCTCGACACCTACCGGCCGGGCCTGCAGTTCGCGGCCGGCGTCGCCATCGTCGGTGCCCTGGTCGCGCTCACGGCCTTCCTGCCGAAGGTCCGGGCTCGCCGGGCGGACCGCGACGCGGAGGTCGAACTGGTCGGCTGACGCTTGTGGTGACTCCGCCCGCAGCTCACACGGGCGGAGCCGTCAAAGAAATCGGGGCGCATCGCATTACGCGATGCGCCCCGATGACGTATCTGACGTGTCCGCTGATTCGGTGACGGTTGGGGTAACTCATCGGGGACGGCCAAAATCGGTTCGGCACCCAACCGCCGGCCCGCATGCATGACCGGCGACGGCTCTCAGCCGTGCGCTGAAGTTCCGGGGAGGCGGGGGAGCTCCGCCAGGCGCGGAGCCGCGGCGTCCTTGTCGGAGCGGACGAAGGTGAGCGGCTCGCCGTCGCGGCCCACGGTCGGCCAGGCGATGGCCAGGTCCGGGTCGAAAGCGTCCAGGTCCCGGTCGAATTCGGGGGAGTACTCCAGCGAGCACAGGTAGTTCACGGTGGAGTTGTCCTCGAGCGACAACAGCGCGTGCCCCAGGCCCTCGGCCAGGAACACCGACTTGCGCTCCACATCGTCGATCACCACCGCGTCCCAGGTTCCGAAGGTCGGGGAGTCGCGGCGCAGGTCGACCACCACGTCCAGGAACGCGCCGCGCACGCAGGTCACGTATTTGGCCTGGCCGGGCGGGGTCTCGGTGTAGTGGATGCCGCGCAGCACGCCCGCCGCCGACGTGGAGATATTGACCTGCAGCAGATCGAAGGGCCGGCCCGTCGCCTTCTCGAACTCCGAGGCCTTGAACGACTCGTAGAAGACGCCGCGGTCGTCTCCGTGCAGCCGGGGGGTGAACTCCCACGCACCCGGCACCGACAGTTCCCGAATCCGCATTGCCTACTCCCAGGTTCGCCCGTGGCCCAGCAGGTCCATCAGGTACTTTCCATAGCCCGAGCGCACCAGGGGTTCGGCCAGCCGGGCGAGTTGATCGTCGTCGATGAAGCCGAGTCGCCAGGCCACCTCTTCCGGCACGCCGATCTTCAGACCCTGGCGTTCCTCGATGGTGCGCACGTAGTTGGCCGCGTCCAGCAGGGAGTCGAAGGTGCCGGTGTCGAGCCAGGCGGTGCCGCGGGCCAGTACCTGCACGTGCAGGCGGCCCTGCTCCAGGTAGGCGCGGTTGACGTCGGTGATCTCGTATTCGCCGCGGTCCGAGGGCTTCAGGTCGCGGGCGATGGCCAGCACGTCGTTGTCGTAGAAGTACAGCCCCGGGATGGCGTAGTTGGAGCGCGGGCGGGCCGGCTTCTCCTCGATGGAAATGGCCCGGCCGTCGGCGAATTCGACCACGCCGTAGGCGGTGGGGTCGGAGACCCGGTAGGCGAAGACCGCGCCGCCGTCGAGGTTGTGGAAGGTCTGCAGCTGGGTGCCCAGGCCTGGTCCATGGAAGATGTTGTCGCCCAGCACCAGTGCCGCGCTGTCGTTGCCGATGTGATCGGCGCCGAGTACGAAGGCGCGGGCCAGGCCGTCGGGCTCGGGCTGCACCACGTAGGAGATGTTCACCCCGAAGCGGCTGCCGTCGCCGAGCAGCCGGGTGAAGGCGTCCGCGTCCTCGGGGGTGGTGATCACCAGGATGTCCCGGATCCCCGCCAGCATGAGGGTGGACAGGGGGTAGTACACCATCGGTTTGTCGTACACCGGGACCAGCTGTTTGCTCACCCCGCGCGTGATCGGGTGCAACCGCGATCCGGTGCCCCCGGCCAGGATGATTCCGCGCATGTCACGACAGTCTGCCAGTTCTGCCGGGAACCGTGGCGGTCAGGTTCCGACTGGACCTCGGATCGATCACGCCCGTTTACCAGCGGACGAATCCGGCGATAACTGTTGCGTAGGTCACGTTCCCATGGTGTTCTGAAATAACGCTATGTGAGATGTCAGCGCCGACTCTCCGCGCGCCGGGTGCCGAGCCAACCAATCGGTCCTTCCGGTCGAACGGCTCGGCGCGCCAACAACGAGGTAGGTGCGCGATGGCATTGCCCTATGACGGGACCGCTGTGGCCCGCGACGAAGTCGAGAACCCGGACCGTATCAGCGCCGCCGCGCGCACCCTGACCGCATTCTCCCGTACCGTGATCCGGCCCGCCGGTGACCGCGCCACGGTCACCGTGGGCTCGATGCCGGTCGTCAGCACCGTGATCAACAGCCTCGCCAAACTGCGCCCCACCCCGCGCGGCGTGGAACGGGAGGAAGTGCGGCTCGAGGGCTTCCGCATCGAGATCGTGCGGCCCGCCGGGGCGAGCAAGTCACTGCGCGACGGCGCGGTGCTGTACATGCACGGCGGCGGCTTCTTCCTGTGCGGACTCGACACCCACCGCCCGGTGGTCGCGTCCCTCGCCCGGCGCACCGGACTGCCGGTGGTCAGCGTGGAATACCGGCAGCTGCCCAAGACCGACATCTCCGGATCCGTCGACGACTGCCTCACCGCCTACAAATGGCTGCTGGCACACGGGGTTCCGGCCGGCCGGGTGGTGTTCGCGGGCGACTCCGCCGGTGGCTACATGACCTTCGCGACCGCCCTGCGCGCCCGCGACACCGGACTCCCGGTCCCGGCCGGCCTGGTCGGGCTGAGCCCCGCGCTGGACCTGGACTGCACCGAGAAGCGCGCCCACCCCAACTACCACCGCGACGCGCTGATCCCGTTGTCCGCCTTGGAATCCGTGGTGAAGATCGGCGCGGAGGTCGACGGCCGCCTGGATCCCCGGATGTCGCCGGTCAACAATGTGCTCGCGGGCCTGCCGCCCGCCCTGCTCATCATCGCCGAGGACGAGGTGCTGCGCCGCGACAGCGAGGTGATGGCGCAGCGGATGGCCCAGTCGGGTGTGCCCGCCACGCTGGAGATCTGGCGCGGCCAGGTGCACGCGTTCCCGGCCATCTTCCCCAACATGCCCGAGAGCCGGGCCGCCCTGGCACACGTGGCGCGGTTCGTCCGCGAACGCGTCGAATCCGGAAGCATCGCCCGCACCGCGTGAATCGGTGATGCGCACAGCGTGATTCGATGATGTGGGGCTCGGGGCACAGACCTCGGGCCCCACATCCCCGAACAACGCGAAACCCCCCGCCCGGATGACCCGGGCGGGGGGTTTCGACGTACAGCGCGCAGTTACTCGGCCGGGGCCGACGTATTACTTGGCCGGAGCCGGGGAGATGTGCGGGCCGTTGATGGTGGTGAAGTACTGGATCGCGGCGGCGATGGCGACCGGCGCGGTGATCAGCAGCTGACCGGCGATGGTGCCCAGGAAGCCGATGGTCGAGGCGCCGACGAGGCAGCCGATGACCGGGCCGGCGCCGAAGAGCGCGGCCAGCGGGGCGGAAGCCAGACCGGCGACACCGAAGCCGAGGACGCAGCCGACGGCCGCGGCGCCCAGGCCACCGACGAGGGTCGCGACGGTGGCGCCCAGCGCGATGGTGTCCTTCATGCGGTTCCAGGCGGCCTGCTCACGGTCGTAGTCCGACTTCCACGGAGCCTGGTCCTCGTAGGGGAGGGCGACGTCCTTCACGTTCTGCGGCGTGTAGGTCGCGTGGTCCATGTCGTACTGCGGGGTCAGGGTCGCGGTGTGGTCGGAGATCTCCGCCGCGATCGGGAAGGTGAAGTCGTCCACCTGCAGCTTCAGCGGCATGCCGGCGACGATGTTGCCGTTGGCGGCCTTGATAACGAAGTTGCCGTTCTCGACAGCCATCGAGCCCGCGTCGGTACGGATGATGGTGTTGGTCTCGGAGGTGGTGGCGGTGTAGTTGATCGCACCGGCCTCCTCGGCGGGGGCGGCGTTCACGGTGCCGGCGGTGACGGCCATGGCAGCGGACACCAGCGCCGCGGTGGCGGCGAATTTCCTCATCAGCATTTGTAGAAACCTCATCGAAGAGCTCGGGGGGACAACACGAATCGAAATCGAGGACAGCTAACGAGCGGTGAACCCGTTGTGACCGTTCGTTCAAATTCTGTTCACCAAGTCGATCGCGCGGTTCGTAAGGTAGGGGAAAAGTGCTGCATAGGAAAGGTTTTCGCGCAGATATACGATCGCCGCAATCGTTACCTCAGCGGATCCTTGTGACGAAGGTCACACGCGTCATTGGCGCAGTCGTGACCTTGCGTGCCCGAATGTCGCGGTCGGAGCACCGAATTGCGAAATGTAGACCGAGCGGCCCCCTTTCAATTAAGTGTATTTGTTTCAACGGGATGACCGATTCCGCGCACACGGGTCGCCCAGCGGGTGTAGGGGATCGCAACTTTCCGGACCCACCGCCGAGGTTCGCCGCGGCCGTCGTAGTGTTTCGGTGTGCGATTGCTCGTAACCGGCGGGGCCGGCTTCATCGGCGCGAACTTCGTTCACCAGACGGTGACGCGGCGCGCGGGTGTCCACGTGACCGTGCTGGACAAACTCACCTATGCGGGCAACCGCGCCTCACTCGACCCGGTCGCGGACCGAATCGAGTTCGTGCACGGCGACATCGCCGATACCGCGCTGGTGGATCGCCTGGTCGGGGGTGTGGACGCGGTGGTGCATTTCGCCGCCGAATCACACAACGACAATTCGCTGGCCGACCCGTGGCCGTTTGTCCAGACCAATATCGTCGGCACCTATTCGCTGCTCCAGGCCGTGCGCCGCCACCAGGTGCGCTACCACCACATCTCGACCGACGAGGTGTACGGCGACCTGGAACTCGACGATCCGGCGGCATTCGATCAGAACACGCCCTACAACCCGTCGAGTCCCTATTCGGCCACCAAGGCCTCCAGTGACATGCTGGTCCGCGCCTGGGTGCGTTCCTTCGGGGTGCGGGCCACAATCTCCAACTGCTCCAACAACTATGGGCCCTACCAGCATGTGGAGAAGTTCATCCCGCGTCAGATCACCAATCTGATCGACGGCGTCCGGCCCCGCCTCTACGGCGCCGGACATCAGGTGCGGGACTGGATTCACGTGGACGACCACAACAGCGCGGTCTGGGAAATCCTGGAGCGCGGGCGAATCGGCCAGACCTATCTGATCGGCGCCGACGGCGAACGCGACAACAAGTCCGTGGTGGAGCTGATCCTGGAGGCATTCGGCCGCGCCGCGGACGATTTCGATCACGTCACCGATCGCCCCGGCCACGATCTGCGCTACGCCATCGACGCCTCGCTGCTACGCACCGAACTGGGCTGGGAACCCGAGTATCGGGACTTCCGCAAGGGCCTGGAAGCCACCATCGACTGGTATCGGGACAACGAATCCTGGTGGCGGCCACAGAAGGCCGCGACCGAATCCGCGTACGCCGACGCGGGCGAAAAGGTGATCTAGACGGTCCTGACCGACCCGAAACAGCAACGCCGGGGCAATTCGCCCCGGCGTTGATCGTTGCAGGTCACGGATGTTTCGGGTCAGCCCCAGACCAGAGTGGAGTACTTCACCACGGCCGCGATCAGCGCCACCGACGTCGCCGTCACCACCGTGAACGCCGCCGCCCGCGCCGGCACCCGGCCCGCGGCGTCGGCGAGCCGCAAGGGCACCCAGCGCAACAGCACCGCCAGGCCCAGCACCGCGAGCGGCACGAAGTAGCGGCCCTGCACGCCGTCGATGATGAAGTAGCCGACCGGCGTGAAGGACATGTACAGCGTCACGTAGATCATGGCCACGCTGGCCGCGATGGTCAGCAGCACCAGCCAGGTCCGCTTGCGGTCCGCGCCGGTCGGCGAGAAGCGCTCGGCCGCACCGAGGCTCATGCCGAAGGCGAGCAGCGCCGCCAGGATGGTGAGGGCGGGCACCTCCACGTAGGAGAAGCCGAGCTCACCGAAGAACTGGGTGAACCAGTGCTGGTCGCGGCGGGCGATGCTGTCGCCGAAGATCCGCAGGAAGTGGAACGGATCGCTGAGGATGCCGTGCAGCTGGTCGCCGGGGCGCACCGTACCCCACTGCTTCTCGGGCCGCATCAGGCTCATGCCGTCACCGGTCGGGGCGGCGATCTTCATCCAGCCCGCGAAGGACACCGCGCCGAGCCCTGCGGCCGCCCACGGCAGCACCCGCTGCCACACCGCGACCCGCTCGCCGTCGCCGAAACCGAAGCGGCGGGCCGGGATCAGCACGGTGAGCATGGCGATCAGCACATAGGTCGGCTTGCAGACCGGCAGCAGCACGGTGGTGGCCAGCGCGGCCACCGTCTCCGGCTTGCTCAGCCGCTCACCGAGGAACAGGGCCTTCACCACCAGCGCCGACACCAGCAGGGCGAGCGCGTTGGTGACGGTGTCCGCGGTGACGGTCCCCGCCTGGAACAGCGCGATCGGCAGCACCGCGACGGTGAAGGCCAGCCACTGCACCCGGTGCCCGCGCAGCACCCGCAGCGCGAATCCGACGATCAGCAGGTAGGCGAGCAGTCCGGCCCAGCGGGTGGCCAGCACCATGCCGCCGACGTTCAGGTCGAGAGCCTCGGCGATCCGGATCCCGGCCGCGGGCGGCAGGTACGGGATCGGGGAGTAGGCCGCGGTGTTGGTGAACCACACCGGCGTGGTGTCCGCCGAGACGGCGGCCGAGCCGAGCTGGTCGTAGACGTGCGGGTCCAGGACCATGGGCTCCGGCTCGTCCGGGTTGTCCTGGTAGTCGACGAAGGCGTAGCTCATCAGCGCGTCGATGCTGACCGGCACGTCGCCGCCCCAGGCCGGGCCGCGGTCGTCGTGGATCTTCTGCGGCAGGAACCCGCCGTGCGCGACCTGATAGGCGCGTCCGAACTGGGTGATCTCGTCGTGGCCCCAGAACGGGGGCGTGAGCACCGACCACACCGCGCCGAAGACGCCCGCGATGAGCAGAAAAGCCACGGCAGCCGAACCGAATCGGCGTTCGACGCCGATCGCGGCGCGACGCAGCCCGGCGGTCTTCGGCTCGGGCTGCGCGGCCGTGGCCTCGGATTCGGCGGGGATCTTCTCGGGTGCCGCGATGGTGGTGCTCTCCGTCATCGAACGGGACCGCCGGAGTGGCCGCCGGGTTCGGTCTCGCCGACCGCGGCGTACCGCAGGTACATCAGGCGGGCCGCCTCGTGCCGGGAGCGGCGGATGCCGTCCAGGATCAGGCCGGCGGTCCAGGCCAGGCTGCCGAGCAGCAGCAGGGTGAAACCGAGGAACAGGGTCGGGAAGCGCGGGACCTGGTGGGTCTCGTAGAACTCGATCACTATCGGCGTGATGAGCACCAGCGAGACCAGCCAGGACAGCGTGCCGAACAGGCCGTAGAAGGCGACCGGCCGCTCGTGCCGGGCCAGGCCGACGATCAGGCGCAGGATCTTGAAGCCGTCGCTGTAGGTGCGCAGCTTGGATTCGCTGCCCGCGGGCCGGTCCCGGAAGCCGACCGGCACGGCGGTCTGCGGGACGCCCAGGTGCTGCGAATGCACGGTCAGTTCGGTCTCGATCTCGAACTCGCGCGACACCGCGGGGAACGACTTCACGAAGCGGCGGGAGAAGACCCGGTAGCCGCTGAGCATGTCCTCGACGTTCTCGCCGAACACCTTGCCGACCACGCCGTTGAGCACCTTGTTGCCGGTCTCGTGTCCGGCCCGGTACGCCGACCCGGCCTCGACCTCGCGGCGCACGCCCAGCACGTGGTCGTAGGGGCCCGCGAGCAGGGTGCGGATCATCTCCGGCGCGGCGGCGGCGTCGTAGGTGTCGTCGCCGTCGACCATCAGATAGACATCGGCCTCGATATCGGCGAAAGCGCGGCGCACCACATTGCCCTTGCCCTTGCGGTTCTCGGTGCGCACGATCGCCCCGGCCGCGCGCGCCTTATCGGCGGTGGCGTCGGTGCTCAGGTTGTCGTAGACGTAGACGACTATGCCCGGGACGGCGGCCTGCAGGTCGGTGACGACCTTCGCGACGGCGGCCTCTTCGTTGTGACACGGCACGATGGCGGCTATACGAAGCTCGGTGGAGTCCACCCGGTCAATCCTCTGATCGGAGGCGAATATGAACACCGGGGAGGGTACCCGACCGTCACAGATATATGGGTGCTGCGGGGTTGGGGTACCGTCGGCCGGTGTCTGCGAACGAGTCCACGGCGGAACAGGAAGACCTCGGAAAGCCCGGGGTCAACACCGGCAACGGACGCGCCGGCATATCGCCGAATACTTCCCTGACCGGGAAGGTCCGGGCCCTGCTGCAGCGCGGCGGGGCCTTCCTGGTGGTCGGTGCGATCGGCTTCGTGGTCGACGCGGGCACCTACAACCTGCTGGTCTTCCTGGGCGGTGAGGGGCCGTTGTTCCGTCTCCCGCTGGTCGCCAAGATCATCGCGATCGGCGTGGCCACGGTGGTCACCTATTTCGGCAACAAGTGGTGGACCTACTCCGATCACGACGGCGATACCGGGGCGCGGCACATCCTCACCTATGCCGCGCTGAATGTGATGGCCATCGGACTGCAATTGGGCTGTCTGGGCTTCTCCCGCTATGTGCTGGGGCTGGACAGTCCATTGGCGGACAACGTTTCCGGCACGCTGATCGGCCAGGCCGTGGCCATGGGCTTCCGATTCTGGGCCTACGGGAAATTCGTCTTCACCAATCCGGCCTCGGGAACGAATAACGCCTGACACTGATAGTGTCGGGCCGCCGAGCGTGACAGTGGCGGTGCGACCACGTCGGATGAGCCGGTGTCTAGAGTATTCAAAGGATGTCGAGGGATTCATGGATGCGTCGGCTGGGCAGGCCGTGACCGAAACCGAGGATCGGAAGGCGACCGGGGAGGCCCCCGCCTCCCTGCGCGCGGAACATGCCGCGCCGGATCGGCTGGTGCTGGCCCGCGGGATCTTCACCGGTCCCGCCCCCAAGATCAGCGACGACCTGTACGCGGTGGCCAAGGGCAAGGTCACCCGGGAACGGCGGACCCTGCGCCTGGAGAAGGGCGCGTCGGTCAATACCAACACCTATTTCGGGCGCTTCGCCGCCGCCTACTGGCAGCGTTGGACGACGGTCACCGAGGTCGAAGTGGGCCTGACCCTCGAGGTGACCGGCAAGGTGCGGGTGCGGCTGGCCGCCTCCGACATCGCCGGACACCGCCGGGTGGTGGACACCGCCGTGATCAAGGAGACCGGCCGGGTGACGCTGCTCGCCCCGCTGGACATGTACGTCGACGGCGGTGCGATCTGGCTGGAGATCGAGGCGCTCGGCGGTGAGGCCGTGATCACCGATCTGGAGTGGACCGCGGCCGCGCCCGAGCAGGTGCGCCCGGTGGCCATCGCCATCTGCACCTTCAACCGGGCCCAGGACTGCGCGAATACCGTTGCGGCACTGGCCTCCGACGCGACCGTGCTGTCGCTCATCGACGCCGTGTACGTGGTCGACCAGGGCACCGACCTGGTGCAGGACCAGGCGCTGTTCACCGAGACCCAGCCCAGGTTCGGCGACAAGCTGCGCTACATCCGGCAGCCCAACCTCGGCGGCGCGGGTGGTTTCACCCGCGGCCTCTACGAGGTGTCGGGCGCCAACGAGCACGCCGACGTCATCCTCATGGACGACGACATCCTGTGCGAGCCGGAAACGGTGTTGCGGCTCAACGCCTTCGCCAATCTGACCGTGGAACCCACCCTGGTGGGCGCGCAGATGCTGTTCCTGTTCAACCCCGACTTCCTCAATGTCGGTGCGGAGGAGACGAATCTGGGCAAGCTGCGCCACGGCCAGAAGGTGGCCAAGGCGCTGCGCAACACCTCCATGCTGAAGAAGCACCAGGAACGCCGCGTCGACGCCGGCTATCAGGCCTGGTGGACCTGCCTGATCCCGGCCGAGGTGGTCAAGAAGATCGGGCTGCCGGTGCCGATCTTCTTCCAGTGGGACGACGTGGAATACGGCCTGCGCGCGCGGGAGAACGGTTTCGTCACCGTCACCCTGCCCAATGCCGCCGTGTGGCACGCCGACTTCTACTGGAAGGACTTCGACGACTGGGCGCGCTACTTCTCCTCGCGCAACTCGCTCATCGTGTCTTCCCTGCACCACGACCTGGATAGCAAGGCGATCACTCGCCAGCTGTTCCGTGAGATCGCCGAGTACCTGGTCGGCATGCAGTACGGCCTGGCGCACACCACCCTGCAGGGCATCGAGGACTACCTGAAGGGCCCGGAGACGCTGCGCGACGGCGGCATCGAGGCGCTGGCCAAGGCCCGCGGCTCCCGCTCCGACTACCCGGAGACCGCCAAGCACCCCGCGGCCACCTCCCCGGTTCCCAACGCCCACCTGCACGTCCGCCGCGCGGGCGGCGAGCCCAGCCACCCGCTGCTGGTGCTCTACAAGCGCGCGCTCAACCAGTGGACCGGCCGTGTCATTCCGGGCCCCGTCGCGGTCACCCGCGAGGACGCCCACTGGTGGCACGTCGGTCTGTTCAACCACGTGGTCGTCACCGATGCCTCGCAGTCCGGTGTCCGAGTTCGCGTGCGCGACAAGGAAACCGCCCGCCGTCTGTTGATCCGCACCTACCGGGTGCTGCGTCAGCTCCGCAAGGAGCTGCCGGACCTGCAGCGCCGCTGGCGGGGCGCGATGCCGGAGCTGACCAGTCGAGAGAACTGGGAACGTCTCTACGGAATCGACAAGACCGCTTGATATTCGGCTGAACATGGCCCGGGACATCGTGTCCCGGGCCATGTTTCATTTCCGCGGCGGCTGAGGTCAGAGGAACAGGTCGGTGGTGAGGGGGCCGTCGCCCGGAGTGACGCGGTACTTGTCCAGGTCGGTGATGCCGTGTGCCGCAAGGACTTCGTCGTCGATGAAGAAGTTCCCGGTGGTGTCCTTGGCGGGGGAGGTGAGCACCAGGTAGGCGGCGTCGGCGTAGATGTCGGGGGTGCGGGAGGTGGAGATCATCTCCTCGCCGCCGAGCAGGTTCTGGACGGCCGCGGTGGCGATGGTGGTGCGCGGCCACAGGGAGTTCACGCCGATGCCGTACTTGCGCAGCTCCTCGCTCAAACCCAGCGTGGTGAGCGACATTCCGTACTTGGCGATGGTGTAGCCCAGGGCCATGCCCGCCCACTTGGGGTCCAGGTTGAGCGGCGGTGACAATGTCAGGATGTGCGGATTGCGCCCGGCCTGAGCGGAATCCCGCAGTGCGGGGATGCTGAGCTTGGACAGCAGGAAGCTGCCGCGGCAGTTGATGTCCTGCATGAGGTCGTACTTCTTCATGGGCAGCAGCTCGGTGGGGGAGATGTCGATGGCCGAGGCGTTGTTCACCACCATGTCGATGCCGCCGAACCGCTCCTGCGTCTGCCGTACCGCGTCGGCGACGGCCTCGTCATCGCGCACGTCGCCGAGGTATTTGAGGACGGTGCCGCCCGCGGTCTCCAGTTCGGCGGCCGCGGTATGAATGGTGCCGGGCAGTTTCGGGTGTGGCACATCGGTTTTCGCGATGATGGTGATGTTCGCGCCGTCCGCGGCCGCCCGCTTGGCGATCTCGAGCCCGATTCCGCGACTGCCACCCGACATGATCATGGTCCGACCTGCCAGCGGCTTCCGTGCTCCGGTCATGGATCCACTCCTCTTCTGCTGTTGTCGCCCTGAATCCGATCATCCGCGCCTGACCGGGCCGGCGGGCCGGAACTCTCGCATCTCGGGCAGTAGTGCTGGCACTACCAAGCGCCTGGCCGCCGACACGACCACGATCCGGGTGCTCGGGGCATGGGCCGCACCCGAGCGCGTCCTTACCCTCGAAAGGGCCGGAAAACCCGGTCTGAACAGGAGGAATATCTTCCATGAGTGGATTGCGGCGGCCACGCGGGCGGGCTCTGCTGGCCGGTGTCGGGGTCCTGGCCGTCCTCGCGGCCCAGGCGTGCGGCACCGACCCCGGGAGCGGTGAACCCGCTCGCAAGGAGCTCTATCGCACCGTCACCCGGGCCCTGGACGGCGTGGTCCGCGGCGGCTTCCCGGGCGCGCAGGTCGTGTTCGACGGACCGGACGGTCATCACGTGCTCACGGCGGGCGTAGGTGACCTGAGCACCGGTGCGCTGATCCCCGAGGATGCGCGGGTACGGATCGGCAGCAATACCAAGACCTTCGTCGCCACCGTGGTGCTGCAGCTGGTGGGCGAGGGCACAGTCGAACTGGACGCCCCGATAGAGCGCTATCTACCGGGCGTGGTGCGAGGCAACGGCAATGACGGCAACCGCGTCACGGTCCGGCAGCTGCTGCAGCACACCAGCGGCCTGCCCGAATACCTGGCGGGCCGCGACCCCGCCGCGCCCGGGTCCGGGCAGTTGACCGCCGATTCCGATCAACTCCGCCGGTCCCACTACGAACCGGCGGACCTGGTCCGCATCGCCATGGCCATGCCGCCGCAATTCGAGCCCGGCGCGCGCTCGGTCTACACGAATACCAACTACATCCTGCTCGGCATGTTGATCCAGCAGGCCACCGGTCGCCCGGCCGCCGCCGAGGTCGAGCGCCGCATCCTGGAGCCGCTGGGCCTGCGCGACACCTACTTCCCGAACTCGCGCGAGACCGGGATCCGGGGACCGCATCCGCGCGGATACCACGAAATCGACGGCCGCCGAGAGGACTTCACCGAGCTGGACCCGTCCTGGGCCGATACCGCGGGCGCGATGATCGCCACGCCCGCCGACCTGAACCGCTTCTTCACCGCCCTGCTCGCCGGGAAACTACTGCCCGCGGCCCAATTGGCGGAGATGAAGCGGACGGTCCCCTGGGATCGCGGCGAACCCGGTTCCGGCTACGGGCTCGGACTGATCCACCACGCGAGCTCGTGCGGCAAGGAGGTGTGGGGTCACGGCGGCAGCATTCCCGGCTTCGGCACCCACACCGGTGTGGCCGCCGACGGCACCGCCGTGGTGGTCACCGTCAACCAGCTCCTGGCCGACCGGGCCGCTTCCGAGGTCGTGACCAAGGTCTTCGACTCCGCCTTCTGCTCGTGAGAGGAACCTCCGTGCGTTTTCGCGAGATCGCCCGCACTCGACGGGGCTTGGCCGCGCTGGCGGTGACCGGGCTGGCGGCGGGAGCCGCGCTCACCACGGCCGCCGTCACCGAGCCTCCTGCCGCCGCGGCGCCCCTGGACCGCTACTACCACCAGCAGCTCGACTGGAACTCCTGCGACATTCCGGAACTCGACGGTATGGGCGGGCAGTGCGCCGATATCACCGTGCCGCTGAATTACGCCGAGCCGCAGGGCCGTACGACCACCGTCGCCATCTCCCGTATTCCCGCCACCGACCCGGCGCGACGGCGCGGCGTCGTGCTGTCGAATCCGGGTGGTCCCGGTGGCGCGGGCCTGGACTACTTCGTGGAGACCAGCAAGGCCCTGACTCCCGAGGTCCGCGCCCGCTACGACCTCATCGGCATGGATCCCCGCGGCGTGGGCCGGTCCGACGCCGTGAACTGCCACTGGCCGACCGGCTTCGGATTGCAGTTCGCGGGAGTCGACGCCAAGGGTTTCGCCGAATCCGTCGCGACCCAGTCCGATCTGGCGGCGCGGTGCGCGGCCGCCGAGGGAGATCGGCTGCCGCACATGACCACTCGCAATACCGCCCGCGACATGGACGTCATCCGCACCGTGCTCGGTGAAAGCCGGATCAACTACGTGGGCACCTCGTACGGCACCTACCTCGGTGCGGTGTACATGCAGATGTTCCCGGACCGGTCCGACCGCATGGTGCTCGACGGCAGTGTCGACCCCGACCGCTACGGCGTGGTCGGCATGGTGCAGGACATGGGCGCGCCCAATGAGGCCGCGCTCGACGCCTGGGCGGCCTGGACCGCCGAACGCGACGGTGAATACCACCTCGGCGCGACCGCGGCCGCCGTCCGTGACCTGGTCCAGCGGCTCATCGCGCGCGCCGCGACCCAGCCCATCCGGATCGGCGACTTCGACGTCGACGCGCACTCCCTGCCCCTGGTGCTCTACATCGCCTTCGACTCCCCGCAGAACTACGGCCGTGCCGCACAACAGGTCCGGGAACTGGCCGACGCCGCCGACGGGCAGCGGGTCGAGCCGGACGAGAACCTGGCGGGCAGCCTGGCCGTGATACTGCGCGCCCAGCCGCGCGACATGTCACCGTCGATGGCGGTGCTCTGCGGCGATGTCGGCGCGCCCCGCGATCCGGCCTGGTACTGGCGCAACCTCGAGGCCTCCCGCGCCACCCAGCCGGTCTTCGGGGCACTGGCGAACAACATCACGCCGTGCGCGTTCTGGGCCCCGCCCGCCGAATCACCCACGGCCATCGCCAATGCGGCGCCCACCCTGATCGTCCAGGCCACCGGCGACACCCGCACCAGCTACGGCGGCGCGCTCGCCATGCACCGGGCGCTGACCGGCTCCCGCATGGTGACATTGCAGGACGTCGGCATCCATTCGATCCTGGGCCGCTACCCGAACGCCTGCGTCTACGACGCCGTGAACACCTACCTGGCGGACGGCGTCCTGCCGGCCTCCGACCTCACCTGCCGCGACGAGTGATCAGCCGGCGTTCAGATAGGCGAGGACGGCCAGCACCCGCCGGTGCCCCACCTCGTCGGCGAACAGCCCCAGCTTGGCGAAGATGCTCCGAATGTGTTTGAGCACAGCGCCTTCGGTGACCACGAGGCGCTCGGCGATGGTGGCATTGTCGAGCCCCTCGGCCATGAGCGCCAGCACCTCCCGCTCACGCGGGGTGAGGCCCGCCAGCGGATCGTCGGTCTTGCGCCGCACCAGCAGTTGGGAGATCACCTCGGGATCCATGGCGGTCCCGCCCTCGGCGACCCGGCGCAGCGAATCCAGGAAGCGATCCACCTTCCCGACCCGCTCCTTGAGCAGATATCCGATCCCGCCCGCCCCGTCGCCGAGCAGTTCGGCGGCGTAGCTGTCCTCGACCCAGGCCGAGAGCACCAGGACCGGCAGGCCGGGATGAATCTGCCTGGCGCGCACCGCTGCCCGTAGTCCGTCGTCGGTGTAGGTGGGAGGCATCCGTACATCCACCACCACCGCGTCGGGCCGGTCGGCCGTGACCACCCGCAGGAAATCGTCGGCATTGTCGACCGCCGCGACCACGTCGATACCGGCGGTCTTCAACAACAGCGCCAGTCCCTCGCGCAGCAGCGCGTCGTCCTCGGCGATCACCACCCGCATGACGCCATCACCCGCTCACCGCTTTCCCTCATGATCAACACGGCAGCTCCACCCGCACCACGGTAGGTCCGCCCGGCGGGCTGCTGAGCAGCATCCGGCCGTCCAGCGCCTGGGCTCGCCGCCGGATTCCGGCCAGTCCGCCGCCTTCGGCTTCGACCGCCGCTCCGACACCGTCGTCGTGCACTTCCACGGTCAGGACCTCGGCGGTACCCCCGAGGCCGACTCGAAGCTGTCGAGCCCCGGAATGTTTGGTCGCATTGGTCAGCGCTTCGGCGATCACGAAATACGCGGCCGCCTCCACCGCCGCCGGCCGTCGCCCGATCGGGGCGCTCGCCTCCTCGCCGACATCGAGGATGCACGGGATCGGCGAGCGGGCGGCCAGGGCCGAAATGGCGCTGGTCAGGCCACGATCCGCGAGCACCGGCGGGTAGATGCCGCGCACCACGTCCCGTAGTTCGGCGAGTGCCGCCTCAGCCGTGTCCTGGGCTTTGCGCACCAGTTCGTCCGCCGCGTTCGGATCCCGCTGCCGCAGTTGATCGGCCAGTCCGAGCTGCATGATGACCGCCGCGATCCGCGCCTGCGCCCCATCGTGCAGATCCCGCTCGATGCGCCGCAGTTCCGCTCCATGCGCGTCCAGTGCGGCCGCGCGGGTAGCGGTGAGTTCCGCCACCCGAACCTCGAGGTCGGCGCCCGGCGACGGTCCGAGCAGCGTCCGCGCCAGCAGGGCCTGCCACCGGGCCACGGTCGGCAGCTGGAGGACCAAGGCCGCCAAGGGAATCGCGATGAGGGCGCTGACCGCCGCCAGCGGCCACGAATCGACGACGAAACCGAAGCTCTCGACCGTCCCCGGCGGCACGATCCGCCAATACATCGGAATCGTGAGCTGATTCAGCGCGCCCCACGGCAGCCCGACCGCGAACAGCGCCACCACCATGCCCGGCACCCCGTGCAGGCACAGCCACGCGATATCCCGCCCGTTCGCCGGATCCTGGAAGGCGGTCGTCAGCCGCTGCCACAGTCCGCCGGTCATCGGGCGGTATGCCACCGGGATCGGCGCGCCCAGCCGTTTCCCCGCCCGCCGCCGTTCGAACGCGGTCAGCGGTCGGATCAGCCGCAGGAATTCGGGAATCGCCGGAATGCCCACGCCGAGGAGGCTGGTGGCCGCCACCAGCAGTAACCCGACCGTCGCGAGGATGGCCGCGGCTCCGGTGACACCGCCGATCAGCAGATAGCCGATGCTCCCGGGCAGCGCCCGTAACCGATTCGCCGTCCAGCGTCGCGCGGTCGGCATGGTGTCGCCGGACTCGCCATCGCGCCGAGCATCCACCGCCGTGCCGCCGGCCCGGGGATCCGGGCCGGGCTCCGGCGTCGGGTCGGCGGTCATGCCACCAACCTACTGGCTGTGGAATGGGCACAGTCGGGGCCTTCCGCCGGGTACTGTCCGGCGCCAACCGGCCGGTTCGGCGCGCCGCGGTGGTTCACCCCGGCGCGCCGCTTCCGTGCCCGGTCAGCGTTGCTTGCCGCCGCGTTCCTTGTAGAGCCTGCGCTGGCTCTTGTTGATGTCCTTCCACACCTTCTTGCGCTCGGCCTGCAACCGGGCGTCGGTGCGGGAGGCCAGCCAGTCGTTCTCCCGGCTCAGCTTGCGGAAGCTGTCCAGGCGCCGCTGCGGCAGCTCACCGGATTCGATGGCCGCCAGCACCGCGCACCCCGGTTCGGTGCGGTGGTCGCAGTCGGCGAACCGGCACAGTCCGGCCAGGGATTCGACGTCGCTGAAGGTGCGGCCCAGACCCGTCGCGGCATCCCAGAGACCGACCGACCGCAGGCCCGGCGTATCGATGAGGGTGCCGCCGCCGGGCAGCGGCCGCAGTTCGCGGTGCACGGTGGTGTGCCGGCCGCGCTTGTCGCCTTCGCGGACCGCCTGGGTCGCGAAGACATCCGCCCCGAGCAGGGCGTTGGCCAGCGTGGACTTGCCCGCACCCGAGGGGCCGATCAGGGCGACGGTGCCGGACAGCAGGGAGGTCAGCACGTCCATGCCGACACCGCCGGACGCGCTGACCGCCAGCACGGTCACGCCGGGCGCGGCGGCACGGACGTCTTCGATCGGAATATCGTGGGCCAGATCGGCCTTGGTGAGCACCACCACCGGTTGGGCGCCGGACTCCCAGGCCAGCGCGAGCAGCCGCTCGATGCGCCCGAGATCGACGTCCCCGTCACCGGCGGTGCACACCAGCACGGTGTCCACGTTCGCGGCCAGCACCTGATGGGCGGATTTGGCGCGGGACTCGGGCTGCCCGGAGACCGCTGCCCGGACGATGGCGGTCCGGCGCGGCAGCAGGGCCCGCACCGTGCGGCCGCGGTCGATGGCCACCCAGTCGCCGGTGCACAATCCGCTGACCTCGGAATCCGAGCGCGGAAGCTGTGCGCGGACCACCGCGGCCGTCAAACGGCTCTGGTAGTCGGCGGTGGGCAGCGGGGCGGCGATATCGCATTCACTGCGATCCATGCGAATCACACGGGCGGGAATCAGGTCCTCGCCCAGCAGCGGCAGATAATCGGCGGCCAGGGCGGAGTTCCAGCCGTAGGGGGAGAGCAGGTCGAGATCGACCGTAGACATGTGGAGTCCTTCGACGGGCCGAGCCCGGATCATGGACTCAGCGAGGGGAATTCGAGGTGGAGGCGCGCACCGCGCGCGTGAACGCGGGCACGGCAATCCGCACAGTCGTCGTCACGAAACTCCACCTCCCATCTCTCCTCATGCCGTCACCGAGGCGACCGCTCCCAACAAGAACGGGGACAAGCTTCGCAGCCTGTCCCCGTTGCGCGCAACGTATTTTCTCGCCCGGTCCTTCGGGGTTTCATGGGTTCACCCCTGAGCGTCCGAGAGTTGGACTCACCTACGACGAGGGCTTGTCGAACTGCTCCCGGCGGCCCATCCGCTGCAGGCGTAGCCACTCCATCAGCCCGGCCGGGTCCTTCTGCTGCACCAGGAAGAACCACCCGAAGCGGGCGACCTCCTGCGGCAACAGCTTTCGCATGCCGGGCTGAGCCATCAGGTAGCCGCGGTTGCGATAGGTGAAGTGCCGCTTGACCGGATCGTCCGGGTACTGGGTGTGCATGCGCCCGCCCAGGATCGGCTTGAACTCGGCCGAGCCGTTCGGGTGCAGGTAGGCGGTCTGCAGGCAGGTGCCGAAGGGCAGCCCGGACCGCACCAGCCGCCGGTGCACCTCCACCTCGTCACCGCGCACGAACAGCCGCAGGTCCGGCACGCCGATCTTGTCGACGGCCGTCGCGGACACCAGCGCGCCATTGAACAGCGAGGCGATGCCGGGCAGGAAGTCCTCGTCGCCCAGCTCGGACCGCAGTCGCCGCCACACCACGCCGCGCCGCAGCGGGAAGGCCAGCCGGTCCGGGTCGTCGATGTCGGCCACCACCGGCGACACCTCGACCAGCGAGTGCCGTTCGGCGCAGTCGAAGAGGGTGGCGAGCACGTCGGGGCCCTCGGGCCGGCCGTCGTCGTCGGCCAGCCAGACCCAGTCGGCGCCCATGGTGAGCGCGTGCAGCATGCCGAGCGCGAAACCGCCCGCGCCGCCCAGATTGTGTTCCGAACCCAGGTAGGTGGATTCGATGGGCTGCTGCTGCACCAGCTCGCCCACCTCGGCCTCGTTGCCGTTGTCGACCACGATCAGGTGGTCGACCGGACGGGTCTGGCTGCTCAGCACCTTCAGCGATTCGGCGAGCAGTTCCCGGCGTTTGTGCGTGACCACGATGGCGACGATGCGGGCCTCGTCGCCGTAAAGGGGGGTGGATGACTCACTCATGCGGGGTTCCGTTCCGGTTCACGTTCACGTTCCAGATCCCGCAGCACCTGCGCCACGTGATCACCCGCCTCCGGGCCCTCGTAGGCCCGCACCACGTCCTCGATGCCGCCCTGCATGCGCACCTGTCCGTGATCGATCCACATGGCGCGGTCGCACAACTGGGCCAGGAACTCGTTGGAATGGCTGGCGAAGACGAGAATGCCAGAGCGCGAGACCAATTCCTGCAGACGCACCCGCGCCTTCTTCATGAATTCCGCGTCGACCGCGCCGATGCCCTCGTCGAGCAGCAGGATCTCCGGATCGATGGAGGTCACCACGCCCATCGCCAGACGCACCCGCATACCGGTCGAGTAGGTGCGCAGCGGCATCGCCAAATAGTCGCCCAGTTCGGTGAATTCGGCGATCTCGTCGATCTTGGACAGCATCTGCTTGCGGGTCTGACCGAGGAACAGGCCGCGAATGATGATGTTGTCGTAGCCGGAGACCTCGGGGTCCATGCCCACGCCGAGATCGAAGACCGGCGCCACCCGGCCGCGAATCCGCGCGCTGCCGCGGGTCGGTTCGTAGATGCCCGAGAGCAACCGCAGCAGTGTCGATTTGCCCGCGCCGTTGTGGCCGACCAAGCCGACGCGATCGCCTTCCTTCAGCGACAGCGAGATATCCCGCAGCGCCTCCACGACCACCACATCGGATTGGTTGCGCCCGATGGCCCCACCGGCCGAACCCAGTACCGCCTTCTTCAGCGAACGGGATTTGGCGTCGAAGATGGGGAATTCCACCCACGCGTTCTGGGTCTCGATACTCACATGGTCGGTCATTGAGCCTTCACACCCAGTAGGGGACTCGGGAACGGAACTTCTTCATAGCCAGTATCGCGACTATCCAGCCGACGACGGTGATCGCCACCACCACAATCCAGCTGCGCAGGTGGATCGGGTCTCCCAGCAGGGGCGCGCGCACGATCTCCAGGTAGTGGAAGGTCGGCACCAGTTCGGCCAGCTTGGCCCGATCGCTGGCGGTGCCCGACAGCGCCGAGGTCTTCCACATGACCGGGGTGAGCACGAACAACATCAGGGTGGTGCTGCCCAGGATCGGCGCCAGATCCCGATAGCGGGTGCTGAAGATGCCGAACACGATCGTCACCCAGATGGCATTGAGGAACAGCAGCACCAGGGCCGGAATCGCCAGCAGCGCCGACCAGTGCAGATGCCGCCAGATCCCGAACGCGGGCACCATCACCGCGTAGATGATCAGGTTGTGGGCGAAGAACAGGAACTGCCGCCACACCAAGCGGTACACGTGCACGCTCAGCGCCGACGGCAGCTGTTTGATCAAGCCCTCATTCGCGATGAAGACATCCGAGCCTTCGAGAATGCTGGCATTGATCACATTCCAGACAATCAAACCCACTGTCACGTACGGCAGATACGAACTCAGTGACTGCCCGAACAGTGTGGCGTAGAGCACGCCCATGGCGGCGGCCTGCAAACCGGTGGCGATGGTGATCCAGAACGGGCCCAGCACCGAACGCCGGTACCGCTGCTTGATGTCCTGCCACCCCAGGGCCAGCCATAGTTCACGCTGGGAGAACCCGTCGCGAAAATCCTTGAAGGCGCGACCGAAGGACTGGGAGTCCGACACGAGCGGCACTATTTCAGTGTCCGGGCGCACGTCGGTCTTCGCCGAGTCAGGGGGAGCAGCAGCAGGCACAGCACCCGACCCTATCTAATGGCAATCGCTTTGCGCGCAGAACCTGCCGCCGACCGTGATGTATCGGCGGCAGGACGGGCTGTCAGAGGTATTGACCGCCGCCGGAACCTTGTTGTCCGCGGGGGTCGCCGTGGCTCATCCCCGGCGGGAGGGCCTGGCGCATCTGCTCGAGTTGGGCGCGGGCCGCCATCTGCTGGGCGAACAGAGCGGTCTGGATGCCGTGGAAGAGGCCTTCCAGCCAGCCGACCAACTGGGCCTGGGCGATGCGCAGTTCCGCGTCGGAGGGGATGGTTTCGTCGGTGAAGGGCAGGGCCAGCCGCTCCAGCTCCTCGCGGAGTTCGGGGGCGAGGCCGGTTTCCAGTTCCTGGATGGAGGTGCGGTGGATCTCGCGCAGCCGGGTGCGGGAGGCGTCGTCCAGCGGTGCGTGCCGGACCTCCTCGAGCAGCTGCTTGATCATGGTGCCGATGCGCATGACCTTCGCGGGCTGCTCCACCATGTCGGCGAGCGACTCCTCCTTTTCCTGGGAGTTGTCCAGAATGCCCGAATTCTCGTCACCGACAACCTGTCCGGTGATCTCCACCGGCTCGCCGCCGATCTGGGCCGCCGCCGGGATGAACAGCGGCTTCCCTTCGGGCCCGATCACGACAATGTTCTCCGGCACCCCATCGGATTGCGTCATGTCTCCCATCCTGCCCAATCCGTACCGAGCCCGCTAAGTCACACCTCGGTTCGTAACACGCCGATGACCCGCCGCGAAGTGTGACCAGACCCCCCGGAGCGAAGCGGAGGGGCGATATAAACACAGTCCCGTCCAGTTTGTTCGGTAGATGCAGGTCGTCCCTTTCTGCGCGGACGCTTCCATCCCTACCGTTACCCAGCCGTGCCCTCTCCCTTTAGAGTGGCCAGCATGACTTACGACGTCGCACGGGTGCGGGGCCTGATTCCGTCCCTGGGCGACGGCTGGATCCATCTAGACCCTCAAGCGGGCATGCTGGTCCCGGATTCGGTATCCCGGGCCGTCTCAACGGGTTTCCGGACCTCCGCGTTCTCGCACTCCAATCGGCACGGTGCGGCCAAGCGCAGCGCCGCGATCCTGGAGGCCGCGCGCGAGGCCGTCGCCGATCTGGTCGGCGGCGATCCGGCGGGCGTGGTGCTCGGCCCGGATCGCGCGGTCCTGCTGGCCTGGCTGGCCGAATCGCTGAGCTCCCGGCTGGGTCTGGGCACCGGGATCGTGCTGTCGCGCCTGGATGACGAGGCGAATGTCGCGCCCTGGCTGCGCATCGCGAATCGCTATGGCGCGCACGTGCGCTGGGCCGAGGTCGAGATCGAGACCTGCGAGATGCCGGCCTGGCAGTTCGAGGAGCTCATCGGGCCCACCGCCCGCCTGGTCGCGCTGACCGCCGCCTCACCCATCGTGGGCTCCGCGCCCGCGGTCCGGGTGGCCGCGGACCGCGTGCACGAGGTCGGCGGCCTGCTGGTCGCCGACTGCTTCGGCGCCGCGCCCTACGCGCTCCTCGACATCGACGAACTCAATGCCGACGTGATCGCCCTGAGCGCTCCGGCCTGGGGCGGCCCGCAGATCGGCGCGCTGGTCTTCCGCGATCCGGCCTTCCTGGACCGGATTCCGTCCATGTCGCTGAATCCCTATGCCAAGGGCGCGGAACGGCTCGAGGTGGGCGGCCACCAATACGCGCTACTGGCCGGGCTCACCACCTCGATCGACTACCTGGCCTCCCTGGACGAGCGCGCCACCGGCACCCGCCGGGAACGCCTGGAGATGTCGATCACCTCGCTGCAGGACTATCACGACCACCTCTTCGAACATCTGATGGCGGTGCTGGACACCATCCCGAATCTGACCGTGATCGGCCGCGCCTCCACCCGCATCCCGACGGTGAGCTTCACCATCGCGGGCACGCAGGCGGAGAAGGTCTCCGCCAAGCTGGCCGACGCCCGCATCGGCACGCTGAGCGGCTCCCACGGCGGCAGCCGCCTGCTCGACGCCCTGGGCGTCAATGACGAGGGCGGCGCGGTGACCATCGGACTCGCGCCCTACACAACGACTTTCGAGATCGACCAGCTCGGCCGCGCGCTGGCCGCCCTCGACACCTAGGATCTCGGCGCCACCCCGGCCCTAGACCTCGCGGATCTGCAGGATCACCTTGCCGACGGTCTCCTCGGAGTCCAGCAGCCGGTGCGCCCGCGCCACCTCGGTCACCGGAACCTCGGCCGACACCACCGGCGCCACGGTGCCGTCGGAGATCAACGGCCACAGGTGGCGGCGCAGTTCGGTGATGATCTCCGCCTTCGACCCGCGCCCGTGCTCGGGACGGCGGCGCAGATTGGTGGCGTGCACCGAGCCACGCTTGCCCAGCAGCACGCCCAGATTCAATTCCGCCTGCACGCCGCCCTGCATGCCGATCACCACCAGATGCCCGTCCTCGGCGAGCGCGTCGACATTGCGCTTCAGATAGGACGCGCCCATATTGTCGAGAATGATGTCGGCGCCTGGATATTCGCTGTGCAGCGTGGTCACGAAATCGTGCTCGCGATAATTGATCAGCACCGTCGCGCCCAATTCCGCGCACCGGTCCAGCTTGAACTGCGATCCGGCCGTCACCGCCACCCGCGCGCCCAGCGCCCGCGCCACCTGGATGGCGTGCGTGCCGATACCGCTGCCGCCGCCGTGAATCAGCAGCAAATGCCCACTGTGCAGGCCCGCGGTCATCACCAGGTTGGACCACACGGTGGCCGCCGCCTCCGGCAGCGCGGCCGCCGCCGCCACGTCCAGACCGTCGGGTACCGGCAGCAGTTGAGAGGCGGGCGCGTTCACCCGTTCGGCGTAACCGCCGCCGGCCAGCAGTGCGCACACCTGATCGCCGGGACGCCAATCCCGCACGCCGGGACCGACTTCCGCGACGGTCCCGGAGACCTCCAGCCCCAGGATCTCGCTCGCGCCGGTCGGCGGGGGATACAGGCCCTGCCGTTGCAGCAGGTCCGCGCGGTTCACCCCCGCGGCCGTCACATCGATCGCCACTTCGCCCGGTCCGGGCGCGGGCAGGTCGTCCACCTGCGCCCACTTCATGACCTCTGGCCCACCGAAACCGTCGAGTGTCACCGCATACATGAAAACGAGCCTACGACCGAGCCGCACCGATTACTGTCAGGCCACCCTCGGGCGCGGTACAGCATCCTCTCAGCTTCGACCGGCACCGTGTGTGGAGGGATTCGAAAGGAGATTCCATGATCACCACCCTGACCGTTCTCGGCGGCATGGTCATCCTGGCCGCCATGGCGATGTCCGGATTCGTCGCCCACGACGCCCCGCGCGCCCTGGTCCGCGTCCGAAACCGCCGATAGGCCCCCAGTACTTTCGACCCGATACGCAGCCGGGTCGAAAGTACTAGCGTTCCGGGGCATGAGCAGTTTCGTCGACTTCCAGAACGAGATCTATCTCGCCGGTCTGGCGGGCGCTGTCCCGGCGCTCCCGATGACCGCGGCGGGCCTGGAAGAGCGGGCTCGGGAAGAGCTCGATCCGGCGGCCTTCGCTTATGTGGCGGGCAGCGCTTCCTCCGAACGGACGGCGCACGCCAATCTCACCGCCTTCGAGAAGTACCGGCTGCTGCCGCGCGTGCTGCGCGGCGCGAGCGGGCCCGGTACGCGCGACCACTCGGTCGAAGTGCTCGGAACCCGTTTGGCCGCACCGATTCTCACCGCACCGGTCGGCGTGCTGGGTCTGTTGCGCGAGCGCGGCGAGACCCTGGTCGCCGACGTCACCAAGGAACTGGGCATCGGCATGTGCCTGTCCACCGCCGCCTCCTCCACCATCGAGGACGTGGGCGCCCGGGCCGGGGCCTGGTGGTATCAGCTGTACTGGCCCAATGACATGGAGCTGGCCCGCTCCTTCGTCGAACGCGCCGAGAGGTCCGGCGCCAAGGCCATCGTCGTCACCGCCGACACCCCCGCGCTGGGCTGGCGGCCCCGCGATCTCCAGCACGGCCACCTGCCGTTCCTGCACGGCCAGGGCATCGCCAACTACCTGTCCGATCCGGTCTTCCGGGCCAAGCTGAGCGCCCCGCCGGAGGAGAGCGAGGAGGCGCTGCGCGCGGCCGTGCTCACCTGGTCCGGACTGTTCGGCAATCACACGTTGCGCCCGGCGGACCTCGCCCGGCTGCGGGACTGGACCGAACTGCCGATCGCCGTGAAGGGCATCCTGCACCCCGACGACGCCCGCCAGGTGGTGGACGCGGGCGCGGACGCGGTGATCGTGAGCAATCACGGCGGCCGTCAGGTCGACGGGGCGGTCGGCGCGCTGGACGCGCTGCCGACCATCGTGGCTACCATCGGCGATCGCGCCGACGTGCTCTTCGACTCCGGTATTCGCACCGGGTCCGACGTCATGATCGCGCTGTCCCTGGGCGCCAAGGCCGTCCTCTACGGCCGCCCCTGGGTGTACGGCCTGGGCCTGGCGGGTGCGGACGGCGTGCGCCACGCGCTGCGCTGCCTGCTCGCGGATTTCGATGCGGCCATGGGGCTTTCGGGCTGCCGCGGTCCGCACGAGCTGAGCCGCACCATGATCTCGTCCTACCGCGTTTAGCCCGCGCGCGCGGAGGAATTCTGCGGGTGGAAAACCGCGCGGGACCGCCGAGCTGAGGAGGGGCGATCACACGCCGTCACAACAATGAGCCGATGGCCGCGGCCGCGGGCCGGAATACGCTCGAACCGAGGTGGCTCACCCCGGAGCAGCAGCGTGCCTGGCACGCCTACATGGACGGCAGCCAGCGCCTCATGTCCGACCTCAACCGGCAGCTGCAACGCGACTGCGATCTGTCCCTGGCCGAGTACCGCATCCTGACCAAACTCTCCGAGGCCCCCGGCCGCGCCCTGCGCATGAGCGACCTGGCCGACGGCGTGCTGTCCTCCCGCAGCCGCCTCACCCACCAGATCCGCCGCATGGAGGCGCAGCGCATGGTCCGCCGCATCGCCTGCGAGGACGACGGCCGCGGTGTCCTGGCCCAGCTCACCGACGAGGGCCTGTGCCGCCTGCGGACCGCCGCGCCCGCCCACGTCGCCGCGGTCCGCCGGTTCTTCGTGGACCTGCTCACACCGCAGCAGCTGGCCGCCGTGGCCGCGGCCCTGGACCTGGTGAATCTGGCCGCCGACCACCGCGCCGACACCAGGTCGGCCGCCGATCTGGAGTGACCGGCTACGCGGATCTGGAAGCGGCAGGCCGACCGCACGCGCCATCAGTTACCATCAGTCCGCTTGGAAGCGTGGCAGAGCGGCCGAATGCACTCGCCTTGAAAGCGAGCGTTGTGAAAGCAACCGGGGGTTCAAATCCCTCCGCTTCCGCGTGAAGATGCTGGCGGCCAAGGGATTTCATACCCCTTGGCCGCCAGCATTTCGCATTACCGGGCGGGCAGATTCGCGAGCCAGTCGCGAATGATCGGGTCGGTGACCTCGGGGTGGGTGAACGGCACCGAGTGGGCCGCGCCCAGTCCCTCGATGGTCTCGACCCGGGTCGGACCGCCCAGCTGCGCGGCCAGTTCCTCGGTCTGGCGGCGGCTGTGGATCTGATCCTGCACCCCGTGCATGAGCAGCGCGGGCGCGGTGATGTCCTTGACCAGGTCGACGATGGACTCGCGGTCGATGAGGCAGCGTCCGGCCTGCTCGAGCCGACGCCGATCGGAGGCGTTCCACTTGTCGAGCCAGTAGCGGCGCTGTTCGCGGGTGCCACCGATCATCTGCACCGCGATCGGGGTGGCAATGGGCTCCAGCGGGACGTCGCCCAGGATCCACTGGTTCATGATGATCATCTCGAAGCCAACGGATTCCGCATCGTCGTAGGCGTCCGCCCGGGTGCCGATCAGGATCAGGCCGCGCACCCGCGCGGGCTGCAGCAGCGCCATGCGCATGCCGATCCAGCCGCCCTGCAGCAGGCCGCCCACGACCAGCCGGTCCAGGCCGAGGTGATCGACGACCGCCCATGCGTCCCAGGCCAACCGCCAGTTGTCGAACGGCTCGGCCGGGTCCTCGGTGTGGCCGTGGCCGCGCGCGTCGATGGTGACGACCCGGTAGTCCGGAGCCAGGGACGCCTCCTGGGCGGCCCACATCTCGGTGTCCTGGAAGAAGCCGTGCATCAGCAGCACCGCCGGGCCGTCGCCGCCGGTGTCGCGATAGTGGATCTTCGCCCCGTCTTCGGTCGTCACGAACGGCATGCGGCAGCGCCCCCTGTCAGGTCTTCGGTTGCGCCGGTGTGGATTCGAGGCGCGTGCCGACCCTAACAGGAACGTGTTCTAGATGAAGCGCGCGATCGTCGCCGGATCGGTGGCGAACTCCAGGAACGCGTCGTTCTCGTGCGGATCGCCCGCCGTGACGCGCACGCCGTCCGTGCCGTAGGGCCGGAGGATGACCCCCGCCTCGGTGCTGGCCGCCCCGTATTCGGCGCTGCGGTCGCCCAGCGGCAGCCAGACGAAGTTGGCGTGACTCACCGGCACCCGGTAGCCCGCCGCCAGCAGCGCGGCGCGCATGCGATCCCGTTCGGCCACAACCGCATCGGTGCGCTCGATCAGCTCAGGCCGCGCCTCCAGGGACGCGATGGCCGCCGCCTGCGCCACCCGGCTGACGCTGAACGGGATGTGCACCTTCATCAGCGCGGTGATCACCTCGGGCGCGCCGACCGCGTAGCCGACGCGCAGCCCCGCGAGGCCGTACGCCTTCGAAAACGTGCGCAGCACCAGCACGTTCGGGCGCGTGCGGCCCAGTTCGACGCCGTCCGGGAAGTCCTCGGCGGGTATCCGCACGTACTCGAAATACGCCTCGTCCAGCACCACCAGGACGTCGGAGGGCACCTTGTCGAGGAACTCCACGATCTCGGCCCGGCCGCGCGCGGTGCCGGTCGGATTGTTCGGGTTGCATACGAACACCACGCGGGTCTTCGGGGTGATCGCCGCCGCCAAAGCGTCCAGGTCGTGGGTGAATTCATCGTCCAGCGGCACCTGCACCGCCTTCGCGCCCGCCACCTGGGTGACGATCGGGTACGCCTCGAACGAGCGCCACGCGAACAGCACCTCGTCGTCGGGGTTGCGGCAGGTGATCTGCACCAGCTCCTGGCACAGCGCGACGCTGCCGCACCCGGCCGCCACGTTCTCCAGCTCCACGCCCAGGAAATCCGCGATGGCGCCGCGCAATTCGATGGCGTGGTTGTCCGGGTACCGGTGGGACAGCTCGACCGCCTCGGCAATGGCCTTGGTCACCGACGGCAGCGGCGGGAAGGTGGTCTCGTTGCTGGCCAGCTTCACCGCGCCGGGGTGGGTCTTGCCGGCGACGTACGCGGGGATGGCATCGAGGTCCGGGCGAATGTGCGCGCTCACCCCTCCACCCTATGTCCAGTGCCGGCGGGGTCGCCCGGGGGTGTCGTCCGGCTTGCGCGAATGCCGGCCGGGGTTTGCTCGCCCGCCCCGAGCCGGGCTCGAATCGCGCTCGGCTGGAATATCTCCGGCCCTCCTGACCGGCGGAAAGATTTATCTCGTTTTTACCTAGCGCAACTACAGTGGCCCTATGTCGGGCATCTATCGAGAACTGGCCCCTGTGCACGACACCACCGCGATAGCGCTGACCGTGCTCGAACCCGAGGGACACACGCGCGGCGGCATCGTGGTGTTGCACGAATCACGTGAATTCACCGAGCCATTGCTGGAACTCATGCGAGCGCTCGCTGCCGACGGCTGGACCGTCATCGCCCCCGACCTGTTCCACCGCCCCGCCAACGGCAGCCTCGACCGCGTCTTCGGCGACGACCTCTTCGCCGACTTCGACGCCTGCTTCGAGTGGCTCACCGGACACGGCGTCTTCCGCGACTGCATCGGCGTCCTCGGCTTCGACTCCGCCGGCACCGCCGCCGCCCTGGTCGCCACCAACCGCCGCGTCGGCGCGGCCGTCAGCGTCGCCGCCCCCGGCATCGAAACGCCCCTCACCGAGCAGGCCGTCGCCCTGCTCGCCGCCGCGCCCGCCTTCCAGGCCCCCTGGCTCGGCCTCTTCGGCGAGGACGACCCGCGCACGCCGCCCGATCAGGTGGACCGCCTGCGCGAGGCCGCCGCCCGCGCCGACGTCGCCACCCTGGTGGTCACCTACCCCGGTCTCCACCACCGCCCCGACCAACCCGGCTTCGACCCCGCCGCCCTCGACGACGTCTCCGTGCTCGACGCACAGACCAGAATCTACGAATGGTTCGACTCGCACCTACGCTGACCAGCCGATTTGGCCTATTGGTCACCCGCTGTGTAATCTTCTGTCCCGGCGGTTCGAAAGGAACCGGCGCCCTCGAAGAGGGGCACCAGGAGGCGTGCCAGAGCGGCCGAATGGGACTCACTGCTAATGAGTTGTCCCTTCACGGGGACCGGAGGTTCAAATCCTCTCGCCTCCGCCACTGCCCGGTACGCCGGGTGGACATTTGAATAGACATGCGCCCGTAGCTCAACGGATAGAGCATCTGACTACGGATCAGAAGGTTAGGGGTTCGAATCCCTTCGGGCGCACAAACAAGGGCCCCACACCAAACGGTGTGGGGCCCTTGGCTTTTGGCGGGTGCGGCTACTTCCAGGCGGCGAGGGCGGGGAGATCGCCGGTGAGGTCGTCGCCGGGGGCGCGGCCGATGAGCCAGGCGGCCAGGGATGCGGCGGGGCCGGTGATTTCGGGGCCCTGAGTGCCCACTGCGCCGGTGTAGCCGGTGTCGGTGGCGGTGACCGTGAAGCCCGCTCCGTCGGCGGGCTTGACCTCGCTGAGGGACTGAGCGAGGAGGCGGGCGGTGAAGTCCTCGGGCCAGTCGGCGGGGGTGTAGCCGATGTTGAGGTCGACGTGGTGGATCTCCACCTCCAGCAGGCGCATCCAGATGACGCGGGTCGCGGGGATCTCGCCGCCCATGCGGTTGCGGACGGTGGCGGTCCAGCGGTCGGCGGGCATGACGCGGGCCAGCGCGAGCCAGCGTTCGGCGGAGGCGGTGAGGTCCTCGATTTGGTCGCGCAGCGAGCGCGGCGCACCGGCCTCGATATCGGAGTCGCGGAGGTATTGGCTTGCGTACTGCGGGGTTTCGATGCCGGTGCGGGCCCATAGCAGCAGGTTGACCAGGCTGTCGGCATTGCGGGAGAGGTGCGCGAGCACGTGGCCGCGGGTCCAGCCGGGCAGCAGGGAGGGGTCGACGAGGTCGGCGTCGCTCAGCGCGGCGACCGCGGGGAGCAGGCGCTCGGTCGCGGCGGCGACGGTGTCGAGCTGGGCGGCGGTGTCGGCGAGGTGCGCGTCGCTGGTCACGGTCCGACCCTAACCGCTGCGGGCGGTCAGCGGCCGGACGCGCGCGCGGTGTGCCGGTGCCGGGACGGCGTCCCGGAATCGCGTTCGGCCACAACGATTTGCACGGCCAGCGCCACCAGCCACAGGGACATGGCCCCGACCTGGATGCGCTGCGCGATGCCCAGGCCGTAGTTGCCGGGCAGGTTGTCGGCGATCAGCATCCACGCCGTCACCACCGAGCCGACGATCAGAATCCACAACCCGGTGTGCCGCAGGATCGGCCAGCGCCGGTACTTGAACGCGGCCACCGTGAACGCGATCATCGCGATGTAGATCGAGAAGACGGCCAGGGTGCTGGTCAGCGCGTGAATCTGGTGCAGCTGCGGGAACAGTCCGGTATCCACATAGCGTTTGGGCGCGCCCGGCTCGTCGGGCACGATCGGCCACTGCGCGTCCGCGATGGTCGCCGCGCCGAAGCAGGCCAGCGCCACCCAGCCGATGGTGGCGTAGAGCCGCCGCGAGAACAGCAGCACGCCGCCCAGCCCCGCCACCACCAGCAGCGAGCCGGAGACGGTGTCACCGGTGGTGAAGACCCAGCGGAACGGTGCGCCCTTCTCGGCCAGCTGGCTGAGGAAGGTGTTGGTCGGGTTGCTCTGGATGGGCAGGATGAATTCCAGGACCCAGGAGGAGTAGCCGAGTCCGGCGACCGCGATCAAGATCGCGATGAACCATCGCAGTGCCCGTCGCCATCGCGGCTGGAGCACGGTCGTGCTCGGAGCCGCCTCGGCTAGTTTCTGCTCGGTTGGCATCACCGCGCTCGCTTTCGCTGGCCTCGCTCACTCGTACTGCCCTGCCCGGCAGTTTTCGATTCGTCCGGACTGGTTGGCTGGTCCGGTTGCTACGTCCATTGTCGCCCATCGGTTAACACGGACGTCACACGCCGCGCGACAACGCGGTCAGCACCAGGTCGGCTGCCGATTCGGCGGCCTCGTGTTCCCACACCCGCACCACGGTCCAGCCCGCCGCCGCCAGGCGGGCATCGGTGTCGCGGTCGCGCGCCACATTCCCCGCCAGCTTCTCGGCCCACCATTCGGCATTGTTCTTCGGGCGAGTCGCATGCTTGGGACAGCTGTGCCAGAAGCACCCGTCCACATAGACCGCCACCTTCCGCCGCGGGAACACGATGTCCGCTCGCCGCCGTAGTCCCGGCAGCGGCGCCCGGTCCACGAAGTAGCGCTCGCCGCGCCGATGCAATTCCCGCCGCAGGGCCAGCTCCGGCTTCGTCCCCACGCGGCGCTGCTTGGCCATACGGGCGCTGGTCGCCGCGTCGGTGCCCGGCCGCGCATCCGTCATGCGGCCATCCTTGCCGCGCCGGACAAGGCCGGCAAGGTTCACGCGGCTTTGACGGGAGCGCCTCCCATGCGCTCGAGATGGTTCTCGACATCGTCGAGGAAGCCCTCGGGGAAGCGCAGCGAACCCATCTGGGTGCGGCGCAGGAATCCGGCGGTCGCCCGGGCCGAGAGCAGCCGGGGATCGTCGAGGAACCAGCGCAGGTCCTCGTACGGCGCGTGAACCGGCCAGGTGGACACCGGAACCCGACGCACCTCCCCGCGATGCCCCCAGGCCGCGGTCGGCCAGCTGCGGCGGGTCAGCGGTTCGCCCTCGGGGATCGGGTCGTCGGCGGGGTCGGTGACGCGCCCGGCGATCCACTCGGCCATGCGCACGCTCACCGCGTTGCCGACCAGCTTCCAGCGATGCCCGGGACGCACGCCCGGGACCTCCAGCGCCGGAGTCGTCCAGTCGCGGTCGAAGCCCTGCAACCGTTCCCCGTCGGTGATGCCCGGCGTCACCAGTTCCCCCGACGGCAGCCGGACGGCGGGCGGGCTGGCGATGCCGAGGCCCGAACCGCCCTTCAGGGTGGGCACCGCGTTCACCGCCCAGCCCAGTCCGCGATTGCCCTCGGTCCAGTAGAAGCCGCACGGATCGTGCGCCGGATCGCCGACCTCCCGCG
Source organism: Nocardia sp. NPDC004151 (assembly GCF_042874235.1). Taxonomy (NCBI): domain Bacteria; kingdom Bacillati; phylum Actinomycetota; class Actinomycetes; order Mycobacteriales; family Nocardiaceae; genus Nocardia; species Nocardia sp. NPDC004151. The sequence goes on along the minus strand of NZ_JBIAMR010000001.1, from coordinate 654,799 downwards.
GGCCCGCGTCGGTCCCGAACAGGATGGGCCGCGGATCCTCGGTGCGGGAAGCCAGCATCAGCACCCGCTCCCGCCGCTGCGGCAGCCCGAACGCGCGCGCGTCCACCACCCGGTAGGCCCAGGTGTAGCCGAGTTCGGTGAGGGCGTCGGTGATGTGGCGCATGGCCGCGCCGCCGCCGAGCTGCAGCATGAACGGCACGTTCTCGATGAGCAGCCAGCGCGGCCCCCGCTTGCGCTTGACCAGCCGGAACACCTCGTCCACCAAACCCGAACGGGAGCCGGTGATTCCGGCCGTACGCCCGGCCTGGGACAGGTCCTGGCAGGGGAATCCGGCCGCCACCAGCTCGATCCCGGACGGCAGCGCACGGAGCTTGGTCACGTCCGAATGCAGTGGCACGCCGGGGAAATGCGCCGCCAGCACGGCCTGCGCGCCCGAATCGATCTCGCAGAGCAGTTCACTGCGCCACCCGTGGGCCGCGAGCCCGAGTTCCAGCCCACCGATGCCGGCGAACAGGCCGACCATCCGCGCGCCCGTCACAACAGTCCCTTTCACCCCGGAGTCCCCGTGCCGCAGAGCACGTTACTCGAGTCCCTCATCCACACCGAGCACAACGCCCGCCGGAGCCGGACTCCAGAGCCGGTCGCTATCACTCGGGCGGTCGATCAGTGGGCGCCGGCGTGCGGAAACGCCGAGAACCGCTCCGCACCATTGCATGTTGATCACGATGTCCGGTCATGGGAGTGATACCGGCCGGGGATCTCGGACGAGCCGGGGCCTGCAACTACGGTTATAGGCGTGACGGATAACGGGAGTGAGGACGCCAAGCCGGTGGCGCCGCGGTGGCCGGCCATTCTCACCTGGCGCGCACACAACGCCTCACGCATGGAATCGGTGCGGGTGGTGCTGAGCGGCAACCGGATTCGCGCCGCGGGCCGGATCATCGCCGGCGACTGCGAGGACCATCCCGCGTTCAGCGCCTCCTACGACCTGGTCACCGATGAATCCGGGGTCACCAAGCGGCTGTCGCTGCGCAGCACCCTGGCCACCGGCGAACGCCACGCCTCGATCGCGCGCGACGAGGAGGACTACTGGCTGATCGACGCCGGAAACACCCATGTGCGCTCCACCTTCGGCGGGGCGCTGGACGTGGACGTGGTGCTGAGCCCGTTCTTCAACACGCTCCCGATCCGCCGCTACGGGCTGGCCCGAGCGAGCGAGGACGTCCAGGTTCCGGTCGTCTACGTGCGGCTACCGGACCTGCTGGTGCAGGAGGCCAGCCTCACGTACAGCAGCGGCCCGGACGGCATCCACGTGCTGTCCCCCGTCTCGTCCGCCACCGTCACCGTCGACCAAGACGGCTTCCTCCTCGACTATCCCGGCCTGGCCGAACGCATCTAGCCGTCGAGTGGCGCACCCTGGAGGGGTTTCGTCCGAATTCGGCTCCAGGATGTGCCACTCGGCGATCAGTCGAGGGAGGTGAGGACGCCGCCTGAGCGGCCGGCGTCGATGAGTTTGGTCAGCCAGTTGCGTTCGCCGGGGGTGATGTCGGTGATCGGCCAGCGTTCGTTGTCGTCGTAGTCGGTGCGGGCGTCGTGACCGGCCTCGGTCAGTTCGGTGATGGTGCCGTTGGCGCGCAGGCTGTCGCGGGCCTGGGTGAGCACCTCGAGGGTGTCGTCGAGGACGTCCAGCAGGGCGGCGGCATTGGGTTCGCAGATCGCGCGGACCAGTTCGGGGGAGGTGGCGGCGACGCGGGTGCCGTCGCGGAAGGAGCCCGCCGCGAGACCGAGCGCCAGCGGGCCGCCGTTGGCGCCTTCGATGGCGAGCGCCTCGGCGAGCACGTGGGGTAGGTGCGAGATGCGGGCGACCGCGCGGTCGTGCTCCACCGCCAGCACCGGGACCACCACCGCGCCGCAGTCCAGGGCGAGCTGGGCGACACGCCGGAAGTTGTCGGCGTGCACGCCCGGGTCCACGCTGACCGCCCAGGCGGCGTTCTTGAACAGGTCGGGAGTGGATGCGGCCCAACCGGATTCGCTGGTCCCGGCCATCGGGTGACCGCCCACGTAGCGGGCGCTCAGTTCGTGGCGTTGCACGGCGGCCGCGACCGGGGCCTTCACGCTCACCACGTCGGTGAGCACGCAGTCGGGTGCGAAGGTCTTCACATCGGAGAGCACCGCGTCGATGGCGGGCATGGGCACGCCGACCACGATCAGCGCGTCGCGTCCGGCGGCGCGCGACAGCACCGCCTCCACATCGCTGATCACGTCGTAGCCGTCCATCCGGGCGGCCTTGGCGCCGACCTCGGACCGGTTGTAGCCGAAGGCCTCGTAGCCCCCGGCGGCGGCGGCCCGCAGGACCGAACCGCCGATCAAACCGGTACCCAGGACGCAGACAGCTGGTTTCGAAGTGCCCGTCATGCGATCAGATTCGCATACGACTTCAACATTTCCCCCGAAGCGGACTACCGTTGCGCGCATGGCAGCACAACGCTCGAGCACGAACAGGGCGGCGTCGGACGACTTCGACGACGTGGAAGGGTTCGCGGTGGCCGTTGTCCGTGAGGAAGCCAACTGGAAGGTGACGCCGCTGAGCGACGCGTCCCTGTCCAGTCTGTCCGCGGCCGAGCACGAGTTGCGCGCGCTGCGAAGTTCCGGCGCGGTGTTCGGCCTGCTCGACGTCGACGACGAGTTCTTCATCATTCTGCGCCCGGGCCCCACCGGCAGCCGCATCCTGCTGTCGGATGCCACGGCCGCCATCGACTACGACATCGCGGCCGATGTGCTGGAGGAGCTCAATATCGAGATCCCCGACATCGACCCCGACGAGCTCGACGACGTCGAACCGTGGGAGGAGGGCGACCTCGGCGTGCTGTCCGATCTCGGCCTGCCCGAGCCGGTGCTGTCGGTCATCCTGGCCGAGACCGACCTGTACCCCGACGAGCAGCTCGGCATGATCGCCCAGCGTCTCGGCTTCGCCAACGAGTTCTCGGCGGTCCTGGACAAGCTCCCGCGTTGACCGGCTCGCTCGCCTCCGACGAGGCGATGATGCGGGCCGCCATCGCCGCCGCCGCCGCGGCCGATCCGCGCGACGTTCCCGTCGGCGCGGTCGTCTTCGACGCCGACGGCCGTGAACTCGCGCGCGCCGCCAACGCCCGGGAAGCCCTGGGCGATCCCACCGCCCACGCCGAAGTCCTCGCCCTGCGCGCCGCCGCCCGGGTCCACGGCGACGGCTGGCGCCTCGAGGGCGCCACCCTCGCCGTCACCCTCGAGCCCTGCACCATGTGCGCCGGCGCCCTGGTCCTCTCCCGCGTCTCCCGCGTCGTCTTCGGCGCCTGGGAGCCCAAGACCGGTGCCGTCGGTTCCCTCTGGGACGTGGTCCGTGACCGACGTCTCAATCACCGCCCCCAGGTCCGCGCCGGCGTCCTCGAACCCGAATGCGCCGCTCTCCTGGACTCTTTCTTCCGATCCCACCGCCCCTAGCCCCCTCTCCAGCCGATTTCGGTTTCCGCACGGTCCTCCTGTAAAGTCACCACCGGTGGCGTGTCCGAGCGGCCTAAGGAGCACGCCTCGAAAGCGTGTGAGGGGTAACCCCCCTCCGAGGGTTCAAATCCCTCCGCCACCGCTGAGGAGCCCCTCACCTGTTCACACAGGTGAGGGGCTTCTTCTATTTATCCGGGCGAAAAGGTTTGTTTAAGCCTTGGCTCGCAGGATTGCTTGCAACGCAGAACTTTCCGTGCGAACGAGTAGCCTGGAGGCTTCGATGTCCTACCCGCACAATCAGCCTGGCCAGGCCTACTGGTACCCCGCGCAGCACGTGCCGCCTCGGGTGGACAGCGCTGCCGGGGTTCTCGCGGGGGTTGCGGCCCTCGGGTTCGGGGTGCTCACCGCGTTGGGAAGTGCTGCGCAGTACCACCTGTGGTGGAGCTACTCGGATGAGATGCGGAAGCTCATGGGTGTGCTGCCGTCGATGGTGTGCGGGCCGATCGCTGCCTTGCTACTGATCCCCGGCGGCATCTTGCTGCTGCGTCGCACGGCGGTAGGCCGAGTCCTGGTCATTCTCGGCTTCGTTCCGCTCTTCGCCGAACAGGTGCTCGAGTGGCAGCGGCATGTGCCCGCGAGCCCTTTCGTACTGGCCTGGTCTCTCGGCTTCATGGCCCTCTATCTAGGTGTGGCCATCCTCGCCTCCCTGCCCTCCGTCACCCGCTGGATCAACGCCCGCGAAATGAATAGGTGATTCAATCTGTCGGCGTCTTTCGCGTGCCTGTAATTGCACTATGCTGCAGGCGATTTCGTGCGATGACGGTTGAATAGGGCCGTCCGATTTTGTCGGTGGGCTGCAGTAGCTTCGTGCATGGACGTCGATCGTTGGGGCGTCGAATGAGCGAAGGGGTCGGTATGAAGAACACTCGAATTCGTTGGGCGGGGATAGGAACAGCCGGATTCGTGACCTTGGGGGTGGCAACGGTTGTCGCGGCCACGACCGCATCCGCGCAGATGAGCGTTTCGCAGTCGTCGGCGTACTGTGTCGGTTCCACTTATACGATTACGTTGCCTGTCGCGGACCAGACCGCACTGCTGAATCGGGCTCCCAGTGGGTACCACGAGTTCATCTTCAGTGACGTATCGTCGGCCGGCGGCAATGCCAGGACTTTCGCCGTCGCACAGATGGTCACGGGTCAGGATCTGACCGTTCAATGGAAGCCGGATGTGGCCCAGTCGACGAACATCTATGCGGGCGCGTGGGATTCGGCCACGAATACCGGTGGCGGCCTCGAATTGCTGGGTCCCATCGATGTTGTTCAGGGTGGACCGAGCTGCCCGGCGCCGCCCGCCACCGGAACGGGCAGTGCGAGCTCGATCCCGGTGATCGGTGGCTTGCTGAAGCTGCTCGGACTCTGAACCGATATCTGGAAGAGCCGATTCCATTCCGGGTGTCGGCGGCCTGCTGAAGGCCCTCGGACTCTGATCGAAGGAGTAGCCCCGCGCTGGGAAACCGGTGCGGGGCTTTTCTTTTCAGGGGCGGAGGCCGTCGAGGAGGAGGTCGAGGACTCGGTTGACGGCGGTGGGGTAGGGCTCGTCGGGGGTGGCGTAGATCTGGAGGGTCATCAGCCGGCCGATGTCGGCGGGGGTGACGTCGGGGCGGAGGGTGCCGTCGGCGTGGGCTCGGGTGGTCAGGTTGTCGATGCGGTCGGTGATGGTGGCGCGGACTTCGGTGAGGGTGGGGTCGGCCTTGATGTCGGCGTGGAGGGTGGGTTCGATGGCGGCGGCGAGGGCGCCGAGGCGGAGTTCGGCGCAGGTTCGGAGGAGGCGGGTGAGGGCTTCGAAGGGGGTGGGGGCTTCGCGTTCGGCGGTGGCGGCCAGGTCGGAGAGGGCCGAGAGGTAGGAGTGGGCGGCGGCGGTGATGAGGGCGCCGCGGTCGGGGAAGCGCCGGTAGAGGGTGCCGACGCCGACGCCGGCGGCGTCGGCGATGTCCTTCATGGAGACATTGGCGCCCTGCTCCCGGAAGACGAGCTGGGCGGCGGCCAGGATCTGGTCGCGGTTGTTGCGGGCATCGGACCTGAGCTCGGCCGTTGTCCTCACCTCCGGCAATAAGTGGACGAAATTCTTCCGGTTACTGTACCGTCTGAAAAGTGGACGAAAATCGTCCACTTTGGCTGGAGGTGATGACGATGAGCAAGGCCGTGCTGATCTCCGGGGCGGGGATCGCGGGGGCGACGCTGGCGTATTGGCTGGGGCGCAGCGGGTTCGATGTGACTGTGGTCGAGCGGGCGCGCGGGCAGCGGTCGAGCGGCAACCCGATCGATGTGAAGGGGCCGGCGGTCGAGGTGGTCGAGGCCATGGGGGTGATGCCCGCGCTGCGGGCGGCGGCGTCGGCCGTGGATCGGATGAGCTTCGTGGACGAGACCGGCAGGAAGCGGTCGGGGTTGCGGCTCAGCGCTTTTCAGGGCGGTGCGGGGGACCGGGAGGTGGAGGTCGCTCGGGCGGACCTGGCCGGGGTCCTGCTCGATGCGGCTCGCGACAAGGCCGAAGTCCGCTGGGGAGAGTCGATTTCGGCGATCACGCAGGATGCGGGCGGGGTGGACGTCCACTTCCGGAGCGGCGGCACCGGCCGCTACGACTACGTGATCGGAGCCGACGGACTGCATTCGAACGTCCGGCGGCTGGTCTTCGGCGACGAGGCCGGATTCCTCCGCCACCTGGGCATGTACGCCGCCACCCTGCCCGTCGACCGGGTCTTCGACGACGAACGTGAAGTGGTCATGTTCAACCGGCCGGGCCGCGCGATCACCGTCCACCCGTCCAGGGGGAAAGCCGTGGCCGCCTTCATGTTCCGGCAGTCCGCTGTTCCCGGCTTCGACCACCGTGACCTCGCGCAACACAAACGCCTGGTCGCCGCGGCCTTCACCGGCCGTACCGGCATCTTCACCGATCTCCTCGACCGCCTCCAGGCCGCCGACGACATCTACTTCGACTCGGTGAGCCGAATCAGTCTGCCGCACTGGTCGATCGGCCGCGTCGCCCTGCTCGGCGACGCCGGATCCTCGCTCTCCCTGTTCGGCGACGGCACCACCCTCGCCATCGCGGGTGCGCACACCCTGGCCGAGGAACTCACCCGCACACCCGATGACCCCCGGCACGCTCTGGTGGCCTACGAGCGCCGCCACCGCGAGCTCGTCGAACCGAGGCAGCGCGGCTTCCGCGCGGCCGCCGCCCTCATGGTTCCCGGCACCGCCGCCGGTATCGCGCTCCGCAACGCTGCCGTCCGCTTCCTGCGCTGACGAACCAGGCGCGCAAACGAACTCGGCCCCCACCCGGAATCCGGGTGGGGGCCGAGCGTGCGACGCGTCGATCAGCCGATCGTGGCGTGTTCCTTCGTCTCGGCGGGGACGGTGGACTGCTTCAGCTCGGTGAGCTTGGCGCCTTCCACGTCGATGTCGGGGAGGATGCGGTCCAGCCACTTGGGGATCCACCACGCCGAGTCGCCCAGCAGGGCGAGCAGCGACGGGATGAGCACCATGCGGACGATGAAGGCGTCGAAGAAGACGCCCGCCGCCATGGCGAAGCCCATGGACTTGGCCACCACGTTGTCCTGCAGCATGAATGCGCTGAAGACCGAGATCATGATGATGGCGGCGGAGGTCACGACGCGGGCGCCGTGGTGGTAGCCGCTGATCATGGCTTCCTTGGCGGACTTGCCGTGCACGTATTCCTCACGCATGCGGGTCACCAGGAACACCTGGTAGTCCATGGCGAGACCGAATACCAAGCCGATCAACATGATCGGCAGGAAGCTGACCAGCGGGTGCGGTTCGACCAGGCCGAACTTGCCGTCCTGGAAGATGAGCACGGTCGCGCCGAAGGTGGCCGCCATGGAGAGCAGGAAGCCGAGCGCGGCGGTCAGCGGCACCAGGATGGAGCGGAACACCAAGAGCAGCAGGATGAATGCCGCGCCCGCCACGATCGCCAGATACGGGATGATCTTGACCAGCAGCGCCTGCGAGACGTCCGCGAAGATGGCGGTCGTACCGGTGATGCCGTACTCCATGCCGTACTGAGCCTTCAGCTCCGACTCGGCATTGCGTGCGTCCTTGACCAGGTCCTTGGTCTCTTTGTTGTTCGGTCCGGCGTGCGGGACGCCCATGAACATGGCGGCCTGCCCGTCCTGGCTGTGCTGGGCCACCGTCAGGTAGTCCATGCCCGGGTAGTGGGCCAGCTTGTCGCGCAACGCGTTCAGCGCCTCGGTGCGCTGGTTCTCCGGGGTCTTGCTGAGGTCGACCGCCACCATCAGGGTGCCGTTCGAGCCTTCGCCGAAGCCCTCGGTCTGCAGGTCGTACGCCTTGCGGATGGTGGTGTCGTGCGGCATCGAGTCGCCGCCGGGCAGACCCAGCTGCAGGTTCACCGCGGGGGCGGCGAGCAGGCCGAGCAGCACCACGGAGATGCCGAGGGTCAGCGCGGGCGCCTTGCCGATGAGGCGGGCGAAACGCTGGCCGTTGGTGACCGACGTGTCGTCCTCGGGATCGTGCTGGGCGACCAGCGGCAGCTTCGGCTTGAACAGGAAGCGGCCGAACGCGCCCATGAGCGCGGGCATCAGGGTGACGGCCACCAGCACCGCCATGGCCGCGGAGACCGCGCCGAAGATACCCATCGAGGTGAGGAAGCTGACCCGGACGAAGGTGAGACCCGCCAGCGCGATGATGACGGTCAGACCGGCGAAGATGACGGCCGAGCCCGCGGTGCCGACCGCGGTGCCCGCGGCCTCCTCCGGCGAATTCGACACGGCCAGTTCGTGTTTGTACCGGGAGACGATGAACATGGCGTAGTCGATGGACAGCGCCAGGCCGATCATCGAGGCCAGGATCGGGGTGAAGGTCGGCACGGTCAGCCAGTGGGTGCCGAACATGATGACGGAGATGGCGGTGCCGACACCGACCAGCGCGGTGAGGATCGGCACGAAGGCCGCCACGATCGCGCCGAACGCGATCACCATGACCACCAGGGCCACCGCGATGCCGATCATCTCCGAGGCGCCGCTGGAGCCGCCCGGATCCTGGGTGATGGAACCGATGAGTTCGACCTGCAGGCCGGCCGCGCGCGCGTCGTCACCGACCTTGTAGGCGGCTTCACGGTCCGCCGCGGTGAGGTCGGAGTACTTCGGGATCGTGTACTTGACCTGCATGGTCGCGACCGAGTCCGGGTGCTCCTCGTTCAGCACGTTCAGCGGTGCGCTCGAGCAGTTCGCGGCGAAGGCCGGGTTGGAGCGGTCGGCGGCGAGGCAGTCGATTCCAGCGCGCTCACCGATCTTCTTGGTGATGTCGACCGGGTTCATCAGCGGCGCGGTCTTGTCGATGATGTTGAGTTCACCGAGCTTGGTGACGAAGGCCTGCAGCGCGGCCGCGTTGCCGGGATCGGTCAGCTTCTGACCGTTCGGCGCGGCGATCACGTAGGTGCCGTTGACGGCATTCTGGTCGAAGCCGGCGGAGGCGCCCGGGAAATGCTCGTCGAGGATCTTGGTGGCCCGCTCGGATGGCAGGTCCGGCATGGTGAAGGAGTCCTGGAACGGCTTGGCCAGGGAGCCGCCGACACCGCCGATCACGAACAACGCGGCGATCCACGCCGCGATGACGATCCATTTACGGCGGAAGGCGAACTTTCCCCACCGATAGAGGTATACGGACACGAGGAGTCTCCTGGGCGATGGTTTGTGCGGGCTGAACAGGGGTGCTGGTGTGCGAGCGCGTAGACAACACTGCCGCCGGGAGCTACCGCTCCCCGCCTTCACGAAACGAAATCTGCCTACCGTGCGGTAGGTAGACTACCGAGGAGCTAAGTGGAGGAACAACCTCGACTCCAGGTGGCGTTGATCGCATTTCGAGCACGAGTGAGAGGATGAGTGCATGGGTGGCCAGAACGGTTCCGGGACCGTTGTCGCAGGTAGAAGCACTAAAGAGGCGATCCGCGACGCCGCTCTGCAGTTATTCGCCAGCAAAGGGTTCGACCACAGCAGTTTGCGCGAGGTCGCCGATGCGGTGGGAATCACAAAAGCCTCGCTCTACTATCACTATGCCTCGAAGGTCGATCTGCTGGTAGCGATCATCGAGCCGATGTTCGACGAAGTGCGGGATCAGGTCGCGAGCCTCGACAACCTGCCCGCAACTCCCGACAACGTCCGAGCGGTGATTCGCGAGCGCCTGCACTCCACCCTGGCCAACCGTCAGGTGGGCGCGCTGTGCATGCGCGACACGGTCGCCATCGTCAACGCGCTCGGCAATCGCTACCCCGACATGATCGAGTTGCATCACCGCATGTGCCGGTGGATGGCGGGACCCGATCCGGACGCCGACACCCTCTTGCGGGCCGCCGCGGCCATGCAGGTGCTCAGCACCGCGATGATGACCCAGGAGATCGTCCCGGACATGGATGTCGACCACGTCGAGACGACCTTGCTGAATGCCGCACTCGGTGTGCTGTATCCAGCGCGATAGGGTTTTCACACCACCGGTCCGATTTCAGGAGTTTCCGTGCACATCACCGCGAAGGTCGATTACGCGGTGCGCACCCTCGTCGAAATCGCGAAGGGGCAACCGGATTCGGTGAAGGCCGACGCGATCGTCGCCGCCCAGGACATTCCGCCGAAGGTGCTGGAGTCGGTGGTCGCGGATCTGCGCAAGGGCGATCTGGTGATCAGCCGCCGCGGTCCGGACGGTGGTTACCGGCTGGCCCGCCCGGCCGCCGAGATCAGCATCGCGAATGTGATCCGCGCCGTGGAAGGCCCGCTGGCCTCGGTGCGCGGGCAACGGCCGGAGGACGTCAGCTATACCGGCGCGGCCGAACCGCTGCAGCGGGTCTGGATCGGGCTACGTGTGAACATTCGTTCCGTGCTCGAGCGCGTCACCATCGCCGACATCGCCCACGACTTGCTGCCGTCCTTCCTGGACGAACTGCTGCACGACCCCGACGCCTGGACCCGCCGCCCTCGCTCGGCCGCAGGATCAGTGGCCGGCGCGCATGCTGAGCCCACCTCGGGCGAATGGCGTGACCTGGATCACCCCGATATCTAGGCAGAAGCCGCGGATGTTCGCGGCCGTCCCGATTCTGGACCGACGGAGCGGGGGAGCGAAGCGGAGGAGCGGAGGAGGGAAGAATCGGGACCAGGGGCCGCGAACCCGCCCCGGAGCGCAGCGGAGGGGCAATCAGACACAGAAAAGGTCGCGGCGAGCGTTCGAGGATGGCGGTAGCCTGCCAGCATCATGTTGATCCGACTTCTACGCACCTCCATGCGGCCCTACCGCAATCAGTTGGCGGGGGTCGTCGTGCTCCAGCTGATCTCGGTCATCGCCATGCTGTATCTGCCCACCTTGAACGCCGACATCATCGACCAGGGTGTCACCAAGGGCGATATCGGCTATATCTGGTCCACCGGCGGCTGGATGCTGCTGGTGACCGCCATCCAGATCATCGCCCAGGCCGCCTCGGTCTATCTGGGCGCCCAGGCCGCCATGGGCGCGGGCCGCGATATGCGCGCGGCCCTGCTGCACCGGGTGGGCACTTTCTCCGCCCGGGAGGTCGGCGTGTTCGGCGCGCCGTCGCTGATCACCCGCAATACCAATGACATCGGCCAGGTGCAGCTGCTGGTGCTGATGAGCGCGACCATCCTGGTGATGGCCCCGATCATGTGCATCGGCGGCATCTTCATGGCCTTGCGCGAGAGCATGCAGCTGTCGTGGCTGCTGTTGATCGCGGTGCCCGCGCTGGCGCTGTCGATGGGCTTCATCATCACCCGCATGGTGCCCGGCTTCCGGCGCATGCAGGACCGCATCGACGCGGTGAACCGGGTGCTGCGCGAGCAGATCACCGGTATCCGCGTGGTGCGGGCGTTCGTGCGGGAACGTCAGGAGACCTGGCGCTTCGGTGTCGCGAACAGCGAGCTGACCGAGCAGTCGCTCTATGTCGGTAAGTACATGGCGCTGATGTTCCCGATGGTCATGCTGATCTCGAACGTCACCACGGTCGGCGTCATCTGGTTCGGCGGCCATTCGATCGACAACGGGGACATGCAGATCGGCACGCTCACCGCGATGCTGGCCTACATCATGCAGATCCTGATGGCGGTCATGATGGCCTCCTTCCTGGCCATGATGGCCCCGCGCGCCGCGGTGTCGGCGGAGCGGATCAGCGCGGTGCTCGACACCGAATCCTCGGTGTCGGAACCGCAGGTGCCGCAGGCGTTCAAGGACGACCCGGGCAAGGTGGACCTGCAGTTCGCCGAGTTCAAGTTCCCGGGCGCGGAGAAGCCGGTGCTGAAAGCCATTCGCTTCCAGACGAAGCCGGGCACCACCACCGCGATCGTCGGCGCGACCGGCGCGGGCAAGACCACGCTGATCAACCTGATCCCGCGGCTCATCGACGTCACCGACGGCGCGGTCCACGTGGGCGGCACCGACGTCCGTGAGCTGGCGCTGGAGACGCTGCGCACCGAGATCGGCCTGGTCCCGCAGAAGGCGTACCTGTTCTCCGGCACCGTGGCCTCGAACCTGCGCTACGGCAAGCCGGACGCCACCGACGAGGAACTCTGGCACGCGCTGGAGATCGCGCAGGCCGCCGATTTCGTGCGGGAGATGCCGCAGCGGCTGGAAACGCCTGTGGCGCAAGGCGGTACGACCGTCTCGGGCGGTCAGCGACAGCGTCTGGCGATCGCCCGCGCGCTGGTGCGCAAGCCGCGCGTCTACCTGTTCGACGACTGCTTCTCCGCCCTGGACGTCGCCACCGACATGCGGGTGCGCGAGGCCCTGAAGCCGGAGACCGCGAACGCGTCGGTCATCATTGTGGCGCAACGGATCTCGACCATCCGTGACGCCGACCAGATCGTGGTGCTGGAGGACGGCGCGATGGCCGGCATCGGCACCCACGACCAGTTGCTGCTCGACTGCAACGAATACCGCGAGATCGTGGAATCGCAGTTCAGCGCGGAGGAGGTGCGATGAGGCCCGGAGCCCCCAATCCCGGTGCGCCGGACGCGAAGGCGAAATCCTTCGGACCGTCGCTGAAGCGCCTACTGCGCCTGCTCGCGCCGGATCGGGCCTATCTGATCGTGGTGTTCGTGCTGGCGGTCGGCTCGGTGGTGCTCAACACCCTGGGTCCGCAGATCCTCGGCAAGGCCACCAACCTCATCTTCGACGGCGTGGTCGGGAAGCAGCTGCCCGCCGGGCAGAGCAAGGACGAACTGGTCGAGGGCCTGCGCGCGGGCGGCAACACCACCTTCGCCGACATGCTCGCCAGCATGGACGTGATCCCCGGCACCGGAATCGATTTCACCGCCGTGGGGCAGGTGCTGGCCTGGGTGCTGGCGCTCTACATCGGTTCCGCGCTGTTCGGCTGGCTGCAGGCGCAGCTGCTGATCGTGGTGCTCAACCGCACCGTGAAGCGGATGCGCGCGCAGATCGAGGAGAAGATCCACCGGCTGCCGCTGCGCTACTTCGACTCCATGCCGCGCGGCGACGTGCTCTCGCGCGTCACCAACGACGTCGACAATGTGGCGCAGACGCTGCAGCAGACCATGTCGCAGCTGATCATCAACGTGCTGTCGGTGATCGGCATCCTGATCATGATGTTCTGGATCTCCTGGATCCTGGCCCTGATCGCGCTGCTCACCGTGCCGCTGGCGGTCATCGTGACCGCGCAGATCGCCAAGCGCTCCAAGCCGCATTTCGTGGACCAGTGGAAGTTCACCGGTGAGGTGAACGCTCAGGTCGAGGAGGCTTTCACCGGCCACGAGGTGGTCAGCGCCTTCGGTCGCGTGCGCGAGGTGGGGGAGAAGTTCGACGAGACCAACGAGAAGCTCTACAACTCCTCGTTCAAGTCGCAGTTCATCTCCGGGCTGATCATGCCCGCCATCATGTTCCTCGGGAACCTGAACTACGTGCTGATCGCCGTGGTCGGTGGCCTGCGGGTGGCGTCGGGTCAGCTGTCGCTGGGCGAGGTGCAGGCGTTCATCCAGTACTCGCGCGGTTTCACCCAGCCGCTCACCCAGATCGGTTCGATGATGAACCTGCTGCAGTCGGGTGTGGCGTCGGCGGAACGGATCTTCGAGATCCTCGACGCCGAGGAGCAGTCGCCGGACCCGGATCCGGAGGACTCGCGGCCGCTGGAGCGCGGGCGGGTCGCGTTCGAGGACGTGTCCTTCCGCTACGAGCCGGAGACCCCGGTCATCGACGACCTCTCGCTGGTCGCCGAGCCCGGGCACGTGGTGGCCATCGTCGGGCCGACCGGCGCGGGCAAGACCACCCTGGTCAACCTGCTCATGCGGTTCTACGAGGTGGATTCCGGCGCCATCACCATCGACGGCGTCGACATCACCGCCATCACCCGCGACCACCTGCGTTCGCGCATGGGCATGGTGCTGCAGGACACCTGGCTGTTCGGCGGCACCATCCGCGAGAACATCGCCTACGGCAATCCGAACGCCTCCGAGGAGGATATCCTCGAGGCCGCCCGCGCCGCCTACGTGGACCGGTTCGTGCACGCGCTGCCGATGGGCTACGACACGGTCATCGACGAGGAGGGCTCCGGTGTCAGCGCCGGCGAGAAGCAGCTCATCACGATCGCCCGCGCGTTCCTGGCCAAGCCGTCCATCCTGATCCTGGACGAGGCCACCAGCTCGGTCGACACCCGGACCGAGCTGCTGGTGCAGCACGCCATGGCGGCGCTGCGCCGGGACCGCACGAGTTTCGTGATCGCGCACCGGCTTTCGACGATTCGCGACGCCGACACCATCGTGGTGATGGAGAAGGGCAAGATCGTCGAGCAGGGCACGCACGAGAAACTGCTCGCCGCCCGCGGCTTCTACCACCGGCTCTACAACGCCCAGTTCGCCGCCGCCATCACCGACGGTGAGGGCAACAATGTGGACGATCCGGAGCCGGACGCGGTCGTCCTCACCAAATGACCCTCGCTCCCATGGCCTGGCCCGCGCACGAAGGTGTGTGGGCCAGGCCACTTTCGTGGAGCGAAGAAAATCACTCGGCTGACGAAGTGAGAGGATAGCTCGGTGTCTGCTGCCTCCGAGTTCTCGTTCAAGGTCGGTGCCCGCCTGGAAGGGCGGCACGGCAGGACCGGTGTGATCAGTACGCCGCATGGCGATATTGCGACACCCGCCTTCATCCCCGTCGGCACCAAGGCCACCGTCAAGGCCGTGCTGCCGGAGACCATGAAGGAACTCGGCTCGCAGGCGCTGCTGGCCAATGCCTACCACCTCTACCTGCAGCCCGGCCCGGACATCGTGGACGAGGCCGGGGGTGTGGCGGAGTTCATGAACTGGCACGGCCCGACGTTCACCGACTCCGGCGGCTTCCAGGTCATGTCGCTCGGCGTCGGCTTCAAGAAGGTGCTGGCCATGGAATCGGTCGGCGTGCAGGACGACGACGTGATCGCCAAGGGCAAGGAGCGGCTGGCGCACGTCGACGACGACGGCGTCACCTTCCGCTCCCACCTGGACGGCTCCAAGCACCGGTTCACACCCGAGGTGTCCATGGGCATCCAGCATCAGCTGGGCGCGGACGTCATGATGGCCTTCGACGAGCTCACCACGCTCATGAACACCCGTGGCTACCAGGAGGAATCGCTGGAGCGTACGCGGCTGTGGGCCAAACGCTGCCTCGACGAGCACGGGCGGCTCACCGAGGCGCGCTCGCATCGGCCGTATCAGGCGCTGTTCGGCGTGATCCAGGGCGCGCAGTACGAGGACCTGCGCCGCAAGGCCTGTCGCGACCTCGAGGAGTTGCGGGGCGCGGCCGGAACGGGATTCGACGGCTACGGCATCGGCGGCGCGCTGGAGAAGCACAATCTGGGCACCATCGTCGGCTGGTGCTGCGACGAACTGCCCGAGGGCAAGCCCCGGCACCTGCTCGGCATCAGCGAGCCGGAGGACATCTTCACCGCGGTGGAGAACGGCGCGGACACCTTCGACTGCGTGAATCCCTCACGCGTGGCGCGCAATGCGGCGCTGTACACCGACGAGGGCCGGTTCAATATCAATACGGCCCGGTTCAAGCGCGACTTCACGCCGATCGACGAGACCTGCGACTGCTACACCTGCGCGCACTACACGCGCGCCTACATCCATCACTTGTTCAAGGCGAAGGAGATGCTCGCCTCGACGCTGTGCACCATCCACAACGAGCGGTTCACGGTGCGTCTGGTGGATCGCGTCCGCGAGAGCATCGACGGCGGCTACTTCGACGAATATCAGGCCGAGTTCCTGGGCCGCTGGCGCGGCCGCATCAAAGCCCCTGGGCAATAAGGGAATTCGACGCGGCCGCCAGCTTCGGAGGGTCGGTCCGCGTCACTCGTAGATGGCCGAGCGCTCGCGCGGGCGGTAGGAGGGTTCGCGCTTCTTGAGGAAGGCGATGCAGCGGTAGCTGATCGGCAGCACGCACGCCTCGACGAGGGTCTTCCAGATGAAGCCGACGATCACGTAGTTGACGAAGTCGCCCCAGGTGTTGATGCCGATGGCGGTCGCCGCGATCGAGCAGAACACCAGCGTGTCACCGAACTCGCCCGCGATGGTGGAGCCGAGCAGTCGCGCCCAGAGATGCTTCTCCTTGGTGCGCTCCTTGATCAGCACCAGCGTGCTGGAGTTCAGGAACTGGCCCACGAAGTAGCCGGTGATCCCGGCCAGCGCCAGCTGCGGGGTATTGCCGAGCACGTCCCCGAAGGAGGTCGGGTTCTGCTGCAGGTCACCGGTGGGCAGTTTGATGACGATCTGGAAGCAGACGATCATCAGCAGCAGCGCCGCGAACCCGTAGTAGACGGTGCGGCGGGTGGCCCGGAAGCCGTACACCTCGCTGAGGATGTCGCCGATGACGTAGGCGATCGGGAAGAGGAAGAACGCGCCGTCCATGGTGATCGGCAGGATGGTCAGCGGGCCCAGGGAGAAGTGCTGTCCGGAGAAGAATTGGACGCCCTTGGCGACGCACACGTTGGAAATCAGCAGGACAGCGGTGAAGGCCACCGCCACCGGCGTGAAATATCCCCCCGCCGCGTCCGCGAATGCGGCGTGTTGCGGCGTGGGGTGTCCAGATCGGTCGGTTTCGACCGTTTCGATATCACTCACGCTCGAAAGTATCCCCTGCCTCGACCGCGGGGTATGGATAGCTGGGGTGCCCTAGGCTGGACGAATGACGAATCCTGGCGATTCCGACGAGTGGTGGAAGCAGTACGGGGGTGAGGGCGTCGCGCCCGAGACTCCGCCCGCGGCGCCGCAGCAATCGACGCCGCCTCCGCCCGGCTACACCTCCGGGCCGCAGTATCAGCAGCCGCCGCTGACCCCGCCGCCACAGCCGGTGTATCCGAGCTATCCGCCGCCGCAGGCGAATCCGACGCCGGGCTATCCGGGCGCGGGCCAGCAGCCCACGCCGCAGCCCCCGGGCTACGGCGGCTACCCGGGCTATCAGCCCTACGGGTACGCGTCGCCGACGCAGCAGACCAGTTCGCTGGCCATCGCGTCGCTGGTGGTGTCGATCATCGGCATCCCGGCCATGTTCTTCTGCGCCTTCCTGCCGGTGGTCTCGATCGTCGGACTGGTGCTGGGCATCGTCGCGTTCAACCAGCTCAAGACGAACGGGCAGCAGGGGCGCGGCCTGGCGCTCGGCGGCATCTGGGTCGGCGCGGCCGGGACGGTGCTGGGACTGGGCGGGTTCCTGATCTTTCTCATCGCCAGCGCGACGGGCTCCAGCTGAGAGACCGGCGCGGTGCGCGAATGATGTGGCGCACCAATGACAATGGGGCGCATCCGGAGAGGATGCGCCCCATTGCGTTCAGCGGAGGGAAGAGCCTCAGCCCTTCAGCACCTGGGTGCCGCCGGCGAACTGGTCGTGCCAGCCCTGCTTGGTCGGGCTCTGCTCGATGGTGATGGCGATGTAGATCGCCATGCCGAGGCCGACCAGCGTGCCCAGGCACGGGACCAGCTGCACGATCATGAACAGGTTGCGCTTGGCGGAGGCGGCCGGGTCCAGCGGCGCGCCGCCGGGGCCGACGACCCGCAGGTTCAGGATCTTCTTGCCCAGTGTCTGGCCGCCCTGCTGGGTCTCCATGAAGATGAAGTAGCCGAAGTAGATGACCGGGACCAGCACGCTCCACAGCCACGCGATGCTGCTGGGCAGCACCGCCTGGATGATGCCCGCCGGAATGCCGATGATCAGGCCGTCGATGATGCGGGCCGCGAAGCGGGTCCACAGGTCACCGGGCTGCGAGCCGCCGAAACCGCCACCGAAACCGGGCTGGCCGCCGTCCGGGTAGGGCTGGTAGGCAGGCTGGCCGTACGGCTGCTGCTGGCCGTAGGCGTCGGACTGACCGAACGGCTGCTGCGGCTGCTGGCCGTACTGCGGCTGCTGCGGCTGCTGGCCGTACTGCGGCTGCTGCTGCTGACCGTACGGGTCGGGCTGCTGGCCGTAGGGCTGCTGGCCGTAAGGCTGCTGCGGCTGCTGGCCGTAGGGGTCGGACTGCCCGTAGGGCTGCTGCTGACCGTACGGCTGCTGTGGCTGCTGCGGCTGCCCGTACGGCTGGCCGCCCGGATACTGGTTGGGGTCGTACCCACCGCTCGTCATTGTTCCGCCGTCCTCGTCGATTTCGTTCGGGATCTGGTCGAGTGCGTACGTTACGGACACCAGCTGGGTTGCAACAACCCGTCGGGGTCGAGTCTCCAGGGTT
This sequence comes from Nocardia sp. NPDC004151, assembly GCF_042874235.1. Classification (NCBI taxonomy): domain Bacteria; kingdom Bacillati; phylum Actinomycetota; class Actinomycetes; order Mycobacteriales; family Nocardiaceae; genus Nocardia; species Nocardia sp. NPDC004151. The sequence continues at coordinate 636,598 of NZ_JBIAMR010000001.1, read as the reverse complement.
CTTTTGGGAGGTTTTCCGGCCGGAATCGTTCCAGGACATCGGCCGGCGTGATTGCGCCGTCGTAGCCGAGCGACGCCGCGAGCGCGCTCAGCACGTATCGCGGGGATTCGCCGAGGGCTGTCCGATCGCGCAGGGTGACCGCCCCGTCGCGCTTGGCGAGCCGTTGCCCGGAGGCGTTGAGTACCAACGGGACGTGGGCGAATACGGGGACGGGCAGGCCTAGCAACATGGCCAGATACGCCTGTCGCGGCGTGGAGGGCAGCAGGTCGTCGCCGCGCACCACCTGGTCGATGCCCTGCTCGGCGTCGTCCACCACGACGGCGAGGTTGTAGGCGGGGGTGCCGTCGCCGCGCCGCAGCACCAGATCGTCCACGGCGCCGCGGTATTCGCCGAGCAGGAGGTCGGTGACGGTGAATTCGGTGCGGTCGGCGCGCAGGCGCAGCGCGGCGGGGCGGCCCTCGTCACGCCGACGCTGCTTCTCCCGCTCGGTGAGGTTGCGGCAGGTGCCGGGGTACGCGCCCATCGGGCCGTGCGGCGCGGTCACCGCCTGCTGTATTTCCTTACGCGTGCAGAAACACTCGTAGGTCAGGTCCGCCTCGGTGAGGCGTGCGACAGCAGTGTCATAGCGGGCGAGGCGCTGCGACTGCCACACCACGGGCGGGTCCCAGTCCAGGCCGATGGCGGCCAGGTCCTCGAGTTGGCGTTCGGCCGCACCCTTTTTGACGCGGTCCAGATCCTCCACCCGCATGAGGAATTCGCGTCCGGTGGAGCGGGCGAAGAGCCAGGCCAGCAGTGCGGTGCGGAGGTTGCCCAGATGCAGATCGCCGGACGGGCTCGGTGCGAAGCGACCGGCCCCGGGCCGCCGTCCGGGGTGGGCGGCCGTTGCTGGGGCGGGGTCGGTCGGCATGTCTGTCGATGGTAGTTCGCATCCTTCGCAGCGCGGCCGACCCTTCGCCTTCGTGCCGGTGCGCACCTCGAGTGCGGCGGGACTACGGGATTGCGAATTCAGCGCGGGAGTGTGAGCCGAGCTCGAAGGTCCGTGTCGGAGATGGGTTTTCCCTGCTCAATGGCCATGAGTAAGGTGTGCGCACGGTCCACCAGGCCGGGCGAGTCGATGCCGTAGGGCGCGGATCCGTAGGCGGAGAGGCGTTCGGACGCCCGTTCCAGCAGAGTGCGCGCTCCCTGGGGGTTTCCCCGCTGAATGTGGGTGAGTCCAACGGCAAATTGCGCGAGGCCCTGCCATAGCGACTTCTCCGCGAACGGACCGTTTTTCCAGGCGGCCTCCAGTACCTCGTGCGCGTTGAAAGCCAGGCCCTCGTCCAGCAGACGTTGGGCATAGTCGAGGGTTTCGGCCGGCGGCAGGTCCAGGTCATCGGGAATGCGAGGGATGCCGGGGCTGCCGAAAGGGAGGGGTCGCCCAAAACGGTCACGAGGACGGGCATTCCGGGCACGGCCGTCGTCGTCACGGTCCCGTCCGGCGTCCTCCGGTGACTGCTGGGGCATGCTCCCCATGATTCCCCATGCCCCGCGTATCCCGGTCCACCCGGGGTACCCGAGGCGTGAGCGAAGGAATTCTCATGTTTGAAATTCAATAGCCTCAAACCGGGGCTAATTTCTTGCAAATAATTTGCTGGCTAACCTTGCCACAAATTTGCTGATTGAAAACGAAAGAATGCGATCTCCTAATGACGAACCCTGCTAGGGTTTAGCGCGGGAACGGCCATCGGGGGCGCATTCCCATCGCGAAGTGCAGAGATAGGTGGTACGGAGCGTTTGCGTGCGACCCGCGGCGAGCCCCGGAGATTCGTGTTTTCGAGCGATCCCGCGGTCGCCAGGTTCGATGCCAGCAGGATTCCAAGCTTGACGCAGAAAAGGAGCTAGTACCGTGAAGGTGGATTTCACCGGCGCCGTTTGGCGCAAGAGCAAACACAGCGGCCCCAACGGCAACTGCGTGGAGGTCGCGTTTCTCCGCGACGGCAATGTCGCGGTTCGGGACACCAAGGACCACGGCGCCGGGCCGATTCTGGCTTTCACCCCGGGCGAGTGGGATGCCTTCGTAGCGGGCGTCTCCGACGGAGAGTTCAAGCGGGCCTGATCGCAGCCCCTATGCGGCCTGCCGCGGCCCCGCCGGGAAAAACGAGAAGCCCCCGAGTCCCGGAGACTCGGGGGCTTCATCATTGGCCCTACGCTTTGCTCCGGGCGGGTTCGCGGCCCCTGGTCCCGATTCTTCCCTCCTCCGCTCCTCCGCTTCGCTCCCCCGCTCCGTCAGTCCAGAATCGGGACGGCCGCGAACTTTTGAGCCCGGAGTCTCAGCGGGTGCTCTCCTGTGCGTCGCGCAATACAGCCAGCTGGGCGCGCTCGGCCGCGTGCTCGTTGGCGGCGTTGAGTTCGCGTTCCTCCGGGGGATCGGCCCAGAAGAACGCGCCGGTGCCCGGGCTGCCGGCGAGGCCGAGTTGGTTCAACTTCTGGGGGACGCGGGCGCCCTGATATTCCAGGGGGATCGGATGGCCATGCTCGTCGACGGGGCCGAGCGGCTGGTGCACCTCGATGTACTCGCCGTGCGGAAGTCGCCGCACCACGCCGGTTTCGATGCCGTGCTCGAGCACGCTGCGGTCGGCGCGTTGCAGTCCGATGCACAGCCGGTAGGCCGCGGCGTAGGCCAGCGCCGGGACGGTCAGCAGGCCGATGCGGAAGGCCCAGGTGGTGGCGTTGAGCGAGATGTCGAACTTGAAGGCGATGATGTCGTTGACGCAGGCCAGGGTGAGGATCAGGTAGAAGCTCAGCGACATGGCCCCGATGGCGGTGCGCACCGGGACGTCGCGCGGGCGCTGCAACAGGTTGTGCCGGGCCCGATCGCCGGTGAGCCGCTTCTCGATCCACGGGTAGGCGATGATCAGCGTGAAGATCAGCGGCATGAACAGCGCCACCGAGAACGCGCCGGGGATGGTGTGCCCGAACGGGTACGCCTCCCAGGCCGGGAACAGGCGCAGGAACCCGTCGGTCCACATCATGTAGAAGTCGGGTTGGGTGCCGGCCGAGACCTGGGAAGGGTTGTACGGCCCGAGATTCCAGATCGGATTGATCTGCAGCAGTCCGCCCATGAGCGCGAGCGCGCCCAGGGTGAAGGCGAAGAACGCGCCCTGGTCCAGTGAGAAGACCGGGACGATGCGGGTGCCGATGACGTTCTTCTCGCTGCGTCCGGGCCCCGGGTACTGGGTGTGCTTCTGATACCAGACCAGCGCGATGTGAACAACGATGAGCGCCAGCATGATTCCGGGCAGCAGCAGCACGTGCGCGATGTAGAGGCGCGGAATGATGATGGTGCCGGGGAAGTCTCCGCCGAACATGAGCCAGTGCAGCCAGGTGCCGATGACCGGACTGCCCAGGGTGATCCCGGCGAAGGCGGCGCGCAGGCCGGTGCCGGAGAGCAGGTCGTCGGGCAGCGAGTAGCCGAAGAAGCCCTCGAACATGGCCATGATCAACAGCAGCGCACCGATCACCCAGTTGGCCTCGCGGGGTTTGCGGAAGGCGCCGGTGAAGAAGATCCGGCACATGTGAACGATCATCGACGCGGTGAACAGCAGCGCGGCCCAGTGGTGCACCTGCCGGACGAACAATCCGCCGCGTACGTCGAACGAGAGGTTGAGCGCGGTCTCGTAGGCCCGCGACATGGTGACCCCGCGTAGCGGCTGATAGGAGCCGTTGTAGGTGACGTCGCCCATGGAGGGGTCGAAATACAAGGTCAAATAGACGCCGGAGAGCAGCAGAATGATGAAGCTGTACAGCGCGATTTCACCGAGCAGGAACGACCAGTGAGTCGGAAATACCTTGTTGATCGATCGTTTCAGGAATGCGGCACCCTGGTACCGCTGATCCATCTCATCGGCTTGTTTCCCAAGTCGACCGGCGATCTTGTTGGTGGTTGCCATAGCGGTCACCCCGCCCCCGGGACAGTGCCAGTGCTTCTACTACAAACGGTAGCACTGCCGTCTCCGCAGCGCATCGGGTTTTCGTTATGGTCGTCGGGTGAATTCCCTGGCCGCCCGGGACGCCACCATGTACTGGCTGTCCGCGCGCACCCGCAACGATCTGTTTCTGCTCTACTGCTTCGCCGACACGGGGTGCGACGCCGAGCGGCTGCGGACGGCCGTCGCGAACCGGGTGGTCCACATCCCGGATTTGCTGGTCCACGTGCTGGACGCTCCCGCGAATATCGCGTATCCGATGTGGGCGACTTGTGAATTCACCGCCGATCAGTTCGTCGACCACGACCTCGGCGATGCCACCTGGGCGACGCTCACCGACGAACTTGGCACCCTGCTCGGCACCGGCGTGCGGGCGAATGAACGCCCCTGGCGACTGCACGTCTTCCGAAACGTTCGGGACGTGCCTGGATTCGCTGCCGGGGAGTCCGCCCTCGTAGCGGTGCTTCAGCTGTCCCACGCCCTGGCCGACGGGCGTCGCGCGGCCGCCATCGCTCGCGCGCTCTTCGGTACGGGCGACGTTCCGGCGGCACCCGTGCCGCGTCCTTCGGCCGCGTTCCTCCTCCGTTCGCTGCCCCGCCGCGTGCGCGACACGGCGACCGGCGCGTTCGCCTCGGCTCTCGCTCTGCCCACTATCCCGATCGACATGGCGCGCACCATGATTCGCGGCCTGGCCGCCGTCCGCGCCCAGCGCGGCCTGGCGGATCTCACCGCCGCCGGTGAACTCCCGCCCCCGGCCCCCGATGTCGAACCGACCCTCCTGAACGGCGCCGGCGCACCCCCGCAAGCGCATATCGTGCGAATGCTGGTGTGCGACAAGACCCGCCTGCGCGCCCAGGACCATTCGGTCACGGTGGTCGCCCTCACCGCCATCTCCTTCGCCCTCGAACGCTATCTCCGCGACCACGACGCGGCCGTCGCCGAACTCCGCGCCCAGGTGCCCATGGCGGTCGCCGCGCTCGGAACCGACGGCCCGGACCGTCCCGCCCGCAATGCCTACCGCGACCTCTCGGTCGATCTGTCCCTCGCCGAACCACGGCCGCGTGCCCGCGCCGACCGTATCGCCGCCGACCTGACCGCCCGCCGCACCCGCGCCGCCCACCCCCTCCAGCACGCGCCGGACGCGGTGACCGCCGTCCTGCCGGCCCCGATCCTCCACCGCGATGTAGCCAACGCGCCGATCGACATACTCCCCGAACGAGTTTCGGGTCACACCGTGGTTTCCAGCGTCGACCGCGGTCCCGCGGATCTCGAGTTCGGCGGCGGTGCGGTGCGTTTCACCGCAGGGTTCCCGGCCCTGGGCGCGGTCATGCACCTCACCCACGGTGTGACCGGTCTCGGTGACACCGTCACCGTCTCCGTGCACGCCGACCCCACCGTGATTCCGGATCCGGACCGCTACTCGGAGCTGCTGGAATCCGCTCTGGACGAGGTTGCGCGCGCATTGCGCTGAACCGCGAATGCGAAAGCCCCCGGCGGATCGAGTCCGGCGGGGGCCTTCGAGGTGGAGTTCGGTGGAGAGTTAAACCATTCCGTTGATCAGCGGATGCTCGGACAGGCTATCGGGTGCACCCCACTGGGTGTGGGTGAGTGCTTCGAAAACACAGATCAACAATAGTTTTCGCGCGCGATGGCCGGAGTGGCTGTCGGATTCGCCACCGACGTCCTGGATTCGCATACCGACCGCCGGGTTGCGGCGCGGTGCGGGTTCCGACAACATCCAGAACATTTCGGGTCCCATCAAAGTCGAGCGCCCGCCCGTCTCGCTGAACCACCGACCGGAGTATTCGATCATCAGATCGGTGAATGATTCGACGTTACCGAATGCTTCGGTGAACTGAGTCATCGCACCCGATCGATCCAGACTGTTCTGGATGATCGAAGCCAGCCGGATCGCGATCTCCCGGAACTGATCTACTCCCTGGTCCTGCCACATGTTCATCGCCATACTTCGCTCCAGAAGGGTCGGTGGTGCACTACATTTGCGCAGCGGTCATGTAGAACTGGCGCCGTTCGTCGGCGTCCAGCGGGACGGGCCTGTGCTGGGTGCTGATGCCGGCGGTCTGGCCCAGGGAATATCCGGGTGCCGCGGATTCCAGTGGATAGAGCCTCGGCTGAGCCGCGGGATATGGGTCCTTGGCGCGCCCCGTCTCCTGCCAGTCGAGCGCCGCATCGCAGAGCTCGGGTGCGGGCTCCGGGTCGTCGTGCTCGACCGCGGCGACTACATCCTCGAGCTCGGACACCTCGATCTCGTCCGCGAGGTCGGAGGCCTCCAGCTCGGCCGCGTTTTCCGCTGCGACCTGCTTGCCGCGTTCCCAGAGCATCAACGTGAGATGCACGGCGAACAGCATGGTCAGTGGCATGCCGGCGTAAAGGCACATCGGCACGACGCTGCCGCCGATCTCGTGGGCGTACTGGATATTCCCGGCGATCGAGACGAGAGTCGACAGAGCGAACAAGGCGGTCGAGTACCACCAGCCGACGCTCCATTGCCGGAATGCGGCGGTGGCGATGATCGAGGCGATCACCAAGCCATCGATGGCGATCGGCACATTCGAAGCGAGATCGGGCGGAACCAGATTACGCACCGAAAGTTGGTGCAACGCGGCAAAAGACATCTGGAATGACTTGACTGCCACCACCGAAGTCACCAACAGCGAAGCATGGGCCAGCCGGGGTCTGAACGAACTCAGTCGACGGAGCGTGCCTCCCGTCCCACGTGACGGGGTTACTCGCACTTCGCCATTCGTAGATCCTGCGGTAGTCATCGTCACCATGGCGGCGAGGGTACCGCGCGGTCGGTCGTCTATTGCGCATCGTCTTGTTTTCAGATGCTTTGGGGTCCCGAGTTCTAATCTGCGGCGATTGAAATCGGTGAACTATTGCCTGAAAGCCCCTCTACTGCAACAGGTCAAGACTTTCGGCAATGGCCGGAAGTGCTGTAATCATCAGCCTATGGGTGTTTCGTAATGATTATCCGTAATGTCCTTCTGCTCGTTGGGTTCTGACGCGAGCGCGGTCGCAAGCGGTCGAGCATGCCATCCAAAAGCGAACTCTCTCAGACGATTGCGACACCATGACCCACGCGGCGTCGAACGCCTCGGCATCGGCGATCGGCCGGTCTCGCCGGACGAGACATCGACCGTGACCGACATGGGCCTGCGGCGCTCGAACCGACCACCCGAGTTGATCCACTTCTCAACCGAGTACGGGGAGATCGCATCGACGGGCAGCGTCAGAGCTGTGACGTAACTAACACGCTGATCGACCGGCTCCCCGAGCGAGTCTCGGGTCATGCCGTCGTCTTCAGTACCGACCGCCCGGCCTCGCCGACCCCGCCGCGCTCCCGGACCCAAACCACTGCCTGAGCCTGCTGGAATCCGCTCTCGACGAGGTAGCCCGCGCATTGCACCGCGCCGGGTCGGCTTCGGATATGCGGAAGGCCCCGGTTGGACTGAGTCCGACCGGGGCCTTCGAAGCGGAGGATAGGGGATTTGAACCCCTGAGGGCTGTTAACCCAACCCGCGTTCCAGGCGAGCGCCATAGGCCACTAGGCGAATCCTCCGTCGAGCAATATACCGGGTACACCCCTGGTGGAAGCAAATGCAGTGGTCGGCGGCTACTTCTTCTTCAGATTGCTGAGCGCCTTCTGGGCCTGCTCCTTGCACACCTGGGCGATCTCGTCCTTGCTGACGCTCTGGCCCTTGCCCATGCGCAGGCGGATGTTGACCTTCACCGAGGCGTTGTCGTCCTTGACCGCGACCGTGTAGTCGGTGGTGGTGAAGGAGGAGTAGTCGTCGACCTTGGCCGCCCAGTAGCCGGCCTCGCCGATGCCGTTCACGTCACCGGCGGTGCGGCCGCTGCCGGTGGTGCCGGTGTCGCTGGTCTTCCAGATGTCGTATTCGGGGCGGTTGTAGGCGCTCGACGAGCCGCTCAGCAGCGAGACGTTGAGGGTGAGGTCGGCGGTATTGGCGATCGCGTACTTGTCGGTCTTGGAGGTTTCCTCGTTGCCGGCCCGGCAGTCGAAGCGGCCGCCCGAGTAGTCGGTGGGCTTGGTCTCGGAGTGCTCGGGGGTGCCCTTGGAGTTGGCGGCCCACTTGTTGAGCACCGAGGTGTCGATCACGGTGCAGCCGTTGGTGATGCCCTCCATGGAGTACTTCCCGGCGGCCTTCTTCTTGTCCCCGCCCAGCGGCGACGGGCTGTCGCTGCCGCTGAGCGCGACCACGCCGATCACCGCGCCGACGATCACCACCAGGCCGATCACCCCGCCGATGATCCAACCGGTCTTATTGCCGCCCGAACGCGGCGGCTGTGCCGGATAGCCATAGCCCTGACCCGGCGGCGGGACCGGGGGCTGGGCGAACTGCTGCTGCGGGAAGCCGCCGGACAGGGGCTGGCCGTAGGCGTCGGTCATGGGCTGCTGGTAGCCGGGCGTCGGCTGCTGCGGGTAGCCGGGCGCGGACTGCCCGGTCGGAAGGGGCTGGGCGGGTGGCGTGTACGGGGGCATGCCGCCGGCGGCGTAATTGAGCATCGTCGGGTCCGCACCCTGAACCGGCCGGCCCTCCCCGGCGGCGGGCGCGGTGGCCCACCATTGGGCGGTCTCCTGGGCTTTCTGCGGGTCGTGCGGCGCACCGGCTCCTGGATCGGAACTCGTCATATTCGTCTCTACCCCTCCGGAAAATCGCGGGCGACCCCGCATATCGCAGGCATCGTATCGACCCCGGGCGGCACCGGGCTCGGTGAGCCGCTACACTGGCCGACGGATCCAGCGCGGCGCGCATCCTGTGAACTCCCCCAGGGCCGGAAGGCAGCAAGGGTCAACGGGCTCTGCCGGGTGCGCTGGGTCCCCTTTCTTTTTCCGGCCCGGTCGTGCGGGTGACGGAAGTACAGATATCCCTGCCGAATCGGATACGCCGCCTAGTAACCTGGGCGGTTGGGTTCGCGGTGCGCGCAACCCTGGACATACATCCCACGCCATTGGAAGGGCGCTCAGATGCCTCGGCAGACGCAATTCGGTTTGATGAGTCATGCGGAACTCGTGACGGAACACGAGACGCAGACCGCGAACTACGCGAAGCTCAAGACCGAGAAGCTGACGCTGGACATTACGAGGGGTAAGCCCTCGCCCGAGCAGCTGGACCTCTCGCAGGGACTCCTCGAGCTGCCGGGCGCCGCCGACTACCGTGACGCCAACGGCACCGACGTCCGCAATTACGGTGGCCTGCACGGCCTGCCGGAGCTGCGCGCGATCTTCGGCGAACTGCTCGGCATCCCCGTGTCGAATCTGCTGGCCGGCAACAACGCCAGCCTGGAGATGATGCACGACCTGCTGGTGTTCGCCATGCTGTACGGCACCGCGGATTCGGAGCGCCGCTGGGCGGACGAGCCGGTGCTCAAGTTCCTGTGCCCGGTCCCGGGTTACGACCGGCACTTCGCGATCACCGAGTCGCTCGGCTTCGAGATGATCCCGATCCCGATGAAGAACGACGGCCCCGACACCCACCTGATCGCGGAGCTGGTCGCGTCCGACCCGAGCATCAAGGGTCTGTGGGCGGTGCCGAACTACTCCAACCCGACCGGCGTCACGTTCTCCGAAGCCGTTACCCGCGAACTGGTTTCGATGCCCACCGCGGCTCCGGACTTCCGCCTGTTCTGGGACAACGCCTACGCGGTGCACCCGCTCACCGACACCGCCGAACCGGTGCTGGACGTGCTGGGTATGGCCGCGGCGGCCGGCAACCCGAACCGCCCGTTCGTGCTGGCCTCCACCTCGAAGATCACCTTCGCGGGTTCGGGCGTGAGTTTCTTCGGCTCCTCCACCGCGAATGTGGAGTGGTACCTGAAGCACCTGGGCAAGAAGACCATCGGCCCGGACAAGGTGAACCAGCTGCGGCACCTGCGCTTCTTCGGCGACGCCGAGGGCGTGCGGGAGCACATGCAGAAGCACCGGGCCGTCCTGGAGCCGAAATTCAAACTGGTGCTGCGGATTCTGGAGGACCGGCTGGGCGCGTCGAAGGTGGCGTCCTGGACCGAGCCCAAGGGCGGCTACTTCATCAGCCTCGACGTGCTGGAGGGCACCGCCAGCAAGGTGGTGGCGCTGGCCAAGGACGCGGGCATCGCGCTCACCCCGGCCGGTTCGTCCTACCCGTACGGAAAGGACCCGGAGGACAAGAACATTCGCATCGCGCCGAGCTTCCCGTCTCTCGGTGAGCTGGAGAAGGCGATGGACGGCCTGGCCACCTGCGTCCTGCTGGCCGCCTCCGAGAAACTCATGAGCTCCCCCGCCTCTCCGCGCCTTTAGCGGGCGGCATGGGTGCCGTGAACTACTGGCGACCCGTGCCGGCGGCGGGGTGCCGCTGACCATTTCGGGCGTCCCCGGCGAGTTACCCTCGCCTCCCGAAATCAGTTGTCGCGAAACGTCTTTCGCTGCTCGGGCGCGCATCGAATCGATGCGCGCCCGAGTTGTTTCAGTTCGGCTTGTGCGCCAGCACCGCGAAGATGGTCACCGACAGGTGGATGTCGCCGCTGGCGGCTCCGGCCTCCAGGTCGGCGAGCAACTGATCGCGCTGGGGCTCGCTGATCGAGCCCCGCGCCACCGCGCGATCCGCGACCCGGGCGACCAGTGCGCCCGCGCCGACGCTGCGGTCCTGGATCAGGGCGTGTGAGCCGATTTCGTCGACGACCAGTCCGGCCGCGGCCAGCTGCCCCGACAGGCGGCGGCCCGCGAACGGGTTGGTGGTGCCCGCGATCATGGTCTCGATCACCTCGTGCACCACGTGCCGGTCACCCGGGTGCACGATGGCCGAGCCCCAGTCGGTGTCCATCACCACGACCCGGCCGCCGGGCCGCAGCACGCGGGCGATCTCCCCGACCGCGCGGGCAGGGGCGGTGAGGTGCTGGAAGACGCGTTCGCACAGGGCCACGTCGAAGCTCTCGCTGCCGACGGGCAGGCCGTAGGCGTCGCCGCTGACGAAGGTGGCGGTGGAGCCGGCCTGGGCGGCGCGGCGTTCGGCGGTGGCCAGCAGGTTCGGGTCGGGTTCGACGCCGAGCGCGGTGCCGGTCGGCCCGACCAGCTCGGCCAGGGTCAGCACCTCCGACCCGGCGCCGGAGCCGATGTCGACGGCGCTCTCGCCGGGGCGGGTGGCCAGGGCCTGGTGGGCCCAGGCCCGCAGGCGCCGGATACCCGGCAGCGCTGCCTGTAGATCGTGGACGTCGACGAGCTGGTCCTGTCCGTCACGGTCGAAACGGTCCGGTCGCAGTCCTGAGTCCGCACCAGGTTGCGGCACGGTTCGCACTGAAGAATCAGCCATGGTGTCGGGCATATGCCGAGCCTAGTCGTGACCCGCGTCACCGCAACGCAAGATGAATGGGATGATCGATGCATGGTGAGCCGCACGCTGTGTATTGCGCAGGAATCCGATGCCGACGAGCTGCTTTCGACCGATGATTTCGCCCTGTTGGTCGGGATGATGCTCGATCAGCAGTTTCCGATGGAACACGCATTCCGTGGGCCGTGGAAACTGGCCGACCGCATGGGCGGCTTCGATATCCATCGGATCGCCGCCGCCGATCCCGCGGAATTCGAGGAGCTGGCCGCTACCCCGCCGGCCATTCACCGCTACGGCCGCTCCATGGGACGACGGGTCCAGGAGCTGGCCCAGTACATTCTGGACAACTACGGCGGCAATACCGCGGGCCTGTGGACCGACGGCGATCCGGACGGCAAGGAAGTCCTGAAACGGCTCAAGAAACTGCCCGGCTTCGGTGACCAGAAGGCCCGGATCTTCCTCGCCCTGCTGGGTAAACAGCGTGGTCTGGCCGCCGCCGGCTGGCGCGAGGCGGCCGGCGCGTACGGCGAGGACGGCTCCCGCCGCTCGGTCGCCGACGTCACCGACGCCGAATCCCTCACCCAGGTGCGGGAATTCAAGAAGCAGGCCAAGGCCGCCGCCAAGGCGAAGTAATCTCCCTCACTTCCACGGCATCGAATCAAGCTGGTTTTTAACCTCCAGTTTCACAGGGGGTTCACAGATGCTTGCCGCCGACAGTTCAGTTCTCGGCAGTGGAAGCAGTACAGAAAATGAAGATGAGGGAATTCGCCGGGATCGCGGCATTGCTGGTCGCGGCGACGGGGGTCACCGCCGGCACCGCGTACGCCGGTCCGGCCAAGACCGATGACGGCACGATCAACTACACATCCCAGGTCACCGAGCAGGGCAACACGGTGGTCAGCACCGACGCCGGCTCGCTGGTCGTCGAGGACGGTGCGCTGAAGGTCAAGGCGGCGAATGGAACCACCGTCGCCGGCACCGAATTGAAGTTCCGGATCGACGATTTCGAGTTCCCGATCGCGGCGCAAATCAGCGACCGCACCGCCACCCTGACGCCGCAGGCCGACCTGGCGCACGCGGTGTACAAGCCGGTCGCGCTGCCCTACGAGGATCAGGCGCCGTGGAAGACCCAGTACGACCGTGAGCTGGCCGCCTGGAACCGCTTGACCAGCACCATCTCCGCGGGCGCGACCATCGGCACCGTGGTCGGCGGCCTCGGCGGCGCGGCCCTCGGCTGCGTCCTGGGCGGCGTCGCCTTCGCGACGGCGACGGCCCCGCTGGCCACGCTGTTCGGCGTCGGACCGCTCGCCGGTTGCTTGATCGGTGCGAGCACGGTCGGCTTCCTGGGCACCATCGGCGGTCAATTGCTCGTCACCGCGCCGATCGCGATCGCCGCTGCGGTGCAGTACTTCACCACTATCAACCAGCCGTTCACCGCGCCCAAATAGGTTTTTTCGGCAACCGATGGGCAAAGGTTCACCGCGCCGGAACCAAGCTGCCACATGGCGTTTGTAAAGGCCGGTTTCCATCACTGGGCCCCGGGGATACACCTGATCTGGTTTCCCCGGGGCACACCGCTCATCTCACGAGGGATTTTCGAACACATGCGTCTCAAGAACTTCACCGCGGTTTCCGCGCTGGTCATCGCCGCTCTGGGCGTCACCGCCGGCACCGTGAACGCCGCGCCCGCCGCCGATAACAACGGCGTGATCAACTACACCGCCACCAACTCCGAGACCAACACCGTCATCCGTACGGATGCCGGTTCCATGGTCGTCGAGAACGGCAACTTCGTCATCAAGGCCGCCAACGGCAATGTCGTCGCCGGCATGCCGCTGAAGGTGCGCGTGGACGACTTCGAGTTCCCGATCGCCGCGGAGATCTCGGACCACACCGCGACCCTCACTCCGCAGTACGACATGGACCACGCCACCTACGCGCCGGTCGCCAAGGATGTCGCCCTGCCCTACGAGGACCAGGCTCCGTGGAAGTCGGACTACGACCGTGAGCAGGCCGCCTGGAACCGTATGAAGGACACCATCTCCCTGGGCGCCACCGTGGCGACCCTGGTCGGTGGTCTGGGCGCCGCGGCCGTCGGCTGCGTCCTCGGCTTCGGTGTCGCCGGTCTGGCCTCGGCCCCGCTGGCCGCGCTGTTCGGCGCCGGCCCGGTCATCGGTTGCCTCGTGGGTGCGGCCACCGTCGGCTTCCTGGGCACCATCGCGGGTCAGCTGCTGATCACCGCGCCGGTCGCCATCGCCGCCGCGATCCAGTACTTCACCACCATCAACCAGCCGCACATCACCGCTCCGGCTCCGGCCAAGTAACACTCGGTCCGAGTAAAGAGCAAGGGGCGCAACAGGCATCAGCGATCACCTCATCGGGACAGCCCGCTCGGTCATTCGACCGGGCGGGTTTCGCAATTCGGGAGTGTTCACCGTGTGAGCACCCGTGCGACATATTTCGTTCGCGTCGACCCGTTTCGATCATGCGGTCCAACCACGCGGACTGCCTGATGAGGAAACCGAGAAATGCGCTTCAAGACTTTCGCCGCGACCGCGGCCCTGGTGTCCGCTGCCATGGGCGTCACCGCCGGTACCGTCAACGCCGCTCCGGCCGCTGACAACGGGGTGATCAATTACACCGCAACCACTTCCGAGACCAATAGCGTCATCCGGACCGATTCCGGCTCGCTGGTCGTCGAGAACGGTGTCTTCAAGATCAAGGCCGTGGACGGCACCGTCGTGGCCGGTATGCCGCTGAACTTCCGCGTGGACGACTTCGAGTTCCCGATCGCCGCGGAGATCTCCGACCACACCGCGACCCTCACTCCGCAGTACGACATGGACCACGCGACCTACAAGCCGGTCGCCGAGGCCAAGGACGTCAACCTGCCCTACGAGGACCAGGCTCCGTGGAAGTCGGACTACGACCGTGAGCAGGCCGCCTGGAACCGTATGAAGGACACCATCTCCCTGGGCGCCACCGTCGGCACTCTGGTCGGTGGCCTCGGCGGCGCGGCCGTCGGTTGCGCCATGGGCGCGGTCGTCTTCGCCGCCGCGACGGCCCCGCTGGCCACGATGTTCGGTGTCGGCCCGCTGGCCGGCTGCTTCATCGGCGCGAGCACCGTCGGCTTCCTGGGCACCATCGCGGGCAACCTGCTCGTGACCGCCCCGGTCGCGATCGCCTCCGCCTACAACTACTTCGTCACCATCAACCAGCCGCACCTGGTCGCGCCGAAGTAAGTCGCACAGCAGCATCCCGAACCCCGTCCGGCACCCGCCGGGCGGGGTTCGTCGTTGTAATCGGGGTGAGCCCAATCCTGTCGCCGCGCCGCGGCCGATGCTGGAGTGGATCGATGGGTGACCTGACCTCGATTCACGGCGCGGCAGCCGCGCTCACTCCGGTCGACGGGACCGATCTCCGGAAGACCTTCGCGCACTTCCCCAGCGCTGTGGTGGCGCTCTGCGCCCGGCTCGGCGGAACGCCGCACGGGCTGGTGGCCAGCACTTTCGTGCCGGTATCGCTGGATCCGCCCCTGGTGTCGGTGTGCATTCAATACTCGTCGGAGACCTGGCCGCGGCTGGAGCAGGCGAGCCGATTGGGCTTGAGTCTGCTCAGCAGCGACCAGGAGAGCGCGGCGCGAGGTCTGAGCTCCAAGCGTGGAGACCGGTTCCGGGATGTGGAGCTGCGGGGCGGGAACGGGAACGCCGCGTTCGTGGCGGGGGCGACGGCCTGGCTGGAAACCTCGGTGTACGAGCAGGTTCCGGCGGGAGATCACGCCGTGGTGCTGCTGCGGGTGCATCGGGTGGGCGTCAGCCCGGAGTCCGAGCCCCTGGTCTTCCATCGCAGTGATTTCCGCGCACTTTCCGGGAAATCGATTGAGGCGCAATTGAATTCAGCCTGAGCCGGACCGGCGACAGGGTGTGCCGGGCTTCGTATCGTCGGTGTCCATGAGCACCCTGGCGGTATCCGCGCAGACGGCGGAGGCGACCGGAGCCGAGGACGGTGATCTGTCCGTCGTCCGCACCCGCCACCCGTGGCGCTGGGTCACGGGGGCCGTCGCGCTGGTGCTGGTCGCGCAGTTCGCGCACGGGCTGATCACCAATCCGGGCTGGGACTGGGGCACGTTCGCGCAGTACGTCACCGCGAAATCGGTGCTGTCGGCGCTGAAAGTGACCCTCGAGCTGACCTTCTGGGGCACCTTGCTGGGGTTCTTCCTCGGTATCTGGCTGGCCGTCGGCCGCCTGTCGAAGAATCCGGTGTTGAAGGCGATCGCGTGGACCTATATCTGGGCGTTCCGGTCGATTCCGCTGATCGTGCAGCTGCTGTTCTGGTTCAACCTCGCCTATCTGTACAAGACGCTGTCGCTGGGCATTCCCTTCGGCCCGGAGTTCGCGCGATTCCAGACCAATGGCGTGATCAGCGGATTCACCGCGGCTGTCATCGGTTTGGCGTTGCATCAGGCGGCCTATTCGGCGGAGATCATCCGAGCGGGCATCATCTCGGTGGACGCCGGGCAGTGGGAGGCGGCGCGGTCGCTCGGGCTGCCGTGGCGGCGTCAGTTCTTCACCATTGTCGGGCCGCAGGCCATGCGCGGAATTCTGCCGAATGCCGCCAATGAGGTGATCAGCCTTTTCAAGGGCACCTCGATCGTGTCGACCATGGCGATCGCCGAGCTGTTCTATCAGGTGCAGGTCATCTACGGCCGGAACGGCCGGGTGGTGCCGCTGCTCATGGTGGCCACGGTCTGGTACATCCTGCTGACCACGGTGCTCAGTGTCATTCAGTTCTATATCGAACGGCGCTTCGCGAGAGGAACCGGCGATGAGTGAATTCGCGATCGAATTACGTGGTATCCGAAAGTCTTTCGGCCGCACCGAAGTGTTGTCCGGAATCGACCTGACGGTGCGGCCCGGCGAGGTCACGGTCATTCTCGGTCCGTCCGGCTCGGGCAAATCGACGCTGCTGCGCACCATCAACCATCTCGAGCAGGTGGACGGCGGCACCGTGCGGGTGGGCGGCGAGCTGGTCGGCTACCGCCGCAAGGGCCGCAAACTCTACGAACTGCACGAGCGCGAGATCCTGCGCCAGCGGGCGCGGATCGGGTTCGTGTTCCAGAACTTCAATCTCTTTCCGCACCTGACGGTTCGGGAGAATGTGACGCTCGCGCCGGTGGCCGCGCAACGCCGCTCCAAGGCCGAGGTGAACGCCGAGGCGCTGGAACTGCTGGCGCGAGTCGGGTTGGCGGACAAGGCCGGCGAGTATCCGGGCCGGCTGTCCGGCGGGCAGCGGCAGCGGGTGGCCATCGCCCGGGCGCTGGCCTTGCGGCCGGAGGTGGTGCTGTTCGACGAGCCGACCTCCGCGCTGGACCCGGAGTTGGTCGGCGAGGTGCTCGACGTGCTCGAGGATCTCGCGCGCGGCGGTTCCACACTGGTGATCGTCACCCACGAGATCGGGTTCGCCCGCAAGGTGGCCGACACGGTGGTGCTGCTGGACGCGGGCCGCGTCGTCGAGCAGGGACCGCCCGCGCAGGTGCTCGACGCCCCGACTCATCCCCGCACCAAAGCCTTTCTCGCCCACGTGCTCTGACCCCCAACGCCGGATAAGGAACCCGCTCATGCCCAAGTCGCACCGTCGCAGACGGATCACCGCTCTCGCCGCACTCACCGTGCTCGGCCTGTTCGCGGCGACAGCCTGTGGCAAGGACGGCGATGGCGGCGCTCCCAGCTCCAACACCGTCAACGGTCTGAACTACGACCTGTCCCCGGCGCAGTCGGGCCGGGTGCACGCGGCCAAGGTGGACGCGCTCGCCGCGCAATTGCCCGCCGCCGTCCGGGATCGCGGCACGCTGGTGGTCACCGGATCGGTCGGCGCGACGCCGCCGCTGCGCTTCTACGCCACCGACGACCGCACCCCCATCGGTTCCGAGGCCGACGTCTCCTCCCTGCTCGCCGATCTGCTGGGCCTGAAGGTGGAGACCCGGGTGGGGGACTGGGCGCAGAACTTCGTGAAGATCGACTCGGGCGAGGCGGACGTCTTCATCAGCAATGCCACCGTCACCGAGGAGCGCAAGGAGAAGTACGACTTCGCCACCTACCGGCTCGACAATATCGCCCTGGAAGTCCCCAAGGACGCGAACTGGGCCTACCAGGACCGGAAGTCGCTGGCGGGCAAGAAGATCGGCGTCGGCTCCGGCACCAACCAGGAACAGCTGCTGGTGAAGTGGAACGACGACAACCTCGCCGCGGGCCTGCCGAAGATCGATATCGCCTACTACGAGAAGACCAGCGACTACTACCTGGCGCTGGCCTCCGGTCGCCTCGACGGTTACCTCGGCCCCAATCCCTCGGCGCAGTACCACTCGGCGTCCAGTGGCCAGACCAAGGTGGTGACCACGCTGTCGGGCGCGGGAGACGCGCTCCAGGCCGAGATCGGCGTCCTCACCAAGAAGGGCAATGGACTGGCGGAGCCGTTGCGGGCCGCCATCCAGTACGCCATCGACAACGGGCTCTACAAGCAGGTGCTGGACCGCTGGGGCCTGGGCGGCGAGGCCGTGCCGCAGTCGCGGATCAATCCGCCCGGACTGCCCAAGAAGAAGGGATGAGCATGTCGCGCAGGGTCTTCCATGTCGGGCAACACGATCCCCTGGCCGCGCCGCTGCTGGCGGAGCTCGCCATCGAGTACAGCAGCCGGTACGGCGGGACGCCGGGGGAGGTGCACGCGGATCTGACCGGGTATTCGGCCAGTCACTTCGCTCCTCCACAGGGCGACCTGTTGATAGTTGTGGATAACGGGGAAACGGTGGCGGGCGGCGCGTTCCAGCGGTACGACGCCGAGACCGCCGAGCTCAAGCGGATCTGGACGGCGGCCACGCATCGGCGAAAAGGGCTGGGGCGGTTCGTGCTCGACCAGCTGGAAGCCGAGATCGCGCGGCGCGGGTATCGGCGCATCTACCTGACCACCGGTCCGCGTCAGCCGGAGGCGGTCGCTTTGTACACGGCGGCCGGCTATACCGCGCTGCCGCGTGATGTTCGCAAGGAAGTCGGCTACGTGCACCCGTTCGAGAAGTTCCTCGACGCCGGAGAGCAGGCGATTCCGGCATGAAGTTCCTCCTGCTGACCTTGATCACCCACACACCGGACCCGGTGACCGGCGGGACCGAGTCGCCTCGGCAGCGGCTGCGGCGGGTCGTCGAGAGCGCGCGTCTGGCCGAGGAGCTCGGTTACGACGGTTTCGCGGTGGGGGAGCGGCACGAGGATCCGTTCATCTCCGCGGCCCCGCCGGTGGTGCTCAGCCACCTCGCGGCCGTCACCTCGCGGCTGGCGCTGTTCACCGGTGTCACCACGCTCAGCCTGCTGGATCCGGTGCGCGCCTTCGAGGACTACTCGACGCTGGACAATCTCTCCGACGGCCGGCTGGAACTGATCATCGGGAAGGGCAACGGCGCGGCGCAGGCCAAGCTGTTCCACGTCACCACCGACGACCAGTGGGATCGCAATCGCGAAGGCTACGAACTGTTCCGGAAGCTGTGGGACAGCGACAGCGTCACCTGGTCCGGCCGGTTCCGGCCGGCGCTGACCGAGGCCAAGGCGCTGCCCCGGCCGCTGCAGCCGCGGCTGCGCATCTGGCACGGCAGCGCCACCAGCCGTGAATCCGCGGATTACGCGGCGCTGCACGGGGATCCGCTGTTCTCCGCGAACGTCACCTACCCGATCGAGCCGTACGCCGAACTGATCGACCACTACCGGGAACGCTGGGCGGCCTACGGCCACGACCCGGCCGAAGCGCTGGTGGGCGCGGGCACGGCGGGCTTTTTGGTGACCCGGACCTCGCAGGAGGCGCTCGACCGGTATCGACCGGTCTTCGAGGCGCGGCAGGCGGTGGCGCGGAAGTTCGACGTGCCCATCGTGTTCGCCTCCGTCGAGGACTTCGCGGCCCGGTCCTCGGCGCTCATCGGCAGCCCGGAACAGGTGCTGGACAAGGTGAGCCGCTATCACGAGCGATTCGGCCACGAGGTCATCCACCTCAGCGCGGACGCGGACGGCCGGACCGAGGCCGAGCACCGCGAGAGCCTCGAACTGTTCCAGGCCGAGGTCGCCCCCGAACTCCGCCGCCGCATCCCGAGCCGACCGCTTGGCGCCGACCGTTACCCCGCTGGAGATCCCCGATGACCCGTTCCCTGCTCACGCGCACCACCCGCCCCGTGGCCCTGGCGGGAGTGTTCGCCGCCGCCGTCACGCTCGCCGGGTGCGGCGGCGGGGACGCCGCCACCGGCAGCGGTGAGCCGGCGGGTCCGCCGCAGGCGGGCGGCACCCTGCGGTACGGCCTGTCATCGGCCCCGACCTGCTCCGATCCCGCGCAGTCGTCGACCAATCAGACGATCTACGTGACCCGGCAGGTGGTGGACTCGCTGGTCGATCAGGACCCGGAGACCGGTCAGCTGAAGCCGTGGCTGGCCGACACCTGGACCGTCTCCCCGGATGCCAGGTCGTTCACCTTCCATCTGCGCGACGGGGTCACCTTCAGCGACGGCACCCCGCTCACCGCGGACTCGGTGCGCCGGAACTTCGATTCGATCGTCGCGCTCGGCGGTGCGAAGGCGCCGCTGGCCGCGAGCTACCTGGCCGGGTACGCGGGCAGCACGGTGCTGGATCCGCGCACCGTGCGGGTGGACTTCGCCGGGCCGAACGCGCAGTTCCTGCAGGCGACCTCGACCCCGCAGCTGGGCGTCCAGTCCGAGGCCACCGCCGCCAAGGCCGCCGAGGAGCGCTGCCTGGGGACCAATATCGGCAGCGGCCCGTTCACCTATGCCGAGTGGAAGCAGAACGCCTCCGCCACCCTGGCCAAGCGGGCCGGGTATGCCTGGGGCTCCGCGGTTTTCGCCGGTCAGGGCGAGGCGCATCTGGACAAGATCGTGTTCACCGTGGTCCCCGAATCCGGGGTGCGCACCGGCAGCCTCGCCTCCGGCCAGCTCGACGCGATCAGTGACGCGCTGCCGCAGGATGTGGCGCAGATCGAGGGCGGCGGCGGTCGCGTGCAGTTCACCGCCAACCCGGGCGTCCCGTTCGGCTTGCAGGCCAATGTGACCCGGGGCGTGCTGCGCGATCCGGCGGTCCGGGCCGCGCTGCTGCCCGCCATCAACCGCAAGGAACTGGTGGACACCGTGCTCGGGCCGCAGTTCAAGACGGCCAGCAGCGTGCTCGCCTCCAAAACGCCCGGCTATGTGGATCTTTCGGCCCGGGTGAAGTTCGACCCGGACGCCGCGAAGAAGCAGCTCGACCAGGCGGGCTGGGCGCCGGGCGCGGACGGCATCCGGGTCAAGGACGGGCAGCGGCTGAGCGCGGGCGTCATCTTCGCCCCCGTGTTCTCGGCCAATCAGCCCATTCTCGAGCTGACCCAGCAGCAGCTGCGGGCGGTCGGCTTCGACCTGCGGCTGGAACCGTTGTCGGTGGCGGAATCGACGGTGCGCCAGAACACCAAGGACTTCGACTTCAACTACTACAACTCGACCCGCGCCGACGGCGACATCCTGCGCACCACCTTCGCGGTCGACCAGCGCAACCTGAACGCTCGCGGCCCCGCCGAACCCCTCGACGCGCTGCTCGCCCAACAGTTGTCGGCCACCGATCCGGCCGTGCGCGCCCGCATCATCGGCGACGCCCAGACCGCGGTCCTCGACCAGGGCCTGTGGATCCCGACCATCGAACTCTCGCAGGCCATCGGCGTCGGCAAGGCGGTGGCCGGGGTGAAGTTCGAGGCCTCCGCGCGACTGCAGTTCCACGATACCTGGCTGGCACGGTAAACCCATGGGCCGCTACGTGATCGGACGGGTACTGCAGGCGATCGGCGTGCTGTGGGCGGCGTTCACGCTGTCCTTCGCCGGGCTGTACCTGCTGCCCGGCGACCCGGTGGCGCTGGCGGCCGACGCGGCCACCGGCACGCCCGTCGACGCCGCGGCCATCGCGGAGATGCGGGCCCGCTACGGTCTCGACCAGTCGTTGTGGGCCCAGTACTGGACGGCCTTGTCGCACGCGGTACGCGGCGACCTCGGCCACTCCATCTCCACCGGTCAGACCGTCACCGGGGCGCTGGGCGACGCCCTGCCCTCGACCCTGGCGCTGGCGGCGATCGGGCTGCTGCTGGCCGTGGCGGCCGGCGGGGCGCTGGCCCTGGCGGCCGCGTACACCGAGCGTCCCCGGCTGCGCGGGCTGCTCACCTCGCTACCCGCGGTCGGGGCGTCGATGCCGGGCTTCTGGGTGGGATTGCTGCTGCTGCAACTGTTCTCGTTCCGGTTGAAGCTGGTGCCCGCGTTCGGCGGCACCGGATTGGGCGGGACCATCCTGCCCGCGATCACCCTGGCCATCCCGGTGGGGGCGGTCATCGCCCAGGTCCTCCACGCGAGCCTGGTCGCGACCTGGCGGCAGCCGTTCGTCGAGGTCGCCTTCGCCAAGGGCGCGTCCCGCTGGTGGGTGCAGCTGCGCCACGTCCTGCGCCCGGCGGCCGCCCCCGCGCTGACCGTGTCGGGATTGTGGACCGGCACCGTGCTGGCCGGGGCGGTGGTCACCGAGACGGTGTTCTCCCGCCCGGGCATCGGCCGACTGGCGCAGGAATCGGTACTGCGCCAGGACATCCCGGTGGTCCAGGGCATCGTCGTGTTCGCCGCCCTGGCCTTCGTGACCGTCAACCTGCTCGTTGATCTCGCCTACCCCCTGCTCGACCCCCGTGTGGTGCACCGGAACTCGACGAAGGAGCGTGCTCATGCCTGACCGTTCGCCGACCCCGCCCCGGCATGTGATCCGCGATCTGCGCGCGCGACTGCGCGGCTGCTCGCGCGGACCGCGATCGACGCTGCGGGTCATCACCCTGACCCACCCCCTGCTGGACCCGGGCATCGCCTTCTGGGACGCGGATGACGAGTGGTCCGATGTCTGACCTGGCATTCCGGCCCGAGGCCGACCGGACGTTCCGACGCGAGGCCATCGCCGGTGGGACGGCTGCCGCGTCGTGGGCGCGGCGCAATCCGGGAACCGTCGCGGCGGGCGCGGTCGTCGCGCTGGTGTGCGCCTGGGCCGTCGCCCCGGCCGTTTTCGCGAGCGGTGACCCCCTGCGGGGCGTGCCCGCGCAGAAGCTGCGCGGCCCCAGCCTCCAGCACTGGTTCGGCACCGACAATCTCGGGCGTGACCTGTACACCCGGGTGGTGCACGGCGCGGCACTGTCGTTGAGCGCGACCGTGTTCGCGGTGCTGATCGGGCTGGTGACCGGCGCCCTGATCGGCCTGGTCGCGGGTGCGGCGGGCGGCGTGGTCGACACCGCGATCATGCGCGCGGTCGATGTGGTGCTCTCGATTCCCGACATGCTGCTCGCCCTGGCCACCATCACCGTGCTGGGGCTGGGCACCCGCAATGTGGCCATCGCCGTGGGCATCTCGCTGATCGCCAGGTTCGCCCGGGTGATGCGCGGCGAGGTACTGCGGGTGCGCAACGCGCCCTACGTGGAGGCCGCGTTCGCGTCCGGTGTGCGCTGGCACATCGTGCTGTTCCGCCACATCCTGCGCAATGCGTACGGGCCGGTGGCGGCATTGGCCGCCGTCGACTTCGGCGTGGTGACGCTGTTCGTGGCGTCACTGAGCTTCCTCGGCTACGGCGCGGTGCCGCCCACGCCGGAGTGGGGCTCGCTGGTGTCGGAGGGCCGCGGCTACCTGGCCACCGCGTGGTGGCTGACCACCCTGCCGGGGCTGGTCATCGTCGTGCTGGTGCTGTCCACCCAGCGGATCGCCCGCGCCTTGCAGAAGGAGGCCCGATGACCGAGCTGTTGAACATCGAGGGGCTACAGGTCGAGTATCGGGGCCGCGGCGGAGCGACACCCGCCGTGCGCGGCGTCTCGCTCCAGGTCCGGCGCGGGGAGACGCTCGCGCTGGTGGGTGAATCGGGTTCGGGCAAATCCACTCTCGCGCACGCGGTGATCGGGCTGCTCCAAGGCGGCGTGATCACCGCCGGGGAGATCACCTTCGACGGAGAGCGGATCGACCGGGCGTCTCCGCGCGCGCTGCAACGGATTCGCGGCGCGCGCATCGGGCTCGTCCCTCAGGATCCGGGCACCTCGCTCAATCCGGTGCTGCGCATCGGACGGCAGGTGGGCGAGGTATTGCGCATCCACGACCGGGCCGATCGCCGCACCGCCGACCTCGCGGCGGTCGAGATCCTCGACCAGGCCGGGCTGGATCGTCCCGAACTGCGGGCGCGCCAGTATCCCCAGGACCTGTCGGGCGGACAGCGGCAGCGGGTACTGATCGGGATCGCGCTGGCCTGCGGGCCCGAACTGGTGATCGCCGATGAGCCGACCAGCGCGCTGGACGTCACCGTGCAGCGCCGCATTCTCGACCTACTGGCCGCGCGGACCACGGAATCGGGGACGGCGGTGCTGCTCATCACCCACGACCTGGCGGTCGCGGCCGAACGGGCGGACCGCATCGCGGTGATGCGGGACGGCCTGATCGTCGAGACCGGCACGGCGGCGGAGGTATTGGGCAATCCGCAACACGAATACACGCGGCGGTTGATCGCCGCCGTGCCGAGCCTCGGTGCGGATCAGCCCGCGCGTCCGGTTCGTGAATACGGGACCCCGCTGCTGGCCTCGACCGGTCTGCGCAAGTCCTTCCGCGTCACCAGGGATTTCACCGTCGATGCGGTGAACGACGTGTCCTTGGAGGTCCATCGTGGTGAAACCCTCGCCGTGGTAGGCGAATCCGGCTCGGGCAAGTCGACCACGGCCCGCATCATCGCCCGGCTGACCGCGCCCGACGCGGGCGCCGTCACCTTCGACGGGCAGGACGTCACCGCCCTCCGCGGTTCGGACCTGCGGGCGCTGCGCCGTCGCGTCCAGGTCGTCTACCAGAACCCGTACGTCTCGCTGAACCCGAAGCTGACGGTCGGGCGAATCGTGGCGGAACCCTTGCAGGCGTTCGGGATCGGCGATCGGCGCGGCCGCCGCGCCGCGGTGGCCGCACTGCTGGATCAGGTCGCGCTGCCCGCCGCCTTCCTGGATCGGCGCCCGGCGGAGTTGTCCGGCGGGCAGCGGCAGCGGGTCGCCATCGCCCGTGCGCTGGCCCCGCGCCCCGAACTGGTCGTGCTCGACGAACCGGTCTCGGCTCTGGACGTCTCGGTGCAGGCGCAGATCCTCGACCTGCTCGAACGACTCCAGACCGAACTGGACGTGGCCTACCTGTTCATTTCCCACGACCTGGCCGTGGTCCGTCGCCTGGCCGATCGTGTCGCCGTCATGCGCCAGGGCGGTGTCGTCGAAACCGGCGCGACCGCCGAGGTTTTCGACCGACCGCGACACGCCTACACCCGTGAACTACTCGCGGCCGTCCCCCGGGCGGCCACCCCCGATCACCCGCTACCGCTCGAAAGGACAGCCTGATGCCGCATCCGACTCCGCTGCTGCTGGGCCTGGAACTGTCCGGCACCGGCGCGCACCCCGCCTCCTGGCGGCGCGCCGACTCCCGCGCCGAAGACCTCTTCGACGCCCGGTACTGGGTGGACGCGCTGCGCGCCGCCGAGGACGCGGGAATCGAGCTGGCGTTCCTGCCGGACTCCTTCACCCTGCAATCCGCCGGGGCCATCGGCCGCCTGGACGCGGTGGCGGTGGCCGCGCGTGCCGCCGCCGAGACCCGGCGCATCGGCCTGATCCCGCAGGCCTCGGTCACCCACACCGAGCCCTTCCACCTCTCCAAAGCCATTGCCAGCCTGGACTTCGCGGCCGCGGGCCGGGCGGGCTGGGAGGTGTCCGTCGGGGCGGGGGAGGCGCGGCTGTTCGGCCGCAAGCCCGAACAGGACGAACGCTCCCGCTGGGAGGAGGCGGACGAGGCGGTCGAGGTGGTGACCCGGCTGTGGGACAGCTGGGAGGACGACGCCGAGATCCGCGACCAGGCCACCGGCCGGTTCATCGACCGCGACCGGCTGCACTACATCGACTTCGCGGGTGAGCACTTCTCGGTGAAGGGACCGTCCATCACCCCGCGTCCGCCGCAGGGCCGGCCGCCGCTCGCCGTGCGCGCCGCCGACCCGCACAGCACGAGGGTCGCCGTGCACCGCGCCGACCTGATCCGGATCGCCGCACCGGATCTCGCGACCGCCGCCGCCACCCGCTCCGAACTGCGGTCCGCCATCGCCGCCGCCGGACGAGACCCGAACCGGGTGCGGGTGCTGCTCGACCTCGACATCCACCTCGCCGACACCGCGGACGCCGCCGCCCTCGGGGTCGCCGAACTGGAGGACTGGACGGCCTCGCCCGCCCCGGCCACCGTCTTCCACATCGGCACCCCCGCGGAACTGCGCGACATCCTGCGCCGCGTCGAAACCGACTGCGCCGCCGACGGTGTGGTGCTGCGCCCGCTGGCGCTCGCCGCCGCCCTGCCGCAGCTGCCCGCCCTCACCCCCACCCTGCGCGAGCGTCTGGGCCTGCCCCGGCCCGCCGGCCGCTACGCCCACGCCTGAGGAGTCACCGCCATGCCGGATCATCGGATACGCAAGCAGATTCACCTGGCCGCCCACTTCCCGGGCGTCAACCACCACACCGTCTGGACCGACCCGGACTCGGGCAGCCAGATCGACTTCGACTCCTTCGTGCACCTGGCCCGCACCGCCGAACGCGGCCTGTTCGACTTCTTCTTCCTCGCCGAGGGGCTGCGGCTGCGCGAACACCGCGACCGCATCCACGACCTGGACGTGGTCGGCAGGCCCGACACCTTCACGGTGCTCAACGCGCTGGCGGCCGTCACCACCCGCCTCGGGCTGGCCGGGACCATCAACACCACCTTCAACGAACCGTTCGAACTGGCAAAGCAATTCGCCTCGCTGGACCACCTGTCCGGCGGCCGCGCCGCGTGGAACGCCGTCACCTCCTCGGACGCCTTCACCGGCGAGAACTTCCGGCGCGGCGGCTACCTGGAGCACGCCAAGCGCTACACCCGCGCACACGAGGTGGTCGAGGCCACCCGCGCGCTGTGGGACAGCTGGCCCGCCGACACCCTCGTGATCGACCGGGAGCGCGGCATTTTCGCCCAGCCCGTCCCGCAGGCCCGGATCAGCAGCGACCAGTTCGAGATCGAAGGCCAGTTCGTCCTGCCGCGCGGCCCGCAGGGCTACCCGGTGCAGATCCAGGCGGGCGACTCGGACGAAGGCCGCGAATTCGCCGCCGCCAAGGCCGATGTCATCTTCAGCGCACACGGCGAACTCGAGGACGGACAGCGCTTCTACCGCGACGTGAAGGACCGGCTCGCCAAGTACGGCCGGGCCCGCGACGACCTGAAGATCCTGCCCGCCGCCGCCTTCGTGCTCGGCGACACCGCCGAGGACGCCGCCGAACGCGCCCGGTACATCCGGCGGCAGCAGGTGACGCCGCAGACCGCCATCGCCTTCCTCGAACAGGTCTGGGGCCGTGACCTTTCCGCCTACGACCCGGACGGCCCGCTGCCCGACATCGACCCCGTGGACGACGCGAACATCACCCGCGGGCGGGTGCGTCACGCCCGTGACCCGCGCGCCGTCGCCGAGGCCTGGCGGGCCAAGGCCGCCGCCGAGCAGCTGTCCATCCGGGACCTCATCATCGCCACCACCGCCCGCCAGCAGTTCGTCGGCACGCCCCGGCAGGTGGCCGCCGAGATCGACCGCTACGTGCAATCCGATGCCGCGGACGGGTTCGTCCTGGTTCCGCATCTGACCCCGACCGGGCTCGACGAATTCGTCGACAAGGTCGTCCCGGAGTTGCAGTCCCTGGGCAGCTTCCGCACCGAGTACACCGGCGCGACCCTGCGCGAACACCTGGGCCTGCGCCACCCCCATCACGGCACCGAAGGAGTACGCGCCTCATGACCGCCATCGAAACCGCCTACGACCAGCAGTGGGCCGCCTTCCGCGCCGAACGCGCCGCCTGGGCGCGCCAACCCCTGGGCTGGCTCAGCCTGACCGGGCTGCACTGGCTGGGGGCCGACCAGGAGACGGTCGACGGGCTGCCCGGCCGCTGGCACGCCGACAGCGAGAACGTCTATGTCACGGTCGATTCGGGACAGCCCGAGCTGTTGCTGAACGGTGTGGCGCTGAGCGGCAAGGCCGCGATCACGCCCGGCGAGGGGGCGCCGGGGCTCCAGGTCCACACCGGTGACCGCATCATCGAGGTGATCCGGCGGACCGGGCGGTTCGCGCTGCGTGTGCACGATCCCGCCGCGCCGACGCTGGCGGCGTTCACGGAGATCCCCGTCTACGAACCGCAGCAGCGGTGGATCGTGACCGGCTATTTCGAGCCCTTCGCGCAGACCCGTGTCGTCACCACCGGCGCGGTCGTGGAGGGTCTCGAGCATCACCACACCGCCACCGGCACGGTCACTGTCGAATTGGGCGGCGAGCGGCGCGAACTGGTGGTGTTCGGCAGTGAGGCCCTCGGCCTGCACGTGCTGTTCACCGACGCCACCAGCGGCGTCACCACCTACGGCGGCGCGCGGCGACTGGATCTGTCCCGGCCGGCGGCGGACGGCAGCCTGCTGCTCGACTTCAATCGCGCGGTCAACCTGCCCTGCGCCTTCACCGACTACGCGACCTGCCCGATCGCCCCGGCGGAGAACCGGCTGCCGCTGGCCGTCGAAGCGGGCGAACAGGATCCGCGGCGGGGGCGGTCGCTGTGACCATCCCGCTCTCGGTCCTGGACCTGTCGCCGATCAGCACGGGCTCGACGCCCCGGCAGGCCCTCCGCAATACGGTCGACCTGGCCCGGCAGGCGGAAAAGCTGGGCTACCACCGGTTCTGGGTCGCCGAGCATCACTTCGTGCGGGTCGCGAGCTCCGCGCCGACGACGCTCATCGGACTGATCGCCGCCGCCACCGACACCATCCGGGTCGGTTCGGCCGCCGTGCAACTCGGGCATCACACCTCGATCTCGGTGGTGGAGGCCTTCGGCACCATCGACGCTCTCTACCCGGGCCGGTTGGATCTGGGGCTGGGTCGCTCGGGGCAGCGCGCCGAACAGCTGCGATCCGCGGGCGTGCCGCCGGTGCCCGCCCCACCGCGGCCCACCGAGGTCCGCGACGGCGTAGTGCTCCCACCCCCGTTCTACCCCGGTCAGTTGCTCGACTTCACCAGGGTGAAGGCGGCTTTGGAGACCCTGCACCTGCCGGGGGCGCGGCCGCTGCCGTACACCGAACAGGTCGAGGAGATCCTCGCGCTGCTCGACGGCAGCTTCGTGACCGACGACGGTGTGGAACTGCACGCCGTCCCCGGTGAGGGCGCCGAGGTGCAACCATGGCTGTTCGGCAGCAGCGGCGGCGAAAGCGCGCAACTGGCAGGGCGATTCGGGCTTCCGTTCGCGGCGAACTACCACGTGTCGCCGGGCACCATCGTCGAGACGGTGGAGGCGTACCGGGCGGCGTTCCGGCCGTCGGCCCGCTTCCCGCGGCCATATCTGGTGGTGTCCGCCGATGTGCTGGTCGCCGAGGACGACGCCACCGCCCGGCACCTGGCCTCCAGCTATGGGCACTGGGTGTACTCCATCCGCAGCGGCGCGGGAGCGGCCGACTACCTCGATCCCGAGAGCGCGCCTGCCTTGTCGGGTCCGCAGCAGCGGCTGATCGACGATCGGGTGACCACCCAGTTGGTGGGTTCCCCGGCCACCGTCGCCGAACGCCTCGACGCCTTGCGCAAGTTGACGGGCGCGGACGAAATCCTGGTCACCAGTGTGGCTTTCGACCACGATGACCGGGTGCGGTCGCACCGCCTGCTGGCGCGCGAGTGGGGGCTGTCCCCGCAGGCGCGCGCCGCCTGAGACCACCGCCGCTCGTCCGGAAGGGGACTCCGGGGCGGGTGGCGGTACCCCGCACCGCGCGCACAGGGCCTCGCGCGTGGGGCGGGACCCGGGGCCGGGCCGGATCGTGGACCATCCGGCCCGGCCTCCCGGGCGCGAACCGAGGTGCGACGGATTCAGGCCGCGGCGAACGCCGGCGCGGCGGCCGGTTCGCGCTCTCCGGCCGCCCGCAAGACCCGCAACACACCCTGATTGGCGTCGACCAGCTCGCGCTCGCACGCCTCACCGTTCGCGCCGGCGAGTTCCTCCTCGTGCGCTTGCACAGTCAGCTTCCAGCGGTAGCGAAGCGCCGCGATCAGTCCGTCCGGGTCGCCGAACACCGTGGCGTGTTCCGGGCGCCAGGGCAACTCGCCGTCTCGTCGGCTTTCGATCTCCGCGGCCACGTCGTGCAGTGCCCGCCACCATTCGTGCGTGCTGTCCCAACTCATTGCTCTCACCTCGATCGATTGTCGATGCCGTCGCGATCGCCGGGCTGTGACCGACTCTCCAGATCAGAATCGGTCCGGGCCGCGTCGGACCGCTATTGGGGGAATCACGTACTTCCGGGCACCGGTGAGGTACGCGTAAGCTCCGACAGTGACGCCCAGCGATTGGGAGTTCTCTCCTCCGCTGAACAATCTCCCGACGCCGCTGTCGAGCTTCGTCGGACGTCATGCCGATCTCGCGAAGATCCGGGACCTCTTCCAGACCTATCGATTCGTCACCATCACGGGGCCGGGTGGCGCCGGTAAGAGCCGACTCGCGCTCGAGGTGGCGCTGGCGCGCAGCGATGATTTCGTGGACGGCTGCTGGCTGGTCGAACTCGCCTCGATCACCGACCCCGCGCTCGTGCCGCACGCCATCGCCGAGGCCGTGGGGGTTCCGGAGCATCGCCGGCGTTCCCTCACCGATTCCCTGGCGGTCCGTCTCGAGGCGTCGGCCGCGCTGATCGTGCTCGACAATTGCGAACACGTCGTCGAGTCCGTAGCGAACGTGGTGACGGAGTTGCTCGAGCGCTGCGGCCTGTTGCGGATTCTGGCCACGAGCCGGGAACTCGTCGAGATACCGGGTGAGGGCGTTGTGCGAGTCGGAGGACTCGCGCTGCCGTCAGCGACCGGCGATCAGGATCTCGCGGTCGTGACCGGGGCGGAGAGCGTTGCGCTGTTCTTCGAGCGGGCTCGAGCGGTGCAGCCGAACCTGACGATGACCGCGGCGACCGCGGCCGGAGCCGCGCGGATCTGTCGCTATCTCGACGGCCTCCCCCTGGCGATCGAGCTGGCCGCGTCGAGAGCCGCATCGCTCGACGTCGAGCGGATCGCGGCCCACATGGACGACCAGTTCGGGCTGCTGAACAGCGGAAACAGGGCCGCCCTCCGGCACCATCGCACGCTCGTCGCCACCATGGACTGGAGTTACCGACTGCTGAGTCCGGCAGAGCGGACATTGTTCGACCGACTCGCGATCTTCGCGGGCAGCTTCGGAATCGAGGAGGTGGACGGGGTCGGCCGCGCACTGTCCGACGGGGACTGCGCGGGACTCCTCGCCGGTCTCGTCTCCAAATCGCTGGTCTCGTTCGACCCCGCCGGGGGACCGGCGCCGTATCGCCTGCTGGAGACGGTGAAAAGCTACGGCCGTGCGCATCTGCGCGCATCGGGGGACCTGGGCGAATTACAGCATGTCCACGCGTCCTACTTTCGCGATCTCGCCGAGCGCGCCGCCGCCGCCTTCCGGACCTATGCGGAACATGCGTGGGTGAACCGGTTGGAGGCCCAGCACCCCGACCTGCGTGCGGCGCTGTCCCACAGCATCGAGTCCGGCGATGCCGGCACCGCGATCCGACTCGCCGGCGCGCTGGCGCACTTCTGGCAGCTGCACGGTCATTTCCGAGAGGGATTGCGGTGGCTCGCGACAGCCCTCGCGATGTCTGGTGAGGTCGACGAATGGTTCACCGCCTGGGCTCATGTCGGGGTCGGTGACCTGGCGATGATCCATGGCGACCGGGCGGCCGCCGCGGCGGCGCTGGATCTCTCGGCGGCGGCATTCCGAGGGCTCGGCGACGGTCGCGGTCTTGCTCGCGCACTGCAATATCGAGGGTTGACAGCAGCATTCGGCGACGACCTGGCCCCTGCCGAGAGACTGATCCACGAGTCCCTGGCGCTCATCACGGACGCCGGTGAGACCGGGGGACTGGCCCACGGTTGGGGCCTGATCATGCTCGCGGGCGTCGAACTCGGGAAGGAAGACTACGTCGCGGCCGCCCGCGATGCCGAGGCGGCCGACCGGATCATGCGGGTGATCGGGGATCGCGAGGCCTTGGGCTGGGCGGCCCTGATCCGTGCGGTAGCGGCGTGGCGCACCGGTCGGATCGACGAGGCCACGACCGAGGCACGGGTCTGCCTGATCGCCTTCCTCGATGCCGGCGGGCTGTACGGGGCCAGCGTCGGTCTGATGGTGGCGTCCGCCGTCGCGTTGAGCGGTTCCAGAATCACGCGCATGGCCGAATTGCTCGGCGCCGCCGAGGCCCTCGCCGCCACGATCGGCGCCATGACGGTTCCGTTCGGGATGCGGTGGCTGACAGAGACATTCGGCAACGCGGTCGCCACACTCGGCCCGGCAGCCTTCGAGGAACACCGCCTGATCGGTGCGGATCGGGTGCGATCCGACACCGCCGGATACCTCGCCGAGGTCCTCGACGATCTCGACGTCTCGATTCCGCACCGAGCCGGGAAGCCGCTGCTCACCAGGCGCGAGCGTGAGGTGGCGGCGCTGGTGGCGCGCGGCCGGACGAACCGCCAGATAGCCCGGGCGCTGGGGATCTCCGAGCGGACGGCCGAGGTGCACGTGCACAACATCGCGGGCAAGCTCGGGGCGAGCGGCCGAGCCGAGGTCGCCGTATGGTTCGCCACCGATCACGCCCTCCGAGGCGGAGAGTCGACGTAGGTCCCCGCCGGGATCACCCGGCGGGGACTTCGTGTTCGGTGGGCTAGCGGGTCCGCGTGGCGCGGCGCATGGCCGAGAGCGGGTCGGCGTAGAACGCGCTCACCGAGGTGACCGCCGCCGCGAATTCCTGCACCCGGCCGCCGAATCGGCTGATCCGGAGATCCGCCGCGGGCAGCGTGGTCGACTCCGCGAAGGCCTTGGCGACCCGCTCCATGCCCGGTCGCCAGCCGGTGAACGCCTGGCCGCCCAGCACCACCCGGTCCGGATTGAACATGTCACGCACCAGAGCCGCTGTGCGGCCGAGGATTTCGGCCCGCTCGATGAGCAGGTCGCGGGCATCGGCATTGCCCGCGTCGGCGGCCCGGTACAGATCGGTGACGGCCGGGCGGCGCGGGGCCTCCGGCTTGGGCAGGATGCCCTTGCGCACGGCGCGCTCCAGCAGGGCGCGCTCACCGATGGTGGCCTCCAAGCAGCCGCGCCGGCCGCAGGTGCAATCGGCGTCGGAGCCGGTCGGGAGATGCGCGATGGAGCCCGGGCCATTGGTGGGGGTGTGCACACGATCGTGCAGAGTGACTGCGACACCGGCGGTTTCGCGGGCGTACACGAACAGGCTGCTGCCGGGCCGATTCTCCTCGGCCGGGTCGCGCGGGGTGAGCAGCAGCTCC
The DNA here is from genome assembly GCF_042874235.1 of Nocardia sp. NPDC004151. Lineage (NCBI taxonomy): Bacteria > Bacillati > Actinomycetota > Actinomycetes > Mycobacteriales > Nocardiaceae > Nocardia > Nocardia sp. NPDC004151. The sequence continues at coordinate 603,850 of NZ_JBIAMR010000001.1, read as the reverse complement.
GCCGCGGCCATCGCCTCGACGTGCGCGGACACCGAGACCGGCAGGTCCAGCACACTGCTGAAGACCGCCGCCACCGGCGCGGCCTGCCAGCCCAGGCGGGGATGGTCGACGACACCGGCCGCTGGATCCACCCGACCGGCCAGCGCGACGCCGGTCCACAGCGGCCGCCGCCGGGGCAGCCGGTCCAGGAAGGCCTTGGCGCTGCGGGCCACTATGGTCAGCGCCGCGTCCTGACCCGTTTGGGGCGTGGCGATCTCGAGCCCGCCGAGGATGCGGCCGGACAGGTCCGCGGCCACGATGCGGGTCACGGTGAAACCGATGTGCACGCCCAGCGTCACGTACGAGTCGGTGTCGACCTCGAACGGCACCCGGGGGCGGCCCACCGCGCCGGACGCGGTCAGATCGGCGCGCTCACGCAGCAGTCCGGCCGTAAGCAGCGCGGACACTTGGCGATTCACCGTGGCGATGCTCAGACCCGTGGTCTGTGCGGCGATATCGCGGAAGATCGGGCCGCGGGTGGCGGCGCGCAGCACGGCGGCCGCCGGGTTGTCGGTGATCCGCAACTCCGGGGGCACGGCCGGGCGCGCCGGGGCGGGGCGCGCGGTCGCGGTGGAGACGGCGGTATGGGTGCGGTCGAGCGTGGGGCTGGACACTGTGTCGAATCCTTGCTGCGGTCCACCCGGTCGACGGGTGGACGAATGCCTACATGAAGGTTTCAGCGGTGCAGCGAGGAACCCGGACGACGACCGGCGGAAATGCCTGGTTATCGGGGTCAGAACTCGACTGCGCGACGGCAGGGACAACACAGTTCCCGTTGCCGCGGCAGCCGAACGCCCAGCGCGACGGTCACATACGTGACCCGCGGCGCGGAAGAAGGGCGACTGGCAGACATAGGATCAAAGTATCATTCCGATCACGGAGAACGGAAGGCAAGCGCGATCCTCCCGGCAGTCCCGGGCCTGTCACGGCGCGTCGGTGCGAAACCCTCCTGGCAACCTCAGTAGCTACCGAATCTTTTGCGGCGGTTGATATTTCAAGCCATCCGCGGCATGCGTCGGATCGGTCTCGACGAGTGGCGCACGCCACATTCTCTTCTCGTATCCCGAGCAGCAGCCCGAAACCCCACCCCACTCAAGTCCGCTGTCGCGCACACGCATTCCGCTCAGTGTGATTCCAAGGCGCACGCTCCCGGAGCGGGTGGCGCAATACCCCGATTCGACCGCATTCCGGCAGGCCGCGCGTTCGGGCCGGCGGCGCAGAACCGCATCGCCGGCGCCGGGGCGTGGTGAGCGGCCCGGACGGCCCCATTTTCGCCGCTACAGTTCTGAAACCGCAGGTCAACGGCGTGGAAAGGAGTCGAGGTGTCGCCGGAACCGGTACCGCTGCGCGCCCCCGAACGCCGGGCGGATCGCGCCCGACACGTGGCCGACGTGTTGCGTCAGCAGATCCACGCGGGCGCCTTCGACGACGCACTGCCCGCCGAAGCGGCGCTGTCCGCGGAATTCGGCGTGTCCCGCAACACCGTTCGCGACGCGCTCGCGCTGCTCAAGGACGAAGGTCTGATCGAGCGCGCCCCGAAGATCGGAACGCATGTCGCGCGCCGCAAATACGACCACGGCCTCGATGCCCTGCTCGGTTTGAAGGAGACGCTGCGCGGCCACGGCGAGGTCCGCAACGAGGTGCGCGCCGCCCGCCGGGTCACCCCGCCGCCCGCGGTCGCCCGCAAGCTGCGGCTCGAACCCGGTGAACAGGCGGTCTACATCGAGCGGCTGCGCTGGTTCGGCGACCTGCCGCTCAGCCTGGACCTCACCTACCTGGTCCCCGACATCGGCGACCAGGTCGTCACCCGCGACCTCGAGACCAATGACGTGTTCGCGCTCATCGAGCAGATCAGCGGCGGCCCGCTCGGCTCGGCGGAACTGGCCCTCGAGGCCATCATCGCCGACGCGCACTCGGCCATGACCCTGCAGATGCCAGAGGGCGGCGCGCTGCTGCTGCTCGAGCGCCTCACCTCGCTGGAGGACGGCCGCCCGGTCGACCTCGAGTACATCCGCATGCGCGGCGACCGGATCACCATGCGCGGCAGCCTGATCCGGCCGCCGGAACGCTCACCCGATGCCGACCCGGGCACCGACTGGAGGTTGACCTAGATGGCTTTGGCCGAGAACCGGGCGGATGTCCCGGTGACCATCGACGAATCGCTGTGCATCCAGGGCTGCACCCTGTGCGTGGAGATCTGCCCGCTGGACTCGCTGGCGATCAACCCCGACAACGGCAAGGCGTACATGCACGTCGACGAGTGCTGGTACTGCGGCCCCTGCGCGGCCCGCTGTCCCACCGGCGCCGTCACCGTCAACATGCCCTACCTGCTGCGTTGAGCCCAACCCGCTGAGGAAACCCATGAAGTACCGCCCCGCCCGCGTGATCGCCGCGGCCCTCGCCTCCGCCCTCGCCCTGACCGTGTCCGGCTGCTCGCTCGAGAACGCCGGCAACGGTGACACCGTCAAGGTCGTCATCGGCTACCAGTCCAAGACCATCAATACCGTCACCGCCGGAACCCTGTTGAAGGCCAAGGGTTTCCTGGAACAACGCCTGAACACGCTGAGCGCCAAGGGCGGCGCGAAATACCAGGTGGAGTGGCAGGACTACGACACCGGCGCGCCCATCACCGCGCAGATGGTGGCCGAGAAGATCGACATCGGCTCGATGGGCGACTACCCGCTGCTCATCAACGGCTCCCGCACCCAGGCCAATGAGCGCTCCCGCACGGAGCTGGTGTCCATCACCGGCTACAACCCCAAGGGCGCGTTGAACATGGTGGTCGTCGCACCGGACTCGAAGGCGCAGTCCATCAATGATCTGGCCGGGCAGAAGATCTCGGCGAGCGTCGGCTCGGCCGGGCACGGCACCCTGGTCCAGGCGCTCACCCGGGCGGGCATCGACCCCAAGTCGGGAGTGGAGGTGCTCAACCAGCAGCCCCAGATCGGTTCCTCCGCACTGGAATCCGGTCAGGTGGCGGCGCTGTCGCAGTTCGTGGCCTGGCCCGGCCTGCTGGTGTTCCAGAACAAGGCCAAGCTGCTCTACGACGGCGCGGAACTCAACGTCCCGACCTTCCACGGCGTGGTCGCCCGCCGCGACTACGCCAAGCAGCACCCGGAGGTGCTCGATGCCTTCCTGCAAGCCCAGCTCGACGCCACCGACTTCATCCACCAGCGCCCCCTGGAGGCGGCGCAGACCGTCGCGGACAACGCCGGACTGGCCCCGGAGGTCGTGTACCTCTACAACGGGCCGGGCGGAACCTCCTTCGACACCACGCTGAAGCCGTCGCTGCTGGCGGCATTCAAGGGCGATGTTCCGTACCTGAAATCGATCGGCGACTTCGCCGACCTCGACATCGACAAGTTCGTCGACCCGGCCGCGCTGCAGCGGGCATACCAGGAACGCGGGCTGAACTACGACGCGGAACTGGCCAACAACGCCAATCCGCTGCCCGGGTCCGGCGGTGAGCTCTGGCTCGCCGGACAGGACACGACGCAGTCGCTCGCCGATCCCACCGCCCTGCTGCGGGCAGTGAAACAGGCTCGGGCACAGGGCAAGACGGTGCGCGCCGCCTACGTCCCGGACGCCGAACTCGGCACCCGCTGGTTCGCGGACAAGGCGATCTGGGTGCGCGACGGCGACAACTACCTGCCCTTCACCACCCCGGCCGCCGCGCAGCGGTACCTCGCCAAGCACCCCGCGGGCGCGATCGTCGGCTACGACCAGGCCGTGAACGAGGTCCGGGTATGAGCGCCCCGGCGGTCGCCGCCCCGGCGGCGGCCCCCGTCCTCGCCCCGGCCGCACCGCCGGTGGCGCGCCCGCGGGCCGGGCGGGCGGTGTGGCGGTCGCGGATCGTGCGGGCGCTGTCCGTGCTGACCGCCATCGGTGCCTGGGAGTTCCTGACCACCAACCACATTCGACTCTGGGTCCGGTTCGACACGCTGCCGACCGTCACCCAGATCGTGCGGGCCTTCCGGCATCAGCTCGGCACCGACGCCTACTATCTGGACCTCGGGCAGTCGCTGATCCGGATCCTCAGCGGTTTCGGTCTGGCCGCCGTGATCGGCGTGAGCGCCGGTGTGACACTGGGCCGTTCCCGCTGGTTCGCCGACACCGTGGGACCGCTCACCGAACTGGCACGGCCCATTCCGGCCATCGCCATCGTGCCGGTCGCCATCCTGCTGTTCCCCGACGACGAGGCCGGGATCGTGTTCATCACCTTCCTGGCCGCCTTCTTCCCGATCCTGGTCGCCACCCGGCACGCGGTGCGGGCGCTGCCCACCATCTGGGAGGAATCCGTCCGCACCCAGGGCGGCAACCGCTGGGACGTGCTGTGGCGGGTGGTGCTGCCGGGCAGCCTGCCCGGCGTGTTCGGCGGGCTCTCCGTCGGCATCGGCGTGGCCTGGATCTGCGTGGTGTCGGCCGAGATGATCTCCGGGCGGCTGGGCGTCGGCTACCGCACCTGGCAGGCGTACACCATCGTCGACTACCCGGGAGTGTTCGTCGGCATCATCACCATCGGCGTGCTCGGCTACACCACCTCGGCCGCGGTGGAACTGCTCGGGCGGCGCGTCACCCACTGGCTGCCGCGCGGCGACGAGGAGGCGAAATGAGCACGGCCGGAATCGGATTGACCCTGGACCGGGTGCGGCTCTCCTACACCGGAGCCCCGATCATCGACGACCTGTCGATCACCGTGCGACCCGGCGAGATCCTCGTCCTCACCGGACCCTCGGGCTGCGGGAAGTCGACGGTGCTGCGCGCCCTGGCCGGACTGCTGCGCCCCGACGCGGGCCGGGTGCTCGCCGACGGCGTCGAGGTCACCGGCACCGACCGCGACCGCGCCGTCGTCTTCCAGGACAACGCGCTGCTGCCCTGGAAGACCGTGCGCGCCAATATCGAACTGGCACTGCGGCTGCGGGGCGCGCCGCGCGCCGGACGCCGCGAACTGGCCGACCGCTGGATCGCCGAGATCGGGCTCACCGGCTTCGCCGACTTCCTGCCCACATCGCTGTCCGGCGGCATGCGCCAGCGCGTGCAGCTGGCCCGCGGCCTGGCGGGCGCGCCGCGCGCGGTCATGATGGACGAGCCCTTCGGCGCCCTCGACACCCAGACCCGCGACACCATGCAGCGCCTGCTCGTCGACACCTGGGACAGCCACCCCACCACCGTCGTCTTCGTCACCCACGACGTGGACGAGGCCCTGCTGCTCGGCGACCGCATCGCCGTCCTCGGCCGCGCCGGCGAACCCCTGCGCGCCCTGCCGGAGGTCCCCCGGCCGCGCGAGACCGGCGTCGACCGCACCGCCCTACGGTCCGAAATCATTGCCGCCCTGAACCATTCGGGCGAGCTCACGGAGGCGACGAAGTAATGGAAATCCCCGATCTCGACGACACCCTCCGCCTCGACTGCGACGTGCTGGTCATCGGCGGCGGCACCGCCGGCACCATGGCCGCCCTCACCGCCGCCGAAGCCGGCGCGAACGTGCTGCTGCTGGAGAAGGCGCACGTCCGGCACTCCGGGGCGCTGGCCATGGGCATGGACGGCGTCAACAACGCCGTCATCCCCGGCAAGGCCGAACCCGAGGACTACGTCGCCGAGATCACCCGCGCCAACGACGGCATCGTCAACCAGCGCACCATCTATCAGACCGCCACCCGCGGCTTCGCCATGGTGCAGCGGCTGGAGCGCTACGGCGTGAAATTCGAGAAGGACGCCTACGGCGAATACGCGGTACGGCGGGTCCACCGGTCCGGGTCCTACGTGCTGCCCATGCCGGAGGGCAAGGACGTCAAGAAGGCGCTGTACCGAGTGCTGCGGCAGCGGAAGATGCGCGAGCGCATCCGTATCGAGAACCGGCTGATGCCGGTGCGGGTGCTCACCGAGAACGGGCGGGCGGTCGGCGCGGCCGCCCTGAACACGCGCACCGGGGAATTCGTGGCGGTCGGGGCCAAGGCCGTCATCCTGGCCACCGGGCCGTGCGGGAGGCTCGGGCTGCCCGCCTCCGGGTACCTCTACGGCACCTACGAGAACCCCACCAACGCGGGCGACGGGTACGCCATGGCCTATCACGCCGGGGCCGAGCTGTCGGGGATCGAATGCTTCCAGATCAACCCGCTGATCAAGGATTACAACGGCCCGGCCTGCGCGTACGTCGCCAACCCGTTCGGCGGATACCAGGTCAACGCGCTCGGCGAGCGGTTCGTCGACTCGGACTACTGGTCCGGTCAGATGATGGCCGAGGTCAAACGCGAGATCGAATCCGCGCGCGGGCCCATCTATCTGAAGGTCTCGCACCTGCCCGACGAAACCCTCGAGGCCCTCGAGGACATCCTGCACACCACCGAACGCCCCACCCGCGGCACCTTCCATGCCAATCGCGGCCACGACTACCGCACCCACGACATCGAGATGCACATCTCCGAGATCGGTTTGTGCGGTGGGCATTCCGCGTCCGGCGTCTGGGTCGACGAGAACGCCCGCACCACCGTGCCCGGCCTCTACGCCGCCGGCGACCTGGCCTGCGTGCCGCACAACTACATGATCGGCGCGTTCGTCTACGGCGACCTCGCCGGAGCGCACGCCGCCTCCACCCTCGACGAGCTGCCCGAACCCGGTGAGCTGCCCGCGGACCAGCTGGCGGCCGCCCACGAGCTCGTCTACCGGCCGCTGCGCCAACCCGACGGGCCGCCGCAGCAGCAGGTCGAGTACAAGCTGCGCCGCTTCGTGAACGACTATGTGGCCCCGCCCAAGACGGCCGCCAAACTCTCCCTCGCCATCGAGACCTTCGACCGCATGCGCGGCGACCTCACCGCCATGGGCGCGCGCACCCCGCACGAACTCATGCGCTGCGCCGAGGTCAGCTTCATCCGCGACTGCGCGGAAATGGCCGCCCGCTCCTCGCTCACCCGCACCGAATCCCGGTGGGGGCTCTATCACGAGCGCGCCGACCTGCCCGCCCGCGACGACGTCGAATGGCGGTACCACCTCAACCTGCGCAAGACCGCCGACGGGGACATGGAGTTCCTGAAGCGGCCCGTCGCACCGTATTTCGTGCCCGTGCCGGGGCTGGACGATCTGCCCGGCACCGACACGGCGGTCATCCCGGTCGAGCAGCCCGCCCTGATCGGCACCCCGCCCAACCTCGGGGCCCAGGTGCGCTCGCACGCCCCCACGGGACGCACGGCGAAAGACGCTGTCGCGCCGCGGATCGCGCTGCTGCTGAGCCTGGACGCGCCCGGCGTCGCGGAATTGCGGCCCTTCCTGTCCGATCCGGATCCACGGGTGCGGGCGACCGCCCTCGCGGTCCTCACCGAGAACACGCCCGACGGATTCGCCGGCGAACTGGTCGCGGCACTCGGCGACGAGGACGCCGAGGTGCGCGCCGCCGCCGTGGCGGGCCTGCGTGAACTCGCCGAAATCCTGCCCGCCGCAACAGGGCTCGCGGAGCACACCGATTCGCCCGACCCGTTCGTGCGCGCGGCCGTCGTGGATCTGCTGCGTTCGCTGCGCGCCGGGACGGCCGAACTGTTCGGCAAGGCCTCGGTCGACGCCGACCACCGCGTCCGCATCCAGGCCGTGCACGCGCTGGTGTCGCTGGACGACTGGCCCGCGCTGACCGCGGCCGCCCACGACGACAACCGTGAGGTCCGCATCGCCGCCGCCCGCGGCTTGGCCACCATCGGCCAGGGTGGCGTCGACACCGTGCGCGCGCTCACCCTGGATCGCGACCCGCTCGTGCGCGCCGCCGCGTTCACCGCGCTCGCCCGGCTCGGCGGGGATGCCGATACCGCGATCCTGACCGCCGCGCTGAGTGATTCGGCCTGGCAGATCCGGGAGGGCGCGGCGCGCGGGCTGGCCGGGGTCGGCCCAGAGCGCGCCGTCACCGCCCTGAGCGCGGCGCTCACCGACATCCACCCGGACATCCGCAAAGCCGCGGTGCTGACCCTCAGCGTCTGGCCGGAGTCCGAGGCGGCCCGTGTCGCACTCGAAACCGCCTACGCCGACAGCGATGCCGACGTGCGCGCCTACGCCCGGCGGGCCCTGGCGGTGCACGCCGAACGGTGAGAGCGGTCGCTGGCGAACCGGTTACGCGGTGCGGTACATCAACCCCGTCGGCAGGTACCCGGTGGAGACCCCGGGGCTCAACCCGCGATCGACCGCCAAGCACACCACCGCCAGCAGCGGCCACGCGATGAATCCCTCCGGATCCAGGCCGCGCCGCGGGGTGTCCCAGAAGCGGCGGTGGAATTCGAGACCCTCGACCAGAGCGGTCTCGAATTCGGCCGGGTCGCCGCGCAGGACCGCGTCCAGCAGGCACAGCGCCGAATAGGCGATGATGAGCGCGTAGTCGTCACCGCCGGCCTGCTGCGCGTCCACCGCGGCCTCGATCCCGTCCACGATGATCGTTTCCGCCGCCGGATCGCCGGTCCAGGCCCGCTGCCAGGCATCGGCCCACAGATAGAGGCACTGCTCCCCGGGCTGCCCGGTGCGCGTGGTCACCGCCAGCGGGTGACCGGGGCTGCCCGGCGCGCCCAGTAGATAGGCGAGCAGCTCGCGATCGCGGTCGATCACGGCGGCCCACAGGCCGTTCAGCAGATCCGCCACCGGCGGGGGCGGCACCACGCCGCCGCACGCGGGGACCGACCACCGCGTGCGCGCGAGCGTCACCGCGATCGGCTCCTGCCCGGCGGGCCGTGCGGCCGAGCGCAGCCGAGCGGTGTACGCCGCTGCGGTATCCGCGACGGCCTGGCGCAGCCGGGCCGACTCGCCGCGCGGATCGTCCAGGCTCAGATAGCCGGCGACGGCCCGGGAACTCCAGGCCACGTCGGCGAGCACCGCCTGCGGTTGCGCGGCCAGGAATTCAGCGCGCAACGCCGTGGTCCGTACCCGGAAGGCGCGGCCGAAACCCGCATCGGTCGGTCGAATAGCTGTTGGATAACTAAGTTCCTGGGCTGTTAGTGCGATATGGCGATCGATCATCGGACTTCAGTGATGATCGGTGTTCCCACCAATTTTGCCAATCGATTGCTCACGCCGTGACAATAGCGAATGGCGAACCCTGCTACATCGGTTGGTATATCGGTCGCCGGGGGTGTGTCACCGTTGATTGCCGGGCCGGAACAACCCCTCGACCGCGGTGATGAAGTACGGGAAGTGCGCGCCGAATCGCTGCAGACTGCGATCACCCTCGAACCCGCCGAACCAGTACAGCCCAGGACTCCCGTCCGCCGTCGGATCCAGGTCCCGGAACGTGCGCACCCACTGATCGCCGCGGCGCGCGGCCACCAGGAACGGCAGCGCCCGAGAGAACGCCAGCTCCTGATCCGCCCCCGGAATACGCCGCGGCGCAAGCGCGTCCAGCCCGCGCTGCATGGCCTGCACCCGGCCGGTCAGCTCCCGGCCCATCGCGGTGCGGGACGGCAGATAGCGGGGGAGCAGCAGTGCGGCCACCCCGCCCAGCGCGAGCGCGACACCGATCAGGGCGTGCCGCTGCGGACCCAGCGCCAGCGCCGCGGTCGCGGCGAGACCACCCACGATCAGCGCGATCCCGAGCCAGAACTCGAAACCGCGGCGGGTGCGGTCGATGAACACCCCGGCCGTCACCGCATCGTCGATCAGCGCGGCGCGCACCGCCTTCGCGTCCACCTGCCCGCGGCGCTCGGACAGCAGCACCGCGTCCGCGCCCTCCGGGATCAGCGCCGAATACACCGCGCGCTCATAGGCGGTCAGCTGCTCGTCGGGCGGATTCACCCGGGAGAAGCGCCAATCCGCGTCACCGGCGACCGTCACCCACAGGTAGTTGCGGACCGCCAGATCCACCACGGTCGACGCCATGTCCGGCACATCGGCGTGGCCGTCGAGCAGCAGGCCCGCCGTACTCGGCAGCACACCGTCCGGCGACGTGAACTGCACGTGATCGCCGGTCCGCACCAGCGGATCCAGGGTCTCGGCGGCGACCGGCGCGGAACGCCGCGACCACAACACGTATCCGGCCGCCGCGGCCACCGCCGCGAGCAGCGCGCCGAACGCGGCCCACACCGGACCGGTCGGCGAGAACGCGTTGGGCGCGTTGTCGTCGCGCACATCGGCATTGGCCCGCACCGTGTTCGGCGGCAACTGCAAGGTCACATCGAGAATGTCGCCCTTGCGTAGGTCGGTCTTCTCCAGATGCGCGAAACCGTCCGGCTCGACCCGAATATCGCCGCAGTTCTGCGGATTTCCGGGCGGGCCGACCGTGCACTTGGTGACGCCCATCCGGAAGCTCGGGCTCGACACCGTCGCATTGATCGACGCCACATCGGTGTTCAGCACACCGGTCCACTGGAACACCTGCGCGCCCGAAGCGTCACTGACGGTGTTGTGCACCGTGTATACGAAGGTGGCCGTGCCCGGTCGCGCGGAGATGGTGAACAGATCGTCCGCGACATGCGCCTCGCCGTCCCCCTCGGCGGACACATCGGTCACCTCGAACGTGCGCAGCACACTCGGGTTCACCTGCACGCGCAGCGGCAGCACCTGCCGAAACTCCCCGCCCTCGGGGACTTTCACGGTTTCGGTGACCCGCAGCAGACCGTCGTCGCCCAGATTCACCTCCGCGGTGATATCCACACCGGCCGGCTGCGCCCACACGGCCGGCGCCGCCACACCCGCCAGCGCGAGCAGCAGCGCGACCAGGGCGGCCCCCCGAAAAATCTGCATGACTGGCACTCTAGCCAGCTTGCTATCCTTCCTCAGCGGCAAGTCGCAGGTCTATGGAGCCGGCAGGTTATCTCTGAGGAACGAGGGGGTGCGGGGGTTGACTCGCCCACCGTCCGAGCACGGACCGACGCCCCCGGGTCGCCGGCCCACGCCGCCTCCTGGAAACCCACAGCCGCACGGCAATCCGCAGCAGCCCGTCCAGCAACCCGGATTCCCGGCGGTCCCGCGCCGTCCCGCAGGTCAGCCCGGAGGCGCGCCGCCGCCCGGATACCAGCCTCAGCCCGGGTATCCGCCGCCGCCCGGATATCAACGGCCACCCGGATATTCGCCGCAGCCAGGCCATCAGCCCCCGCCTTACTCCGGTCACCCGCAGCAAGCCGGCGCACCTCGCCCGGGATATCCCGCCCAGCCGGGCAAGGGCCCCGCTCGGCCGGGTTACCCACCGCAGCAGGGATTTCCGCCGCCACCCGGGTACGCACAACCCGGATACCCGTCCACCGGTCAGGGGCGGCCCGCGTATCGCGCGCCCATGCCGCCGCCCACCGCCGCGCCGCCGACCGGCGCGATTCCGGTGGCCCGGCCCGCGCCGCCGAGACGCGGCCGGGTGGGGACGCTCGTCGTGATCCTGGTGCTGCTGGTGTCCGGTGTGCTGCTGCGCACCGCCGTCACCACCGGCCTGAACTCCATCGGTTCCGGGTCGAACGTCAAGACCGGCTATTCCAGCGACGCCGGGGAGAACCACGGTGTCGCGGCCACCGCCGACAATCCGCTGTTGACGAACCCCGATTACACGCTGCTGCCCGCCACATGCGCGTACTCGCAGTGGGGCACCCAGGTCGAGGTGGCGCGCAAGTTCTTCGAGACCGCGGCCGACTGCCTGCACACGGCGTGGAAACCGTTGTTCGACAAGATCAATCTGCCGTTCCCCGCACCCAAGCTGAACGTGTCCGCGGACACCGCGGGCATCACCACCCTGTGCACCGGCAACAGCAGTAACTTCGCGGCCTTCTACTGCTCGGCGGACATGACCATCTACATGCCGATCAGTCAGCTGCAGACCGATATCTTCGGCAACAACTGGGTCGTCTATCTCTCGGTGTTCGCCCACGAGTACGGCCACCACGTCCAGGCGCAGTCGGGCATCCTCGGCAAGGTGCACCAGCAGCGCCGCGACGCCGGATCGCGCAGCGACACCGGGCTGGAACTGTCACGCCGCACCGAACTACAGGCCCAGTGCTTCGACGGCATGTACCTGTCGTCCTCCGGCAACGGCGGCTCGCTGACCAGCGCCCAGATCGGGGTGGCCCGCAACGACGCCTACCACCGCGGCGACGCACCCGGCGACATGCGCGATCACGGCACCGCGCAGAGCATGGGCGGCTGGTTCGAGATCGGCTACGACAAGGACCGCGCCATGCAGTGCAACACCTTCAGCGCCGCCGCGAGCAAGGTGAACTGACCGCGAAACACTCGAGCCCCGCCGCGAAGTGCGACGGGGCTCGAAACGGCTTCGGGCTCAGTGGCCCAGCGGCTTGCCGATGCGATTCGGCGAATGTCCGTGCACGCCCTCGGCGTACGCGGTCTCCGCGTGCAGCGCGAAGTCGACGCCGCCCAGCTCGTCCTCCTTGGTGACCCGGAAGCCGACCAGCTTGTCCAGCACCTTGCCCAGCGCGAACGTCATCCCGAACGCGAACGCCGCCACCGTCACCACGCCCACGGCCTGCTTGCCGAGCTGACCCAGCCCGCCGCCGTAGAACAGGCCCGCCGGGCCCTTGGTCATGACGGCCGAGGCCAGGAAGCCGATCAGCAGCGTGCCGACGATGCCGCCCATGAAGTGCACGCCCACCACGTCGAGCGAATCGTCGTAGTTGCCCTTGAACTTCCAGCCCACCGCGAACGAACACACCACGCCCGCGACCAGGCCCACGACCATCGCGCCGATGGTGTTCACCTCACCGCAGGACGGGGTGATGGCGACCAGACCGGCCACCGCACCCGACGCCGCACCGAAGGTGGTCGGCTTGCCGTCGCGGCGCGCCTCGACCACCAGCCAGCCCAGCATGCCGAGACAGCCCGCCACCAGCGTGTTCAGGAACACCGCCGCGGCGGTGCCGTCGGCGGTCAGCGCCGAACCCGCGTTGAAGCCGAACCAGCCGAACCACAGCAGGCCCGCACCCAGCACCACGAACGGCAGATTGTGCGGGCGCATCGCGTCCACCTTGAAGCCCTGACGCGGGCCCAGCACCAACACCATCGCCAGAGCCGAAGCGCCCGAAGCGATCTCGACCACCAGGCCGCCCGCGTAATCCAGCGCGCCCACCTTGCTCAGCCAGCCGTCCGAGGTCCACACCCAGTGCGCGATCGGCGCGTACACGATCAGCGCCCACACCGGCACGAAGATCATCCACGCCGAGAACTTGGTCCGATCGGCGATCGCGCCGCTGATCAGGGCCACGGTCAGAATCGCGAAGGTCAGCTGGAAGGTGACGAACAACAGCTCCGGAACGCCCGCGCCGGTGGTCTTGTCCACCACGTGCACGGTGTCGGGGTTGATTCCGGCGAGCCCGAAATGCCCGAGGTCGCCGATGATTCCGCCGCCCGCGTCATCGCCGAAGGCCAGGCTGTACCCGCCGAGCAGCCAGGCCACCGTCACCAGCGGGATCGAGATGAAGCTCATCATCAGCATGTTGAGCACACCGCTGGACCGCACCATGCCGCCGTAGAAGATCGCGAGGCCGGGTGTCATCAACAGCACGAGCGCCGTGGCCGCCAGCAGCCAGGCGGTCGACGCCGCGTCGATGTGGGGTGTCATGCGGTAACTCCTTCTGCGCGTGATCGCGTTGCGTGGAAGTTACCGAAAACTCACGTTAAGGCGCTGTTACAAAAATGAGGAGTCCGATACCTCCCCGTAACAGCGTCAGCTGCGCTGTTCCCTGGCCTTTTTGGCCAGCGCGCGCAATCCCCGCGGGCCGGGCACCGGATTTCCGTCCTCCAGCGCCATCCATTCCGCGGTGACGAGCCACCGCTGCTGGGCGCGGGCGTCGGCTGTGTCATTGAACACCCGCCGGCCCCGGTCGTCGCGCAGCTCGTAGGCCATGACCGACCAGCGCGGCGGGCGCCCGTTCTCGGCCACTTGGTCGCGCAGGTAGGCCGCCACCAGAGTGCCGATCATGTTCACCGGCCGCAGCGAGACCCGGTTGCCGTAGCGGAGGCCGAAGAAACGCCTTCCGGCACACAGGGATCGGGGCTCGGCGCTGTAGGCGATCCAGCCCGACCGCTGCGCGCGCTCGATGAGCCACAGGTGCTTGATGGCGGTCGGCGGGATGTCACCCACCCGGTCGCGGATCAGGGCGATCACAGGTTCGGTGAGCAGAATGTCGCGCCGGGTCGGACCGGTGCCGTGCACGGTCCAGTATTCGTCGGTCGCTTTGGCCAGAACCCGCCCGAAATCGTCGATGCTGCGCTGCGCCCGGCGGCCCAGCCGCTCGATGCGCTCGGCCTCGGCCCGCATGTCGTTCTGCACCATGTGGGTGCGGATGGCGGCCAGGGTCGGCACCTGGCGACGCTGCAGCAGTTCCAGGATCGCGCCCGCGGTGGCCGGATCGGCAGCGGCCGACACCGGTAGCGAATCACGCTTGATGTCGTAATCGTGCGGGCTGATGGCCCGGCTGAGCAGTCCGACGGCGGCGCTGTCGTCCGCGAATTCGGTGCTGGAGAGCCAGGCGGTGGCGATGTCGTCGTGCGAAGGCACGGGGCATGTCCTCCGGAGGATTTGGTTGTGCCCCGGTCGGGATGAGGGACCGGCCGGGGCAACCAACCTGATGAAGGTTTGGCTACCGAAGTTGCCGATGTCTACGGTAGCCAAGGGGTTGCGTTCTTGCCGCACCGATTCACAGAATCGTTATGTCCGCTCTGTGGTCTTGAAACAGAACGCAGGTCTGTATCTGGTGTCGTTGCAGGAAATGTGGGTTCGACAATTACCGTTTCAAAACGACGCGGAGAATTTGCTATCCGATTTGACCGGGTATCAGTCCGGGTCGGTCGGTTTTGACCGGAGCTCGGGATGGAATGTGATCTGCATCACATCTCAGGGCGGCTGGTGGTTCGGCCGCATGTCACCACCTGTCGGGGCGCACCGGTAACCTCTCCCCGTGGCTCTGTACCGGAAGTACCGACCGGCAACGTTCGCTGAAGTGGTGGGTCAGGAGCACGTCACCGATCCGCTGAGTACGGCGCTCGACACCGGGCGGATCAGTCATGCGTATCTGTTCTCGGGACCGCGCGGGTGTGGCAAGACCTCCTCGGCGCGCATCCTCGCCCGCTCGCTGAACTGCGAACAGGGACCGACCTCCACCCCCTGCGGCGTGTGCTCGTCGTGCGTGGCGCTGGGTCCGGGCGGTGCGGGCAACCTCGACGTCATCGAGCTCGACGCCGCCAGCCACGGCGGTGTCGACGACACCCGCGAACTGCGCGACCGCGCCTTCTACGCACCCGCCGAATCCCGGTACCGCGTCTTCATCGTGGACGAGGCGCACATGGTCACCACGGCCGGCTTCAACGCGCTGCTCAAGATCGTGGAGGAGCCGCCCGCCCACCTGATCTTCGTCTTCGCCACCACCGAGCCCGACAAGGTGCTGCCCACCATCCGCTCGCGCACCCACCACTACCCGTTCCGGCTGCTCCCGCCCGCCACCATGCGCGGACTGCTCGGCAAGATCTGCGACCAGGAAGGCGTGCGGGTCGAGGAGTCGGTGTACCCCTTGGTCATTCGCGCGGGCGGCGGCTCCCCGCGTGACAGCCTCAGCGTGCTGGACCAGCTGCTGGCGGGCGCGGGCGCGGAAGGCGTCACCTATCCGCGCGCGGTGTCGCTGCTCGGCGTCACCGACATCGCCCTGATCGACGATGCCGTCGACGCCCTCGCCGATTCCGACGGCGCCGCCCTCTTCGGCACCATCGACCGCGTGGTGGAGGCGGGCCACGACCCCCGCCGCTTCGCCACCGACCTGCTCGAGCGCCTGCGCGACCTGATCCTGCTGCGCGCCGTCCCCGACGCCACCGACCGCAACCTGGTCACCGGCCCCGGCGACGTCATCGACCGCATGCGCGCCCAGGCCGACCGCCTCGGCGCGGCCACCCTGGCCCGCCACGCCGAACTCCTGCACGAGGGCCTCGGCGACATGCGCGGCGCCACCAACCCCCGCCTCCTGCTGGAGGTCATCGCGGCCCGCATGCTCCTGCCCGCGGCCTCCGACGCCGAGACCGCCACCCTCCAGCGCCTCGAACTCCTCGAGCGCCGAATGGCAAGCGGCGCACTCCCCGCCGCGTCGCAGCAGCCCCAGGGCGCCGCGCCCACCGCCGCGTCCGCAGCGTCGGCCCCGGCCGCGGCTCCGCCCGCTACCGGAGGCGGCAACGCCCGCCGCGGAGCCGCCGCCCTGGCCGCCATGCGGGCCGAGAAGTCCGGCACGCCCGCGCCTTCCGTCGCAGACGAGTTGGTTCCGCCCCGGACCGCCTCGCCCGTCGCGGCTCCGGCCACTCCGGCCGCGCCGGATTCGCCCTCGGCGGCCGCAGCTCCGGTGGCCCCCGCGGTGGCTCCGGCGCCGCCCGCTCAGACCTTGGCCGCTCCCGCCACGGAACCGAATGCTCCGATGGCCGGGGACGCCCCGCCCGCACAGACCATGCCCTCGAGCGGATCCGATTCTCCCGCAGTGGATTCCGCGAATCCGAGTCCGACCGGAACCACGATCCGCCCGCCCGAGCTCTCGCCGGTCGCGAGCCCGGTGCCCGCGATGGTCGCGCCGCCGTCCCCCGCCCCCGTTCAGGAGAGCGCTGCCGCGGCGGTGGCCCCGCAGCCTGCTCATCCCGCCGAACGTGCTGCGGCGCAACAGGCTTCACGCGGATCCGCGACTACCGGGAACGTCGCGCCGGAGCACGAGTCCGGGCAAGCGGCAGCGCCGCAGCAGGAAGCGGCCGCGAATTCGGTAGCCGCGGCCGCGCCCACGAGCACCGCCGCGGCCGAGGCCGCCGCTCCCGCGCAGCCCGCCGTGGCCGCCCCGCCGTCCGCTCCCGCGGCCGACCATGCTGTCGCGCAGCCTTCTTCGTCCGGCCCGGCGGTCGCCGAAGCGGGTGTCGCCACTGCTGAGCAGGGACAGGCCCAGCCGACCTCCGGGCCGGCTCCGGCTGCCGAGGTCGTCCCGGCCGCCGGCCCCGTCGGTGACGATGTGCTGCAGCAGGTCGAGGAGGCCTGGGCGGATATCCGGGCCAAGGTGCGGGAGTTCGGGGCCGCGGTGCACGCGCTGCTGTCCGGCGCGAGCGTGGCCCGGGTCGAGGGCGAGACGATCGTGCTGGCGCATCAGCACGCGCCGCTGGCGCAGCGGTTGTCGCAGCCGCAGTACCTGGAGGCCGTGCAGTCGGCGGTCAAGGCGGTGCTGGGCCGTGAGCACGGGGTGAAGTGGGAAGTCGGGGGAGCCGGGTCGGGCGGCGCGGCCGCCAAGGCCCCGGCGGGCCGGGCGCCCGCGACCGCGCCCGCGGAGCCGAAGAAGGCCGCGCAGAAGTTCTCGCGGCCGAGTCAGGCCAAGGCGGCCGCGGCGCCGGTCGCCGAACCGGCTCCGGCGACCGGGTGGGGGAGCGCCCCCGCGTCCGCTCCGGCGGCTCCCGCGCCCGCGGATCCGGGGCCGGCGGGCGGGGATTCGTTCGAGCGGGAGAGCGCCCGTTTCGCGCCGCCGGAGGACGATATTCCGCTGCCCGACGGGCCGGACCTTCCGGACGATCCGGGGCCGGTGGACTACTCGCCGGTAGGTTATGACGGCGTCCCACCTGCTACTACGCCGGAGGAGGAGCGCGAGATGCTGGAGGAGTCGGCCAAGCCGGTGCCTCCGGAGGAGCGCCGCGACCCGGATGAGGTGGCCCTAGCGTTGTTGGTGCAGGAGTTGGGCGCCACACCTCTGGAGGGTTGACAGTTCCCTCGGGTGCCAACTTAAGTTAACCGGAGTTCGCATAGTTCGGTACTATGATCGGGTGGCCGTGAGTATCGGTTTCGCGAGGTTCTAAGGTATGCCCAGGCGTACGGGTTACCGGAGCGTCAACAAACCGGCTCGGGACGTTGTTTGTACAGCGTCAAAGGCGATCGGTCGTGGGGCCGGTCGGCGAGGTATGGCTACGGCACGGCCCGCACAACGCGGTGACGGCGCACCCAAGAGAGGAAAACTCCGATATGACCACAGAGGCCTACATTTACGAGGCCATCCGCACCCCGCGCGGCAAGAACCGTGGGGGGTCGCTGCACTCGGTCAAGCCGATCGACCTGACCACCGGTCTGGTCCAGGAGCTGCGGAAGCGCTTCCCGAACCTGGACGAGGCTCGCATCTCGGACATTATCCTGGGTGTCGTCTCGCCGGTCGGTGACCAGGGCGCGGACATCGCCCGCACCACCGTGCTGACCGCGGGCCTGCCCGACACCGTCGGCGGCTTCCAGATCAACCGCTTCTGTGCCTCGGGCCTCGAGGCCGTCAACCTGGCCGCCCAGAAGGTGCGCTCGGGCTTCGACGACCTGGTCATCGCCGGTGGCGTCGAGTCCATGTCCCGCGTGCCGATGGGCTCCGACGGCGGCGCCATGTTCATGGACCCGAAGACCAGCTACGACAGCTACATTGTCCCGCAGGGCATTTCGGCCGACCTGATCGCCACCATCGAGGGCTTCACCCGCGATGACGTGGACGCCTACGCCGTGCGCTCGCAGGAGCTGGCCGCCAACGCCTGGAAGAACGGCTACTTCACCAACTCCGTCGTCCCGGTCAAGGACCTGAACGGTCTGACCGTGCTGGACAACGACGAGCACATGCGTCCCGGCACCACCGCCGCCGACCTCGGCAAGCTGAACCCGGCCTTCGCCGGCATCGGCGAGATGGGCGGCTTCGACGCGGTGGCCATGCAGCGCTACCACTTCGTCGAGTCCATCAACCACGTGCACCACGGTGGTAACTCCTCGGGCATCGTCGACGGCGCCGCCATGGTGCTGATCGGTTCCGAAGAGGCCGGCGCCGCGTCGGGCCTGACCCCGCGCGCCCGCATCGTGGCCACCGGCACCTCCGGCGCCGACGCCACCATCATGCTCACCGGTCCGACCCCGGCCGCCGAGAAGGCGCTGGCCAAGGCCGGTCTGAAGCGTGAGGACATTGACCTCTACGAGATCAACGAGGCCTTCGCCTCCGTCGTCCTGAAGTTCCAGAAGGACCTGCAGATCCCGGACGAGAAGCTGAACGTCAACGGCGGCGCGATCGCCATGGGCCACCCGCTGGGCGCGACCGGCGCGATGATCACGGGCACCGTGGTCGACGAGCTGCACCGTCGCAACGCCCGCTACGGCCTGATCACCCTGTGCATCGGCGGCGGCATGGGTGTCGCCACCATCATCGAGCGCGTCTGACGCCCACCGACTTTTCTCTAGGGAGACACGAAACACTATGACCGAGAACATGATCGGCTGGGAAAAGGACGCCGACGGCATCGTCGTGCTGACCATGGACGACCCCAACCAGGGCGCCAACACCATGAACCAGCTCTACAAGGACTCCATGAAGGCGACCGTCGATCGCCTCGAGGCCGAGAAGGACGACATCACCGGTGTCGTCATCACCTCCGCGAAGAAGACCTTCTTCGCCGGCGGCGACCTGAAGAACATGATGAAGACCACCCCCGCGGACGCGGCCTCCATCATGGAAGAGCTCACCACCATCAAGGCTGACCTGCGTCGCCTGGAGAAGCTGGGCAAGCCGGTCGTCTCCGCGATCAACGGCGCTGCCCTGGGCGGCGGCCTGGAGATCACCCTGGCCACCCACTACCGCATCGCCGCGGACGTGAAGGGCGTGCAGCTGGGCCTGCCCGAGGTCTCCCTCGGTCTGCTCCCGGCCGGTGGCGGCGTCACCCGCATCACCCGCATGCTGGGCATCGCGAACGGCCTGATGGGCGTTCTGCTGCAGGGCAACAAGTTCACCCCGGCCAAGGCCAAGGCCACCGGCCTGATCAACGAGGTCGTCGGCTCGATCGAGGAGCTGGTCCCGGCCGCCAAGGCGTGGATCAAGGCCAACCCGGACAAGGGCGTGCAGCCCTGGGACGTCAAGGGCCACAAGATCCCGGGCGGCACCCCGTCCAGCCCGGCGCTGGCCGCCAACCTCCCGGCCTTCCCGGCCAACCTGCGCAAGCAGCTCAAGGGCCAGAACATGCCGGCGCCGCAGGCCATCATGGCCGCCGCGGTCGAGGGCGCGCAGGTCGATTTCGACACCGCGTCGCTGATCGAGTCCCGCTACTTCGTGTCCCTGCTGACCGGCCCGGTCGCCAAGAACATGATCCAGGCGTTCTTCTTCGACCTGCAGCACATCAACAACGGCGGTTCGCGTCCGAAGGACGTGCCGAAGCGTGAGATCAAGAAGGTCGGCGTGATCGGCGCGGGCATGATGGGCGCGGGCATCGCGTACGTCACCGCCAAGGCCGGCATCGACGTCGTCCTCAAGGACGTCACCATCGAGGCCGCCAACAAGGGCAAGGACTACTCGGTCAAGCTCGAGGAGAAGGCTCTCTCCCGCGGCAAGACCACCGAGGAGAAGTCGAAGACCCTCCTGGACCGCATCAAGCCGACCGCCGACCCGGCCGACTTCGCGGGCGTGGACTTCGTGATCGAGGCCGTGTTCGAGAACCCGGAGCTCAAGGCGAAGGTCTTCGGCGAGATCGAGGACATCGTGGACGCCGACGCGCTGCTCGGCTCCAACACCTCGACCCTGCCGATCACCCTGCTGGCCAATGGCGTGAAGCGGGCCGAGGACTTCATCGGCATCCACTTCTTCTCGCCGGTCGACAAGATGCCGCTGGTCGAGATCATCAAGGGTGAGAAGACCTCGGACGAGGCGCTGGCCCGGGTGTACGACTACACCCTCGCGATCCGCAAGACCCCGATCGTGGTGAACGATTCGCGCGGCTTCTACACCTCGCGCGTGATCGGCAAGTTCATCAACGAGGCCATCATGATGCTCGGTGAGGGCGTCGACCCGCAGACCATCGAGCAGGCCGGTCTGCAGGCGGGCTACCCGGCGGCGCCGCTGAAGCTGTCGGACGAGCTGAACTTCACCACCATGCAGAAGATCTACAAGGAGACCGCCGAGGCCGTCGTGGCCGCCGGTGGCGAGATCGACGCCGCTTCCGGCGCGACCGCGAAGATCCTCGACAAGCTGGTGGGCGAGTTCGACCGCAAGGGTAAGGCCGGCGGCGCGGGCTTCTACGACTACACCGACGGCAAGGCCACCGGTATCTGGTCGGAGCTGCGCTCCACCTTCGGCACCTCGACCACCCTCCCCGAGGGCGTCACCCTGCAGGATCTCAAGGACCGCATGCTGTTCGCGGAGGCCATCGAGACCCAGAAGTGCTTCGACGAGAACGTGCTGACCTCGACCGCCGACGCCAACATCGGCTCGATCTTCGGCATCGGTTTCCCGGCCTGGACCGGTGGCACCCACCAGTTCATCGTCGGTTACCCGGGTGGACAGGAAGCCTTCGTGGCCCGCGCCGACGAGCTGGCCGCCAAGTTCGGCAGCCGCTTCGAGGTTCCGGCCTCGCTGCGCAAGTAGTAACCGTGCGCGAGCGCTGAACCACCGGCGCTCGAGCATGTGAAATACCCGGCCCGGGTCGCGAATACGCGGCCCGGGCCGAGTGTTGTACGGGTATGTGTACAGCGGTGGGCGCGAGACCGAAAGGGTCCACACGCCCGAGCGGTCCGCGCTACGTTGAATATGCGCGGGCGGACACGGTTACTCGTTCCAGGTCGAGGTGGTGGAGATGAACTCACAGGCGCGCCGGGACGGCTCGCGGCGTGAGCAGGCGTCTCCCGAAAACTCCACGCAGGCATACGTTCCCGTGAACATCGACGACGAACTCGAGGCCATGGGCCTGTTCGACGCGGAGGAGATCGGCCGGGGCGGGTTCGGGGTGGTGTACCGCTGTAGCCAGCGTGCCCTGGACCGGGTGGTGGCGGTGAAGGTGCTCTCCGCGGAGATCGACGACGAGAGCCGGGAGCGGTTCCTGCGCGAGGAGCACGCCATGGGCCGGTTGTCGGGGCATCCGAACATCGTGGACATCCTCCAGGTGGACGTGACGCCGACCGGGCGGCCGTACATCGTGATGCCGTACGCGACCCGCGGTTCCCTGGAACAGGTGGTGCACGACAATGGGCCGCTGTCCTGGGTGGATTCGCTGCGGGTCGGGGTGAAGCTGGCGGGGGCCATCGAGACCGCGCATCGCGCCGAGGTGCTGCACCGGGACGTGAAGCCCGCCAACGTGCTGTTGAGCCGGTACGGGGAACCGCAGCTCACCGATTTCGGAATCGCGCGTATCCCGGGCGGTTTCCGCACGACCACGAGTTTGATCACCGGGTCGCCCGCGTTCACGGCGCCCGAGGTGCTCAAGGGTGACGAGCCGACCGTGCGTTCCGATGTGTACGGGCTCGGTTCCACCCTGTTCGCGCTGCTGACCGGGCACGCCGCGTTCGAGCGGCAGGCCGGGGAGAAGGTGGTGGCGCAGTTCCTGCGCATCACCAGTCAGCCGGTGCCGGACCTGCGGGAACTGGAGATCCCGGCGGATGTGGCCGCGGCCATCGAGGCGGCCATGTCGCCGGAGCCGCGGGATCGGCCCGTCAGCGCGGTGGAGTTCGGTGAGCTGCTGCGCGCAGTGCAGGGCGACCACGGTCAGGTGCCGGACGAGATGGCCTTGATCGACGGCGCGGAACTCGGTGCGGACGGCCATGATCCCTCGGCGCCGACGTATTCGACCCAGCGCAGGCACACCGTGGTGACGGCGCCGCGCAACCGGTCGCTGACGCTGCGCCCGACCGGCAATCCGAGCGCGGTGTTCAGTACCGGCAATACGTTGCCGCCCACGGCCACAACGAAATTCCTGCCTCCGACGCCGGCGCGGGAACCGATCGCCCGGCCCCGGCTGCTGGAGCCGCTGCGGTCGGGCGGCCGCCGCCGGCTGGCGGTGATCCACGGCCCGGCCGGATTCGGCAAGAGCACGCTGGCCGCGCAGTGGTGTGCCGAGCTCACCGATCGCGGGATGCCGGTGGCCTGGATCGGCATCGACCGCGACGACGACAACGAGGTGTGGCTGCTGGCCCACATCATCGCGGCCATTCGCAAGGTGCGGCCGGAGATCGGCGTGGGACTGGAACAGCTGCTGGAGGAGCGGCCCGCCGAGGCGGTGCCGTACGCGGTGTCGGCGCTCATCGATGAGGTGCGGGCGGGCGGGACCCCGGTGGTCGTGGTGGTGGACGACTGGCATCGGATCACCGACGCCGGGGCGCAGCGGGTGATGGCGTCACTGCTCGACAATTGTTCGCACGAACTGCGTTTCGTCATCACCAGCCGGGAGCGGGCGGGGCTGCCGTTGAGCCGTCTGCAGGTGGCCGACGAGCTGATCGAGCTCGGGTCCCCGCAGTTGCGGCTGACCGAGGCGGAGACCAGGGAAATCCTGGTCGATCGGCTGGGATTGGAGTTGAGCGACCGGCAGGTCGAGCAGATCCACACCGCCACCGACGGCTGGCCGGCCGCGATCCAGCTGGCGGGATTGTCGCTGCGCGCGGCGGATCACGATGTCGACCGGCTGATTATCGGGCTTTCCGGTGACAACAAGGCGATCCGGGAGTATCTGGCCGAGAACGTGCTCGGCGCCATCGAGCCGCGCATGCTCGAATTCCTCACTGACATAGCGATTCCCGAGCGGGTGAACGCGTCGCTGGCCGAGGCGCTGTCGGGTGCGGCGGACGCCGCGGATCTGCTCGACGAGGCCGAGCAGCGTGAGCTGTTCGTGCACCGGATTCCCGACGATCCGAGCTGGTACCGCATGCAGCCGATGGTGGCCGAGCATCTGCGGGCCCGGCTGGACCGGGCGCAGCCGGGGCAGTTGAAGAAGTTGAACGGCAAGGCGTCTCGCTGGTTCGCCGAACACAATCTGATCAAGCAGTCGGTGGATCACGCGCTGGCCGCCACCGATCTGAAGTACGCGCTGGACCTGGTCGAGAAGGGCGGCATGGATCTGATCGACAGTTCGCGGCTGGCCACCCTGTTCGGCACCGTGTCGAAACTGCCGGTCCAGCAGGTGACTTCGCGGTCCAAGCTGTTGATGGCGCTGGCCCGGGCGAATGTGAATCTGCAGCAGTCCGGGGCGGCGCGGACCGCGCTGGGCCGTTTGTCGAACATGCTGGCGCGCAGCGGCACCGACGATGCCGAGGCGGTGACCCAGCGCTGTCAGGCGGCGGTGCTGGCGGCGGCCGACCAGGTGGCGCGGGACCGCACCGAGGGCGTGCTCGACAAGATCACCGAATGCCTGAAGCTGGCCGACGATCTCCCGGCGTGGACGGTGTCCACGGCTGCGAACCTGGCCTCGTTCGTGCGGCTGTGCGGTTTCGACTTCGAGGGCGCGCGCGGCATGCAGGACTGGGCGGCCCCGTTCCACGCCCGCTCGGCCGACCCGCTGGGCGAGGTGTTCGGCCTGTGCGCGCGCGGCGACGCCGCCTACGAGCAGCTCGATATCGCCACCGCCACACGGTGTTTCGAACAGGCCTGGCAGACCGCCCGCGATCGCGCCGGGTCCCGGTCGGACGCGGTGCGGGTGGCGGCGGCGCTGCTGGGCGAGGTGGCCTACCGCCGCGGCGATCTGGACAGCGCCGAGCGGCTGCTGGATCAGAGCCACGAATTGACCACCCGCGTCGGCCCGGTCGACTTCCTGGTCACCATCTTCGTGAGCGGCGCGCGCGTGAAGGCGGTGCGCGGCGACCTGGAGACCGCCGCGGTTCGCCTGGACGAGGGCGCGCGGATAGCCGCCGACCGTAAGCTCACCCGGCTGGCCGCGCAGGTCCGGGCCGAGCGCCTGCGGCTGGGCCTGCCCGCCGATTCACTGAGCGCGGGCCTGGTCACCGACCCGATGGCGCGCACACCGCGGCATGCCACCGGTGCGGCGGTGCTGACCGCCGAGGCCGAGGAGATCGCCACCATCCGGGCGCTGCTGGCCCGCCACTATCGCGGCGACGACCGCGCCACCGACGACCTGGCCCCGCTCGGCACCGACGACACCGTGGTGAAACGGGCCCGCGTCCTGCACGCCCGGATCCAGGAACAGCACCGGCCCCGGGCCGAACTCGATTCGGCGCTGCTGCTGGCCGAGTGCCTCTCCACGGCGGGCTGGCTCGGGGAGTCGATCGCGACGCTCACGCCGGTGGTGCTGCGGTGCGCCGAGCTGGGCTGGTCGCGGCCGCTGCTGGATGCCGGGCCGGGTGTGCTGACCATCCTGCGGACCATGCGGCACGAGATGCCGTTGGACGCGGACGGTCAGGAGGCGCCGCGCCGCTTCCTGGATTCACTGCTGTAGGACGGGTCGCAGGGTATTCACAGCGTTTCTCGAGGAACGGCGGACACAATCGCCGTCGTGTTCTCGCCGCATGCGCCGTCGCAGTCACCGCCGCTCGGGCCGCCGCCCGCGCCGCACCCGCCCGCCGCCCGCAGCGGCTACGGGGGCTTCCACCACGGGGTTTCGCTATTGCACGGGTGGGTGCCGCAGGTGGTGGCGTTCGTGGCGGTGCTGCTGCTGGTGATCGCGTTCGCGCGGGCGACGCGGCGCTGGTGGGTGCTGTGGATGCCGGTGTGCGCGGTGGGCGGCGTCGCGGCGGCGTGGGCGGCCTGGGATTTCGTGGACGATCAGGGACTGGCCTCGGATCCGGCGCCGGTGTTGTTGTGGGCGTCGATCGGATTGACGGCCGCCGGACTGGTGGCCGCGATCGTCGGACTGCGGACCGGCGGCTGGTGGCAGCGGATCGCGGCGGTGCTGGCGGTCCCGGCGGCGCTGCTGTACACGGGCGTGGTGCTCAACCAGTGGGTCGGCTACTACCCGACGGTGCAGGCGGCCTGGGACGCGCTCAACGCCGATCCGCTACCGCACCAGGTGGATCTGGACGAGCTCGCCGAATTGCGCAAGACGGATGTGGGGACCGGGCGCATCGTGGAGGTGGATATTCCGGAGGCGGGCAGCGACTTCCGGCATCGGCGCGAATACGTGTACCTGCCGCCCGCCTGGTTCGCCGGTGACACACCGCCCGCCCTGCCCGCCGTGATGATGATCGGCGGCGAGTTCAACACTCCGGCCGACTGGGTCCGCAGCGGCCAGATCATGCCCGCCGTGGACGCTTTCGCGGCCAAGAACAGCGGGCAGACGCCGGTGCTGGTGTTCGTCGATTCCGGCGGCAGCTTCAACAACGACACCGAATGCGTGAACGGCCCGCGCGGCAACGCGGCCGACCACCTCACCAAGGACGTCCCCGGCTACGTGGAGTCGGAGTTCGGCGTCTCGAAGGATCCGGCGCAATGGGCGGTGGTGGGCTGGTCCATGGGCGGCACCTGCGCGGTCGACCTGGCCGTCATGCATCCGGACCTGTTCGGCACCTTCGTCGACATCGCCGGTGACCTGGGCCCGACCGCGGGCTCCAAGGAGCAGACCATCAAACGCCTGTACGGCGGAAACGCCGATGCCTGGGCGCAATTCGATCCGCTGACGGTCATGGAGAAGCACGGCCCCTACACGGGCGTGGTCGGCCTGTTCGACGACCTGACCGCACCCAAGCGCACCAACAACGCGGGCGCGAACGGCGCACCGAACGGACAGCCGCGGAACTTCCCCGGCGCGCCCAAGGTGAGCGAGGAACAGATCGGCAAGGGCGGCCGCGACGGCGTCCAGGACGCGAACGAGGAAGGCGCCGCCGAGCAACTGTGCGACGCGGGCCGCAAGGTCGGCATCGACTGCACCGTGCACACGACGGTCGGCGGTCACACCTGGCAGTTCGCCGCCTCGGCCTTCACGTCGTCATTCCCTTGGCTGACAGCCCGTTTGGGGCTTCCGGTGCCCGGCCTGTCGTCGTGAGAGGGAACGGGCGCGCGGCACCGGCCGCACGCCCGTCCTCCGGGTTTCGGGGGACTACCCCTGAGAGCCCATGAGAGTCATGCCTTCCACCAGGGGCGGAGGGGCACCGTCCAGGTCTGGTCCGCGGCGAGTTTGACGCCCAGGATCTGGTGCAGCTGCACCACATTGCGTTCGAACCCGAGCTGGCAGCCCGCCATGTACAGGCCCCACACCTTGGCGGTGCCCTCGCCGACCTCGGCGACCGCGTCGTCCCAGTTCTTCACCAGGTTGTCGCACCATTCGGCGAGGGTGAGGGCGTAGTGCTCGCGCAGGTTCTCCTCGTGCAGCACCTCGAGGCCCACGTTCTGGATCTCGGAGATGATGCGCCCGGAGCCCGCGAGTTCGCCGTCGGGGAAGACGTAGCGGTCGATGAAGTCGCCCGCCTTGGTGATGCGGGTGTTGTCCGGCCGGGTGATGGAGTGATTGAGGAACAAGCCGCCGACCTTCAGCTTGGACTTGATGTAGTCGAAGTAGGCCGGGTAGTTGTGCACGCCGATGTGTTCGGTCAGGCCGATGGAGGACACCGCGTCGAAATTGCCCTCGTGCACGTCGCGGTAGTCGGAGTGCCGCACCTCGGCGAGGTCGGACAGGCCTTCCTCGGCGATCTTGGACTGCGCCCATTCGGCCTGTTCGGCGGACAGGGTCGCGCCGATGACGTGGACACCGTGTTTGGCGGCGTAGCGCACCATGCCGCCCCAGCCGCAGCCGATGTCGAGCAGTCGGTCGCCGGGCTTCAGGTTCAGCTTCTCGAAGACCAGGCGGTACTTGTTCTCCTGCGCCTGTTCCAGCGTCCAGGCCGGGTCCTCGTACGCGGCGCAGGTGTAGGTCATGGACGGGCCCAGCACGTATTCGTAGAACGTGTTGGAGACGTCGTAGTGGTGGTGGATGGCCTCGGCGTCGCGAGTCTTGCTGTGCCGCAGTCCCTCCAGCGCGATGCGCCGCCAGCGCGGCATGGCCTCCTGCGGCGGCGGGGGCACCGGCTTGAGCAGTTCCCAGCCCAGGGAACGGGCGATGACGACCAGCTGCAGCGCGGTGGGGCGGCGGAACTTCATGCTCGCCATGGCCTTCAGCAGTTCGTACGGGTCGCCGGGTTCGACGCCGTGGGCGATCAGGTCCCCGGCGATGTAGGCGCGCGCCATGCCGAGGTCGCCGGGCGCGGTGGCGATGTAGTTGACGCCGCGGGGCGTGAGGATCTCGAGGCCGAATTCGGAGTCCTCGGGTCCGGCGGTGCTGCCGTCGTAACAGGTCAGGCGGATGGGCACCGGGCCGTCGAGCAGGGTCGCGAAGATCTCGGCAATGCTCAGTTTGGTTCCGAGCTCGGCGAATACGTCGGAACGGTCCTTGTACGTGGTCACTTGCGTTGCACCGCCTTCGAATACAGATCCAGTAGACGAGAATCCGGGTCGTAGCGTTTCTTGAGAGAGGAGTAGGCGCCGCCGCCGTAATAGAGGCCGGCGAATTCATCCTGGTCGTAGAAGGAGTCCGAATACAGCGATTTGTGACCGTCCAGTTCGGACACTCTGCGTTCGATGGCGCGGTTGGCCACGCCCTCGGGCTGTCCGGGCACGGTCGGCACCGCCGACCAGAAGCCGACGTTCACATAGGTGCGGTCGGGTTCCAGCGGGTAGAGCGGCCAGGGCCGTTCGCCGTCGCTGTCGCGCAATCGCAACGGGCACAGCCAGATCGGCTCGATCGGGATCTCCCGCAGGAACCACTCCACGAAGTCGGCGGTGTGCTCGAGCGGCACTTCGATGTCCTGCACCACCCGTTCGCGGGGCGGATTCCCGTGCCGCGCCTCGATCTTGTCGCCGATGCCGTACTTGTGGTCGAGGGCGATGAGTTTCCAGTAGAAGCTGGAGCGCCGGTACCGCTGCGGCCAGAAGCGCCGGACGCGCGGGTTTTGCGCGCCGAAGGCCCGCGAGCACCAGAACCAGTCGGTGTCCCAGCGCCACAGGTAGTCGTGGATGGTGAGCCGGTCGCGAATGGGTCGCGGGGAGTCGTGCTGGATGGACCGGTAGTAGATGTCCATGCCGGTGTAGTCGCTGACCGGGCCTGGTTCGTCGGTCTGGCGGCCCAGGATCAGGTAACTCTCGTCGGCGGTGAAGACCACGCCGTCGAGGTAGTCGACCGGTTCGCCGTCCCAGGCGCGGTCGGCGATGATCCGCGCCATGGCGGCCTCGAGTTCGCGCAGCCGGTGGAAGCGAACATGCCGCACCTCGACATAGGGTTCCACGGTTTCCAGCTCGATCTTCAACCGCGTCGAATAACCCAGCGTTCCATACGAATTGGGGAATCCGCGGTACAACTCCGCGTGCTCCCCGTCCCGGGTCGCGGTGATGATCTCGCCCGCCCCGGTGAGGACGTCCATCTCCAGCACGGATTCGTGCGGTAGCCCGTTGCGGAACGAGGTGGATTCGATGCCGAGTCCGGTGACCGCGCCGCCGAGGGTGATGGTCTTGAGCTGCGGCACCACCAGCGGGGCCAGTCCGTAGGACAGTGTGGTGGCGACCAGGTCCTCGTAGGTGGTCATCCCGGCCACGTCGGCCGTGCGGGCTTCCGGATCGACCGCGATGACCTGCGTCAATCCGGACACATCGAGTCCGGGTGCGGTACTGCGGGCGCGGGCCCGGAAGAGATTGGACGTCTTCTTGGCCAGCCGGACATTGGCATCCGGCGGGATGGCGCGATAGGAGGCCAGGAGGCGATCGACCCCAGCCTGATGCGCGGCGAAACCTGATTCCTGTGCGGCCGGTGCGCGGCCGGCCTTACCCAACAGACTCACTGCCACCCTCGAAAACCTAGCGTGCACCGACCGGTACGGCCAGCAAGAAAGCACCGGCGGGGCGGGTTTTCACACATAGTTTCCCTGTGCGCGGGCAGGCGTGACCTGCCCTGTGGTCAGAGTATTCCCCGTCACACCGTGATGATTCTTACTTTGGCTAACATTTGGCTTACGGTGTGCCGGAGCGGTTTACAGCGGGTCGTCGAGTTCCATCTGCCGGATCTGCGGCAGATACGGGTCCAATTCGCCCGCTTCGAACCGGCACATGCCGATCACGTGCCAGAACTGGCCCGCCGTCAGACCTTCGGTCTTGTAGCGGCCGTCCGGCGTGAACGCCACCCAGCCCTCCGGCAGGCCCAGCAGGGTGGCCCGCGGTTCCGGCGCGGACTCGTCCAGCGCCCACACCATGATCGAGCCGTCATTGCCGCCGCTGGCCAGCAGCCGCCCGGACGGATCGAAGGCCAAGGACCGCACCCGGTTGCGATGGCCGTGCAGGGTGTGCCGGTGCTCGCCCGTGGCGATGTCCCACAGCTGGATCACCAGGTCGTCGCCCGCCGTGGCCAGCAGTCCCGACCGCGCGTCCACCGCCACGCACCACAGCCGCCCACGATGCAGGTCCAGCCGGTGCAGCGGGGGGCCTCCGGCCCGGCTCCAGATCCGGACCGTGCCGTCCCAGGAGATGCCCGCGACCAGGTCGTCGTGCAGGACCACCCCGTAGACGCGATGCCCGCCCGCGCCGCTCGGCGTCGGATCCGACAGCGTGCCCAGCAGTTCCCCGGACTCCACGGCCCAGAGCCGGATCTGCCCGTCGTCGCAGCCGGTGGCCATGGTCGCGCCGGTGGCGTCGAAGGCGATCGAGCGCACCCGGCCGCGATGGTCGGCGCAGACCGCGTGCTCGCCGCCGGTCTCACGGGTCCACAGCGTCACGGTGTCGTCGTCGTTGGCGGTCGCGATGAAGCGGGCGGTCGGGTCGTAGGCGATGGCCCACACCGGCGCGGAGTCGACGGTGATCTCCCGTTCGGCCTCGCCGGTGCCGATATCGGACACCCGCAGCCGCCCGGCATTGCCGACCGTCACCAGCTGGGTGGCCCGGGCCGGGCTGAACACCCCCGATTCCACCGTGACCAGCCCGTCCGCGCTGCCCTGCAGGCGGTGGGTGAGCCGCCCGGTGGCGGCGTCCCAGAGCCGGACGCTGCCGTCGTTGCCGAAACCTGCGAGCACGGTGCCGTCCGCGTTGAACGACACCGCGCGCACGTGCCGCCCGTGTCCGTTGAGGGTGTGCAGGCGTTCGCCGGTGGCGGGATCCCAGACCCGCAGCGCGAATTGGTCGTCGGCGATGGCGAGCTGGGTGCCGTCGGGCCGGAACGCGAACGGCCAGATGGAACCGGTGTGCCCGGTCAGCTTGTGCAGCGGCGCGCCGGTGCGGCCGTCACGCACGTAGACCGCGCCCGCGGTGTCGCCGGAGGCGAGCATGTCACCACCCGGATCGAAGCCGAGCCAGTGGATGCGGGCGCTGCCGTGTTCGGTGCGATGGTGCCGCCGCGCGCCGGTGCCGGTGTCCCACAGCCGGATTCCGCCCGCGAGATCGCCGCTGGCGAGGATGGGCTCGGTCGGATGGAACGCGACCGTGTAGACGATGTGCTCGTGCCCGGACAGGTCGTGGACCAGGGTTCCGGTGGCCGGATCCCACAGTCCGAGAACGCCGTCCGCGCCCCCGGCGGCCAGCAGTGTGCCCATCGGATCCCAGCAGACGCGACGGACCGGTCCCGGCGCGGCCCGGAAACCGCCCAGCTCGGCCCCGGTGCCCGGATGCCAAAGTCGAACAGTCCCATCGTGGTAGGCGGCGGCGAGCCGGTCGCGGTGGAAGGCGAGGCTGTAGATGCGTTGCGGGCGGCCGTCCGGCGGCGGGAACTCGTGCAGCAGTTCACCGTCGGGGAGTCGCCGGACGCGCAGCGTCCCGGCCGCGTCGCCGGTGGCGAGCAGGGTTCCGGCGGTATCGGTTTCCAGTGGCCAGGGCCAGTTCTCGTGTCCGGTCAGGACCGCCCTGATCGTGCCGCTGGCGGCGTCCCAGATCCGCACGGTTCCGTCGGCCGAGCCGGTGACCAGCACCTGTTCGGTGTAGGCGAGGGCGAAGGTGCGGTCGCGGTGCCCGTGCAGGGTGCGCAGGGTGCGCCCGGTGTCCGCGCCGTAGACGACCACGCTGCCGGAGTCGCAGCCGACCGCGATGGTGCCACCGTCCGGACTGTAGGCCAGCGGTCGCGGCAGTCGTCCGCTCTGCGCGTCCACGCCGTGCTTGACCCCGATGGCGGCGGGGGCGAATTCGGTCAATGGCGGGGTGCCGGGGACGCGGCCGGACCCGGCCAGGTCGGTCCTGGCGGGTCGGCCGATGACGTCGAGCAGCGCGGCCCGGGTCCAGCGGCTGCCCTCGCCGCGCACGCCGGTGAGGTCGGTGCGGGCCAGGCGGGCGCCGGTCAGGTCGGCGCGGCCCAGATCGGCGCGCACCAGCGAGGCCTGATCCAGGTGCGCCCGGTGCAGACGGGCTCCGCGCAGGTCGGCGTTCTGGAGATTGGCGCTGGTCAGCTGGACTTCGGTCATATCCGCTCCGCGGAGGTCGGTGCCGACCAGGGAGGCCTGGTCGAGTTGCGCGCCCACCAGCCGGACGCCCCGCAGGACCGCCTGGTCCAGCACCGCGCCGGTGAGCCGGGTGCCGGTCATGTTCGCGCCGGTGAAATCGAGCTGCCGCAGATTGCGGAAGGAAAGGTCCTCGCGCGACAGGTCGAGGCCGCGCAGGTCCTTGTCGGGGCTGATGCGCAGCCGGGCCGCGACCCGGGCGGCATTGGTGCGGGTGATCTCGTGTTCGTCCGGATCGGCCTGGACGCGTTCGACCCAGGCCTGTAGTAGCTCGACTTCGGCCAGATCGCAGAGGAATTCGACGGCGAGAGGTTCCAGCTGCGCCTGCGCCGGCGGCGCGGGTTCGGCGACC
This sequence comes from Nocardia sp. NPDC004151, assembly GCF_042874235.1. Lineage (NCBI taxonomy): Bacteria > Bacillati > Actinomycetota > Actinomycetes > Mycobacteriales > Nocardiaceae > Nocardia > Nocardia sp. NPDC004151. Next base: position 571,361 of record NZ_JBIAMR010000001.1, on the reverse strand, counting down.
CCCGCGCTGAGCTGGGTGGCGATGGCCTTGGCCACCAGCCAGTCCCGCACTGACGAGTGGATGAAGCCGAAGCGGTTGTCGTCGCTGCGCACGATGAGGCTGCGGGAGCCGAGGGCATGCACGAACTGCGCCACATTGAGCCGGCTCGCGTCGATCTCCTGCACGGCGGCCTGCGCGACCTCGGTCAGTTCCGTGAGATTCAGGTAGGGCCGCCCGTTCTCCCACACCCGCAGCGCGAAATACGTGACGGCGAGCCACAGTTCGGTGAGGCCCAGGGTGGGCTGCGAGCTGGCGCGTTCCGGGGACCGCTCGATCTCGTAGGTGAGCCAGCTGGTCAGGATCTCCTCGTACAGCCGCGTCGGGCCGATGATCCGGCGGGCCCCGGCCGCGGTGCGCAGCCGCTGTTCGTCCAGGTCGGCGATGAAGCTCAGCATGCGCGGATTGCAGGCGAGTTTCAGCAGGCCGGGAATGCCGCGAAGCAGCCGCATGCGGGCGTCGGCCGAAGGCCCGCTGGGGCCGTAGCGGTTGACCAGGAAGGCGTGCATCTGCTCGTCGGTGAAGTTCTCCACGCTCAGGATGTAGCGGTCCGGGTGCGGGTCCTCGCGGGTGTCGAGGGCCGCCGCGATCTGGTCGTAGGACTTGAAATGCTGTGTGCGCCCGGCCACCACGACCTTGGCCCGCCCCACCGCGGCCTGCAGCAGGGTGGCCATGTGCTCGGCGGCGCTGTCGTAGTTGAGGCGGGTGAGCAGTTCGTCGAAGCCGTCGAACAGCAGCACCACTCGGCCCTGTTCCAGCATGTACCGCAGGGCGCGCAGGTCGATGCGGGATTCGCCGTTGTTGGCCAGGTGCGCGGCCAGCAGGGTGTCCAGGGAGCTGGTGCGATCCAGTTCGCGCAGCTCGATGTGGATGGGCACCAGTCCGATGGTGGTCTCGGCGATCCGGCGGGTCAGCTCACGCAGCGCGAAGGTCTTGCCGAGTCCGAAATCCCCGAGCAGCAGCACGAATCGGCCGTCCGCGGCGGTCACCAGGTTCATGAGTTCGGCGACCAGATCGTGCTGCACCTCGCGCCCGCGCGGGGCCAGCATGCGGAAGCGCTGCGGCACATACAGTTCCGGGGGATAGGCCGGGTCGTCGCGCAGGCGGGCCGACTGTTTGCGCAGGTAGTCGCCGAGTTCGACCATGCCCTGGAAGTCGGTGAAGCTGCGGATCCGCACGCCCTCGGCGGCCGCCCGGTCGGAGAGCTCGCGGCTCGGGGCGGGACCGAGGTAGATGAGCTGGGAGCCGGGTCGCGGTTCGGGGCCGAGGAAGGCGTCGAGGACCTGGCCGGTCACTTCGCCCACGTGCGCGCCGATGATGAGCTGTTCGATGACCGGCTCGGAATTCACGGTGACCAGCAGGTAGTGCGGGTCGGCGGTGATGCGGCGGATGCGTGCGCCCGGATAGCGCACCTCGCACACCTCGGCGACCTGCTCCAGCAGCATGTCGTGTGGGCGGGCGGTCTCATTCGTGCGCGGTTCCGGGCGGGGCGCGGGTGGGGGAGCGGGCAGTTCCCGGGCGGCCCGGCTCTCCAGTGCCACCACGGCATTCGTCCAGGTGAGGGCCTGCGGGACCGGAGGCTCCAGCGGTTCGTCGTAGCGATAGCGGGTGAGTCCGGCATCGGTGATGTGGACCAGTTCGGCCTGACCCGGTGCGGGGGCGGACAGGACGGGCAGCGTGCCGCCCGGGTGCGCGAGCGAGCGTCCGGCCCGGCCGGGGCCGCGCAGCAGCAGGTTCAGGCGCGGACCCAGGCGGCGGAAGGCGCGTTCGGCGTCGCGCAGCACGCCCGCGTCGTAGGGCGAGGTGTTCGGGCCGGGGGCCGGATCGTGGCGCAGCACGCCCAGCCGGAACCAGCCCTGCGCCTCCTGGGCGCGCAGCTGCTCGGCGAACCAGTCCTTCTGTTCGTCACCGATGGCGCCGTAGTCGTCCTCGGGGCGGTGGGTGGCGGCCATGGTCGAGTTCAAACCGGCCACGACCAGCCGTAATCCGGGGATCGGGAACAGCGTCCAGGGCTGGCCGACATCGAAGACCAGGTGGTCGAGGCCGCGGTAGAGGGTGTTGAACATCTGCTCGAACAGGCGCAGTTTCGCGAAGTAGGGCGCGCGGGGCAGGCGGTCGTTGGCCTCGCAGTCCAGGAAGTGGGCGCGGCAGGCCAGTTTCGAGATGTCGTGGTTGCCGGGGACCACGATCAGCCGGTCGGGTTCGAGTTTGAGCAGCACGCGCAGGCCGGTGAGAAACGCCGTGGCCTTGCGGAATTCGGTCGGATGCGCCGATTCGGTGAGATCGCCGCTGACCACGATCAGATCCGGCGGCGGGGCCTGACGATCCACCAGCTCGGTGACCGCGCCCCAGATGTGGGACTGCAAACCCTCCGGATCGGTGGGGATGTCGGCCGACGCCCGCCCGAACCGAGGACCGCCGATATGCAGGATGGACAGGCCCGCATGGGTGCGGGCCGCGGCCATGTCCCCCGGGAACGCCGGCGGCGACAGCGGTCGGCGGCCCGGCGGCCGGGGTTCCGGTGCCGCGGACCACAAGTCGTCCGAACGCATGTCCGGCCGCCGCCGCGGCATCCACCGCTCCGACAGCATCCGCTCGACCCGGTCCAGCACCTCCCGCCGCATCTCGGCCTCATCGGTCACCCCGAACAGGTCCAGGCAGGCGACCCCGGTCGGCAGCCATTCCAGCGAGCAGTCGCTGACCCGGATGGCCAGCAGCTTCCCCGGATCCACGTCCAGCGCGGCCTGCCACTCCCGGTTCGCGTGTCGCGAGGACACATAGTCGCGGGTCAGCACCGCGATCACCAGATCCGCCTCGCGCACCCCTCGCTGCACGAACTCCCCATAATTCGCCGCCGGATCGAAGTCCCACGACGACACCAGGGTTCGATACCGCCCCTCGGCGTGTTCGAGCAGCCATCCCAGCCAGATGGCCCAACGCTCGTCGGCCGCCGAATAGCTCGTGAACAGTAACCGCCCGCCCCACGCCGTCACACCGCCCAGTATCGCGCCCCCGAAAGCACCCTGCGGCCAATCGAATTGACCTCTTTCCCAATTCTCAGATCATGCGATGCACCCCGCCCTGCGAGAATTGACCGATGCTCGAAGAGGACTCCGGTTCACCTCCCGCCCGGGCAGACTCGGTCGTGCGGTGGCGACCCGGCGTCCTGGACTCCGTCCGGATCGGATTGCTGCTGGTCGGACTGCTGTGCGTCGCGACCGGTCTGTTGCCGCGGGCCGAGGCGGCGGACAATATGCGGCGGATCGCGCCGCTGCTGTTGTTCCTGGGCAGCGTGATCGTGCTGGCGAATCTGGCGCGGCGGGCCAAGGTGTTCGATGTGATCGCGCACCGGCTGGCGATCATCGCGGGCGGGAACTATGCCGGGTTGTTCCTGCTGTGCGTGCTGTTCGCGTCGGTGACGACGACGGTGCTGAACCTGGACACGACCGCGGTGCTGCTGACACCGGTGATGATCGCGCTGGCCGTCCCCGCGCGGATTCCGCCGCTGCCGCTGGCCATGACCACCCTGTGGCTGGCGAACACGGCGAGTCTGCTGCTGCCGGTGTCGAATCTGACCAATCTGCTGGCCGCGGATCGGGTGGCCCTGGACGCCACCGGGTTCGCGGCCCGCATGTGGCTGCCGCAGTTGCTGTCGATCGCGGTGACCATGGTGTGCCTGTGGTGGTGGTACTGGCGGCGGTCGCAGCGCGGGGCCGAACGGTATGTGGTGCCGGAACCGATCCGGCCCGCGGACCTGCGGGAACGAGTGCTGCTGTACGCGTCCGGGGGCGCGTGCGCGCTGTTCGTGCTGGCGATTCCGTTCGTGGGGGACCGGATCGGGATCGCGGCCACGGTGGCGGCGGCCCTCGCGGTGCTGGCCTTCGCGATCTGTGATCGATCAGCGCTGCGGCCGTCCCTGTTGCCGTGGCAGCTGCTGGTTTTCGTGGCGGGCCTGTTCCTGGTGGTGCCGACGCTGTCGCGGTACGGGCTCTCGACGCTGATGGAGCACCTGATCGGGCAGGACACCAGCGGGCCGGGCGTGTTCCGGGCCGCCGGGGCGGGCGCCGCGCTGTCGAACATCGTGAACAATCTGCCCGCCTACACCGCGGGGGAGGCCGTCGTGCACGGCGGCCGGGATCAGTTGCTGGCGTTGCTGATCGGCGCGAATGTGGGTCCGGTGGTGACGCCGTGGGCCTCCCTGGCCACCCTGCTCTGCCTGGAGTTCTGCCGCACCCACGAGGTGCGGGTGCCCATGCGGCGCTTCGTGCTGACCGGCCTGGTGCTGGCCGTGGCCGCGACCACCGCCGCGACGGCGGGGCTGCTGCTCACCGGCTAGAACGTATTGGCCGGTCGCAGTGCGTATTCCACGATCTCGGTGACATCGTCGTCGGTGTACACGGCGGGCAGCGGTAGCGTCAGCCGCTCCAGCAGCCGCCGCACCTGCGCGATGCTCGGTTCGGCGGGTGGCCGCAGCTCGCTGTCGCGGCCCAGCGGAACGTGGCGGGCCTGCTTGAAACTCAAAGCCAATTCGCGGGTGAGATCGGAGTATTGGGTCTTGCCTCGTTCGAAGAGCAGCGCCGGGGTGTTCGAGCCGCGCTGATTGGTGATGACCACGCTGTCGGACATGTCCCAGCGGTAGGTCGACACCACCGAGGACAGCGCCAGCTCGATGGTCAGCAGCTCGGACTGGGCCCGGTACCAGGAGCAGGCCACCACGGTGGCGAAGGACTGCTTGCGGATCCGGTCGGTGGTCCACGGTCGCCCGGTCGCGTCGCCGCCCGGCTGCAGGGAATTGCGATGCTGCGCCTCGACCTGGCACAGCTGCTCGTCGCTGGGGTCCAGGATCTCGACCCGCAGATTCAGCAGGTGCTGTTCGGCGCGTACCCGGCCCAGGAAGAACGGCAGCGTGGTGGCCCGCAGATAGGTTCCGGTGCCGCCCTTGTAGATCCAGTTGTCGGTGTCGCGTCGGGCCAGCGCGTGCGCCTGATCCACCTCCGCGCCGTAGAGCAGGCGCACCGCGGCCGTCTCGCCGACCAGCCGGGCGATCCGGTTGCGGTCCCGCAGCAGCGTCACCGCGAGCAGGCTCAGCACCAGCAGGATGGCATTGCTCACCGGATCGAGCTTGGTGTTCTTGTCGATGAACTCGACGATCACCGCGGTGATCGCGATCACGATGGCGACCACCGCGTCGATATTGAGCCGGAGCCAGGTAGCGAAGCGTGTCATGGGCGGCGTCCTCCCCCGAGAGATGTCACCCAGGATAGGTGCCGCGTAGCATGACCGAGCGGTAACAGGGCAGAGTGCCGGTCAGCCCGCAATCACTAAGGAGCACATGGTGGGACAGGTCAGCGCCTCCAGTTCGATCGTCGTCGCGGCGGATCCGAAGCGCACCCTCGACGCGATCGCCGACTACGAAACGGTCCGGCCGAAGATCCTCTCCTCGCACTACCGCGACTACAAGGTGGTCGAGGGCGGCCAGGGCGCGGGCACCGTCGCGGAGTGGACGCTGCAGGCCACCGAGAAGCGGTCCCGCAATGTGCGCGCGGCCGTCTCGGTCTCCGATTCCATGGTGACCGAACGGGATTCGAACTCCTCCATGGTCACCGCCTGGACCGTCACCCCCTCGGGCTCCGGCTCGCTGGTCACCGTGCGCACCACCTGGAAGGGTGCGGGCGGCATCGGCGGGATCTTCGAGGGCATCTTCGCGCCCCTCGGCCTGAAGAAGATCCAGGCCGAGGTGCTCGAGAACCTGAAGAAGGAACTGGCCTAGTTCGGCTGATCCTGCGCGATATCGAAGAGGTTGCCCTCGGGGTCGGACAGCGTCGCCCACTTCACGCCGTATTCGTCGAAGTCGGCGAGATGCTTGGCCCCGAGCGCGACCGCCTTCGCGATCTCGGCCTGCTGGTCGGGTGAGTGCAGGTCCAGGTGCACCACGTTCTTGCCCGGGTTCTTGTCGGGCACCTTGATGAACATGAGCGTCGGGGTGGCGGCGCCATTGTCGATGGTGGCGAAGAACTCGGTCGCGCCGTCGTCGACGGGACGTTCGAACAGCTGCGCGTAGAACCCCGCCAGCTCGGCGGCGTTGTCGCAGTCGAAGGTGATGTTCCCGAGGGACAGTGCCATGGTTTTCTCTCCTTTTCAGAGCCGGCCGATCGGCCAGCAGACTTCGGTGCGGTAGTCGGCGGGTTCGGCGTCGCCGGGACCCACCAGGTAGAGCTCGCGCACGGGTTCGGCGAGCGCGGTGTCGTGTTCGGCGACGTGGCTGCCCAGCGCGCCGTAGGTGCGGTCGAATTCGGTGAAGGGGCCCGCGTGCACCGCGATGGCGAAGCGGCGGGCGGGCAGGTCCAGGACGGTTCCGGGGTCGAAGCGGTCCCGGTGCCGGGGTTCGATGGGCACGAAGGTGACCACCTCGCCGCGGTCGTGCTCGAAGAAGGCGGGCGCGTAGGTGGCGCCACCCGGCCCGGCGGGTGCGAGATCGGCCGCGGCCAGGCTGCCGTAGAGCGTCCCGAAGCTGTGGTCGCACCACTGGTCGCAGTCCTCGCGCGCCACCTCGGCGGACATGGCGATCACGGGATGGCTTGTGATGGAACGGTATTCGACGCTGATCCGGTCCGACGGCAGCAGTAGCGCCTTGAGCGAGGCCACCACGTCGCGGGTGCGCACCAGCTCGGCCTCCATCCGCTCGAGGTGCGCGCGGATCGCCGCGTCCCGCGCTACCTGATCCGGGGCGGCCATCACCGCCTTGATCTCCGGCAGCGGCATGTTCAGCTCGCGCAGCCGCTTGATCAGGTGCGCCTGATCCACCTGGGCGGTCGAGTAGAAGCGGTAGCCCGAGCCGGGGTCCACCGCGACCGGCTCCAGCAGCTCGATCTCGTGGTAGTACCGCAGCGTCTTGATGGTCAGGTAGGTGAGCCGGGAGAACTCACCGATCGGAACCGTTGCCGTCATGCTTTCAGCGAACACCCTCCAGCGAGGGGAGAGTCAAGCGAACCGTCGCGTGTCGGCGACTAGGCTGGGGTGCGATCACCATCCCCCAGGAAGGACGCGCCGTGCAGCCCGGTGAAGGTTTCGATTTCCAGCAGTTGATGGCCCAGGCCCAGCAGATGCAGCAGGCGGTGATGGCCGCGCAGCAGGAGATCGCGGAGTCCGAGGTCGAGGGCGAGGCCGGCGGCGGCCTGGTGCGCGCCAAGATCCGCGCCACCGGCGAGGTGCTGTCGCTGACCATCGATCCCAAGGTGGTCGACCCCTCGGATGTGGAGACCCTGCAGGACCTGATCATCGGCGCGCTCAACAACGCCATGGACACCGCGCAGAACCTGGCCGCCGAGCGGCTGGGCCCGCTCGCGGGCGGTCTCGGCGGCGCGCTGCCCGGACTCTGAGCGGGGCTGGGTAGGTGTACGAGGGTCCGGTTCAGGATCTCATCGACGAACTGGGCAAACTGCCCGGTGTCGGCCCGAAGAGCGCGCAGCGCATCGCCTTCCATCTGCTGTCGGTGGAGCCGCCGGAGATCGACCGGCTGCAAGCCGCCCTGCAGAAGGTGCGCGACGGGGTGCGGTTCTGCAACGTTTGCGGCACCGTCTCCGACGGCGAACTGTGCCGTATCTGCGCCGATCCGCGCCGCGATCGCACCATGATCTGCGTGGTCGAGGAGCCCAAGGATGTGCAGGCCATCGAGCGCACCCGCGAATTCCGGGGCCGCTATCACGTGCTCGGCGGCGCACTCGATCCGCTCTCGGGCGTCGGCCCCGATCAGTTGCGTATCCGGGAATTGCTGACCCGCATCGGAAATCAGGATGACGGGGTGGACGTGTCGGAGGTCATCATCGCCACCGACCCGAATACCGAGGGTGAGGCGACGGCCACCTATCTGGTCCGTATGCTGCGCGACTTCCCGGGGCTGAGCGTGACGCGTCTGGCCTCGGGGCTGCCCATGGGCGGCGATCTCGAATTCGCCGATGAATTGACCCTGGGCCGCGCCCTTTCCGGCCGCCGCGCGCTATAGACGGTCCGGGGTTTCGGGGGGAACCCCCGAGAGTCGATCAGGTCCAGGTCGGCGGTGCGGGCAGCGCCGCCGGCTGCGGGCACGGAATGTGCTGCACGTTGCGGGGGATATCGGCGCCGGCGCCGCTGGCGTGTAAAGCCACGGCAATGGCGAAGGTGGCCGCCAAACCCGCCACAAGTGCCAGGCCCTTACGCAAGGTCCCGGTTTTCAGGGACGGGCGTAGCTTCATCTTTCGCTCCTCGCCTCGGTGATAATGCGCCGATCTGGAACACCGCGTGCAATTAGCGAAATGCTAGCTTTCCGTCCGCCCCCCGCAGCACATTCTGGGGGGTTGGAACCGGAAATTGAAATCTTCCCGTTATTTCTGGTCAGAACGTTAGACGCTGCCAGTCCAGGGCATCGAATCCCGAACGATCTCCGGTCGCCCAGCTCCAGATCAGGTCGGCGACAATTCGCGGGTCGTTCGCGGTGGCGGCGAAATGCTTGTCCGGCGAGCCGTCGCGGTATTCGAGGTCGTAATGCCCGTCCGGGTGGCGATAGGTCTGGATATAGACCTGATCGGCGGTTTCCGCGATCAGATAGGGACCGGGCTGGCCCAGCTCCGGAATCCACAGGTCCACCAGTTGTTTTGTCAGGTAAGGAAATTCGCCGGCTCCGCCGTGGGTGACCGCGGCGGCCACTGATCCGGCCGGATCCGCCAGCCACGACAGCTGCGGATCCCACACCGCGTACCCGCGCGGCGTGCCCAGCTCGAACAGCAGCGAGCGGGTGTGCCCGATGGCGTCGTACTGGGTGGACACGAACAGCGCGTCGCCGAGCACGCCGTCGGCGGCGGGCGCGCCCAGGAAGCTGTCGACCTCGGGCAGCTCCGCATTGCGTTTGTCCAGCTCGGCCGCGATCTCGGTGATCGCCTCACCGGCCGGGCGGCCCTCCTGGCCGGTCAGGTGGTCGTCCACCTCGGCGGGGGAGGACGCGACGCCGGAGGGCAGCAGAACGAGGTCGTAGCTCACCCGGCCAGGCTAGTGGCTAGCCCGCGCGAGTCCGCCGCCCGGTCTCCGCGCAGGCGCAGCCGCCCGCCGCGTCGCCGCAGTCGGCCACGAACAGGTGCCGGGCCCGATCGGTGTCGAAGCATTCGGATTCGGTGCATTCCACCGGACCCGCGGCGTGCACGATCAATGTCCCGTGACAGTGATCGAGGGCCGATTCGCATAGTGAGCAACCCGCAGGATGCACCGCAACCTCCTTCAGCCGTTCCTATGGTGATAACACTCGCCACCGACAAGCGCGGGAGGACACCGCGTGTCGTCCGAACTGTCGGAAGAACTCCCGCGTGCCGGGGGTCCGCCGTGGTGAACTGGACGGATGGGGATCAAGGTTTCCCTCGAACACCGCACCACCTATTCCTTCGACCGCCCCGTGCGCGTCCACCCGCACGTGGTCCGGCTACGCCCCGCCCCGCACACCCGCACCGCCATCGAGGCGTACTCGATGCGGGTGACGCCGGGAAACCACTGGGTGAACTGGCAGCAGGACGCGTTCGTGCGCGAGACCGCCTGGCCCCGCGTCGTTTTCGAATTGGCCCAGGACGTCCCGTCTCTGGACGGCCCCTCGGGCCCGCCCGCCGACTTCACCGACCTGCACGCTGGCCATGGTGCAGTCGCTGCTGGTGCGGGCGCTGGTACTGCGGTTCTGGGAGCATCCGTACACGGCCCCGCTCATCCGGCACGGAGCGAATCTGCACGGACGCTATCTGCTGCCGCATTTCCTGCAGGCCGATATCGCTGATGTGGCGGCCGATCTGCGGGCGCGCGGTATCGAATTCGAGACCAGTTGGCTCGATCCGTTCTCGGAGTTTCGTTTTCCCCGCTTCGGCACGGTGGTACTCGGGGATATGGAAGTGGAACTGCGCGGGGCGATCGAACCGTGGAACACCCTGGGTGAACAGACCACCGCGTCCGGGACCGCCCGGTACGTGGACTCGTCGGTGGAGCGGCTGCAGGTGCGGGTCACCGGCGCCGACCGGGACCGATACGTGGTGACCTGCAATGGCTTCCCGCTGCCGCTGGTCCCGGCCGGACGGGCGGACGTGCAGGTGGCGGGCGTGCGGTATCGGGCCTGGCAGCCGCCGGAATCCCTGCACCCCACCCTCACCGTGGACGCGCCCCTGGTTTTCGACGTGCTCGACCTGGAGACGGGACTGTCGCGCGGCGGCTGCACCTATCACGTGAGCCATCCCGGCGGCATGTTCTACGCCGGGCCGCCGGTGAACGCGGTGGTGGCGCAATCGCGGCGCAACCGGCGCTTCGAATCCACCGGGCACACTCCGGGTCCGGTCGATCTGGCCGACGTGCGTGCCAAAATGGCCATACAGGCGACGGACGTGGGCGCGCCCGGAATACTCGATCTGCGCCGGGCGCGGACCGTGTGGGGCACGGCCGGCGGTCCGCGGGCCCACCCGAACGTCGGCGATCGATAGGCATACCCGGGGAAGTGGTTGCGGTGACAGTGCTCGACGCGGTGCCGCCCGGAGATGCCACGCCGGGAGAACCCGACCGGTGGACCGCCCTGTCCGCGCGCCGGGAAGTGCTCGAGGAATTCGCGAAGTACCGCGCCGCCGCGGCCGACACCGGCGCGCGCGACGCCTTCGGCCTCGCCACCGGCGGTTACTACGACGAACTCGCCGACCGGGACGGCCGTCTGCGCGGGATGTGGGCCGACCTGTCCGCGGATGTCCTGGACCAGGGCCGGGAGGGGCTGCGCCGCATCGACACCCGGGTCCGGCGGCTGGTCGAGGACGACGGCATCACCTACACCGAACTGACCGCCTCCGCCGAACCCGCCACCCCCTCGCTGTGGCGGCTGGACCCGATCCCGCTGCTGCTCTCCGACACCGAATGGGCGGCCCTGGAATCCGGCGTGGTGCAACGCTCCCGACTGCTGGATGCCGTGCTCGCCGACGTCTACGGCCCGCGCCGCACCCTCATCGAGGGCCTGCTGCCGCCGCAGCTGGTCTTCGCGAACCGGGGGTATGTCCGTGCCGCGCACGGCATCTCGCTGCCGGGACGGCATCAACTGTTCCTGCACGCCTGCGATGTCAGCCGCTGGAGCGACGGCGGCTTCCGGGCGCTGGCCGACTGGGCGCAGGCCCCGTCCGGCGCGGGCTACGCGCTGGCCGACCGCCGCGTCGTGTCCGCCGCCATCCCCGAGGCGTTCGAACTGGCCGGCCCGCGCCCGCTCACCCCGTTCGTGCGGGCCATGCGGCTGATGCTCATCGAGGCCGCGCCCCGTGCCGCCGACGAGGACCCCGTGGTTGTGGTGCTGAGCCCCGGCGTGCACTCCGAAACCGCCTTCGATCAGGCGTATCTGGCGTCGGTGCTGGGCTTCCCGCTGGTCGAGAGCGCCGACCTGGTGGTCCGCGAGGGCCGCCTGTGGATGCGATCACTGGGCACCCTGAAACGGGTCGACGTGGTGCTGCGCCGGGTGGACGCAGAATTCTCCGATCCGCTGGACCTGCGCGCGGATTCGCGGCTGGGCGTGGTCGGGCTGGTGGAAGTGCTGCGCCGCGGGGCGGTCACGGTCGTCAACACCCTGGGCAGCGGACTGCTGGAGAATCCGGGACTGGCCCCCTTCCTGCCCCGGCTGTCGCGACGACTCCTGGACGAGGAACTTACCCTTCCGGGTGTCGAATCCTATTGGGGTGGTGATGATTCCGAACGCTCCCACCTGACCGCCAACCTGCACCGGCTGATCCTGCGCTCCACCGTCGACGACGCCACCGTTTTCGGGCCTGTCCTCACCGCCGCCCAGCGCGCGCAGTGGCGGGCCCGGGTGGAGGCCGAGGGCTGGAAATGGGTGGGGCAGGAACCCGCCCGGTTCTCCGTCGCCCCGGCGGTGGATGGCTCGGGCGGACTGGTCGCCGCACCCGTCGCGGTCCGGTTGTTCTCGCTGGCCGGACGGGTCGGATACCGCGTCATGCAAGGCGGATTGGGGCAGCTGCATCAGCGCGGGGGTCCCGGCGGCATGGTGGGGGAGGCCGCCGCCAAGGACGTCTGGGTGCGGGCCACGCCCGCGGAGGTCCCGGCCGTGCCCGCGGTCGAGGTGCCGGAGGAGCGTGAACGCCCGGTGGTGGCCGTCGCCCCCGTCGATGTGGTCAGCTCGCCGCGCGTCCTCGACGATTTGTTCTGGCTGGGCCGCTACCGCGAACGCGCCGAGGTCACCGTGCGCCTGCTCGCCGCCATTCACGACCGGCACCAGGACTACCGCTATCGTCCCTGGATGCAAGGCGCGGAGGCCATGCCGATCCTGATGGCGGCGCTGGCCCGCATGACCGGTACCGCGCTGCCCGCGCCAACCCGAGTCGTCGTCAAACCGGTGCCGGTGCACGAGGATTCGACCGATCGCTCCGGCAGGCGGCGTCCCGGGGCGTCGAAGTCGCGAGCGCGTCCGGGGGCGTCACCGCGATCCGCCGGGCAGCCCGGACCGGAATCTCCCGGACAGTCGCAGTCCCTGCCCGCGCCCGTGGGCGCAGCGCAGATCTCCGGTCGCCGCGAGTACTCCGACGAACCGACCGTCCCGATCGCTCTGCCCGGCGCGTCCCGCCGCGATCACGACTACCTGGTCTCGCTCACCGTCGGCCGTGATGTCACCGGTTCGGTGGCCTTCTCCGTGGAGCGCTACGCCAAGGCCGCCCGCGCCGTCCGCGATCAACTCTCGCCCGACACCTGGATGGTGCTGGGCTCCCTGGACCGCGCCCTGTCGGAATACCGTGACGCACTGGGTGATCGGGGCGCGGCCCTGTCCACCGTGCACTCCCGCGTCCTGTCCGCGCTGCTGTCGCTGACCGGCATCGATGCCGAGTCCACGGTGCGTGACACCGGCTGGCGCGTCATGGACATCGGCCGCCGCCTGGAACGCGCTCTCGCGCTGGCGGCGCTGATGAGCTCCGCGCTCACCGGCGACCATCCGCCCGAGGCCGGGCGAGTGGTCACCGACGCCGTTCTCCAGGCCACCGTCTCCGCGGTGAGTTACCGCCGCCGCCATCGCGATTCGGTCCGCATCGCCGCCGTCGCGGGCCTGCTGCTGTTCGACGAGCACAATCCGCGCTCGCTGGCCTACCAGCTGCAACGCCTGGACGACGATTTCCAGGCGCTACCCGGCGCCTCCGGATCCGCTCGCCCGCAACGACTCCTGGCCGACGCCCGGCGCATGCTGCGCCGCGTCGATCCGGCCGACCTGGAGGCGGTCGACGCCGAAGGGCGTCGCGCCGAGCTGGCCGAGCTGCTCGACGGCGTCCACCTGCGGCTGCGCAAGCTCTCCGAATCCTTCGAGGCCACCCGGCTGTCGGTGCCCTCGGAGATCCAGCCGCTGTGGGGCACCGCCCAGGTGGTGGGCTGATGCGCCGCTACCGGGTGCTGCACCGCACCGTCTACGAGTACTCCGACGTGGTCAGCAGTTCCTACGGCCGCGCGTATCTCACCCCGCGCGAGTTCCCGGGTCAGCGCCTGCTCGCCCATGACACGCGGGTGGATCCGGTGCCGTCGGACCGGTCGGTCGGCGCGGACGTGTACGGCAACACCACCCTCTATTTCCACGTCACCGCCGGGCACCGCCGCCTCGAGGTCACCGGCGAATCCCTGGTCGAGGTCGCCGCGCCCGCCGTCCCCGCCGCGCAACCACCCTGGGAGCAAGCCCGCCCCGGCGCCGGAAACGGCCCGCTCGCGGTCGAATTCACCCTGGACCTGACCCCGCCCGAGATCACCCCCGAGGTGGCCGCCTACGCCGCCGAGTCGTTCCCGCCCGGCCGTCCCCTGCTGGACGCGGTCCGAGAACTGACCACCCGCATCCACACCGACTTCGCCTACCAATCCGGCTCCACCACGGTCAGCACCAGCGTCGCCGACGTCTTCGCCGAACGCCACGGCGTCTGCCAGGACTTCGCCCGCCTCGGCATCGCCTGCCTGCGCTCCCAGGGCCTGGCCGCCCGCTACGTCTCCGGCTACCTCTCCACCGACCCGCCCCCGGGCAAGGAACGGATGGTCGGCGCGGACGCCACCCACGCCTGGGCCGACGTCTGGCTGCCGGGCGGCGCGGGTCAGTGGATCGGCTTCGACCCGACCAACGACCAATTCGCCGACGACCGCTATGTCACCGTGGCCTGGGGCCGCGACTACGCCGACGTCCCCCCGCTGCGCGGCATCATCTATACCGACGCCCGCGAATCCACCATTACCGTCTCGGTCGACGTCGCCCCGGTCACGCCGGATGTCGCCCCCATCTCGCCCGATGTCGGCCCGCCCCCGGCCCCGGAGTGACACACTCGATGATGTGGCCCCCGCCTCCCCTGCTTCCAGGCGTCTATCGCACCCCTGTAAACTCGTGATCATCATGCAGCGGGCACTTCTCCTCAGCCGCCGCGACGGGGTCTGATTCGGACCGGCTCCCGCCGCGGGGATTTGCCGTGCCGGTCTACCCAATAACTGGGATCCAGCCACACCTCGGAGATAAATCGCCATGTCACCCGCTGATGCTTTCGTTTCCGGTACGCGCATCATCACCGCGCCGTCCAAGCCCGCGCCCGCTGACCAGCCGGCCTGGAACAAGCAGAAGAACTCCTCCATGCCGGTATTCCGGTACCGGCCCTTCGCCGAGGAGGTCGAGCCCGTCGAGCTGCCCGACCGCACCTGGCCGGACAAGATCATCGACCGCGCGCCCGGCTGGTGTGCCGTCGACCTGCGCGACGGCAACCAGGCCCTGATCGACCCGATGAGCCCCGCCCGCAAGCGCCGCATGTTCGACCTGCTGGTGCGCATGGGTTACAAGGAGATCGAGGTCGGCTTCCCGTCCGCCTCGCAGACCGACTTCGACTTCGTCCGCGAGATCATCGAGGACGGCGCGGTACCGGACGACGTCACCATCCAGGTGCTGACCCAGTCCCGCCCGGAACTGATCGAGCGCACCTTCGAGGCCTGCGCCGGCGCCCCGAACGTGATCGTCCACTTCTACAACTCGACCTCGATCCTGCAGCGCCGTGTGGTCTTCCGCGCGGACCGCGACACGGTCAAGAAGATCGCCACCGACGCGGCCGCGCTGTGCCTGGAGGTGGAGAAGCGGTACCCGGACACCAACTGGCGCTACGAGTACAGCCCCGAGTCCTACACCGGCACCGAGCTGGACTACGCCCGTGAGGTCTGCGACGCGGTCTCCGAGATCATCGCGCCGACTCCCGAGAAGCCGCTGATCATCAACCTGCCCGCGACGGTGGAGATGGCGACGCCCAACGTCTACGCCGACTCCATCGAGTGGATGCACCGCAACCTGGCTCGCCGCGACTCCATTCTGCTGTCGCTGCACCCGCACAACGACCGCGGCACCGCCGTGGCCGCCGCCGAACTGGGCTACCAGGCCGGCGCGGACCGCATCGAGGGCTGCCTGTTCGGCAATGGCGAGCGCACCGGCAATGTCTGCCTGGTCACGCTGGGCATGAACATGTTCTCCCGCGGCGTGGACCCGCAGATCGACTTCTCGAACATCGACGAGATCCGCCGCACGGTCGAATACTGCAACCAGCTGCCCGTCGCCGAGCGCCACCCCTACGGCGGTGACCTGGTCTACACCGCTTTCTCCGGTTCGCACCAGGACGCCATCAACAAGGGCCTGGACGCCATGAAGGCCGCCGCCGACGCGCAGGGCGCGGACGTCGACGACATCGTGTGGGAGGTTCCGTACCTGCCCATCGACCCGAAGGACGTCGGCCGCACCTACGAGGCCGTGATCCGGGTGAACTCGCAGTCCGGCAAGGGCGGCGTCGCCTACATCATGAAGACCGATCACGGGCTGGTGCTGCCGCGCCGTCTGCAGATCGAGTTCTCGCAGGCCGTGCAGCGGATCACCGACGGCGAGGGCGGCGAGGTCACCCCGAAGGAGATGTGGGACGTCTTCTCCGAGGAGTACCTGACCCCGATCCTGCCGCTGGAGCGCATGCGCCAGAAGGTGACCGCGTCCGAGACCGACGGCGGCGTCGACCACATCGAGGCCGTGGTCAAGATCGACGGTGTCGAGCACGCCATCACCGGTGAGGGCAACGGCCCGCTGGCCGCCTTCGTCGACGCGCTGGCCACCATCGACTACGACGTGCGGGTGCTGGACTACAGCGAGCACGCCATGTCCTCCGGCGACGACGCCCAGGCCGCGGCCTACGTCGAATGCGCCATCGGCGATCAGGTCACCTGGGGCGTCGGCATCGCCACCTCGATCACGACCGCCTCGCTGCGCGCGGTGGTCTCCGCGGTCAACCGCGCTGCCCGGAAGGCCTGAGTGGCCTGAGCCTTGAGGCTGAGAGAAAACGCAGGTAGGAGAGCCCGTCTCGACTTCGTCGAGGCGGGCTCGCCGCGTCCGGGGGGGTCAACAATGCTAGCGTTGGGTCGCAATAGCGCCGAGCTCTCTGTTCGAGCTGTCGAGCAGATGGGGGACACGTGACTACGAAAGATCAGAATTCGACCTCGAAGCCGATCGTGGCGGAGGACGTCGAAGACATCCTCGACGAGGTGGAAGCGGGTGGGCCCGCCGAGGCGAAGGAATCCGATTCCGAGGAGCAGGCGGCCGGATTCTTTCCGCCGGTACCGGATTCGATCGACCAGACCGTGGTGTATCCCGGCAATGGCGGACCCTTCCCGGGACCCCAGGGGCCGGGCGGCCACAATCCCTTCGCGGCCGACGGCCACAATCCGTTCCCTCCGGGTGGGCCCGGACCGTACGGCCCGCCGGGATTCCCGCCCGCCGGTGGCTTCCCGCCGCCCGATGCCGGGCAGTTCGCCCCGCCGCCGAATCCCGTTGTGCCGGGCGGTTTTCCGCCGATCGGCGAAGTGCGTGAGCAGACGCCCTACGGTGAGGTCCGGCAGGAGATCGGCAGCGACGGCATGGTGCGCCGAGTGTTCCCCGAGCAGCAGCCGGGTGAACCGGGGGAGCCGGGGCACTTCGGCGGTCCCGGCCACCCGGGGCAGTTCGCGCCCTCCAACGATCAGCCGGGCGGGCCGATCTACAGCTGGTCGCCGCCCCCGGCCGCGCCGCCGCAGCAGCCGCAGCCGCAGGTCGGTTTCCAGCCGGGCTGGAACGCCCAGCAGCAGCAGGGGATTCCGCCGCAGCAGGGCTCGTTCGGGCAGCAGTACGGTCAGCAGCCGCCGCCGCCCGGACATTCGGTCAATGACCTCAATCTCTTGAAGCGCGCCCGCCGCGCGCCGGGCAGCGGCTGGCGGCGCGCCGTGCACAAGGCTTCCGGCGGCGTCATCAATCCGGGCGAGTCGGCCGCGGACGTGGTGTACCGGCAGCTGGTGGACCGGGTCAACCAGCCGGTGCGCGGGGACTACCGGATCGCCATCCTGTCGCTCAAGGGCGGCGTCGGAAAGACCACCACCACTGTCGGTTTGGGCTCCACCTTCGCGTCGCTGCGCGGTGACCGGGTGATCGCCATCGACGCCAACCCCGACCTCGGGACGCTCGCGCACCGGGTGCCGCGGCAGACCCGATCCACGGTGCGAAACCTGCTGGAGGATGGGCACATCAGCCGGTACTCCGATGTGCGGGCGCACACCTCGCAGGCCCCGAGCCGACTGGAAGTGCTGGCCTCCGAACAGGATCCGGCCGTGTCGGAGGCGTTCTCGGAGGCGGACTACCGCAAGGCCATCGGCATCCTGCAGCAGTTCTACAACATCATCCTGACCGACTGCGGCACCGGTCTGATGCACTCGGCCATGTCCGGCGTACTGGATATGGCGAGCTCGCTGGTGCTGGTCACCTCCCCGGCCATCGACGGCGCGCGCAGCGCCTCGGCCACCCTGGACTGGCTCGACCACCACGGCTACCACAAGCTGGTGGAGCGAACCGTGGTGGTGGTCAACGCCTCTCGCAAGGGCTCCTCGACCGTGGACCTGGACCAGCTGCGCAAGCTGTTCCTGGATCGCACCCGGGCCGTGCAGGTCGTCCCGTTCGACGACCACCTGGCCGAGGGCGCGGAGATCGACCTCGAACTGGTCGGCAAGCCCACCCGCCGGGCGCTGCTGGAACTGGCCGCCATGGTGGCCGACGACTTCGGCTATCAGGCTGCCGCGCAAGGCTTCCCGCCCCAGCCGGGTGGATTCCCGCCGCAGGGTGGATTCCTGCCGCCGCAGGGCGGTATGCCCCCGCAGCAGGGTGGGATGCCGCCGCAGGGTGGTTTCCAGCCGGGCGGCTTCCCGCCACAGGGCTGAGCTCCGGCGGGATTCGACGAACGAAAAACCCTGCGGTTCAACAGAACCGCGGGGTTTCGTCCGTCCGGTGCCGTGTGGTGATTCAGCCCTGGACCAGGGGGGAGAGCGCGCGCCCGGCCAGTTCGACCGTGCCCGCCTCGTGCCCGTTGGTGACCAGGTTGACGATGATGCCGTCGATGCCGTGATCGAGGACCCGCGACTGGATCTGCTCGGCCACTTCGTCGGGGGTGCCGACGAATTGGCGATCGGCCGGGGAGTTGCGCAGCGCCTCGTTGGGCAGCGCGCCCAGGTCGGTGATGCCGATGCGGGCCAGCATCTCGGCCTGGGTCTTGCGGGCGCGATCGCCGTCCTCGTCGACGATGACGAAGGCCAGGAAGCTGGTCTCCAGGGTCTTCGGGTCGCGGCCCGCCTCGTCCAGGCGGGCGTGCAGGGCGTCCAGCTTGCGGGGCAGCTCGGAGGCATTGCAGATGATGTTGAGGTGGTCGGCGAACCGGGCCGCCAGCCCGAAGGTCTTCTTCTCGCCGCCGCCGCCCAGCAGGATCGGCAGGTCGTCGCGCACCCGCGGCTCGTTCATGGCGTTGTTGGTCCGGTACCACTTGCCGTCGAAGGTGGAGTGCTCGCCGCGCAGCATCGGCGTGATGATCTCCAGGGCCTCCTCGAGCTTCTCGAAGCGCTCGGTGAAGGTGCCGAAATCGAAGCCGTAGGCCTGGTGTTCGAGCTCGAACCAGCCCGCGCCGATGCCGAGCACGGCCCGCCCCCGGCTCACCACGTCCAGGGTGGTGACGGTCTTGGCGGTGAGCGCCGGGTTGCGGTAGGTGTTGCCGGTCACCAAGGCGGACAACTGGATTCGCTCAGTCGAGGCCGCGAGACCGGACAGCGCGGCGTACGCCTCCAGCATCGGTTCCTCGGGCGCTCCGAGGAGCGGCAACTGGTAGAAGTGGTCCATCACGAAGGCCGCGTCGAAGCCCGCCGCCTCGGCCTCGCGCGCCTGCGCCACCACCGCCGGGAAGAGGTCCCGGGGCGCGACCCCGTAGCTGAAGTTCGGCATCTGATACCCGAGTCGAATGCTCATGAGCGCCACGGTAGGACTTGGAGCGCACTCCAAGTCAACTGCTGACATTCCATCCGGCCGCCCGGCGCGGGTCAGGTGGTGGCGTGCCGGGCGGCGGCCTGGAAGGCGGCGATCACCATGGCGACGGCGGGCCGCTGCTCGGCGTGCGGGCGGGTGGCCAGATCGTAGACGCGGGCGGCGCGCACCCCGGCCAGGCGCAGCATCACCAGGTGCGGGTGGCGGACCGCGTAGCGGGGCATGAGGGCGACGCCGTACCCGGTGGCCACCAGCGCCTCGATCACGCTGAACTCGTTGAGCCGCTGTGCGATCCGCGGTTGCACGCCGGTCACGGTGGCGATGGAGCGCAGCACGTCGTCGACCGGGAAGCCGGTGCGCACGCTGATCCAGGTCTCGTCGGCGAGTTCCGCGGGCACCACCGCGCCCTGCCGGGCCAGCCGGTGGTCGGGCGCGACCACCACGTCGATGGGCTCGCGCATCAAGACCCGCGACGCCACCCGCGGCCCGGCGAGCGACGGCGCGCGCTCGTCACGGTGGGTCAGCACCACGTCGTAATCGGCCAGCAATCCCGGCACCTCGCTGGGCGGCACGTCCTCGTCGCTGGCCACCACGTCCACGCCGCCGCCCGCCAGTTCGGCCAGCACGTGCGGCAGCAACAGTGCGGCCCCGGACGGGAAGAGCGCCACCCGGACCCGCCCGCGCGGCGATCCGCGGTACTCGGCCATCTCGGTGACCGCGCGTTCCATGGCCGCGAGCACCTCGTCCGCGCGCACGACCAGTGCTCGACCGGCATCGGTGAGCCGCACCCGCCGGCCGTCCGGCTCGAGCAACGGCACCCCGGCCTCGCGTGCCAGCACCTTCAGTTGCTGGGAGACCGCGGACGGGGTCATGGACAGGGCTTCGGCGACCGCGGCAACCGTTCCGCGATCGGCCAGTTCCCGCAGCACCCGCAGCCGTTCGAGCGACATCAAGGGCCCGTCGGGGCGGGGTGGTTCGGGGGGCGGCACAGTTAAGTTTTACTACATCGTGAGTACAGAATTATTCGATTGTCCTTACTTATTAGCCCCAGCAATATTCTCGGCATGACCAATCGCGATCGACTGCTCGGACTCGCCGTCGTGGTGCTGTGGGGCCTGAACTTCCTCGCCATCCACGTCGGGCTGGAGCACTTCCCGCCGTTCTTCTTCGCGGGACTGCGGTTCGCCGTCATCGCGATTCCGGTGCTGCTGTTCGTGCCGCGGCCCCGGGTGGCGTGGAAGTGGTTGCTGCTCTACGGGATCGGGTTCGGGATCCTGCAGTTCGCCTTCCTGTTCACGGCCCTGCGGACGGGGATGCCGACCGGGCTGTCCTCGCTGGTGCTGCAGTCGTCCGCGCCGTTCACGGTGCTGCTGGGCGCGGTGTTCCTGCGGGAACGGCTGCGGGGGGTCCAGTTGGCGGGGATCGCGGTGGCCATGGCGGGAATGGCGGTGATCGGCTGGGATCGGGCGCACCACGCGGCCCTGTTGCCCCTGCTGCTGACGCTGCTGGGCGGATTGGGCTGGGCCTTCGGCAATATCGGGTCCCGGCTGGCCGCGGCCTCGTCGGAGGACGTGAATCCGCTGCACCTCACGCTGTGGATGGCCGTGGTGCCGCCGATCCCCATGTTCGCGCTGTCCGCGCTCACCGAGGGGCCGACCACCGGCTGGAACGACCTGATCGCGTCGTTCTCGGCGACCGGGTGGCCCGCGTTCGCGGCCCTGGCCTACATCGTGGCGCTGGGCACCATCGCGGGTTCGGGTCTGTGGACGTATCTGATGAGCCGCTACCCGGCGAGCACGGTGGCGCCGCTGTCGCTGGCCGTACCGGTGGTGGGGATCGCCGCCTCGTGGGCCTTCCTGCACGAGGCGCCGTCGGCATTGTCGCTGGTCGGGGCGGTGATCGTGATCGCCGGCGCGTTCACCGCGACCTCGGCGGGCCGCCGGGTCCCGGCGGTCGGGGTGGAAGCCGCCACGCCCGGGACAATTCGACACGCCCAGCCGACACACCGCCAAATTCAGGACCCTGCGCTCGTCGAGGCCTAGCTGAGCAGTCTTGTTAATTGTTGTTCGACCAAATTCCGTACCTTCGGGATGAAAATTTCCACCCCAACCGACCATCTGTCTGCGACAGCTCCATAGGATGCTGACCAGGCGTGGGAGGTAACGGGTATGGCAGGACAGCGTTTGTCCGTCACGCGGCGATCAGTGCTGCGTGGAGCAATGGCGGCCGGGGCGATGGCGGGAGCGGTGGCGGCGGGGGCCGCCCGTCCCGCCGCCGCCCACGCGGCCGCAGGACGTCGGGTAGCCGTGCTGGGCGGCGGTGTCGCGGGTCTGACCGCGGCGCACGAACTGGCCGAACGCGGTTTCGAGGTGACCCTGTACGAACGGCGGGCGCTGGGCGGCAAGGCGCGCAGCATCCCCGTCCCGGGCAGCGGCAAGGACGGGAAGCCGGAACTGTGGGGTGAGCACGGATTCCGTTTCTTCCCCGGCTTCTACCGTCACATTCCAGACACCATGCGGCGAATCCCGTTCGCGGGCAATGTCAATGGTGTATGGGACAACCTGGTCGCGGCGTCGGAGGCGCGCTTCTCGCGCAAGGGCACCGACGACACCATCATTCCGATGGGCAAGGCCGGGAAACCGTGGTCCACCCCCGACAACTTCCGCGAAACAGTCGGGTCCGCGATCACCACCTCCACCAATATGGGCACCGCCGACGCCCTCTACTTCGCCAACCGCCTGCTGGTCTTCAACACCAGCTGCGACGCGCGCCGCAATGGGCAGTGGGACAGCGTGGCGTGGCGGGACTACGTCGGTGCGGGCAAGCGCTCCAACGAATTCCGCATGCTGCTGTCCAGAACGCTCACCACCCTGCTGGTGGCCGCCAAGGACGACAAGGCCAGCACCCGCACCATCGGCAATATGGGCGAGCAGTTCCTGGGCAACCCGCTCGAGACCGGCAATGACGGCCCGCTCGACCGGCTGCTGAACGGCTCCACCAACGAGGCCTGGATCGACCCCTGGGTCAACCGGCTGCGCGAACTCGGCGTCACCTTCGTCAACGCCGAGATCCGTGGTCTGGAACTGGACGGGGCGCGCGTTTCCGGTGCGCGGATGGTGGATTCGTCGGGAGCGGCCCAGACAATCGAGGCCGACCATTTCGTGAGCGCGCTGCCGGTCGAGGTGGCCCGCACCCTGTGGACGCCCGAGATCCTGTCGCTGCGACCGGAATTGGCGGGCATGAGCCAGCTCACGGTGGACTGGATGAGCGGTATCCAATTCTTCCTGCGCCGCCGCGCCGATATCGCGCGCGGCCACGTCGCCTACGTGGACTCGCCGTGGTCGCTCACCTCGATCGCACAGGGCCAGTTCTGGAATCGCACCCCGGTCACCGGTCTCGGTGACGGCACCGTGCAGGACTGCCTGTCGGTCGACATCTCCGACTGGAACACCCCGGGCATCCTCTACGGCAAACCGGCCAAGGAGTGCACGCACGAGGAGATCGCGCGCGAGACCTGGGCGCAGCTCGACGCGCACCTCAACGACCGCGGCGAGCTGCTGCGCAAGGATGACCTGCACTCCTGGTTCCTCGACACCGGCATCGCGTGGGACGCCGCGCAGAAGCGCAACACCAATGCCGACCCGCTGCTTATCAATACCGCGGGTTCGCTGGCGTTGCGCCCGGATTCGCATTCCGACAGCCTCCAGAACCTGTATCTGGCGGGTGATTACGTACGCACCAACGTGGACCTCGCCACCATGGAGGGTGCTTCGGAATCGGCCCGCGCCGCGGTCAACAAGCTGCTCGACGTGACCGGTTCGGACGCGCCGCGCTGCAAGCTGTTCACGCTCTACCGCGCCCCCGAACTGGAGCCGTTCCGGCAGCTGGACACGCAGCGGTACGCGGCCGGGCAGCCGAATCTGTTCGACGCCTAGGGGAATTCCTCACACCGGCGGAAAAGAGCTGGTGTGAGGGCCTCGGGCGGGCGTTGAATCGGGGACATGAGCGAGATCACGGACCCGGTCGAACTGCGTGAACTACTCGGGGAGGTCGCCCCGCGGCCGCGGAACAAGGACCGCCACGCCCTGCACGAGCGGGACCGGGAGTGGATCGCGCGCTCGCCGTTCGTGGTGCTGGCCACCAGCGCCGCGGACGGCACCTGCGACGCCTCGCCGAAGGGCGATCCGGTCGGATTCGTGCAGGTGCTCGACGACAAGACCATCGCGATCCCGGAGCGGCCCGGCAACCGGCGCGCCGACGGATACCTCAATATCCTGAGCAATCCGCATGTGGGCGTGCTCTTCATGATTCCGGGCCGCAACGACACCCTGCGGATCAACGGCCGCGCCCGATTGCTCCGGGACGCACCGTATTTCGACGACATGATCGTCAAAGGCCATCGCCCGATCCTCGCCATCGAGATCGCGATCGAGCAGATCTTCTTCCACTGCGCCAAAGCGTTCATGCGCAGTGACCTCTGGCGGCCGGAGCGGTGGGCGGCCGACACGCTGCCGGGCACGGCGCGCCTGGTCAAGGATGTGCAGCCGACCACACCCGAGACCGTCGAACAGCTCGAGGAGTACTACAGCGTCGACAGCTACCAGAAGAAGCTCTACAACGGCTGAGTGCGGCGCGGATCACGGCGCGGCCCCCCACACCGCGTGCACGCCGTTTCCCCGTTCCCCATAAACTCGCGGTCGTGGCAGACATCTCGATGCGCGGACAGCTGGCGCTGCGGGCGGCGACGGCGGCGTCGTGGGCCTCGCGGCGGGCCGGGCGGGGCAACGGCTCGATGATCGGCGGGTTGATCGCGCTGAAGATCGATCCCTCGCTCATGACGCAGCTCGGCCGCGGCAAGCGCACGGTGCTGGTGACCGGGACCAACGGCAAGTCCACCACCACCCGCATGACCACCGCCGCGCTGCAGTCGCTGGGCCGGGTCGCCACTCAGGCCGACGGCGCGAACATGGACGCCGGGATCGTGGCCGCGCTCACCGCGCACCGCACCGCCCCGCTCGCGGCCATCGAGGTGGACGAACTGCACCTGCCGCATGTCGCCGACGCCCTGAACCCGTCGGTGGTGGTGCTCCTGAACCTGTCCCGCGACCAGCTCGACCGGGTCGGCGAGATCAATATGATCGAGCGCCGCCTGCGTGAGGGCATGGCCCGGCATCCCGCGGCCGTACTGGTCGCCAACTGCGACGACGTACTGGTCACCTCCATCGCCTACGACCACCCGAACGTGGTGTGGGTCTCGGCCGGCAGCGGCTGGGCCGTGGACGCCACCAGCTGCCCGCGCAGCGGCGAGCCCATCGTGTGGGAGGGCGAGCACTGGTACAGCACGGGCGCGGACTTCCAGCGCCCGGAGCCGCGGTGGCGGGTCGACGAAGCGGGCCTGCACGGCCCCGACGGCCTGGAACTGCCCCTCTCCCTTGCCCTTCCGGGCCGCGCCAACCGCGGCAATGCCGCCCAGGCGGTGGCCGCCGCGGTCGCGCTGGGCGCGGATCCGGCCGTGGCCGCCGCGGCCACCGGCACCGTGAAGGAGATCGCGGGCCGCTACCGCAGCGTCGACGTGGACGGCCGCAGCACCCGCATGCTGCTGGCCAAGAACCCGGCGGGCTGGCAGGAAGCACTGTCCATGATCGACCCGGCCGCAACGGGTCTGGTGATCGCGGTCAACGGCCAGGTGCCCGACGGCGAGGACCTGTCCTGGCTGTGGGACGTGCGCTTCGAGCACTTCGAGGGCACCCAGGTGGTGGCCGCCGGCGAGCGCGCCACCGACCTCGCGGTGCGCCTCACCTACGCCGGCGTCGAACACATCACGGTGGCGGATCCCTTGCGCGCCATCGCTTCCTGCCCGCCCGGGCGGGTCGAGGTGCTGGCCAACTACACGGCGTTCCGCGATCTGAATCGCGACCTCGAAGAGAAGACGGGCGTCCGCGCATGAGCGGGCAGGCCCGGCGGCGGCAGCGCAGTGTAACCATGGAGGGCCCCGCGAAGGCGCGAGAGGATAGAGCATGACACGAGAATCGACCGTCCGCATCGGGCTCGTGCTCCCGGACGTGATGGGCACCTACGGCGACGGCGGCAATGCCGTGGTGCTGCGCCAGCGGCTGCGCATGCGCGGCTATGACGCCGAGATCGTCGAGATCCCGCTCACCGAGCCGGTTCCCAACTCCCTGGACCTCTACACCCTCGGTGGCGCGGAGGACTCGGCCCAGCGGCTGGCCACCCGCCATCTGCAGCGCTATCCGGGCCTCCAGGAGGCCGCTGGGCGGGGTGCGCCGGTGCTGGCCATCTGCGCGGCCATCCAGGTCCTGGGCCACTGGTACGAGACGTCGTCGGGCGAACGTGTCGACGGCGTGGGCCTGTTCGACGTCACCACCGCACCCCAGGACAAGCGGGCCATCGGCGAGGTCGCGACCCAGCCGCTGGTGCCCGGCCTGTCCCAGCCGCTCACCGGCTTCGAGAACCATCGCGGCGGAACCAAACTCGGCGGCGACGCCAAACCGCTGGCCCGGGTCACCAAGGGCGTCGGCAACGGCGTCGGGGACGGGCTCGAGGGCGTCATCCAAGGTTCGGTGCTCGGCACCTACATGCACGGCCCCGCCCTGGCCCGCAATCCCGAGCTCGCCGACTATCTGCTCGGCCGCGCGCTGGGTGTGGATTCGCTTCCGCCGCTGGAGCTTCCGGAGGTCGATCAGCTCCGCCGGGAACGCCTCCGGGCCTGATGGCGGGCTGATTTCGGCGCTGCCCACGGGATCGGGGGCTTGTGCCGCGGCACAGCCGCCCTGAATGTCCGGTTGGTGATCTCTCACCAAGGTGTTGAGGCGATGGCGAACGGCCGGTAATCTCGCGCGCGGTCACGCGTGATTAGGGAGGTGACCGGTTGCGTAGGCGCACCATGTTGAAGGCTGCCGGATTGGCGGCTCTGTTGGCGGGCGTCGGAACGGGTGCCGCTACGCGCGGCGCCGGATCCGCGTCCGCGAATCCGTTGTGGAACGCGCTGTTCGAGGCGTGGGTCCCGGAAATCTTTGCGCCACTGCCGGATCCGCCCGAGCACACCGAGGCCATCGTCATCGGCTCCGGTTTCGGCGCCGCGGTGACCGCGCTGCGACTGGCCGAGGCCGGTATCCAGAACACCGTGCTGGAACGCGGTTCCCGCTGGCCCAACGACCCGTGGCGGGAGATCTTCACCGGCGACGAGCTGCCCGACGGTCGCGGCTTCTGGCATCGCACCAGCTTCACCGGCATCACCAAGGTCCCGGTGCCGTGCGCGGACTTCGGCGGCGTCCTGGACGTCACCGAGTACCCCGGCATCGACGTGTGGCGCGCCTCCGCGGTGGGCGGCGGGTCGATCGTGTTCACCGGCGCCATGGTCGCGCCGCCGAAGCACCTGTTCGACCACGTCTTCGGCGGCGTCGTGAACTTCGACGAACTGGACTCGGTGTACTACCCCCGGGTCCGGCAGATGCTGCGGCTGTCCCCGATGCCCCAGGACGTCTACGACTCCGCGCCGTTCGCGCACTCGCGGGTGTGGGACCAGCAGGTGCGGGCCGCGGGGTACACGCCGCAGGCCAACGACTCGATCTTCAACTGGGACGTGGTGCGCGCCGAGCTGGCGGGCAACAGCCGCGCCTCGGCCACCGCGGCGCACAGCAATCTCGGCAACTCCAACGGCGCGAAGTTCGATCTCAACCAGAACTACCTGCGCTACGCCGAGGGCACCGGCCGCACCGGCATCTTCCCGGGCCACCGGGTCGACACCATCGGCCAGGATGCGAACGGCAAATACGTTGTCACCGTGAGCAAGCTGGCCCCGACCGGTCAGGTGCTGCGCACCCGCACCCTCACCTGCGACAAGCTGTTCCTGGGCGCGGGCTCGGTCGGCACCTCCGAACTGCTGGTGCGGGCGCAGGCCACCGGCACGCTGCCCAACCTCAACGAGCATGTCGGCGACGGCTGGGGCACCAACGGCGATGTGGTGCTGGCCCGCAGCTTCAGCTACCCGTCCATGAACGGCGGCGGCGTCCCCAGCGCCAGCCGCATCTTCGACGACGCGGGCATGCCGCTGCACCTCGAGAACTGGTACGTGCCGGGCATTCCCATCGACACCGGCGCCATCGCCTCGCTGGGCATCGTGCTGGACCCGACCCGCGCCCGCTTCGGCTACGACCGCGGCCGCAATGCCGTGGGACTGGCCTGGCCGCACGAGGCGCAGGGTCGGATCGTGGACGCCTGCCGCGCGGTGGATCACAAGGTGGGACAGGCCAGCGGCGCGATGGTGGACTACACCGCCATCGGATTCGACGCGCAGGGCTTCTTCACCGCGCACCCGCTGGGCGGCGCGGTGCTCGGGCGGGCGACCGACGGCTACGGGCGGGTTGTCGGCCATCCCGGTCTGTACGTCATGGACGGCGCGGCCATCCCGGGCAGCACCGCCACGGTGAACCCGTCGCTCACCATCACCGCGATCGCCGAACGCAATATCGAGGCGATCATCCGCGCCGGAAAGTAGCCGGGCGGAGGGCTTTTCGCCGTTGTCCACAGTTCCCCCAGGGGGCTGTGAACAAACTTGCGGCGCGGAATGCTGCGATAGGGAAAGACCGGTCGGCGGGAAATCTGCTGTGCGGAACACCGCCTCACCGGGGGTTTGCGCCGACTACGCTGGCGGCGACCGTTCGAGGAGGAAGGGGACGTCGTGACCGAGCTCGGCGCACCGGAGGCCGATCAGTTTCCGCACAAGCCCCCGGCCCTGTGGAGCGATTTCCTCATGCTCGCGCTCGCGGTGGTGTCCGTCGTGCTGGTCGCGTGGATCACCTTCTTCCCGGTGTCCGACCACACCTACCAGTTGATCCGGATCGCGGATTACAGCATCTGCGCGGTCTTCCTGGCCGAATTCCTGTGGCGCTGGCGGCGGGAGGGCTGGAGCTGGACGTTCCCGTTCATCTACTGGTACGAGGTCCTCGGCATGATTCCGGTGACCAGCCCGTTCTTCCGCGGGTTCCGGCTGCTGCGGATCGTGGTGATCGTGGTGCGGCTGGGCCGGGTGGCCGACCGCGCCTTCGGCGACCGGATCACCGCGGCCGTGGTGAGCCGCTCGATCGGGGCCATCGTCGAGGCCATCGAACGCCCGCTCACCATCCGGGTGCTCGACGAGGTCGGCGAGGTGATGCGTGCCGGCCACTACACCCGCAATATCGCGAACGCGCTGGAGGAGAACCGCTCCGAGATCGATCAGATGATCGTCGAGGTGATCCGGAGCGATCCGCAGCTGGGCAAGGTGCGCTACATCCCGTTCCACGAGGAGATGATCCGCGGCATCGCGGACGCCAGTTTCCGGGTCATCTTCCAGGTGCTGGCCGATCCGCGCACCGACGAACTGGTCGCGGACGCCCTGCGCGAGAACATCAATCAGCTCCGCGACGCCGTGCACGCGGGCACCCGGGTGCCGGAGTCGATCAACCACCGGATCGCCCCGGGCGCCGGATCGCCCGTATGACCGCTCAGTTCGTCCCGTGCCGGATGAGATCGCGCGGCTGGGCGTAGCGCACCACCTCGAACACGATCAGCGCCAGCAGCACCGAGCACAGGATGCCCAGCGCGGCCAGCGCGGGCAGCGCCGAAGCGAGCGGGATGAGCGCCGGCAGGACCCCGGCGGTGACCAGTCGCGGCACCAGCACCTTGCCGGTCGCGTAGTGCCGGAAACCGACCAGCGCCAGCAGATATGCCGCCACGCCGCCGTACAGCGCGAACAGCGGGATCCCGTGCAGCTGGTCACTGAGCGAATGCCCTTGGGCCCCACCCACGTAGTTGAGCACCTTCTTCAAACCCAGTGCCATGGCCACGATTCCGGCGATCATCGGGAAGTGCCAGAAGGTGTAGCAGTTGCGGGCGATCTGGACGCGGCGCGCGCCATGAGCGTGATGCATGGCGCGTTCCACCACCAGCGCGGCCACGTCGAAGTAGGCCCACCACAGCAGCCCGGCCACACCGAGCCCGAGCATCGAGCCGACCGCGATGGGCCACGAGATCGGCAGTCCGGCCACGCCGACGCCGATGGACACGATGGACTCGCCCAGCGCGATGATGACGATCAGGCCGTACCGCTCGGCGAAGTGCGAGGCCGAGTAGAGCCGCCATTCGTTGCCCGCGAAGAACGTCCAGCCCATATCGCACACCAGAGCGGCCAGCCACAGCCCCAGCTGGGCGGCGCCCGTGGTGAGGGCGCCCGCGACGAGCAGTACGGCGGGCACGCTGAGTGAGCCTGCCGCCCAGCGGATCACCTGTCGTCGCAATTGGGCGTCGTGCGTACTCGCCATCCAGAACACGGCCAGGTGGATGAGCCGCACGGCCAGATACGCGATGACGAAGACCAGCGGCCCGTACCAGCCACCCGGCAGATCGTCGAAGGACTCGGGAATGGTGAGCGCGATGATGAACGCCCCGCCCATGGCCACGAACATGGCCACCCGGGCGATGCCCTCGTCGGCCTTGATCACATTGCCGAGCCAGGAGTAGCCGATCCACGCCCACCACAGCATTGCCAGGATCAGCAGGGCGCGCAGCAGATTCACGGCGGTGGTCTCGTGCGCGGCGAAATCGGTGACCATGGTGAAGGCGAAGACGATCACCAGGTCGAAGAACAGTTCCAGCTGGGTCACCGAGGCGTCCTCGGCGACCGGGGTCATGCGGGTGCGAACCGAACCGGGCATGGCAGACATACTGCCGGTTCGTGCGGGCGAACGGCAGTGTCAGTCGCCAGTGTTCGCCGTCGGCATCAAGCGGGTTCCCGCCACCGGCCTCAGGCGGTGCCGAAGCCGGGCTCGAAGCCGCGGCCGTAGTCCAGGCGCTGCGCGTAGCCGGGCTGCGGGTAACCGGGCTGGGCGTAGCCGCCCTGCTCGTAACCCTCGGCGTAGGGCGCGGGTTCGGCGGCCTCGGCCGGGGCGGCCTCGACCTCGCCGAGGCCCTGCAGGCCGGTCACGGATTCGACGAAGGCAATGAAGTTGCTGATCAACGCCTCGCCCTCGCGGCGCGCGCTGCGCTTGAGGACCATGCCGGGCACCGGGATCGGCAGGTAGAGCTCGGAGTGGTACCAGACTTCGGTTGCGCCGTCCTCGATTTCGGCGAGGTCGAACCAGCTGGTGCCGCCGGCGCCGGCGCTGGACTCGGTGACCCGCCATTCGACGCGGGTGTCGGTGCAGCTGAACTCGACGACCTGCCGGTCCGGCCGGCCCATCAGGTTGGCCGAGACGTAGACCCGCTTCGGACGGCCGAATTGGTCGCGGCTGGCGACCCGGACGTCCTGGTGCGAGGGCGACCAGTCGGGCATCTGCTCGACCATGAGCAACGCGTCCATCACCTGGTCGGGATCGAGGTCGATCACGAACCGGTGGTCAGTTTTCGTGCGCATATCTACCCTCCACTCGGGGACCGATTGTGACCAGGGTCGCTGCCAGAGTCAACTGTGCATCCCACTACTTCTGACCGACTGGTCGGTCTGATTGGGTGCAATGTCCCAGCTCGGCGTAGAAATCCGCCAGGGCTGTAGATAAACCGGAAATCTTGGGCAAAGCCGGCATTCGGGCGGCGCGAAGTGACGGCGGTCACACGGCCGGTATGGCCCGGTCCACCGCCGCCTCGATCAGCCGCGCGGCCTCCGCGTCGTCGAAGATCTCGGGCAGCGTGAGCCTTTCGACGATGAGCCAGTTCAGGGCCAGGTACAGCAGCAATACGGAGTCGGCATCGCCGGGCAGCCCGGAGTCCAGATGGTTGCGGACATTGAACTCGATGTCGGCGCGCACCCGCTCGGTGAGGATCGCCTGCAACTCCGGACGGCGGGTGGCTTCCAGGCGTAGTTCCAGCAGGGCGAGGTAGCCGGTCCGGAATCCGGTGATCCGCGCGACGGTCTCGGTCATCAGCTCGGCGATGGTCTGGCGGGTGCGTGGTCCGGTGGCGAGGTGGTCCATCGTCTCGGCGCTGGGTTGCAGCCGTTCGTAGAAGCGGTGCCCCGCCTGGACGAAGAGTTCGTCCCGATTCGGGAAGTAGTTCGAGGCCGTTCCCGCTGGTACACCGGCCTCTTTGTCGACCGCGCGGAAGGTCAGTCCGCGGGCGCCGTCGCGGGCCAGGGCCTCGATGGCCGCGTCGATCAGGGCATTGCGTCGTTCCGGATTCGTCCGAACCATTGACACCACTCCATTCGTAGTACTATGTTCGTAACCACTACGGACACAGTACTACAAATGAGGCGGTAAATCATGCGAAACCTCGTCTACTACGTCGGCGTCAGCCTCGACGGCTACATCGCGGGTCCGGAGAACGAAGTCGACTTCTATCCGGTCAGCGACGAGTTGTCGGCCTGGTTCAACGAGCGGGTCCCGGAGGTCGTCCCGACCCATATCCGTGAACACGTGGGGCTGCCGGCCGATACCCCGAACCGGCAGTGGGACACGGTCCTCATGGGCCGGGCCACCTACGAGCCCGCCCTGGCCGCGGGCATCGCCAGCCCGTACGACCATATGAAGCAGTACGTCTTCTCCACGACGCTCGCACCGGTCGACAATCCGCAGGTGGAGGTGGTCGCGGGCGATCCGGTCGAGCTGGTGCGCCGACTGAAGCAGCAGGAGGGCCGCGACATCTGGCTCTGCGGCGGGGCGAACCTGGCCGGGCAGCTGATCGGTGAAATCGACCGGATGATCATCAAGAGCTACCCGGTGATCGCGGGCGCGGGCATCCCGCTCTTCGCCGGCGGGTTCCGTCCCACCCGGTTCGCCGTCACCGATCGCCGGGAATTCGGCAATGGCACGCAGGTCACCTGGCTGGACCGGGTGCGTCCGGAATAGCTGGCGGATGGCTGAAGTCGGCCGACGAGAGGTGGGGCGAAATCTCGTGGACCTCGGCCGGTAGTCTTGGGGCTCGGTAGCAGCAGTTTGTCGATCTTGGAGGATTTCCGCCGTGGCTCTCGTCGTCCAGAAATACGGAGGATCCTCGGTCGCCACCGCCGAGCGCATCCGGAGGGTCGCCGAGCGGATCGTCGAGACCAAGAAGCTCGGCCACGATGTGGTCGTGGTGTGCTCGGCCATGGGCGACACCACCGATGAACTCCTGGATCTGGCCCAGCAGGTCGCGCCCGCCGCGCCTGCCCGCGAGATGGACATGCTCCTCACTTCCGGTGAGCGCATCTCCAACGCGTTGGTGGCCATGGCCATTCACTCCCTCGGCGCCGAGGCTCGGTCCTTCACCGGCTCCCAGGCCGGCGTCATCACCACCGGCACGCACGGCAACGCCAAGATCATCGATGTGGCCCCGGGCCGGGTGCAGCAGGCGCTCGGCGAGGGCACCATCGTGCTGGTCGCCGGTTTCCAGGGCGTGTCCCAGGACAGCAAGGACGTGACCACGCTGGGTCGCGGTGGTTCCGACACCACCGCGGTCGCGCTGGCCGCCGCGCTCAATGCCGATGTGTGTGAGATCTACACCGATGTGGACGGCGTCTTCTCCGCCGACCCGCGCATCGTCACCGACGCCCAGAAGCTGGACTCCGTCTCCTACGAGGAGATGCTGGAGATGGCGGCCTGCGGCTCGAAAGTTCTGATGCTGCGTTGCGTCGAGTACGCGCGCCGCTACAACGTGCCCGTCCATGTGCGGTCCTCGTACACGGACAAGACGGGCACCATGATTACCGGATCGATGGAGGACATCCCCTTGGAGCAAGCAATCCTCACGGGCGTCGCGCACGACCGCAGCGAGGCCAAGGTGACCGTGGTCGGCATTCCGGACGAGCCGGGCTACGCCGCCAAGGTGTTCCGCGCGGTCGCCGATGCCGAGATCAATATCGACATGGTGCTGCAGAACATCTCCAAGGTGGAGACGGGTAAGACCGACATCACCTTCACCCTGCCCAAGCTGGAGGGCCCGCGCGCCGTCGAGCTGCTCACCAAGCGGCAGGGCGAGATCGGCTTCTCCCAGGTCGTGTACGACGACCACATCGGCAAGGTGTCGCTGGTCGGCGCGGGCATGAAGTCGCACCCGGGCGTGACCGCCACCTTCTGCGAGTCGCTCGCGGACGCGGGCATCAATATCGACCTGATCTCCACCTCGGAGATCCGGATCTCGGTGCTGGTCAAGGACACCGACCTGGACGAGGCCGTGAAGGTGCTGCACTCGGCGTTCGATCTGGGCGGCGACGAGGTCGCCGTGGTGCACGGCGGAACGGGACGGTAGAGCCATGGGTGTGCGTGTAGGCGTCGTCGGCGCGACCGGTCAGGTCGGCGCGGTCATGCGAAAGCTGCTGGAGGAGCGCAACTTCCCGGCCGACGAGGTGCGCTTCTTCGCGTCCTCGCGCTCGGCGGGCAAGACGCTGCCGTTCCGCGGCAAGGACATCGTGGTCGAGGACACCGAGACCGCGGACCCGACCGGACTGGACATCGCGCTGTTCTCGGCCGGCGCCACCATGTCCCGGGTGCAGGCGCCGCGCTTCGCGGCCGCCGGTGTCACCGTCATCGACAACTCCTCGGCCTGGCGCAAGGATCCCGAGGTGCCGCTGGTGGTCTCCGAGGTGAACCCGGAGGCGACCCGCAACCTGGTCAAGGGCATCATCGCCAACCCGAACTGCACCACCATGGCCGCCATGCCGGTGCTCAAGGTGCTGCACGACGAGGCCGGTCTGCAGCGGCTGATCGTGTCCAGCTACCAGGCGGTCTCGGGCTCCGGCCTGGCCGGCGTGGAGGAGCTGGCCTCGCAGGTGCGCGCGGTGATCGGCGACGCCGAGAAGCTGGTGCACGACGGGTCGGCCGTGGACTTCCCGGCGCCGAACAAGTACGTGGCCCCCATCGCCTTCGATGTGATTCCGCTCGCGGGCTCACTGGTGGACGACGGCAGCGGTGAGACCGACGAGGATCAGAAGCTGCGCAATGAGTCCCGCAAGATCCTGGGTCTGCCGGACCTGCTGGTGAGCGGCACCTGCGTGCGCGTGCCGGTGTTCACCGGGCACTCGCTGTCGATCAATGCCGAGTTCGCCCGGCCGATCTCGGTGGAGCGTGCTGAGGAATTGCTGGCCAAGGCGCCCGGCGTGCGGCTGACCGATGTGCCGACGCCGCTGGCCGCCGCCGGCCAGGACGAGTCGCTGGTGGGTCGTATCCGCCAGGATCCGGGCGCGCCGGACGGTCGCGGTCTGGCGCTGTTCATCTCGGGCGACAATCTGCGTAAGGGCGCCGCGCTGAACACCATTCAGATCGCGGAAGTCCTTTTGAACAACTGATCAGTTTTCTCTGATCGGAACTAACCGTTACGGACCGTGCACGTAAAGTGCGCGGTCCGTTTTCGGATATGGTCAATCGGCCCAAAGTTCCGCGCACGGTAGTGGCGCGAGCCGATCGATGGGCATGCCGTCGATGGTGACTTCAATGCCATGCGGTCTCATATGTGCTGCGAGACGTTCCGCAATTGCTCGCTCGGCGCGGTAATCCAAGATCATTCCGCCGGGAAACCGCAGGCGCACATGGACTTCGTCGGTTTTGGGGGCGGCCGTCATCGTGTGGGCGCCCGGTGGGTGACTGGTTGGCCTTTCGCCGCGCGGGAGTTCCGGTTACCCTCGCGTTCGAGGCGAGCGGTGATCGTTTGCCCCGTCGCCCCGTCGGCAGCGGAGGAATACTTGGTGGCCGCTAGGGCGCACGCCGCGAACCACATTGCCGCGCCGCCGATTCCGGCTCCGAGTAGGAAGAAGAGAAGTTCGCCGGGCATGACCACCTCTTGTCGTCCGTTTGGTTCGACGGGTCCTCTTCAAACGTTAAACACAGAAAAATTGCGGTGCAATAAGAAAAATCCATGTTCCATACTGTGCGCCGTAAGCTCGCCCGGTCTGGAATCCTTGTCGGCAGATCCCCCCTTGGAAGGAATGGGCGGAGGGAGAAGGGCATGGTAGACATCGGCGAAACAAGCGGGCGGTGACGGCCGGGAAAGCCGATCAGGCAGAAGGAGTTTGACCCGGTGGCCGAAAGTACCCTTGGGGCACGGGTAGCGGAGTTGCGCCGGCGGCGGGGACTATCGCAGAAAGAGTTGGGCGCGGCGATTCGGCGCTCGGAAAGCTGGGTGTCGCAGGTCGAGCGAGACGTCCTGCCTGTTGAGCGACTGTCCGTTCTGCAAAGACTGGCGGACGTGCTCGGCGTGGCGGTACGCGATCTGCGTCCGGAAGCGGCCGAACCGGTGGCCGCCGACCGCGGCGACGGGCACCGGCCCGGCTCGGCGGTCTTCGAGCAGCTGCGGCTGTTGCTCACCGGACATCCCGCACTGGACCAGCTTCTCGGAGACGAGGCCGACCGCGTTCCCGAGCCGAACGCGGCGGACGCGAAACTCCCCGAGCTGCAACAGCGCGTGGACCTGGCCTGGCAGCTGGCACACGAATCCCGTTTGGTCGAGGTGGGCGGCAGCCTGCTGGAGCTGATCCCGGACCTGGAGCACGCCGCGCGGGCGAACACCCCGCGGCGGCCGGAAGTGCTGACCCAGCTCTCGCGCGCCTATCAGGTGGCCGCGACCGCGTTCACCCGTCAGGAGGAGGTCGACGCGGCGTGGGTCGCGGCCGATCGCGCCTTGTCCGCGGCCGAGGAATCCGGTGACGCGCTCAGCGTCGTGGCCGGAACCTACCGCATGGCACAGGCCTTCCTGCGCCTGCAACGACTGGAACAGGCCGAACAGGCGGCACGGGTGTCGGTGGCGGCGCTGACCGCCCGCGCGGCGGCCGACCACCCGCGGCCGGAAGTGCTGTCGCTCTACGGATCCCTGCAGCTCATGCTGGCGGTGATCGCGGCGACGGACGGGAATCGCACCGCGGCCCGGGCCGGGCTGGCGGCGGCGCGCACCGCCGCCGATCGACTGGGCGAGGGCCGCAACGACTTCGACACCGAGTTCGGTCCGACCGGGGTCGCCGTGCACGCGGTGGCCGTGGCCGTCGAACTGGGTGACGCCGGCGAGGCGCTCGACACCGCGCGCACCGTCGACGCGTCGATCCTGTCGCCGGAACGGCAAGCTCGCTTCCTGGTCGACGTGGCTCGCGCGCACGCGCAACGGCGGCAGGCGGCGGAAGCGTTGGAGGCGTTGCTCAATGCCGAGCGACTAACGCCCGAACTGGTCCACACCGATCATCGCGCCCGCGAGGTGGTGCGCGATCTGCTGCAGTTCGCCGGCCGCCGGCCGGCCGAGGAATTACGGGAGTTGGCGGGGCGCGCCGCGGTCACGCCCTAGACGCTGTCGTCGGAGTCAGCGCACCCCCGGGGTGCGCGGGTCGGGGCCGACGCACGCCAGCAGCAGGCAGCCCGGGGGCGCGTCACTGAACGGCGGGGCGAGCGGAAGGTTCAAGCAGGACAACACGGTACAGCCGGGATAGGCGTCCGCGCCGACGCCGAAGACCGCCAGCGCGATATCGGTGTCGAAGTAGGCACGGTAGTCCACCCGCAGCGGCGTCTCCACGTACGGGCCCGGATCCGGCATCGGATGGTCGCGGAACCCGGACAGCAGGCGGCGGAAGAACTCGTGCGACGGCTCGTCGCCGTATTGCAGGAGGCCGCCGGGGCCTTGGCCGTTGTGCACGCCGAACACGCCGGTCCACACCACCATCAGGTCCAGGTCGGGCACCACGAAGACGTTCTGCAGGCCGAGTCCGGACATGGAATAGGTGTCGGCGGGCAGGAATTCGGGATTCTCCGCGCAGCCCGGGCCGAGCCAGAACAGGTAGCCGTAGCAGCGGTTGGTGCCCGACGGCGTGACGGCCCGATCCAGATAGGCCTCGGAGACGACCGCGCGACCGTTCCAGCGGCCGTGCGCGGCGACCAGCATACCGAGCCGCGCCAGATCGGCGGGCGGGATGAACAGGTGCGCGTACCCGTAGGTGTGGCCCGAACGGTCCCGCGCCCAGTAGTAGTCGCCGCGCTCGATGCCCAAGGGGCCGAACAGTTCCCGCTGCGCGAAGTCCTGGAGCGGTTCGCCGGTGGCCAGTTCGATCACATACGACAGCAGGTCCACATTGCGCTGGCTGTATTGGAAGGCGCTGCCCGGTGGGGTGTCGAAGGGCACGCCCAGTGCCTGGACCGCGCTGAACGGGTCGAGGGGGACGACACCGGTGATGCCCTCGGTGGCCGCGCCGATCCGCAGGCCCGAGGTCTCCTGCAGCAGGTTCTCCACGGTGATGGCGCGGTGCCCGGCGTCGCCGATGCCCGGCGGCAGATAGTTGTCCAGGGTCGCGTCGATATCGAGTTTTCCACGGTCCCAGGCGATTCCGGCGAGCAGGGAGACGATGCTCTTGGTGACGCTCCAGACGTTCCACGGGACGGTATCGGTCTCGGCGTTCGAGGGGCCGGCGCCGATCAGGCAGTTGTGCCGAAAGACCTGGACGTTCAAGCGGTTTCGGGTGGCTGCGAAGGCAAGGGCGTCGGCGAGTGGGCCGGGGTCGACCCCGGCGTCCTCGGGTGCGGCACGCACGAAGTCGCGCCCTGTGGGTTGCGCGCAGTGCGCCGGGTCGGTCACCGCTGTCGCGGCCCCTCCGCCGAGGATCACGCTGCCCGCCATCACTACCGTCGCCAACGCGCCGGCCATCCCCCTGCGCATGCGCCGCATGGAGTTCAGGCTAACCCGGAAAGTTGAAGCCGACGCCCAACAAGCGCCTCTCGGCGAGTGGTCGCTCGTAGCGACGAAGGGTGCGGCCCGGGGCTGTTCCGACGCCGGCACTGTGCATCAACCGGGCTTCGTGCCGATCTATTCCAGGTGCGACACTGTGATCTGGGCTATGCCTCGAAACGCCTATGGAGAGTCCGGGTTCAAAACCGCGGGGTGGCACGCCGGCATGATCCGGGTGACGTCGTCGCGGTGGTGACCGGTGTCACCGGGAGCGTTTAGCATTCGGCGAAGAACAATCTGTACTTCTCTTGGGGGAGCTGTGACCGACGATCCGGTGATCGCCAATCTGCTGACCGTGCTCGACGCCAATCCCGAGCTGCTGCCGGTGCGGATCAGCGTGATCGAACTGCTGGCCGCTCGCGGACGCCACGCGGAGGCGCTGTCGCAGTGCGCCACGGCGCTGGCCCAGGATCCGGTCAACGCGCAGGTGACGGCGCTGCTGCAACGCTGTACCGCGGCGCTGGCGGGCGCGGCCGGTGAATCGGCCGCGGCCGCACTGGCTTCCACGACGTCGGCCGCGGTCGAGCCCGAGGCGGCCGACTCCGGCTACGACTGGGAGGCCGCCGAGGAGCAGGTGGGCGACATCATCCAGCCCGCCTTCGTGAACGAGCGGTCCGAGCCGTACGCCGAGGGCGATGTCGGCCTGTTCGAGCGCCCCAAGCTGACCCTCGCCGATGTCGGTGGCATGGAGCACGTCAAGCAGCAGCTGGAGTTGTCGCTGCTGGGCCCGGTCCGAAACCCGGAACTGGCCAAGGCCTTCGGCACCAGCGCCCGCGGCGGCCTGCTGCTCTACGGCCCGCCCGGTTGCGGCAAGACGTTCGTGGCGTCGGCGGTGGCGGGTGAGCTGGGCGCGAACTTCTACGCCATCGAGATCGCCGACATCCTGAACTGGTACACCGGCCGCAGTGAGTACAACCTCAAACAGGTCTTCCGCACCGCGCGCCGCAAGGCCCCCTGCGTCCTGTTCTTCGACGAGATCGACGCCCTCGGCCACAAGCGCAGCCACCTGTCCGGCTCCAGTTCGCTGCGCTCCACCGTCAATCAGCTGCTCACCGAGATGGATTCGATGACCAGCGACAACGAGGGCGTCTACATCATCGGCGCCACCAACCACCCCTGGGACGTCGACGTGGCCCTGCGCCGCCCCGGCCGCTTCGACCGCATGGTCCTGGTCGCCCTCCCCGATCCGGAGGCCCGAGTCTCGATCCTGCGCCACCACCTGAAGGACCGCCCCGTCGAGGGCATCGACCTCAACGCCGTCGCCGCCCGCACCGAGAGCTACTCCGGCGCCGATTTGGCCCAAATCTGCAAGTCCGCAACCCAACTCGCCATGGCCGACTCCATCCGCACCGGCGCCGTCCGCCCCGTCCGCATGGATGACATCGCCGCCGCCCTCGCCCAGACCCGGCCCAGCACCGGCGCCTGGTTCGAATCCGCGCGCAACGTCGTCGAATTCGCCAACAACGACGGCAGCTACGACGAGCTCGCCGCGTATATGCGCACCCGCGACAACCGCTGATCCCGGATCGCTGACCGGATGAGCGAGAAGATCGAGAAGGCCAGGGTGCTGGCGGATCTCGGGCGGTTCGATGCGGCCCGGGAGATGTTGGGGGAGGTGCTGGCGGGGGATCCGGAGGATCCCGAGGCGTTGGCGGACATGGCCAATCTGGCCTATCGGGAGGGGGAGTACGAGCGAGCGCTGGAGTTCGCGGGGGCCGCGATGCGGGTGGCGCCGGACGAGCCGTTCGTGTGGCGGGTGCGGGCGCTGGCGGAATTGCAGTCGAGTCGAAGCGCGGCCGGGGACGAGGGGGCGCAGCGGCGGGAGCGGGCGCTGGCGGCGGCTCGGCGGGCTGTCGAACTCGAGCCGGACGAGGCGGTGAATTTCCGGATCCTGGCCGCCACGCAACGGGATACCGATCCGGCGGCGGCGCTCGAGAATCTGGAGCTGGCGCTCGAGCTGGAACCGGACGACCCGCACACGCATCTGCTGCGCGGGCTGACCCTGCGGCGGAACGTGCACGGGCCCGATGCGCAGGCGCAGGCGGAGGCCGCGTTCCGGGAGGTGCTGCGGCTGGAGCCGGACCATGCGGAAGCGCTGTACGAGCTCGCGCTGCTCGCGGTGGATCGGGGGGACAACCAGGCGGGCGCGGAGCAATTGCGGCGGGTCGCGCAGTTGGATCCCGCGTACGGCGATGTGGTGCGGGAGCAGCTGGCGTGGCTGGCCGCGCAGGACGAACTGCGGGCGCGGGCGGCCCGGGACGCCGCGGCCGGGGGCGCGTCCCGTGGTCCGTACCGCGAGCGGAAAGCCGTTGTCCGGGCGCCGGTTCCGCGGCCGAAGTCCGATGGCAGCCGGTTCGGGCGCTGGGCGGCGGCGGTCGGGGTGCTGCTGGTGATCCGGGTGGTGATCGCCGCCCTGGGCTCGGATCACGATTCCGCGCCGACCACGACCCACTACACGCCGCCGCGCTACACGGCGCCGCCGACGTTCCCGTCGTACCTGCGGCAGTACCCGCTCACGGTGCCGCCGATGCCCACCTGGCTCGATCGCCCGCCCACCTACATCCCGCCACCGAACTTCCCGACCTATCGCCCGCCGGCTCCGCGGTAGCGCCCGGACTGTATACAGCTTTGTTTACCGACGAGCCTGCCCGCTTTTCTTGACTAGTTCAAGAAAGCGGAGCAGGCTCGGTTTCATGACCAAGGCGACCACCACCAACTCCGGCGCCCCGGTGCCCAGCGACAACGAATCGCTCACCGCGGGCGCCCAGGGCCCGATCCTGCTGCACGATCACTACCTGATCGAGAAGCTCGCGCACTTCAACCGGGAGCGCGTCCCGGAGCGCGTGGTGCACGCCAAGGGCGCGGGCGCGTTCGGCGAACTGGTGGTCACCGGCGACGTCAGCCGCTACACCAAGGCCGCGCTGTTCCAGCCGGGCACCCGCACCGAATCGCTGGTGCGGTTCTCCACCGTCGCCGGTGAGCAGGGCAGCCCCGACACCTGGCGCGACCCGCGCGGTTTCGCGGTGAAGTTCTACACCACCGAGGGCAACTACGACATCGTCGGCAACAACACCCCGGTCTTCTTCATCAAGGACCCGATCAAGTTCCCCGACTTCATCCACTCGCAGAAGCGCCTGCCCGGTTCCGGCCTGCGCGACGCGAACATGCAGTGGGACTTCTGGACCCTGCGCCCGGAGACCGCCCACCAGGTCACCTGGCTCATGGGCGACCGCGGCATCCCCGCCACCCTGCGCCACATGGACGGCTTCGGCTCGCACACCTACCAGTGGATCAACGAGGCGGGCGAACGCTTCTGGGTGAAGTACCACTTCAAGACCGACCAGGGCATCAAGACCCTCACCCAGGCCGAGGCCGACGAGCTGGCCGGCAAGGACGCCGACTACCACCGGCGCGACCTGTACGAGGCCATCGAGCGCGGCGACCACCCGAGCTGGACGCTGAAGGTCCAGATCATGCCGGTCGCCGAGGCGGAGAACTACCGCTTCAACCCCTTCGACCTGACCAAGGTCTGGTCGCAGCAGGACTACCCGCTCATCGAGGTCGGCCGCTGGACCCTGAACCGCAACCCCGCGAACTACTTCGTGGACATCGAGCAGGCCGCCTTCGCGCCCTCGAACGTGGTGCCCGGCATCGCCTTCTCGCCCGACAAGATGCTGCTGGGCCGCGTCTTCGCCTACGCCGACGCGCACCGTTACCGGATCGGCGCCAATCACGCGCAGCTGCCGCCGAACCGCGCCAAGGCCGCCCCGGTGAACTCCTACTCGCAGGACGGCGCCATGCGTTCCGGCCACAACGCGCCGACCGTTCCGGTGTACGCGCCCAACTCCTTCGGCGGCGCGCACGCCGACCCGGCCCGCGCCATCGATGACGGCGCGTGGGCGTTCGACCCGACCATGATCCGCGCCGGGTACGTCACCCACCGCGAGGACAACGACTTCGCGCAGGCGGGCACCCTGGTGCGTGAGGTCATGGACGACGCGCAACGGGATCGCCTGGTGAGCAATGTGGCCGGGCACATCCTGGGCGGTGTTCGCGAGCCGATCCTGGGCCGCGTGTTCGACTACTGGAAGAGCGTGGACGCCGACCTCGGCAAGCGCATCGAAGTGGCTGTCCGCGAACAGCTCTGACCAACTCTCGGGTCTCTCGCGGGTTTTACCCCCGGACCCGATTGGGGCCCGCGTCGCTTCGGCGACGCGGGCCTTCTGTGTTCCCTGCCAGAATCGAATCGGTGAGCCGTTCGGCCACGGCGGTATCGAGGGGCGCGTGGCCGATCAGGAAGCGGTACCAGAACACGCCGTAGAACTGGTCGACCATGAGATCGAGGTCGGCGTCATCGGACAGTTCGCCGCGTGCGCGACCCCGCTCCAGGACCTCCAGGACAGCCTGACGCCGTTGCGCTGTGAAGGTTTCCAGCAATTCGGCCAGGTGCGGGTCCTGCGCCGCCTCGCGAACCAGGGTGCGCAGGGCGGGCGCGGTCGAATCGCTCTGCGCGCCACGGAAGGTCGAGTCGATGATCGCGAGCAGGTCGGCGCGCACCGAACCGGTGTCGGGCGTCGGCACGTGCAGGGTGGATCGTTCGGTGAGCGCGTCCAGCAGCAAGGCGCCTTTGGACGGCCACCAGCGGTAGACGGTCTGTTTCCCGACTCCGGCCGCCCGTGCGATGGCGTCGATGGTGACCGGCGCGCCCCCGGATTCGCCGAG
Organism: Nocardia sp. NPDC004151; assembly: GCF_042874235.1. Classification (NCBI taxonomy): domain Bacteria; kingdom Bacillati; phylum Actinomycetota; class Actinomycetes; order Mycobacteriales; family Nocardiaceae; genus Nocardia; species Nocardia sp. NPDC004151. Next base: position 528,610 of record NZ_JBIAMR010000001.1, on the reverse strand, counting down.
CAGCCGTAGCGAGGTGTCGAGGATGGCCTGGTGGGTGGCCTCGTTGCGGCGGCGGCCGGTGTGGGGTCGCTCGGGATCGGACTGCGGCCCTGCGGTTTTCATCGATGTCCTCCTGTGGCGCAGCTCACCGTTCTGTCGAGACTAAAAGTCTCGGTTCCGCTGTTGTCGAGACTATCAGTTCCAACAAACTGGAGGTTCCGGCAATGACCACAACACAGCGCGTCGTCATCATGGGCGGCAGTTCCGGCATCGGTGAGGCCACCGCCGCCGTCTTCGCGGCCGCGGGCGCCGAGGTCGTCATCACCGGTCGCGACCGGGCCAAGCTGGACGCGGCCGTGGCCCGCATCGGCGGCGACACCACCGGTCACGCCGTGGACGCCGCCGACCAGGCCGAGGTCGACGCCTTCTTCGCCGGGCTGGGAACCCTGGACCACCTGGTCATCTCGGTGAGCGGTTCGGCCGGTAGCGGCCCGTTCGCCGAACTCGGCCTGGATCAGCTGGCCGCCGGTTTCGACGGCAAGTTCTGGCCGCAGGTCCGCATTCTGAAAGCCGCACTGCCACATCTGGATTCGCACGGTTCGGTGACCCTGGTGACCGCCGCCTCGGCCCGTTCGGCCTTCCCCGGCACCGCGGGTCTGGCCGCCATCAACGGCGCGCTCAATGCCATGGTCGCGCCGCTGGCGGTCGAGCTCGCCCCGCTGCGGATCAACGCGGTCGCCCCGGGAGTCATCGATACCCCGTGGTGGGAACGGGTTCCCGAGGCGCAGCGCACCGCCCTGTTCGACGGTCTGGTCGCCACCACCCCGGTCGGCCGGGTCGGCCGCCCGGAGGATGTCGCGGCCGCCATTCACCTGCTGGCCGTGAACGGCTTCACCACCGGCGTCGTCCTCGATGTCAACGGCGGGACCAGCCTGGCGTCCGGTCGCTGAATCCGCCCGCGCGGCAGCCTATTTCCCGGCCGTCCGGGTGCGCCGCACTTCCAGCCCGTCGAGGATGAGGCCGAGTTCGTCGTCGAAGAAGTCCTCGCGGGACTGGGCGACGTTGATGTCGCTCATGGTCCGATGGCGTTTGCTGATGTGCGGATAGCTGTGTGTCGCTCGCTCGGCCAGGGTCATGAAGTTGGTGAACCACTCCTGCTGGCTCTGGCCGCTGCGGGCGATGGTGGTGACCATGGCGGTCTCGCCGCTGGTGGTGCCGAGCACGTAGGACCAGACGGCATTGGCGGCGCGGTCGGCGGAGTAGTCGTCGAAGCCGACCGCCTCGAGCAGGGCGAGCATGGTCTCGGACAGGCGCAGCAGGTTCGGGCCGAGGTAGGCGAGTCCGGCGCCGGTCATGGCGGTGCTGATCCACGGGTGTCGCAGGATGGCGGCGCGGATGTCGCGGCCCAGGGTGAGTAGTTCGGCGCGCCAGTTCTCGGCGACGCCGGGGGGTGCGGGGACGTCGCCGAAGGCCTCGTCGATGGCGAGTTCGAGGATCTCGTCCTTATTGGTGACGTGGGTGTAGAGCGAGGTCGCGCCCGCGTTCAGGCGGCTGCCGAGGCGGCGCATGCTGAGCGCGTCGTAGCCCTCGGTATCGAGCAGGGCGAGCGCCTCGGTGACGATCTGTTCCCGGCTCAGTGCGGGCTGATCCTTGCGCTGTCGTTCCGGTCGGGTCCACACCGACGAGAACTCCTGGGCCTTGGCCGCCATGGCTCTTCCTCCTTTGTCTGCGGAACAGCATAACCCCAGCTAGAACGTCGTTCGCCCTGCCGTACACCGTTCCTTGTTGCGAACAGTGTACGGAGGCCGTACAGTGTTCGACAATGCCGCACAGTGTGCGGAACCGCTTCTCGAAGGGGACAACAATGACTGCGAAAGACATGGCCGAGGCGCTGACAGCGCCGGTCGCCCAGCGCGACCCGCGGCGCTGGCTGATCCTGGTGGTGCTCTGCCTGAGCTCCCTGGTGCTGGTGATCGACAATATGGTGCTCACCGTCGCCCTGCCCCAGATCGCCACCGACCTGCACGCCGGCCCGCAGGCGCTGCAGTGGGTGATCGACTCCTACATCCTGGTCTTCGCGGGCCTGCTGCTCACCACGGGCAGTCTCTCCGACCGCTTCGGCCGCCGGCTGGTGATGGTCTTGGGCCTGGTGCTCTTCGGCGCGGCCTCACTGCTGGCCGCCTACGCCACCAGCCCCGAGATGCTGATCGGCGGCCGCGTGATCATGGGTATCGGCGGCGCGCTCATCATGCCGAGCACCCTGTCCATCCTGATCACCGTGTTCGACGAGCAGGAGCGCCCCAGGGCGATCGCCGCCTGGAGCAGTGTCGCCATGATCGGCATGGTCGGCGGCCCGGTGCTGGGCGGCCTCATGCTCGAACACGTGTGGTGGGGCGCGGTCTTCCTGCTGAACGTGCCGATCGCGGCGGTGGCCATCGTGGCGGCCATGACCCTGATGCCGGAGTCCAAGGGCCCGGCCCGCCCGACCGATCTGCCGGGCATGGCGCTGTCCATCGTCGGCACCGTGGCGCTGGTGTGGGGCATCATCGAGTTCCCGACCAAGGGCCTTGCCGGAACCTGGGTTTCGCTGGTGGTCGCCGCGCTCTTCCTGGTGGCCTTCCTGATTCGTGAACTGAAGGCCGAACACCCGATGGTGCCGCTGCAGCTGTTCCGCAACCGCGTCTTCACCGGATCCAGCTTCTCGCTGGTACTGGTCACCTTCGCCAATGCCGGTCTGCTCCTGCTGCTGACCCAGTACCTGCAGTTCGTGCTCGGCTACACGCCGATGAAGACCGCGCTGGCCTTCACCCCGCTGGCCTTCGCCGCCCTGGTGGCGCAGGGTGTGGGCGCGGGTCTGGTGCAGAAGCTGGGCGTCCGCCCGCTGACCCTGCTCGGCATGCTGGTGCTGGCCGCCGGTTCGGGCGCCCTGGCCGCGCTCGACACCGACTCGGGCTTCTGGGTCGCGGCCCTCGCCATGGCGCTGGTCGGCGCGGGCGCCGGTCTGGCCATGCCCGCCGCGATCGGCGCGCTGATGGGGGCCATCCCGCCGGAGCAGGCCGGCGTCGGTTCGGCCCTGAACGACACCATCCAGCAGACCGGTGGCGCGCTGGGCGTGGCCGTGCTGGGTGCGATCCTGGCCGGAACCTACACCGACGGAATGCCTTCCGACGCCCCGGCGGCGGCCCGCGACAGCATCGCCGGAGCCTTCGCCACCGGCGACGCCGCCCTGCTGAACGCGGCTCGCGACGCCTTCACCCACGCCATGTCGACCACCTTCCTGGCGGGTGGCGCGGCGGTCCTGGCGGCCACGGTGATCGCCTTCTTCCTGATGAAGGGCGCGAAGGCGGCGGCACCGGAAGGACTTCCGGAGGAGACGGCCGAGCCGGAGCTGGCGCAGGCCCGCTAGCCGACCCCTGAAAACGATTCCGCCCCCGGCGTACTGCCGGGGGCGGAATCGTCTATTTCCTGATGGCTCAGGCCGACTCGTCCTTGGCCTGCATGCCGAACGAGACCAGTGCCACCAGTACCCCGATCGCCCCGAGCACGATGCCGAAGCCGGGCTGCATATCGTCAGCCCAGGCCAGGATGATGAAGTGCATATCGGCCTTCTCCAGGAACAGCGAGCCGAAGCCGAGAATCGCCATCCAGATACCCAGACGCAGCATTAGGGAACCCCCCCGATCGAAATGAAACGTGCCGCGACAGCGTATCGGTGGACGGCGACACTGTCAGTTCAGTAATTGCTCGATGCGGGCGGTGCAGAAGCCGGTGATATTCATTTCCGGGGGCAGTTGCACGCGATGGGTCATGCGCAGCAGCGGAATCGACAGCAGGGCGGCGGAGAAGATCTCCTGGTATTCGAGATCGCGGACCTGGTACCCGGTGCTCTTCTCGTAGTGGGCGATGGTCTCCTCGCGGGTCGGGGTGCCCGGTAGCGGCGGATGGCCCTCGTATTCGCTGCAGGCCCAGTCCAGGAACAACAACCAGGCCAGATCCGATTCGGGCGCACCGAGATGGGCGATCTCCCAGTCGAGGACGCCACGGACCTGGAAGTCCTTGTCGTAGAGGATGTTCGACATGCGGGCGTCGCCCCAGCACAGGCAGGGCCGCTCCGGCTCGTAGAGGTTGTCGCGAAGGTAGGCGACCGCCCGCCGGTACGTCTCGGGCGGATCCCCTTCGCAGGCCCAGCGCAGCGCTCCTTCGAGATAGTTCACCCCTTGTTCGACCACCCCGGTCCCGTGTCGCGGGAAGGCGAGGAAGTCCAATCCCAGTGCCCGCCAATCCAGTTGGTTGACGGTGGCGATAGTGTCCACGCACCCCCACCACATGCGGGCCCGTTGTTCGGGCGTGGCCTCGAAGTAGTTCCCGGCGGCGTGATACGACGGATAGTCGCTGGGGGCCTGCCCGTCCAGCCGGTGCATGACGAAGTACGGGCTGCCGAGCGGATTGTCCCCGCGCTCGAGCCAGGCCACCTCGGGGACGGGTAGCCCGGTGCCGGCCAGTCGTCGCATGACCAGTACCTGTCGCAGCAGGTCATAGTCGGGGAACAACGACAGGTCCGGTGGGCGGCGCAGTACCAGGGGAGTGCTGCCGGATTCGTCCTCGACGGTGAAAAGGTAGGTCTCGGTGGCGAATCCGCGCTCGGTACGCGCGAGATCGCGGACGCGAGCCGCGCCGGAGGCCGAAAGATGCTCGCGCACCCGCGGTTCCAGTGCCGCCCCGAGGTGCTCGGCGGGAATTCTGATGGCGGTCACGGTCAGTACCCTTGGTACCCGTACCGCGCGTTGCGGCCCATGCAGACCATTTCGACCAGTCCGTAGCCGACCTTGCCCTCGGTCTCGACCCGGCAGAAGGTCTCGCTGAGCATGCTGACCTGCTTCAGGTCGGCGGTGTCGGTCAGGTCGGCGGTGAAGCCGTCGCTCCAGTTCGGGCCCTTCCACAGTCCGGAGGCGTAGCCGCGGTAGTGGTCGTATCCGGCCAGGCCGGGCCAGAAGTCGGAGACGGGGGTGATGGTGAATTCGCGATCGCGCCCGTCGGCGGAGCGCACCGTGAAGCTGCCGCCGCTGACGATGCGGAAGTCGTCGCGGAAGGTGAGCGCGTGGTCGGTGGTGGCGATGGGGATGGGCTGCCTGCCGGAGTCCAGCGGCGACAGCACGGTGCCCTCGAAGTGCCAGCGCTGCCCGTCTGCGGTCTCGCGCTGCGCGAAGTGCACGAGTTCGTCATCGAACTGGAAGATGCCCATGTAATAGAGGACGCCGTCGGGGACGTCGCCGGGCTGCAGGCCCTCGCCCTCGCCGAGGCTGCCGCCGCCACCCCCGTGGCGGGTGCCCCAGGAGTGGTCGCGTCCGAACCACCAGGTGTCGGGGTCGATCTCGAAGCGGGCGCCCTCGACCTCGATCCAGCCCGAGACGCGCCCGTTCTGGTAGTAGCGGCGCGCGTCCTCGCGGACCCGGCCGCGGCTGCGGAAGAAGGCAGGTTCCTGCTCGTAGGCCGGGAATTCGCCCGCGAGTTCGAGCTCCAGCCGGATGCCGTGGTCGTTGTCGCCGAGAGTGGCGCGGACCGTGCGCAGCGGCTCCACGATCTCGTACTTGAACGGCCCGACGGTCCAGTCGGCGATGCCGTCGTAGCGGTCGCCGATCTCGCGGGAGAGCCGGACCACGTGGGCGGTCTTGTTGCCGATGGTGACCATGGCGTAGGCGTCGAGCACATTGCGATTGGGGTAGCGCGCCATGCCGGTCATGACGCTGATCTCGCCGGTGGTGTCGAAGCCGTACAGGACGACGCGTTCGGTCCAGCGCAGATCGCTCTGCTGCACGTGGTCGAAGGTGGTGGGGAGCTGGTGGGCGAGTAGTTCGTCCTGGGGCGTCAGCATCGACGGCTGCCTCTCAGCGGTGTGGCCTGCGCCACTCTCAATTAGAATACGAGGCGCAGCGTATTCCAAATAAGGCTGGAATGTAACCTGTTCCAGAAGATTCGCCCCGGCCGACCACAGGGAGACCAAGTGACCGCAGCGACAGGGACCGCCCGCACCGGCCCCGGCCGTCCCCGGGATCCGCAGCTGGACGCGCAGGTGCTGACCGCCACCCAGGAACTCCTGGTGCGGGACGGCTACCAGGCCACCACCATCGCGGCCGTGGCCCGCCGGGCCGGGGTGGTCACCACCTCGATCTACCGCCGCTGGCCGGGGAAGCGGGCGCTGGTCGAGGACGCGATCTTCGCGCTGGACACCGAGAACCATCCGGCCCCCACCGGCGACCTGCGCGCCGACCTATTGGCGTGGACGCGCCTGTTCCTGAACGCGGCCGCGCATCCCGCCGCCCGCTCGGCCATCCCCGGCCTGCTGTCGGAGTATCACGACGATCGGGAGAGCTACCGCCGCCTGCTCGACGGCGGCGAGCGCCCCACGATTCAGGCGCTGGGCGAGCTGCTGACGGCGGCCGCCGACTCCGGCCAGGCGGCCCGGACATGCGACACCGAGGCGGTCTTCGAATTCCTGCGGGGCGCGACTCTGATGCGCGCGCTCACCCACGGGACCGAGGATGCCGACCACTTCAGCCGCCGGATCGCCGACGCCCTCTACGCGGTCGCGCAAACTCCCCGATCAGAGTAGGCCCCACCAGTAGATCAGGCAGGCCAGAGCCAGTACGACCAAGGTTTCCATCGTCCATCCCAATCTGCTTGGCGCTCTTGCCTTCCATGATGCCGTCTCTCGAGTCGTGAAGGCCACATTCGCGGATAACAAGATCATTCGACCTGGGTCCACCGGGCGATTGAAGTGCGAGGTGGTTCGTGGCGCGTCTAGTTCTGGACTGCGCTCCGCCTCCCCGCGCTGGAGCGGGGCAGGCGGAGCGGAGGGAGGGAGGGACGAGACCTCCAGGGCCGCGAACCCACCCGGAGCGAAGCGGAGGGCAGAAAGAACACAGACCCGCGTGTCCGTCACCCCTCGTGGACGGACTCGCGGGTTCTGCGCCTGCCTGCCACCCCCTTCGCGGCAGGCCGGATACCCCAGCGAGACGCCAGTCGATCGGTGTGCTGTGGGCGGCCCGTCACCCCTCGTGGACGGGCCGGCCCCAGCATTCCCGCCCCAGGAAAGGTGGCTCGGTGGGTCCGCCGGTGCGTTCCGGCGTTGGACACAACGATGCCCAGCCGTGCTTGGCACGGCCTTAACAAGATCTTGTAACAGTGAAAAGTCCTGCTAATTACCCCTTTTCGGGGCTAGTCGACCACGATGACCACCAGCTGCCGGGGGCCGTGCACGCCCTGCACCCGGATCATCTCGATGTCCACCGTCGCGGACGGCCCGCTGAACCAGGTCAGCGGCCGGTGCGGGTCCAGCACGCCGATCACCTCCGGGATCGACGAGGCGATCTGCTCGGCCCCCACCACGCAGACATGGCAGTCGGGCACCAGCGTCGGCGCGCGCCGGCCCTGACCGGGGCCGCCGTCGAGCACCACGGTGCCCGAATCGGCGATCGCCGCGGCGCAACCGGTGACCACGGCATCCACAGCGTCGAGTTCGGCTGGGGACAACTGTGGATCATCGGAGACGACGCGATTCCCGGACCCGCGCGCCCAGTCCGTCAGCCAGGACGCGGGCAGCCCGGCCGGAGCGAGCACGCTCGATGCCCCGTGCTCGCGCAGTGCCGCCGCGATGGCGGCGGACAGCTCCGCGGCGCGCACCCGATGCGATTGCGCGCCATAGTGCTTCAGCCGTTCGAGGAACAGTGCCGTGACCGCGGCCGGGTCCCGTTCGTCGATTCCCGGTGCCTGCCCGAGGTAGTCGCGCGGCACGGTGGTGGTGCGTTGCGCGGCGGGCAGGTCCGACAGCGCCTCCCGAATGCGGGTGAGTACGACCTCGCGCGCGCTCATCGCGGCCCTCCGTGTCCGTTGCCCATCACGTCGACCTGCCCATTGCCATCGCGCCCGCCATTGGTTCGCGCCCACCAGGTCCGGAAGGACTCCCTGGGCACGGCGGGCACCAACCGGCTCCGCGTCCATCCCGAAAGCGGCGGCGGCAGACGCTTTTTCGGTGCGACCACGCCCGCGATCCCCGCTGTCTTCACCGCCGCGGCCCAGAGGTGCGGGTGGTACATCATGCGCTCGACCACGTCGAGTGCCGCGCGTTCGGCGCGATGCTTCACCTGGGCCGGTCCCTCGGCGATATCGTTGCGCAGTTCGAGAAGGTTGCCCGTGATGTCGATGCGTACGGGACACACATCGTTGCACGCGCCGCACAATGAGGACGCGTACGGCAGTGACGCGGTCTGCGGATCGTCCGCGCCTTTGAGCAGCGGGTTCAAGATGGCCCCGATCGGTCCCGGGTACACCGAGCCGTAGGTCTGCCCGCCGGTGCGTTCGTAGACCGGGCAGATGTTCATGCACGCGCCACATCTGATGCAGCGCAGTGCTTGTCGCCCGAGCGGGTCGGTCAGGGCGCGGGTGCGGCCGTTGTCGACCAGGACCAGGTGGAATTCGCGTGGCCCGTCGCGGTCGGTGACGCCTGTCCAGGTGGACACGTAGGGCGACATGCGTTCGCCGGTGGAGCTGCGGGCCAGCAGTTGCAGGAACACCTCGAGGTCGCGCCAGGTCGGCACCACCTTCTCGATGCCGACCACCGAGATGAGGGTCTCGGGCAGGGTCAGGCACATGCGGCCGTTGCCCTCCGATTCCACCATCACCACGGTGCCGGTCTCGGCGACCAGGAAGTTGCCGCCGGTGACGCCGACCTTGGCGGCCAGGAACTTCTCGCGCAGGTGCAGTCGCGCGGCGTCCGCCAGTTCGTTCGGATCGTCGGTGAGCCCGGCCGGGGCGGGCCGCCCGTGCTTCCCCATCTCCGCGGTGAAGATGTCGCGAATCTGCCCGCGGTTCAGGTGCATCGAGGGCACCACGATGTGGGAGGGCAGGTCGTCGCCGAGCTGCAGGATGATCTCGGCGAGATCGGTTTCGCGGGCGTCGATCCCGGCGGCGCGCAGCGCGTCGTCGAGCCCGATCTCCTCGGTGAGCATGGATTTGGCCTTGACGATCCGGGTCTCCCCGGTGCGGCGCACCAGCTCGGTGACGATCAGGCAGGCTTCGGCGGCGTCGCGCGCCCAGTGCACCACCCCGCCCGCCGCCTCCACCGCGGCCTCCAGCCGCACCAGATAGGAGTCGAGATGGTGCAGCGCGGTGTCTTTGATGGCGGCGGCGCTGTCGCGCAGCTGCTCCCAGTCGGGCCGTTCGCCGACCAGCCCGTCGCGTTTCGCGCGGATGGTGTGGGTGGCCCGGTGCACATTGGCACGCAGTTGCGGATCGCGGGTGGATCGTTCGGCAGCCTTCGGGAACGGCGGCCAGCCCACGAAACTCTTGCTCATGACACCACTTCCGCGGCGGCGAGCGGCAGCCCGGGCATCGGCCCGTCGGCGGTGGTGCGGGCCAGGATCTCCACCAGGTGCAGGCTGCGGACGTCGGTCCCGTCCTTGGCGAGCCGCCCGCCGATGTTCATCAGGCACGAATTGTCCACGGCTGTCAGCACATTCGCGCCGGTCTCGCGGACATGCCGAGCCTTGTCGCCGTTCATCGCGCCCGACACCGCCCCGTTCTTGACCGCAAAGGTGCCGCCGAACCCACAGCATTCCTCGGCGGCGGGCAGTTCCACCAGGTCGATGCCCGCCACCGCGCGCAGCAGTGTCAGCGGCCGGTCGCCGATGTGCTGGACGCGCAGGGAATGGCAGGTCGGGTGATAGGTGACCCGGTGCGGGAAATACGCGCCCACATCGTGGATTCCGAGGTCGTCGGTAATGAATTCGGTGACCTCGCGGATTCTGGGCAGAATGGCCTGGGTGTCGAGGGCGAGCCTCGAATCACCGGTGGCCTCGGCGACTGTCATGTAGAACTCGCGCGGCGCCTGCCCGCACGAGGCCGACGGCACGATGATGCGGTCGTAGCCCCCGAGCACCTTGACGAAGTGCCGCGCCAGTTTCGCGGTGTCGGCGCGGTACCCGGTATTGCAGTGCATCTGCCCGCAGCAGCTCTGTGCCGTCGGGAATTCCACCTCGACGCCGAGCCGCCGCAGCAGTTTCACCGTGGCCTGTCCGGTGCCGGGGTAGAGCACATCGTTGATGCAGGTGACGAAGAGAGCGATACGCATACGGTCCCTTCCGTAGTGGTCAAACGCTTTGGCGGACTTCGGTGGCCGGTTGCCACTGCGGGGCGTTGCGGGCGAACAGCCACATGATCGCGCCCATCACGGCCAGCGCGACGGCCATCAGCACGTGGGTCTGGGTGCGGCCGAGGTGGTCGACCAGGCGCGGGGTGAGCAGCGCCGCAAAGGAATTCGACCATCCGACGAGCAGCACCGGGATGATCGAGATGAAGCAGATGGCGGTGAACATCCACCGCCCGCCGAATTTGTCGGTCAGCACGCCGACCGGAATCCGGCCCAGCGATCCGACCAGGACCGGGGTGGCGACCAACAGCGATTGCCGGCCGGGGGAGAGGTCCAGCCGCTTGGTATAGCTGCTCGATAGCGGACCAATCAGATTCCATGCCAAGAAGGTGAATGCGAAGGCGGCTGTAGCGAGTGTCAGATTTCTCGCGTTCATCCCTTTTGTCTAACAGATTCGCAGGTAGAACGGGCTAAATTGGGCCATTTCGGCGCGCCTCCGAGTGCCGTGCCGCCGCATCCGCACTATGGTCTGCTGTCGGATTGCGCATCTCCCAGGAGGAGCAATGAAAGTGTGGCGATCTCGCCGGTGTCGCGCGGCCCTGCTGCCGGCCCTGGCGGGTGCGATCGCGGTGGCCGGAATCGTGGCGCAGGCTGGTCGGCCGCTACCCGCCGTCGCCGAACCCGCGAGCGACCTTCCCCTCATCATCGACGTCAGCGCACCCCCCGACGGGCCGTGCGCCGGCCCGCTGCACGGCACCGCCGCCGTCTACTTCCCGCCGGGAGTCGACTCGCACGCGGAGGTGGAGTGGCGGATTCTCGGTGGCGGCCAGCCGATTCGCAGCGGCATCACCGTGGTGGAGAACGACGTGATGGCGGTCGGGTTCGACCTCCGACACGACGAGCTACCCAGCGACGGCCTGCTCCGCGTGGACGCGCGCGCTCGGATCCCGGGCGGCGACGTCAGCGGCTACGGCAAGCCGTGGAACTTCCGGGTGAACCGGGATTGCCGCCCGCTGCACGTGGTCTCGGTCGGCGACTCGGTGTTGTGGGGCCAGTCGGTGCTCGGCGGCGTGAGCGCCCCGCGCAAGCACAGCTTCGCCAACGTGGTGGCCGATGCCCTCGGATCCAGGACCGGCCGCGGCGCCACCCTGCACGACTACACCGCCTCCGGCGCCGCCCTGGACGCGCCCGGCGAGCACCCGACCGGCAAATGCCCCGGCGGGGACGCCACCCTCGATGTGTTCTGCCAGCTCGCCAAGGCCACCGGCGAGGCCACCGCGAACGGCTACCCGGTCGATCTGGTGCTGATCGACGGCTGCCTCAACGATCTGGACCCGGTCTTCGGCATTCCGGTGGGGGTCACGCCCGGCACTCAGGATCTGACGGCCGCCGTGCACCGAGAATGCGGTGGCGTGGGCGCGGACGCGGTGAACCCGGCCGCCGCCGTGCCCTATTACAGCGGAGCCGCCCTCGGCTACGGCGGACGTGGCATGCGGGAGGCGGTGCAGGCCGCGCACCAACTGCCCGGCACACCGAAGGTACTGGTGGGCAACTACTTCCACGGCTACGACGGGGATCGGGTGCCGGAGTCGTTGACCCAGCGCTGGTCGGAGTTCGTGCGGGTGTCCTCGGAGTTGTTCCGGCAGGCCGTCGCCGACGCCAATGCCGCCGCGGGCGAGGGGTACGCCACCGCCGCCGACGGGTTGTTCACCGAGGATGCCGTCGGCGGTCAGGATCCGGCGCAGGTCGTGAAGGAGCCCGCGCAGACGACGCCCCGGGACATCGCACAGCCCGCCGAGCGCACGCCGGCCCTGAACCCGCTCGGCGACGAGGCGGCCTCGCTGCGCCTGCTGGTCTGCCCCCAGGTCAACGACCTGCCGCAGTGCCGGGCCATCCCGGCCGTGTCCCCGCCCGACCTCGAGGTCGCGCGCAAGCACGCCGACGCCTTCCTGATGAATCCCCGGATCAGCGAATGGTTCGGTGGCGGTGAGCCGTTCGGTATCGGGTTCACGGCGTCGAAGGTGACCGCCCGGTCCGGCAACGCGGTCAGTTTCGACGCGGAGCGGGCGGGCGGCGCCATTCGCCGGTACGACTGGTACTTCGGCGACGGCTCGCACGAGACCACCACCGATCCGGCGGCCTCGCACGTCTACAACGGGCTCGGTCCGAACCTGCCGCGGCTGGTGGTCACCGATATGACCGGCCGCCGAAGCCTGTACGAGCTGGCCGAGCCCATCACCGTGGGCTGATCAGGCGTGCGGGTCTCGATCAGGCGTGCAGTGCGGCTACCAGGTCGGCGATGGCCTCGTCGCGGACCTGGTAGCCGGGGAAGTAGCAGCAGACGCGAGCGGCGGTGTCCCCGAAGCGGTTCCGGATCTGCGCGGCGCACTGAGCGGGCGTGCCACTGACCGTGAGCGCGTCGACCATGGTGTCGTCGATCAGTCCGGCCATCTCCCGCCAGCGACCCTGTTTGGACAGCAGATTGAGCTCGGGCTGCAGATCCGCCCAGCCCTCGACCTCCAGCACCGGGCGGTAGGCGGGCGTGGAACCGTAGAACGCCAGCAGGTTTCGCACCGCCTTGCGCGCCGTGGCCAGCTCTTCTTCCGTATCGCCCATGGCCACAATGGCTTCCACGATGATCTCGAACGGCCGGGTGGAGTCGCCGCGGCCCTTGCCCACCGCGGCGAGGGTCCGCTCCCGGTAGTGGCGCTCGGTGGTGAACGGCATGACCAGCAGCCCGTCCGCGACCTCGGCGGCCATGGCGGTCATGCGCGGACCCAGCGCGCCGACCAGAACCGGTGGCGGCCCGGACGGATTCGGACCCGGATCGAATTGCGGCGTCATGAGCGTGTGCTGCCAGAACCGCCCGCGGTAGTCGAGGCGCTCGCCGGTCTGCCAGGCCCGCAGAATCGCCTGCACCGCGAGCACCGTGTCGCGCATCCGCTCCACCGGCTCCGACCAGACGCTGCCGTACCGCTTCTCGATGTGCGGGCGGATCTGGCTGCCGAGCCCGAGCCGGAACCGCCCGCCCGAGAGCGCCTGCAGATCCCACGCGGTGTGCGCCAGATGCATCGGGCTGCGCGGGAACGCCATGGCCACATTGGTCATGATGTCGGTTCCGGCGGTGGCGGCCAGGGTGAGCGGCGCGAACACGTCGTGCGCGCCCTCGAAGGTGAACACGCCGTCCACCCCGAGTTCGCGCAATCGCGCTGCGCGCGAGGCGGATTCGGCCAGTGGCGCGTTGAGCCACAGATCGACGGGCAGGGTCACCGCTGACTCCTCGGAAGAAAGGACAACAGCCCCGGGCCGAGAGGTAGGAGGCCCGGGGCTGTTGCAGGTCAGCGATGGTCGTGGCCGCTGACCCGCGCGCCGGAGCTACCAGGGAAGTAGCAGTCTCCGGAGCGGCTCGGTGGGATTACTGTCCGCCGTTGATGAACTCGGCGGCCTTCTCGCCGATCATGTAGCTCGGCGCGTTGGTGTTGCCGCCGGTGATGCTGGGCATGATCGAGGCGTCGGCGACGCGCAGGCCCTCGATGCCGTGCACCTTCAGGGTCGGGTCGACGACCGCGCGCTCGTCCACGCCCATGCGGCAGGTGCCGACCGGGTGGTAGATCGAGTGCACGCGGTTGGGGAGCTCGCGGCGCAGCGCGGTCTCGTCCGCCCACTGCTGGCCCGGGAAGAAGTTCTCGGTCCAGTCGCCCGCGATGCTCTTGTGCGACATGATCTCCTGGATCATCTTGATGCCCTCGACCAGGAACTCGGTGTCCCACGGGTCGGTCAGGTAGCCCGGGTCGATGAGCGGCGAGGCGAACGGGTCCGCCGAGGCCAGCTTCATCTCGCCGCGGCTCTTCGGGTAGATGAGCGATGGCATGATGGTGAAGGCCGGGCGGCGGTCCACCAGGTGCAGCTTGTCGGCGTCCTGGTTGGGCGTCGGGTAGCTCCACGGCAGGGTGTGGATCTGCATGTCCGGGTGGTCGCCCTCGGCGAACTTGGTCTTGACGAAGCCGGCGGCCTCGAAGACCGTGCGGCCCATGAAGGAGCTGCCCGGGTTGCGCATCTCCTTGAGGATGCCGCGCGCGAAGTAGGTCGGGATGCCGCGGTGGATGGCCTTCTTGGATACGAAGGTCATGGGCACGAACAGGTGGTCGTGCAGGTTCTGGCCGACCGGCAGGTCCGCGACGACCTCGATGCCGTGCTCGCGCAGCTGCGCGGCCGGGCCGATGCCCGAGAGCATGAGCAGCTGCGGGGAGCCGATCACACCACCGGAGACGATGACCTCCTTGGCGGCCTTCACGATCCGGCGGGTGCCGTTCTTCTCGGCGATCTCGACGCCGGTGGCGCGGCCGTTCTCGATGACCACGCGGGTGGCGTGCACGTGCGTGAGCACGGTCATGTGCGAGTTCGGCATGTTGGTGATGAAGCCACGCGAGGAGCTGTAGCGGATGCCGTCCTTGACGGACTGCTGGAAGATCGAGAGGCCTTCCTGCGACTCGCCGTTGTAGTCCTTGATGATCGGCGCGCCGAGGGACTCGGAGGCGGCGGTCATGAACTGCTCGGCGATCGGGGTGATCTCGCGGGGGCGGGTCACCTCGATGGGGCCGCCGGTGGCGCGGTAGTCGTCGGCGCCGTCGACCCAGTTCTCCAGGCGCTTGTAGGCGGGCAGGACCTCGTCGTAGGACCAGCCCTTGTTGCCCTCGGCGGCCCAGGAGTCGAAGTTGGCCTTGTTGCCGCGCACGTAGAGCATGCCGTTGACCGAGGACGAGCCGCCGAGCACCTTGCCGCGGGTCATCGGGATCTTGCGGTCGTTGGCGTGCTTCTGCGGGACCGAGTACTGCTTCCAGGTCACCAGCTTCTTCAGCTGCGGGACCGTGTGGACCATCGAGATCATGCCGGGGCGGGTGACCAGCTGGGTGTTGTCCTTGCGCCCGGCCTCCAACAGGATCACGCTCGCGCCGGCCTGCGCGAGGCGCCCCGCCAGCACGGCGCCGGCGCTACCCGCGCCAACGACGACGTAATCGGCTTCGGACGTGGAGCCCGGGGAAGGGGTCATATCAGTTACCTCATCTTCGAGTGTGCCTGGCATCACTGTAGAACAGGTTCTAGTCTGCCGACACCCCGGATGGGCTGTCCAGTCCCAAGATCGACTTCGGGTTGGAGGCTGGAAACGCTGCCCTATGGCCGGTCGGCATGGTTGAATTCCTGTGAAACACGTTCCAATTTCGTGATCTTAGCGGCACCTTGCCCGAGGAGGAACAGTGTCTGTTCCGTCACTGCCCGCCGGCTTCGACTTCACCGATCCCGCGCTCTGGGCCGACCGTAGTCCGGTCGAGGAGTTCGCTCTGCTGCGGCGTACCGCACCCGTCTGGTGGAACGCGCAGACACCCGAGCAGGCCGCCCCCATGGACGACGACGGGTACTGGGTGATCACCCGCCACGAGGACGTCAAGGAGATCTCCCGGCGGCCCGAACTCTGGTCCTCCCATCGCAAGGGCTCGATCATCCGGATGCCCGCCGATTCCGAACCCGAACAGCTCGAACTCGGCCGCGAAGCGTTGCTGGTGAACATGGATCCGCCGAAACACACCAAGATTCGGCGCATCGTGTCCAAGGGCTTCACCCCGCGCGCTGTCGAGGGCTTGCGGGCCGCGCTCACCGAACGCGCGGAAAAGATTGTGCGGGAGGCGAAATCGACCGGCGGCGGCGATTTCATCGAGCAGGTGGCGTGTGAACTCCCGCTGCAGGCCATCGCCGAACTGCTCGGGGTGCCGCAGGACGATCGATACAAGCTGTTCCACTGGTCCAACCAGCTGATGAACTACGACGATCCGGAATTCGCGGGCCAGAACATGGCCGCCAATGCCGAATTGCTGGGCTACGCCTACAACATGGCCGAACAGCGCCGGGCCTGCCCGGTCGGCGACATCGTCAGCCAGTTGGTGACAGCCGATGTCGACGGCGAGGCGCTGGGCTCCGACGAATTCGGATTCTTCGTCATCCTGCTGTCGGTGGCGGGTAACGAGACCACCCGCAATGCCATCGCGCACGGCATGAAGGCCTTCGTCGACAACCCCGATCAGTGGGAGCTGTACCGGCAGCGCCGCCCGCACACCGCGCCCGACGAGATCGTGCGCTGGGCGACGCCGGTGACGGCGTTCCAGCGGACCGCCACCCAGGACACCGAACTCGGCGGGCAGAAGATCCGCGAAGGCCAGCGCGTCGGATTGTTCTACAGTTCCGCCAACTTCGACGAGGAGGTCTTCGACCGCCCCTTCGAATTCGATGTGCTGCGCGATCCCAATCCGCACGTCGGGTTCGGCGGCACCGGCACGCATTTCTGTGTCGGCGCGAATCTGGCGCGGCTGGAGATCGACCTGATGTTCAATGCCATCGCCGACGCCATGCCGGAAATCCGCGAGGTCGAACCGCCGCAGCGGCTGCGTTCGGGCTGGATCAATGGGATCAAGCATTGGCAGGTCCGCTACTCCTGAGCCGGTGACCCCGTCGAACCCGTTCTAGAATTCGGCCTTGTGACCAATCTTCGCGAAATTCCGCTGCGCACCCTGACCGACAAGCCCACCTCGCTGGCCGAGCTGGCCGACGACCAGGTCGTGCTGCTGGTCAATGTCGCCTCCAAGTGCGGGCTCACCCCGCAGTACTCGGGCCTGGTCGAACTCCAGCAGACCTACGGGTCGCGCGGGTTCACCGTGGTCGGCGTGCCGTGCAACCAGTTCATGGGCCAGGAGCCGGGCACCGCCGAGGAGATCGCCGAGTTCTGCTCGGCGACCTACGGCGTGGACTTCCCGTTGCTGGAGAAGAGCGACGTGAACGGCGATGGCCGCATCCCGCTGTACCAGGAGCTGACCCAGGTGGCCGACGCCGACGGCGCGGCCGGGGACATCCAGTGGAACTTCGAGAAGTTCCTGATCGGCCGGGACGGCTCGGTGCTGGGCCGTTTCCGCCCGCGCACCGAGCCCAAGGACGCGGCGATCGTCGCCGCGATCGAGGCCGCGCTCTAGTCAGTCCTGGGACGGCCGGGCGCGGCGGCGATAACGGACCGCGCACGGCTGTTCCAGCTGGACCACCATCTTGGAGTGGTCGTTGCGGTAGCTGTCGGACGGCTGCGCCAGTTCGAACTCCCAGTCCCGCAACAGGATCGAGAAGATCGCCTTCAGCTGCATGAGCGCGAACGCCGCGCCCACACAGCGGTGCCGGCCCGCGCCGAACGGGATCCAGTTCCAGCGGTTGGCCAGATCCTCCTGATTCGGGTCCAGGTAGCGGCCCGGATCGAAATGCTCCGGATCCGGGAACGCCTCCGGAATCCGGTTGGAGACAGCGGGACTCGCCGCCACCAGGTCGCCCGGATCGATGCGGTGGCCGCACACCTCGAACTCCTCGCGCGCCACCCGCATCAGGATGATGAGCGGCGGGTGCAGGCGCAGCGCTTCCTTCAGCACCGCCTCCAGATTCGGAATCTGGCGCAGCGCATGGAAACTCACATCCGCGCCGTCGGCGTAGAGGGTGTCCAGTTCGGCGACCACCTGACCGAGCACCTCCGGGTGCCGGAGCAGTTCGATGATGGTCCAGGCGGCCGTCCCCGAGGTGGTGTGGTGACCGGCGAACATCATGGAGATGAAGATGCCGGTGACCTCGCTGGCCGAGAACCGGGGCTGGCCCTGCTCGTCGCGCACCGACACCAGCACGTCGAGCATGTCCCGATCGTCCTTGCCGGTCGGCGGATTCGCCATCCGCCCGGCCATGATGTGGCGCACCAGCTTCACCAGCTGGTGGCGGGCCTCGTCGCGGCGGCGGAAGCTCTCGATATCGGCGTACGGGTCGACGTAGCAGTAGGCGTCGGTACCGCGCTCGAGCTCGTGGTAGAGGTGCGCGAAGCGGTCGTCGAGCTCCTCGCGGAACTTGGTCCCGATCAGGCAGGCCGAGGACGTGTAGATGGTGAGTTCGGCGAAGAATTCGAGCAGGTCGATCTCGCCCTCGTCGCCCCAGCGGGCCAGCATGCATTCCACCTCGCGGGCGATGGTGGTGGCGTGCCCGCGCATCTGCTCGGCGCGCAGGGCGGTGTTGTGCAGCATTTCCTTGCGCCGTTCGGGCGGGGCGTCGAAGACCACGCCCTCGCCGAAGATCGGCTTCATGAACGGATACGCCGCGGCTTGATCGAGTTCATCGTCGCCGGCGCGGAAGAAGAACTCGTTGGCCTGCGCACCGGTCAGCAGGATGACATCGCGATCCGCCAATCGGAACGAGCCGATATCACCGCATTCGCTCCGAACCCGGGCCATGAGGGCGATGGGATCGGTGCGGAATTCCTCCAAGTGGCCGTGCTCGTGCTCGCCACCGGATACCGCGCGCGGTTTGACCAGGGTCATCTGTGACCTCCCGGGTAGACACCTGTCCAGACGGTACTACGGAAGGGAATGCACGGCAAGGTATCCCACGGATTCCCGCGCGAAATCGGAATGGTTATTTCAGGGCCGCAGGATGCGCAGCGCGGATTTCTCCATGCGCTCGGCAATTTCGGCGTAGGACGCGTAACCCATGCCCGCGCGCACCAGCGCGCCCGCGTAGATCATTTCGAGCGTCTCGATGAGTTCGGGATCGGAGTCGGAGCCCAGCGCGTCGATCAACCGCCGCCGGATCTCGCCGCCGATCCGCAGCCGCAGATGCGCCACATCGGGGTCGACACCCAGTAGCGCGGCCGTCACGGCGCCCGCGAGCGTGGGCTCGTCGGCCATCAGCATCGCGATCTGCCGCAGCACCGCCAGCACCCGGGCGGTGGAGTCGATGCCCTCCCCGGCGGGTGCGTCCGTGGCGGCGAGCCGCCGCCAGAACATCTCCGCGACCAGGTGTTCCTTCGAAGAGAAATACGTGTACGCGGTCGCCGTGCCGACCCCGGCCCGGGCCGCGACCATGCGCACGGTCAGCCCCGCGAACCCCTCCTGGGACAGCACGTCCATGGCCGCCCGGGTGAGCTTGTCCACGGTGTCGGCCTGCTTCTCGGTGAGCCGCCGGCGGGTGGCCTCCATGCTCACCGCTGAGCGGTCGGAAAGGGGATCAGACACGTGTCCGGATGCTACTATGACTCGGCCCGCCGGGCAACTCGCGGTATGCGCGATCGGTATGAATGAGACCGCACCGGAAAGGCTTTCGAATGCTCCCCGCCGCGCTCTCCGCCACCCCGCGCGAATTGCCCGCACTCATCGAGCAAATCACCGCCACGCTGCCCCCGGACGAGGCCGCCGCATTGTCCGAGGCCGCCCGCACCTATGCGGGCGAGGGCGCGATCCTGGAGATCACCGCGGGCCCTGGCGATGCCGCCGATACCTACGCCGCCGCCGTCCGGGAATGGCGCGCTCCGCTGCGCCTGCTGCTGATCACCGGCTCCGACTCCGCCGCCGCCGAACGCGCCTACGACGACTGGTCCCACTGGGTGGCCGGCGGCGGCCTGCTGGCACTGCGCGCCGCGGACGAGCTCTACCGCCGCGCCGAGGCCACCGGCAAGTTCCGCACCCTCGCCGCCACCGGAACCCTGCGCATCCTGCAGCGCATCGCCGCCTGCAACTAGCGGCTCGCTGCCATTTCGGCATTCAGCGCGCGAATGTAGGCGATCGCGAAGTCCGGGAACAATTCCCGCGGGTACGCGCCGCCGTCCAGGCCCCGCAGTTCGATCACCCCGTCCTGCATGCGGATATCGCTGATCCATTCGTACCGGATGCGGGTTCGCCGGCTGCCCAGGTGAATATCCGCCGCGTCCGGCCCGAAGCGTGCCGCGAAGCCCGTGCCCGGCGGGAACTGGTGCGCCATTTCCCTTTCCCGCCGATTCCGGTTCGCGGTGTAGGTCAGGGAGAACGCGACGGCCAGCAGCAGGATGCCCGCGGCCGCGAGCGGAATCGGCCCCGACCCGCGGATCAGATACAGCGTGCTCAGGTAGATCGACGAGAGCGCGGCGAAGATGATCGCCCGTCGCACCCGGAATCTGTGCGCCGGAACCCGGACCAGCCGGCTCGTGTCTCCGGGCCGCACGACGTAGACGGCCGACGGATCGGCCAGCGGCGGAATCGGACTCGGCGGATCGGCCGGGTGGGCATCCGCCGTCATGAGTTGGAGTGCGCTGTCGGGGAACAGTTCTCGCGGATAGGTGTGGTACTGCTGACCCTCGCCGAAGGCGACCGCCGCGGGCGTGACCTCCAGGTCGCGGATGCCGTCGTAGCGGACCCGGCGGTGGGTGTCCGCGCCCACCTGGACGTCGAACGCGGCGGGCCCGAACCGGGTCGCCATCACCGTGCCCGGCGCGGCCATGGCCGAGAACAGGGCCAATGTCCGTGCGGGATCGGAATTCCAGCGCCGCCGGTACATTCCGACCAGCGCCGCGCAGATCGCCAGCCCGATCAGCAGGCCGCTGACCGACCACAGCGAGTACAGCACGATCGCCGTGATCACCCAGCGCAGCGCGTTGCGGCGTCGTCGCCGGGAGTGCCGTCGCACCCAGGCCAGCGCCGACTCGGCCAGCGCCCGCGCGGTGTCCTCGTGCGTGATGAACACCGCGGTCGGGTCGGGCAGGCCGGGCATCGGAGGCAAGGGTTCGAACACGGCTCGAGCGTACGATTCTTGCCGCCGTACCGAATCCGCAGGTGAATCGGCCATGGCGGCCGATCCGATCAGGCGGACGGGGTGTTCAGACCCAACGGGGCGAGCTTGGCGGCCAGCCGGTCCAGGTAGGCGAGGACCTCGTCCTCGGACTTGTCGGGCAGACCGTAGACGGCGTCGGTGACCCCGGCTTCGGCCCAGGCCGCGAGCTGGTCGGCGTCCGGCTTACCGGCCAGCGCCACCACGCGCGGGGCGCCCTGGCGGCCCGCCTCCTGCCAGTGCTTCAGCAGCAGGGCGGTGGAGGCGGAGATGTCGGACTCGTACGGCGTGGTGATCCAGCCGTCGCCGGAACGAGCGATCCACTTGAAGGTCTTCTCGGTGCCGCCCGCGCCGATCAGCAGCGGAATGTGCGACTGGACCGGCTTGGGCCAGGCCCAGCTGGGCCCGAAGGAGATGAAATCGCCGCTGTAGGAGGCTTCTTCCTCGGTCCAGAGGGTCCGCATCGCCTCCATGTACTCGCGCAGCACGGTGCGGCGCTTGTTGCCCGGGACGCCGTGGTCGGTGAGTTCGTCGGTGTTCCAGCCGAATCCGGCGCCGATGGTGACCCGGCCGCCGGAGAGGTGGTCCAGGGTGGCGATGGTCTTGGCGAGGGTGATCGGGTCGCTCTCGGTGGGCAGCGCCACCGCGGTGGACAACTCGATGCGGGAGGTGACGGCGGCCGCGGTGCCCAGCGCGACCCACGGGTCGAGGGTGCGGGTGTAGCGGTCGTCGGGCAGTTCGCTGGTGCCCGTGTGCGGGTGGGCGGCGTCGCGCCGGATCGGGATGTGAGTGTGCTCGGGCACGTAGAACGAGTCGAAACCGCGGTCCTCGGCCGCCTTGGCGGCGGCCGCGGGCGTGATACCGCGGTCGCTGGTGAAGAGAACGATGCCGAAACGCATGGGGGAGAAGTCCTTTCAGAGCTGCTTGGCGGCGGAGACGCCGGCGCGGCGGCCGAAGAAGCTGCCGTCGCCGAGGGAACAACCGGAGGCGTATCCGCCGGCGCAGATGCCGGAGGTGACGCGACCCGCGGCGTACAGGCCGGGGATCGGTTCGCCGGAGACGTGCAGGACCCGCGAGTCCAGATCGGTGCGCAGGCCGCCGAGTGTGAAGCCGCCGGTGTAGCCGCGCAGGTCGTAGGCGCCCAGCGGGGTCCGGATGGGCTTGACCCATTCGGTCTTCTTGTTCAGGAACGGGTCGTTGCCCTGCGCCGCGTGGTGGTTGTAGAGGTCGATGGTCGACTGGAGGGTGTGCTCCGGCAGCCCCATCTCGCCTTCCAGCTCCGCGACGGTCTCGGCGACCCAGGTCGGCGCGATGCGCAGGAACGACATGGACGACTTGGTCTCCATGGCCTCCTCCAGCGCGAGCTCGTCGATCACCAGGTACGCCTTGTTGTCCTGATCCTGCAGCACGGCCTGACCCATGCGCCCGGGGTAGGTGTCCTCGGTGATGAACCGCTGCCCGTGCCCGTTCACCAGGATGCCGCGGGCCACCAGCTGCGGGTCCACCACCAGGGCCACCTCGGTGGCGTCCATGTGGGCGAGGTCCGCGCCGAGCGCCTGCGCCACCCGGATGCCGATGCCGTCGTGCTCCTCGACCGTGGCGGCCGGGCGGCCGGCGATCTTGGGCGCGAACTGTTCCACCATCTCGTGGTTGTAGGCGAAGCTGCCGGTGGCCAGCACCACGCCGTGCTCGGCACGCACGTGCACGGGCTTGCCGTAGCGGGTGGCGGCCACGCCGACCACGCGGCCGGTCTCGTCCACGATGAGCCGCCGCATCCGCACGTCGTACTCGTGCCGCACGCCCAGCTCGTCGGCCTTCTGGGCGAGCGGCTCCATCAGCATGTAGCCGCCGCCCCTCTCGCCCAGCTTCTTGTCCTTGGTCCAGGCCAGGTGACCGCGCGGGGCGGGCGGGATCTTGTCCTTGAAGGGGGCGGCGTTCTCGCCGCCGGAGAACATCAGGCCCTCGTCGGCGGGCGGCTCGTAGCCGGGTTCGCCCCAGAACACCTCGTTGAACGGGACACCCTGCGCGACAAGCCAATCGAAGTGCTCGACACTGCCCTGGCAGTAGTCGTGGATCTTGGCCTTGTCGACGCCGGGGCCCAGGGCCGCGGTGAGGAACGCCTCCATGTTCTCGGCGGTGTCCTCGAAGCCCAGCTTCCGCTGGAGCGCCGTGCCACCGCCGAGATAGATGAAGCCGCCGGACATGGCGGCCGCGCCGCCCCAGCCGCCGGTGCGTTCCAGCACCAGGACATCGGCCCCGGAGCGGGCGGCCTCGAGGGACGCGCACACCCCGGCGATGCCGAAGCCGACGACCACGACGTCGGCCTGGTAGTCCCAGGTCTCGACCTCATCGGCCAGAAGCGGGCTGACGCTTGCGGTTTCCGCCATTGTCTCTGTATTCCTCACTGCGGGTCGGGATTACTACTTCTTCTGGTCTTTGGCGAGCGTCTTGCGTACGGCGCCGTCGAGCTTGGTCGCGCTGGGCCAGCCCACATAGTGGGCCAGGAACACCGTGATCTCGCGCAGCTGATCGGCGTCGAGCTCGCCGTTGCGCAGGGCCGCGCCCACCTGGATCTCGAGGATGTCGGCGTGCCCCTGCGCGGTGATCGCGCCGAGCAGCAACATGCGCCGGTCCCGCATGGAGAGGCCGGGCCGGTTCCAGATATCCGCGAAGAGATGATCCGCGGTGACCTCGAAGAACGGGTCGCCGGAGAAGTTCGGCAGGTCGAAGCCGTACACCTCCGACATCGTCTTCAGGCCCTGCTGCCGCTGTTCGGACATCTGCTCGTCGCTCATTTCTGCTCCTTCGCAATGGATCCGGGCCCCACGCCGAGTCCGTCTCCCAAGTTGTGCAAGGCCTGCTGCGCCAGCGGTAGGTCGAGATCCAACCGGCCCGCCAGATCCAAGGCCAAGGACAGGTCCTTCTCACCGAGATCGCGCACATGACCGAGGATGGGGAACCAGAAATCGTCCGCCTCGACCGGTGCGGTGGTCTTGCGCAGCATGATCGCGCCGGGCCCGCCGGTGTGCGAGTCGGAATGCCGGACCACCTTGCCGAGGGCGGCGATATCCAGTCCCGCGGCCTCGGCCAGCCGCTGCGCCTCCGACGCCGCGGTGAAGGCGACGAAGTGGAGCAGGTTGCGCGCCAGTTTCATCCGCGTGCCCGCGCCGACGTCGCCGGCGTGGATGACCAGCGATCCGAACCGCCCGAACGGCTCGCGCACCGCCTCGAAGGCGGCGGGACTGCCGCCCACCATGACCGCGAGCGCGCCCTGCTGCGCGGCGGGCGTCCCGCCGCTGATCGGCGCGTCCACGAATTCGACACCGTGCGAAGCGCATTCGGCACCGAGTTCCACGGCGGTCCGATCGGAGATGGTGGAGTGCACCGCGATCACGGTGCCGGGCTTCGCGGTCCGGAGCAGACCGTCCGGGCCGGTCACCACCGTGCGCACCTGCGCGTCGTCGAGGACGACCACCGAGATGACCCGGCACCGCTCGGCCACGTCCGCGGCGGTCGCGGCGGCGGTCGCCCCCGCGTCGGTGAACGGCCGCAGCGCGTCGGCCCGCATATCGCAGACCACGAGCCCGCCCGGCCATTCGACCAGCCGCTGCGCCATCGGCGCACCCATATTGCCGAGTCCGATGAACCCGATCGCGATATCCTCGCTCATGGCCGGAACACCTGCCCGCCATCGACATTCAGCACCTGACCGGTGACCCAGCCCGCGTCGTCGGACAGCAGGTACAGGCAGGCCCCGACCATGTCCTCGGTGGTGCCGAGCCGCTTGAGCGCCATCTGCTTCACCAGCTGATCCACGAACTGCTCGGGCACGATGCTGCGGGTGGCCTCGGTGTCGGTGGGTCCCGGTGCGATGGCGTTCACCCGAATCCTGGAGTGCCCCAACTCGTGTGCCAGCTGCTGGGTGAGGCTGTTGATCCCGGCCTTGGCCAGCCCGTAGAAGCCGGAGTAGGTCCAGGCGGCGGTGGAGGACTGGTTCACGATGGACCCGCCGCCCGCCTTGGCGATGTGCTTGTAGACCGCGCGCGTGACGTTCAGCGCGCCGTCGAGGTTCACGGCCATGAACTTCTTGTAGTAGTCCCACGGCACGGACACCAGCAGGTCCAGCTTCATATCGCCGTAGATGGCGGCATTGTTGACCAGGTGGTTGATGCCGCCGAACTCGGCGACGGTGAAATCGGCCAGGGCCTTGGCGGATTCCGGATCGGCGACGTCGACCGGCGCGAAGACCGCGACGCCGCCGTCGGCGGTGATCTCCTTGGCGGTCGCCTCGCCCAGTTCGCTGTTCAGGTCGGCGACAACGACTTTCGCGCCCTCGGCGGCCAGCGCTTTCGCGTAGGCCGCCCCGATGCCGCGCGCGGCGCCGGTGACGATGATCGACCTGTCGGTGAATCGGCTCATGTCGGTACTCCTCAGACGCCGGTCGCGATGAGTTTGGTCTCGGTGTATTCCTCGAATCCGAGGACGCCCATTTCCCGGCCCACGCCGGACTGCTTGTAGCCGCCGAAGGGCGCGTCGGCCGAATACCAGATGCCGCCGTTGACGCTGAGCGTCCCGGTGCGCACGCCGTTCACGACCTCGCGCAGCCGCTCAGGGTCGCTGCCCCACACCGTGCCGGACAGGCCGTAAGGGGAGTCGTTGGCGATGCGGACGGCATCGGCGTCACCGTCGTGCGGGATGACGGTGAGGACCGGCCCGAAGATCTCCTCCTGGGCCACGGTGGAACTGTTGGGCAGGCCCGTGATCAGCGTCGGCTCGACGAACCAGCCGTTCTCACGGTCGGGCCGCTTGCCGCCGGTGACGATGGTGCCGCCCTCGGCGCGCGCGATGTCGAGATAGCGCTCGATCCGCGCCCGCTGGCGTTCGGAGATGACCGGGCCGCACACGGTTCCGGGTTTCGCCGGATCCCCGGGACGGATGCCCGCCATGGTGCGCGCGGCGGCTTCGACGGCCTGATCGTGCAGTTCGCGCGGCACCAGCAGGCGGGTGCTGATCGCACAGCCCTGGCCCGCGTGCACGCACACGCCGAACGCGGCATAGCTCGCGGCGGCCGCGATGTCCGCGTCGTCGAGCACGATGAACGCCGACTTGCCGCCCAGCTCCAGGAACACCTTCTTCAGCGACGCCGCCGCGGCGGTCATCACCGCCTTGCCGGTCTGGGTGGACCCGGTGAACGAGATCATGTCCACCCGCGGATCGGTGACCAGCTGCGTGCCGAGGCCGTGATCGTCGGAGGTGACGATATTGACCACCCCGGCCGGAATGTCGGTCTCCTCGGCGATGATCCGGCCCACGGCCGCCGCGCACCACGGGGTGTCGGGCGCGGGCTTGAGCACCACGGTGTTTCCGGCCGCGAGCGCCGGACCCAGTTTGGCGAAGTTGATCTGGTGCGGGAAGTTCCAGGGCGTGATCGCCCCGACCACGCCGATGGGTTCGCGCCGCAGCCGGCGCGAGCTCTTGATCCCCATGGGCGCGGCGACCCCGAGATCGGTTTCCCACGCGTAGTTCTCGGCCAGATCGGCGAAGTAGCCGAGATCCCCGACCGGTCCCTCCAGCTGCGGACCGCTGGTGAGCATGCGGGGTGCGCCCGCCTCGGCGATGGTGATCTCGCGCAGTTCCTCGATGTGCCCGCGCAGGGCGTCGCGCAGCTGCCGGAGGCAGGCCGCGCGGAATGCCGGATCGCGGGACCAGTCGGTGGTGTCGAAGGCGGTGCGGGCCGCGGCGATGGCCGCGTCCATATCGGCGGAGTCGGCATTGGCGGCATAGCCGAGGGGTTCCCCGGTGGCCGGGTCGACGGTGGTGAACACACCGCCGCCGCCGGGCGTCAACTTGCCGCCGATCAGCAGGTGCGAACCGCCGTCGGGGACGAGATCGCTCGGGCTCATAGGTAGCTCCCATGCTGTCCGGACACGTGTACGGACTATAGGTTCGCGGCTCGGAAACGCGCAAGAACAGGTTTCAGTTTCTGCGGTCCGGCCGATTTTCTTCGCGGGATTCCGTTGTGAGGTGATCCCGTCGCTAGTACCGTACAGACACATGTCCAGCTACGTGTCTCCGTTGCTGGAAAACGTTCATCAGAGCCGATGAACGAGTTATCGAATACGAGGTGGACCCACCATGACCGCAGCCTCGCTGGAGCCGCTGCTGTTCGACCCCTACGACTACCGCATCCACGAGGACCCCTACCCCGTGTACCAGCGGTTGCGCACCGAGGCCCCGGTGTACCACCACCCCGAGCTGGACTTCTGGGCGCTCTCGCGGCACGGGGACGTGGCGGCCGGCTTCCGGGACAACGTGCGCCTGTCCAGTGCCAACGGGGTCTCGCTCGACCCCGCCGCCTGGGGGCCGCACGCCTGGCGAACCATGTCCTTCCTGGCCATGGACGACCCCCGGCACCTGCGTCTGCGCAAGCTCGTCTACCAGGGATTCACACCCCGGCGGGTGACCGAGATGGGCGCGCGGATCCGCGAGATCACCCTGCGCTACCTCGAACCCGCCCTGGCCGGCGGCGATTTCGACTGGATCGACGCGGTCGCGGGCCAGGTCCCGATGGACGTCATCTCCGAACTGCTCGGCGTGCCCGAAGCCGATCGCGCCGAACTCCGGCGGCTGGCCGACCTCCTGGTGCATCGTGAGGAGGGCGTGCTGGACGTGCCGATCGCGGCCATGGAGGCGGCCATGAAACTCGCGGGCTACTACAACGAGATCCTCGCCGAACGGAAGCGCAAACGCGCCGACGACCTCACCTCGGCCCTGCTCGACGCCGAGGCCGACGGGGACCGGCTGACCGAGGAGGAGATCCTCGGCTTCATGTTCCTCATGGTGGTCGCGGGCAACGAGACCACCACCAAACTGCTCGGCAACGCGCTGTACTGGGCGGGCCGCAATCCCGAGCAGTACGCCAAGGCCGCCGCCCACCCCGAACTCGTGGAGGACTGGGTCGAGGAGACCCTGCGCTACGACGCCTCCAGCCAGATCCTGGCGCGCACCGCCGCCGAGGACCTCGAGTACTATGGGCAGACCATTCCCGCGGGCTCGAAAGTGCTGCTGCTCATCGGATCCGCCAATCGCGACGACGCCGTCTTCCACGACCCGGATCGCTACGACCTCGAACGCGGCGACAAGGGCGGGCTGATCAGCTTCGGCCGCGGCGTGCACTTCTGCCTCGGCGCGCACCTGGCGCGACTGGAGGCGTCGATCGTGTTGCGCGAGTTCGCCGCTCGCGTCCGCTCGTACGGCATCGCCGACACCGGTATCCAGCGCGTGCATTCGGTGAATGTGCGCGGCTTCGCCCACTTGCCCGTCTCCGTGGAGGTTCGCTGAATGGCCCGCTTCGCACCGCATCCCGCCCGCCGCCCCGCCATCGTGGCGGGCGCGTCCTCCGGAATCGGGGCCGCCACCGCGGAAGCCCTTGCCGCGCTGGGACACCCGGTCGCGCTGGGTGCGCGCCGGGTGGAGATCTGCGAAACCCTCGCCGAGAAGATCCGCGCCGAGGGCGGGGAAGCCTTCGCCGGACGGCTCGACGTCTGCGATACCGCCTCGGTGAACGAATTCGTCACCGCCGCCGAGGCGGCGCTCGGGCCCACCGAGGTCCTGGTCTCCGGCGCGGGCGACCTCGAATTCGGGCAGGGCTGGGAGATGGATCCCGACCTGTTCGAATCCCAGGTGCGGGTGCACCTGGTCGGCGCGCAACGCCTCGCGCACCGGGTGCTGCCCGGCATGATCGAGCGGCAGCGCGGCGACTTCGTGGTCATCGGCTCCGACTGCGCCGTGCGGGCCCGGCCCGGCGCGGGCGCGTACAACGCCGCCAAGACCGGCGTCGAGGCGTTCGCCACCCAGCTGCGCATGGAACTGGAGGGCACCGGCGTGCGCTCGTCCATCGTGCGGCCGGGCCAGACCCTCACCGGCATGGGCATGCAGGCCACCCCGGAAGTGGTGGGTCCGCTGCTGGAGAACTGGGTGAAGTGGGGATTCGCCCGGCACCCGCAGTTCCTGCGGCCCGCCGATCTCGCGGCGGCCGTGTCCTCGGTCGTGTCCACCCCGCGCGGCGCGCACCTGGTGCTGGTGGAGGTCCAGCCCGAAGCGCCACTGCGCGAGCCGAATCCGGAAGGACCCTGATCATGCGCCTGGTCGTCGATCTCGACCTCTGCCAGGGCCACGCCGTCTGCCAGGACGAGGCCCCCGACCTCTTCGAGGTGCCCAAACAGGGACAGGTGCGGATCCTGCGCGCCGACCCCGGCACCGACCTGGACGCGGCCCGCGCCGCCGTCCGCTACTGCCCGACCCAGGCCCTGTCGCTCGTAGACGACAGCGCTGTCGAATGAAGGAGACAGCCGTGAGCTGGTCCCGCGACGAACTCGACGAGATGATCCGCCGCTGGGTGGACGAGAACAAACAGTGTGAGGCGGCCGGGGACTGGAAACCCCTCGAGCACTTCTACACCGACGACGCCACCTATGGCTGGAACTACGGTCCGCAGCAGGAATTCATGGCCGTCGGACGCGACGAGATCCGCGATATCGCGCTCGGCCAGGAGATGTTCGGGCTCGAGGGCTGGACGTACCCGTACCAGGAATTCGTGGTCGACGAGCGCACCGGCAGCGTCATCGGATTCTGGAAACAGGTCAACGATCAGCAGCGGGCCGACGGACGGCCCTACAGCCCGGAAGGGCTCGGCGGCAGCTGGTTCCGCTACGCCGGGAACTACCAGTGGAGCTGGCAGCGCGACTTCTTCGACTTCGGCAATGTGACCGCGCTGTTCGTGGAGATGATTTCGAACAACGCGCTCTCGTCCGGCATGCGCAAGCGCATGGAACGGTCCATGTCGGGCGAACCGTTGCCCGGCTGGTACCCGGTCGGGAAGGGGCCGGTGCCCCTGTGGTGACCAGCAGATACGCGTCACTCACCAGATCCGAACTGGCCCTGCTGGTTCCGGAACTGCTGCTGTGCGGGCACCTCATCGACCGGTCCGGGATGGCGCACGTGCTCGGCGCGCTCGGCCGGGAGGGCATGACCGCGGTCGCCATCGACGAATGGCAGCTGGCCAGCCCGGTCTACACCCGGCGCATGCGGCGGGCGCTCGGCATCACCGGTGACGGGGTGGACGCCATCTTCAAGGGCTTCCAGCTGGATATCGGCGCGCCACCGCAGTTCATGGACTTCCGCTACACGGTGATCGACCACGATCACGGGGAATTCCATCTCGACCACTGCGGCGCGCTCGCCGACGTCGAGCCGATGGGCACCGAATTCGTGGTGGCCATGTGCCACGACATCGAGGACCCCACCTTCGACGCGACCGCGCTCGCCACCAATCCGCACGCCCAGGTGCGACCCGTGCATCGGCCGCCCCGCGAACCGGCGGACCGGAAACCGGTGTGCGCGTGGACCGTCACGATCGATCCCGCGCACGAACCGCCGATCCCGCACGAGGACGCGCAGGTGGTGGCCGGATCCGAGGCCGCCGCCACCGTGCTCGACCCCATCGACCCGGAAGATCCCGGGCAGGCGGACTATACGGGGCCGCTGCTGAGTGACCTGCGGTTCGAGGACTTCTCGCGCTCGGCGCTCATCCGGATCGCCGACGAGGTGTGCCTGCAGCACCACCTGCTCACCCTCGGCTACCGGACCGCGGTGGAGAAGCGCGCGAAACCGGAAGTGGCGCTGGACATCCTGCGCAAACAGTTCACCGGCATCGCGGGCCTCACCGCCGAACGCATCCGCATCGCGCTCGGGCTCGGCGACGATATGGCGGCGTTGGCCAAGGTGCTGCGCCTGCACCCGGCGCTGAACCCGGCCGCCTATGTCGACGTCGGCGTGACGGCCGAGACCGCCGGTGGGGAGCAGCTGGTCGAACTGCGCATCGGCCGCGGCTGCGGCGCGGTCGACGACGGCGCCTGGCCCGCCCTGCTCGACCCCGGCCATCTTCAGCCGCTCGACGCCCTGGTGCGCGGGGTGAACCCGCGTTTCCACGCCCGGGTCCGCGAGGCCGCCGACTGCGGGCTCACCCTCGAAATCGGTTGCGCCGACCTGCCGTTCCGGGAGGCCGACGAGGTCGCCATCACCCGGTTCAGCTCCGGGGCGGCCTTCACCTTCACCGACCGGGGCACACCGCTGCCGCTCACCGTCCTGTAGCCGGAACACACCAGGAGAAACGGCCATGGCGTGCAACTTCGCCGACCTCTACGAACACTCGGCCGACGCCGTGCCGGACCGGACCGCCGTGATCGAGGGGACACGGCGGCTCACCTTCGCCCAGCTCGACGCCCGCGCCAACCGGCTCGCCCACCACCTGGCGGCGGCCGGGGCCGGGCCCGGCACCCACATCGGGTTCCACATGCACAACAGCATCGAGAGCCTCGAAACCCTGCTGGGCTGCTACAAGATTCGCGCGGTGCCGGTCAATATCAACTACCGGTACCGGGCCGAGGAACTGCGCTACGTCTACGACAACGCCGACCTCGAGATGGCGGTGCACCACCGCTGCTACGCGCCGCTCATCGAGGAGATCCGCGATCAGCTGCCGAAGCTGCGGCACACCCTGGTCGTGGAGGACGACCAGGGGGGAGCGGGACTGCCGAGCCGTTCGCTGCCCTACGAGGAGGCGCTCGAATCGGCCTCCGGCATCCGGGATTTCGGGCCGCGCAGCGCCGACGACCACTTCATCATGTACACCGGCGGCACCACCGGTCTGCCCAAGGGCGTCATCTGGCGCCAGGAGGACATGTGGCGGGTGCTCGGCGGCGGCATCGACTTCTACACCGGTGAACCCGTCGCCGACGAATACCAGCAGTCCCGGGTGGCCGCGCAGAACGAGTTCCCCATGACCTGGTTCGTGCTGCCGCCGCTCATCCACGCCGCCGCCATGATGCCCGCCTTCACCGCGCTGTGGTCGGGCAACGCGGTGCTGTTCCAGCCGCGCTTCGATCCCGACGAGGTGTGGCGGGTGGTGGCGCGCGAACGGCCGCACGTCCTGGTCGTCACCGGCGACGCCATCGCCCGGCCGCTGGTCGACTCGTATCGGGCCGCGCCCGTGGACGCCTCCTCGCTCATCTCCATCGGGTCAGGGGCGGCGCAACTGACCCAGCCGGTGAAGAACGCACTGCTGGAACTGTTCCCGAGCACCCTGGTCACCGAGTCCATCGGTTCGTCCGAAACCGGTTTCGGCGGAATCGGATTCGCGCAGAAGGACGACGACCCGGCCCGCGCGCCGCGAGTGAGCACCGGCCGAGGCGCGCTGGTGGTCGACGATGACGGGCGGCCCGTCGCACCCGGCGGGGAGGGATGGGTGGCCAAGACCGGCAATGTGCCGATCGGGTACTACAAGGATCCGGTCAAGACCGGCAAGCTGTTTCGCGTCGTGGACGGCGTGCGAATGGTGATCACCGACGATCGCGCGCGCGTCGAATCCGACGGGTCGGTCACGTTGATCGGGCGCGGCAACATGGTCATCAACACCGGCGGGGAGAAGGTCTTCCCCGAGGAGGTCGAGGCCACCCTCAAGGCCCATCCGGCGGTCTACGACGCGGTGGTGGTGGGGGTCCCGCACGAGCGCTGGGGACAGCTGGTCGCGGCCGTGGTCTCCCCGGCGGACGGCGACATCGACCTCGCCGCCCTGGAGGCTCATGTGCGCGATCGCCTCGCCGGATACAAACTGGCGCGGCGGATTTGGGTGGCCGCGACCGTCGCCCGGACCCCGAGCGGGAAGCCCGACTACCGGTGGGCGAAGGCATATGTCGCCGAGCGGGCGCCAGACCATGAAAGTAGGTGACCGGTGAGCGGACGAACTGCGTGAAACAACCGGCGCGCCTAGGTGAAACCTGTTCTAATTCGAACATGGTAGATGCCCACACCGTGCTCGGGGAGCGGGTCAGCATGCCGGTGCGGATCCGGCACGCGGACGCGAGTTCGGCGCTGTTCCTCGTCGACGCCCGCGCCGCCGCCGAACTGCTCACCGGCACCGGGCTGGAGCCGCTCACCGTGCTCGGCAAGGCCGTGCTCTCGCTGGCCTTCGTGCGCTACGTCGACGGCGACCTCGGGCCGTACCACGAATTCGCGTTCTCGATCATGGCGAAACAGCCCGGGCGCAAGGACAGCACCGGGGCCTACATCCACTGGCTGCCGGTGAACCAGAGCTTCACCTGCGAAGCGGGACAGTCGATCTGGGGATTCCCCAAGCTCATGGCCGACATCGACATCACGCCCGACGGGCGCGGGCACCGGTGCGAGGTCCGCGTCGACGGGCAGTTCGTGCTCGCGCTGCGAGTCGCCGACGGTGTCCCGATGCCCGCCGGCGCGGGCGGGGCCTCCATCGACGCCTACACCTCGCGCAACGGAATCCTGCGCCGCACACCCTGGATCATGAACCCCGGCCAGGTCCGGGGACGGCCGGGCGGCGCCCGCATCCACCTCGGAGACCACCCCGTCTCCGATCAACTGCGCGCCCTCGGGCTGCCCGGGCGCGCACTGTTCTCCAGCCGGATCGGCGCGCTCCGCATGACTTTCGAGGACGCCGCCACGGTCTTGCAGACCCAGGAGGTCCGATGACCCGCACTGCACTGGTCACCGGAGCGGCCAGCGGCCAGGGCCGCGTCGTCGCGCAACGCCTCGCCGCCGCGGGCTGGCAGGTGGCCGCCGTCGACGTGAACGCCGACGGGCTGGCCGTCACCGCCGCCCGCTCACCCAACACCCACACCTACGAATGCGACGTCTCCGATGCCGCGCAGGTCCGGGCCGTCGTCGACAAGGTGCGCTCGGAACTGGGGACCATCGACCGGCTGGTGCACGCGGCCGGCATCGGCCATGTGCACGCCTCGGTGCTGGACCACGACGTGGCCCTGATCCGGAAGATGATGGACGTCAACTACATCGGGACCGTCAACCTGGTGCAGGCGGTCGTGCCCGCCATGCGCGACGCGGGCGCGGGGACCGTGGTGCTGTTCGCCTCACTCGTCGGCTGGCTGCCCTCACCCGGCATGGCCGGATACACCGCGTCCAAGCACGCCGTCATCGGCTTCGCCGACAGCCTCTCCTATGAACTGCACGGCACCGGCGTGCGCCTGCTCGTCCTGTGCCCGCCCGGCGTCGAGACCCCGTTCCTGGACGTGGTCCGCGAGGAGAACGCCAGCGTGCTCGGCAACGCGGTCCCCGTCACCCCGGAATTCGTCGTCGACACCCTGGAAAAGGCGTTGGCCGCATCGAAGACGCCGCTCTACGTATTCCCCGGAGAGGCTCGGCCCGCCTACTACATGCGGCGATTCCTGCCCGGCGTAGCGCGCGCCATCATCCGGCGCACGATCCGTCCGATCGAGTAGCACCCCCGAACGTGGATGCCGGCACGTGCTCCGATCGGCATCCGCTCCGGTGCTGGGCGGCCGGGCTCTGCGGCCGCCCAGCACCCGTATCCCGCAACCATCCAGCAATAATTCAGTAGCGCTATCACTCCCCTCCGGGCACTCTGGGCTCTCTGCAAGCACTAGCCGAGAGGGGGATGAATGAGTACGCGCACGTCCGCGGTACGGCTGGTTCTGCGCTATTACGGCCAGGAAATGGCCCGGCGCAAAGCCATCACGATCACGGCCATGCTGGGGCCCGCCCTCGGCAATATCTGCCAGCTCTACATCGCGCCGCTGCTGGTCGCGATCGTCGTCGGCAAGGTCGCCGCCACCGGTGACTCGTCCATCGGCGCGCTCGCACCCTATGTGGTGGGGTTCGGCGCGCTGCTGTTCATCTCCGAGGTGTGCTGGCGCGTCGGCATCCACTTCCTGAACCGCCTGGACGCCAACGGGATCGAGAACCTCTACAACACCGCGATGGACGAACTCCTCGCCAAGGACTCCGCGTTCTTCCACAACAACTTCGCGGGCTCGCTGACCAAGCGCGCGCTGAGTTTCGCCACCCGGTTCGAGGACTTCGCCGACACCTTCGCCTTCGAGATCGTCGCCGCCTTCGTGCCGCTGACCTTCGCGTCGGTGGTGCTGTGGCGCTACGACCCGATGCTGGTCATCGTGCTGCTCGGCCTCATCGCCGTCAGCGGCGTGGTCGTCACCCCGCTCATCCGGCGCCGCCAGCATCTGGTCGACGACCGCGAGGCGGCCATCGCCCTGGTGTCCGGGCACGTCTCCGACACCCTGTCGAACATGCAGGCGGTGCGGGCCTTCGCGGCCGAACCCGAGGAGATCGCCGAACACCGGCGGCGGGTCGCGGTGCAACGGCGAAAGTCGTTGCTGTCGTGGGATTACAACAATCTCTACATCGACACCGCCATCACCCCGCTGATGGTGATCGTGAACGTGGCCGGGCTGCTCATCGCCCTCGGCATGGGCGGCGGGCACGCGTCGGTCGAGGTGATCATGGTGGCCTTCACCTACTACTGGAACGCCACCGGGATCATGTTCCGGTTCAACCAGATCTACCGGCGGCTGGAGAGCACCACCACCGAGGCCGCGCAGTTCACCGAGCTGCTGCTGGAATCGCCGACCGTGCTCGACATCGCCGAACCGGAACCCTTGCGGCCCAAGGGATCCGACATCCGGTTCGAGAAGGTGAACTTCGCGCACGCGGGGGCGCAGCCGCTGTTCCGCGGCCTGGATCTGCACGTGCCCGGCGGCGCGCGCATCGGCCTGGTCGGCCGGTCCGGCGGCGGCAAGAGCACGCTCACCCAGTTGCTGCTGCGCATGATGGACATCGACGGCGGCGTGATCCGCATCGGCGGACAGGACATCTCACGACTGCGCCAGAACGATCTGCGCAGTCTGCTGTCCTACGTGCCGCAGGACCCGGCCATGTTCCACCGATCGCTGAGCGACAACATCCGCTTCGCCCGGCCCGAGGCCACCGACGAGGAGGTGCGGCGCGCCGCCAAGGCCGCCCACGTCACCGAGTTCGCGGACGGGCTGCCCGACGGCATGGAGACGCTCATCGGCGAGCGCGGCGTGAAACTGTCCGGCGGACAACGCCAGCGGGTCGCGCTCGCGCGGGCCATCCTGCGCGACGCCCCGATCCTGCTGCTGGACGAGGCCACCAGCGCCCTCGACTCCGAGAGCGAGATCCTGGTGCAACAGGCGCTCTGGGAGTTGATGGAAGGGCGTACGGCGCTGGTGGTCGCGCACCGGTTGAGCACCGTGGCCGGGATGGACCGGCTCATCGTGCTCGATCGCGGGCGGATCGTCGAACAGGGCAGCCACGAGGAACTGCTGCGCGGAGAAGGCACCTACGCGCAACTGTGGCGGCACCAGTCCGGCGGATTCCTGGCCGAGGAAGTGGCCGCCCGCTGATGGTTCGAGGTGGTGACGGGAGAGGTTCCGTCACCACCTCGAATTCCTCAGTTGCCCTGGAAGTTCGGCTTACGCTTCTCGGCGAACGCGCGCGGGCCTTCCTTGGCGTCATTGCTGCGGAAGACCGGCAGGCCGACCTTGGCGTCGATCTTGAACGCCTCTTCCTCGTGCAGGCCCTCGGTGTCGCGGATGACCTTCAGGATCGCCTGCACGGCCAGCGGGCCGTTGTTGTTGATCAGCTCGGCGATCTCGAGGGCCTTGTCCAGCGCGGTGCCGTCCGGCACCACGTGGCCGATCAGACCGAAGTTCAGCGCCTCCGCGGCGGTGATGTGGCGGCCGGTCAGCAGCAGCTCCGCGGCCACGGTGTACGGGATCTGGCGCGGCAGGCGCACCGCCGAGCCGCCCATCGGGAACAGGCTCCACTTCGCCTCGGACACACCGAACTTGGCGCTCTCACCGGCGATGCGGATGTCGGTGCCCTGCAGGATCTCGGTGCCGCCCGCGATGGCCGCGCCCTCGACCGCGGCGATCAGCGGCTTGGTCAGACGGCGGCCCTTGAGCAGACCCGGCATGCGGGACGGGTCGAAGGCCGAACCCTCCTTCATGCCGTCCTCGGGCTTGTTCTTGTTCATGTTCTTCAGATCCGCGCCCGCGCAGAACGCGCCGCCGGCACCGGTGAGGATGCAGGAGCGGATCTCCGGATCGTTGTCGACCGTGTCCCACGCCTCGGTCATGATGGCCAGCATCTCGCCGGTCAGCGCGTTCTTGGACTTCGGGCGGTTCATGGTGACGATGAGCGTCGCGCCACGCTTCTCGACCAGCGCGTGCGGCTCGGTGTTGGCGGGGGTTTCAGCAGTCGCTGCGGTCATCGCCGACCCTTCTTTCGATATGGACGAACCAAGATTCCGGCACGAAAGTACCCCGCGCCGTTGTCCTAAACAATAACGTGTTCTAGTTTGAACCATGGTGACCGCCGTCACGGGCGGCAAGTAGTGGAGAGAGTCCCATGAGCACAACGAGTAAGGCGAAGCTTCCGCCGCGCGTCACGGAATCCCTCATCAACCGGCTGACCGCGATGGTGACCGCGGGCAAGGCCGGCGAGGCCCGCGAGCCCTTCGAGATGACCGAGGTCTACACCGGCGACGTCGTCGGCTACCTGCCCCAATCCTCCCCCGAGGATGTGGTGGCCGCGGCCGAAATGGCTCGCGCCGCGCAGAAGGAATGGGCCGCCCGCCCGCTCAAGGACCGGCTCGCGGTCTTCGAGCGCGCGCACGAGCTGCTGCTCACCGAGATCGAGACGCTCGCCGACCTGATCCAGATCGGCTGCGGCAAGGCCCGGCGCATGGCCATCGAGGAAGTGTGCGACACCCCGCTGGTGATCGCGCAGTATCTCAAGACCGCCGAGAAGACGCTCAAGCCCAAGAAGCGCTCCGGGCCCATGCCGGTCATCACCTCCTCCACCGAGGAGCACCGGCCGAAGGGCGTCGTCGCGGTCATCGCGCCGTGGAACTTCCCGTTCGCCATCTCCATGTCCGACTCCACCCCGGCGTTGATCGCGGGCAACGGCGTGATCATGAAGCCGGACAACAAGACCGCGCTGTGCACCCTGTACGGCATCGAACTGCTCCACAAGGCGGGCCTGCCGCGCGGGCTCATCCAGGTGGTCTGCGGCGTCGGCCCCGATGTCGGGCCGACCCTGATCGACAATGTCGAGTTCGTCATGTTCACCGGCTCCACCGCCACCGGCCGCACCATCGGCGAGCAGTCGGGGCGAAACCTGATCGGGTGCAGCCTCGAGCTCGGCGGCAAGAACCCGATGATCGTGCTCGATGACGTCAACTTCGACGAGGCCATCCCGTCGATCCTGTTCGCGGCCTTCGGCAACGCCGGCCAGATCTGCATGCACATCGAGCGCATCTACGTGCAGGAACGCATCTACGACGAGTTCCTCCGCCGGTTCACCGCGGCCGCGGACGAACTCGCCGGGAAGATGGGCGCGTCCTACGACTTCGCACCCGAGATGGGGTCGCTGGTCTCCGTCGACCACATGAAGCGGGTCGCGGCGCACGTCGACGAGGCGCGGGAGAAGGGCGCGACCATCGTCACCGGTGGCAACCCGCGTCCGGACCTCGGGCCGGCCTTCTTCGAGCCGACCGTCCTCACCGATGTCACCAAGGACATGGCGCTGGCCACCATGGAAACCTTCGGACCGGTCGTCAGCATCTACAAGTACAAGACCGACGACGAGGCCGTGGCCCTCGCGAACGACACCCCCTACGGGTTGAACGCCGCCATCTGGACCGGAAACTTCGACCGCGCAACGAAACTCGCCGAGCGCATCGAATCCGGCTCGATCAACATCAACGACGGCTTCATTACCAGCTATGCCGCCAAGGGCACGCCGTCGGGCGGCGTCAAGCAGTCCGGCGTCGGCACTCGCCACGGCGCGGCCGGGCTGCTGAAGTACACCGACACCATCAATGTCGGCGTGCAGAAGAAGCAGATCATGGCCTCCCGCTCCTCCATGCCCTACGAGAAGCAGCTCAAGTCCACCCTGGTCACCCTGCGCCTGATGCGCCGCCTGCACCTGGGCTGACCGCCTTCGCGCGGAAAAGGGTTCCACGTCACAGGGTCCCGGCCACCTGGCCGGGACCCTGTGACGCTGTTCCGGGTCAGGGACGCTGCGCGGTCAGCGTCAGGTGCGCGACGCCGACGATGTGCGATCCCATCGAGAACGACACCACCGTGGGGGTCGTGGTCGCGGCCAGCCCCAGGCTCGGCGTGTCCAGTGCCAGCACCGAGATCTGATAGTTGTGCGGGCGGTCCCCGTTGGGCGGGCACGGACCCAGGTAGCCCGCCGCGCCCGCGTCGTTGGTTCCGGCGACACCGGCCGCACCCGCCGTGAAATCGGTGGCGGTGGCGGGGATATCCCAGTTCACCCAATGCCAGAAGCCGGCGCCGGTCGGGGCATCCGGATCGAACATGGTGACCGCGAAGCTCTTCGCCCCCGCCGGAGCCCCCGACCACCGCAGCCGCGGTGCGTGATTGGCGGCGGTGCACCCGAACGCACCCGCGTAGAAGTCGGCGGGGAAGGCGTGATCGCCGGTGGCGTCCGGGGTGGTGACCGTGAACTGGGCGGCCGAGGCCGGGACCACGGGCCGAACCTGAACGGACGCAGCCGGATTCGCGGCGGGAGTGGGCGTCGAATCCCCGCTGTCGCCGCAGGCGGCGGCGGACAGCAGGGCCGCCACGGCGAAGGTCGCGGAAACAATGCGTGCGATGCGAGTCATGGCGGTTCTCCTCGGATTCGAATGACAGGACGAGCATCCCGAAATCCGCAACCCCCGGGGAGAGCCTCCGCACCCTGGTATTCCGCGTACCACCCGGCCGCTCCTACGCTGGACACGCACGAATGAAGGAGCGAGCGTGGACACGACGACATCCGGCCAGGAGCTCGGCGCTTTCCTACGCGCCATGCGTGAGCGACTGACACCCGAGCAAGCGGGCCTCCCGGCCGTCGGCCAACGCCGCACCCCCGGCCTGCGCAGGCAGGAAGTGGCGCAGCTCGCCGCCGTCAGCATCGACTGGTACATCCGCCTCGAACAGGGCCGCGTCGGCACCCCCGGCGCCGCGGTCCTCGACGCCCTCTCCGAGGCGCTGCACCTCACCGACACCGAACGCGCCCACCTCCACCTCATCGCCCGCGGCGCCACACCCCCGCCCCGCGCCCCCATCGCCGCCCCGCCCGCCTCGCTACTGGCGATCCTCGACGGCATGCCCGCCCTCCCCGCCTACCTGACCGACTTCCGCCTGGACGTCCTCGCCCGCAACACCGCCGCCGTGGCCCTCTTCGGCCCCGGATTCGACTCCGGCACCAACACCGCCCGCCTGACCCTCCTCGACCCCGGCATCCGCGCCGGTCAACTCGACTGGGCCCGCATCGCCCGCGAAACCGTCGGCATCCTCCGCCGCAACCAGGCCCGCCATCCCGCCGACCCCGGCCTGCGCACCCTCATCGACGAATTACGCACGGACAGTCCCGAATTCGCCGACTGGTGGGACGACCACACCGTCCAGGACCGCAGCCACGGCACCAAACGCATCCGCCACCCCGAAGCCGGCGACCTCACCGTCGCCTATGACAGCCTCACCAGCCCCAACGACCCCGACCACACCCTCACGATCCTCACCCCCGCCGATCCCGCCACCACCGCGGCCCTCGACACCTTGCTCGCCACCCACGCGAATCGTCTGGGCACCACCCGGCTTCGCCCCGTCGCCGGATGACGCACGGCCCCCGGCTCCGTGAGGGAGCCGGGGCCGCGTCGCGGTCACGCTACTTCTGCGCCGACAGGCTGCTCAGCAGTCCACCGATCACCGGAATCGAACTGGCGCTGCCCGTTCCGCCATTTCCGGCGGTCGGCGGCGCGCAGGTCGTTCCAGCAGGAGCGGTCTGGACAACAGTCACGGTCGGGCCGTTCTCGCCGAAATTGGAGAGCCCCCGATCGGTGCTGTACGGCCACGCGCTGGTCATGAACTCTCCCGGAGCGGTCGGCGTCCACGTCGCCACGACATCCTTGCCCGCCACATACGGAGCCGTCGCGACGATATTGAACGTCGCATCGCCGGTCGCCCGCGTCTGGAACGCGAAAGCGTTCTGCCAGGGGACATTGCCGATCAGGACCGTGGCATCGGCGGCCGGCAGCGTCAACGTGTAGGTCGATCCGACGCAATAGGCCGTCGACGCCGAGATGGTCACCCCCTCGGCGGCCGCGGGCGCCGCCGTCGCAGCAATCGTGGCCACCGCCACCGCACCCGCTGCCGCGACAAAGCCGAGCCGCGGC
Source organism: Nocardia sp. NPDC004151 (assembly GCF_042874235.1). Classification (NCBI taxonomy): domain Bacteria; kingdom Bacillati; phylum Actinomycetota; class Actinomycetes; order Mycobacteriales; family Nocardiaceae; genus Nocardia; species Nocardia sp. NPDC004151. The sequence goes on along the minus strand of NZ_JBIAMR010000001.1, from coordinate 487,712 downwards.
CGGGCAAGCATCGCCATATTCATTTCCGCACTCCCCATTTGTCGAAAATCCCCCTGTGTCAAGGGGACTGGCGCAGCCTAGCGCAGCACGCCGACACGTCACCTCGCCCGGCGTAGGCCCTCGAACGCGTATCGTCCGGACCCATGAGCACAGCCGCTGACACGACCGCCGTGACAAACCTGATCGCGCAGTACGCAGAACTGGTCGATGCCGGAGATTTCGCCGGAGTCGGCGCCTTGTTCGCGGAGGGTGAGTTCATCGGCGGCGGTGGCTCGATCCGAGGCAGCGCGGACGTGGAGCGGATGTTCCAGCGCATGGTGATCCGCTACGACGACGGCACCCCGCGCACGCACCACGTCACAACCAACATCGCCATCGAATTCGGCGACCCCGCGGATACGGCGACCTCGCGCGCCTACTTCACGGTCTTCCAAGCCCTCCCGGACCTGCCCCTCCAGGCCATCGCCACGGGCCGCTACCGCGACCGTTTCCACCTGCGCGACGGACAATGGAGATTCGCGGAGCGCCACGTCACCATGCACTTGACCGGCGACCTCAGCCGCCACCTCCGCCGCTGATCAACCCCGGAAAACACAAAACCCCCGGCTCTCGAAAGAGCCGGGGGCCGAGTTGTGTCTCAACCACACAGTCGGGGTGACAGGATTTGAACCTGCGACCTCTTCGTCCCGAACCACCAAACGGTCCGGTTTGTCCGATGTTGGCGACTGTCGACGGTGTTGTGACTCCGTCTCTACCAGTAATTTTCAGTGTTGGTGAGGTTGATCCAAGGGGGCGGCGCTTGCTGTTGCTGCGGACGCGCTGCGGACCGTGGCCGCTCCGAACAGCGCGGTATGCGGCAGGACAGCGCGTTGGGAGTTCCGGGGCCATGGAGGCGGGATTCGAACCCGCGCCCTCCCACGTGTCGTGTCGGTGATCTACCGCTGATCTACTCCATGGCCGTCGGCGAGTCTACATGTGCGCGCACGCGGCCGAGATAGTCACGGGCCGTTCAACTTCCGGCTACCAGCTTGGCCAGTTCGAGCGAGCGGTATGCGGCATGAACGTGCGAACCTGTAGGGGGCCATCCCTGCTTGTCGGAGGTTCGCATGTCCGTTGTACCTTCGGTAATCAGCGCGGTTGCGGCATCGATTGCGGCTGTGTTGGCAGGTATTACCCTGTATATCTCGGGTCGTCGCGAGAACCGAAAGTGGCTGCGCGAGTCTCTGATTGATGCCTACGTGGGCTACTTGGATGCCAGCTTCGGTAGCGGCGGCGCGTACGCACGAATTGCTCGCGTCGAGGGCCACGACGCCAGCATGTTCACGGAGATGCGAACGCGAACGAACGACGCGTACGACGCCCAAGCGGTCGTGCTTACTCGGCTTCGTCTCATAGCACCGAGGAGTGTCGTGTCGGCTGCTGAGGCACTCCACCTTGCCGACTACGGTGTCATGCACGCCACCTTCGACCGCCAGCAGCCACCAACCGACGATGACGCATGGATCGCCGCTCGGGACGAGCAACACCGCGCTCGAGAGCACTTCATTCGCGTTACCAGACAGTCGCTGCGGCTTGGGCAGGGTAGTTCTGTCGCGAGGGGATTCGAGTTTCCGGGCCCGTGACGACCGGAACCGGCAATCAGAAGGCAAGCGGCTGCCTGACCTATCGACGCACGATGTTCAGCAGTCGCGGACGGCGGACGTTCTGCACCGCACCAGGTTCCGGCCGCCGGCGCTCCCGCGCTGGCCGGTTCGGTCAGCGCGGTATGCGGCAAGACAGGACGTTTGCGGTGCGGTTCGCTGGGCTCTTCTACGCTCGGATAGCACTTCGAATCGTGCCGCCCCGCGCGAATCCTGCTGAGTAGATCCAGTCCCAGTCAAACGATGCGGGCAGATCCGGCAGCGATATGACGACGGCACCACCGGCGCGATTGACGTCGTCATACCACGTCAACGCCTCGAGCACGCCCTCATCGTCTATACCTTGGGGGTCGATCGCAGTTTGAATCGCACAGCCGAGATCGCCCGGTCCGTTCACCACGCACACGGTCATCCATGGCCGCAGGGTCCATCCGTCGCATCGCGAGGTCACACCGTCCGACATGGTGAGCACAGGCAGTGTCTCGTGTATGGGTGCTCCGCCAACCACCAGTACCGGTGTTGCGCCAGTGAAGAACCGAGCGTTTTCTCTGGGCACCAACACGAGATGAGCTGTGGCGCGGGCTTCGAGGGAGGGATACAGGTCGAGGTCTTCCCAATCGTCTTCGAAGGCTTCGAGAATCTGTTCCCAGTGGCGCATCGCGCGCAGGTCGTCCCTGGATGTCGCCTCGTCGAAACGCTGCTGGATCTCGGTTCGCAGCCACTCCCACCGGAATGCGTGCCCGAAGTACTGCAGTGCTTGGCCGACGTACGCACACTCGGGAGAGTTCAGCGCCCACAGCACCGCCTCCCGCACGTCGGCCTCGTCGGCGTCCTCGATCAGCGTGGCCAACTCCGCGAGCAGCGGGTCCGCTTCCAGTGTCGAGTAGGTTGTTTCGATGATGCGGCCGTGATTGATCAGCCCGTCCTTGAGGACGGCCTGGATGGACTGGTCGGGCATGGGCCTAATCGTGCACTACTGCAAGGATTCTGGCCGGAAGCTGCCACAGAGCGCGGACGAATGCATGGAAAGGCCCACCACACTCATCTCGGCATTACAGGATGCCTTCGATGGTCACGGCGAGGAGGTTCTTCCTGTGCGGTCCCCCCTCTTGAGTGTCCAGAAAACTGGACGCTGATACGTCAAGAGGGCCTCCGTTCAAGCTCTCGCACGCCGGACATCCGGGCCCCCAGCCCTACCCGCATAAGAGGCGACCTCGACTCCCCTCTTATGCGGGTAGGTCAACTCTTCGGGTCACCGCGTAAGAGGTGAACCTGCTCCCCGCATAGGAGGGGATCGGTGTTCCCTCGTACGAGGTGATCCCTTCGTTGTGGTCCTCTTCGGTTCGCGCCGCACACTGCATCGTGATGCTCGCTCGAAACCCTTCCCCTTGTGGTCTTCTCCCAACGCACCCGATATGCCAACGCAACATTCGCACCCAACCGCCTCGCCTTGTGGTCCCCCTCTTGAAACTCTCACTTACCCAATCGCTCCCGTCCATGCCCTCTGAACCCAAACCTGGCTCTTGTCTCTCGTGCTCCTGATTACCTTCAGCGAAGCGGGAGGTAATCAGGAGCACGAGAGACAAGAGCCCTGCGCCGAAGGCGCAGATCAGAGGGCATGGACGGGAGCGATCAGCCGGATTCATCCCGGATGGTTTGGTCCCGGCACTATCCCGGCTTTGTCCCGGCACTGTCCCGGCACTCTTCCGGCGGTTTGGGCAGGGGAAAGGCCGCCGGTCGGAGCTCCTGGTGGAACTCGCCGGCGGCTGTTGCCGATGCTCAGGCTACGAGACCGAGCATGTTGCTCGCATCCTGGTTGAACTGTTGAACCTGCGGAACGGTCGCGAAGGGCTTCAGCTTTCGCTGGAGATCCGTCACGGCCTCAAGGCATCGGGAGGAGTTCACGGTGGTGGTCAGACGGACCACGATCCGGGCACGTTCCGCAGCTGCTTCGATCTCGTTTCGTTGAATATGGGCGGCCGCCACTGCGGCCTGACTGAGGCCGCCTCGTCGTGCGCGACGCTGCCCGAGACATTCCTCGATCGAGAGCCCGGCGAAGCGATCGATCTCGTTGGGTTGGTTCAGATCTCTGAAGACATTGGCCGCTTCGCCGAAGAAGTAGGCGCGGTCAATGAAGCGGGCCCACTCGGGCTCTGCATCATGGTCGACGCCCTCGAAGATCCTCTCGGCCCTACCGATCGCCCTGCTGGCCGCGGCGGAGTCGCCGAGCTTGGCCAAGGCGCGGGCCTCCAAGATGCCGAGGTCGGCATAGCAAGCGGGCGAAGCCTCCGGGCCAATCCCGTGCAGTCCAGCTCGGGCAAGCGCGACGGCCTCATACGAGTAACCCAGGAGGTTGGCCTGGTCTGCCATGCCTGCGAGCACGTGCGCGCCGAGTACCGGGTTCTCGGCGGCCTGCGAAAGGCGGAGCGCCTGAATCAGATACCGCTGAGCGAGGCCGTGCTCTCCATCGTCATAGGCCATCCAGCCGATGAGGTACGCCTGCTCGGCGGCGGCGTCGTACAAGGCTTTCTGAACGTCGGGCTCGTGGTCGCGCCGAATCAGCGGGATCACGGTGGAGTTCATGTAGCTGATCAGGGCCGTGCGGGCGTGGCCGCCGCCGCGCATGACGTCCATCTCCTGGAAGAGGCTGAACATGTTGCGGATGCCAGCGACTTGGTTCATGCCGATCGCGCGGGGGCCGCGGTCGGTGCTGATCTCCTCGAAGGTGGCCAGCAGCCAGTCACGGCTCGGGGCTGCCAGGGCGGCGAGGATAAAAGGGGCGCTGAACTGTCCGCTCGTGTAGGCGGTGCCCAGGTCGCGGATCGTCTCGACCGAGGACTCCGGGTCATGGGGATATTGAAGGCCACGCGATGCCACGGACTCGAATCCTTCCATCCCGATATCAGCCGGGCGGACGCGCCGACTGAGTTGCTCGGAGAGCACTCGACAGATCAGCGTAGGCGTGATCCCGCGAGGTTTCTGCCCCTTGTTCACCCAGCGATGGATTGCGGTGTAGTCGTACCGTAGGGCTTGGCCCTCGTCGGCGCCCAGGTCGTTGATACGCTTCGCGAGCCCGGCCCAGGAGATTCTCGCTTCTGTGATCAGCTCCGCCAGAGCGGAGTTCCGTTCGGTCATTCGGCCCACCCTCTTCCAACCGAATCTCAGATCCTCGGCTGATGATACGCCCGCGGCTCTGGCGACAGCTGAAACTGATCGAGACTGTTTGACAGTGCTGTGGCCGCGCACAATGCACTGGATGGTGCTGTCGCACATGGTCTTTCACATGGTGCGCGCGTAGCCGTGGCGGCGTTTTCCTAGATGTATGAGTTGGAAACCGATTGGGTCGGTTGGGGCGGCGAATCTATTGCTGCCGGGGACCTTTCGCTGCCATCCCCTTGATCAGCTCGTACAGCTCGGAAACCTGGGCCTCGAGGTGCGCGACCCGGGCTGTGAGGTCCGCTTTTTGACCCGCATTCGCGGTGCGCACGAAGGTTCCGACACCTTGCTGCGACTCGATCAGGCCGAGGTCTCGAAGAACATCGAGGGCTCGGTCCACAGTGTTGAGGGCAACGTCGTACTGAGTCATCAGCTCGGCTTTTGTCGGCAGCTGGCTCCCGACGGCGTAGGTGCCAGCAACGATCTTGTCGCGAAGATCGTCTGCAATCGCCTGGTACTTCCGCGGGCTGGCCGACTCGCTCATGTGTCAATGATAGGAGGTGACTCCTGAGTGACTCGATCCACCATTCGTGCACATAACTGATTGATCTGTGATTGACTAGTTGAGTGGCGTTGAGAGGCGTTGCGGCACAAAGAACTCCCCGGCAGTTCGAGCTACCGGGGAGTCAGCACCAAAGCGGTTCCAGCCGCTTCAGCAATTCACCTACTTCCAGGACGAAAGGTCCCTGAAGCATGTCCAGTGTAAGTCGATGGGCTGGCACCGGCCTCGGTGGTGACGAATATGTCGTCGCTGATGAGACCGGTCGCGAGATCGTTAAGAACAGCCATCCCCGATACATCCACCGCGGTTCGCCCCAGTTCGCCCAGTCGGGGTCGGCGGGACGGTCGGAACTCCGACCACAACGAGGAGGGGTCCGGTCGGCCGGCAACTCGCGTCGGGATCGGAGGCGGTCGCGATGAGCGGTACGCCACGTACCCGCCACCTGCGGCCGGACAATGAGCTGAAAGCACAACTGCGGCAACGGCATTGGCAGACCCACGGCACGTTCCTGCGCGAATACGACAAGGCCGCCGCCCAGATCGATGAGAAGCTCGTCGGCACCGGCCCGCTCAAGGCGCAGTTCTACCGGTGGCTCGGCGGCGAGATCAAAACCCACCCCTACCCGGATCACTGCCGGGTCCTGGAAGCGATGCTGCCCGGCTACAACGTCGAGACCTTGTTCGGGCCCGCCGCCCCACGGCCCCGACCGATCGATCGTGAGCAGCTGCGGGCGGCACCGCTGCAGGCAGGTGGTGAATTTTCGACACCTGACTCGGCGGCCGCGGTCACCCCGGTACGGGATCAGCGAGAAGTGACGGCCGTGATCGATGCGCGGGTGCGGTCCTTGATGTCCTGGATCGGAGATTCCGCCCCGATCAAGGAACGCGATCTCCACGGTGACCAGCCGGTTCGCCAGAGTGTGGATCGGAGGCGATCCCGGTGAACCACGGCAAGAGTCGCCTTGGCCGGGTGCCGCAGGTGGTCCAAAATGAACCACCTGAGTCAACTGGCTCACGTGATTCAAATGAATCACCTGCCCCAGCGCGCCGGGGTGGTGCCTGATGGCGGGCAACGGCAAGAACCATCACGCCCAGGAGCTGCCGGATGACGCGATCGTGCTGGGCCTGCGTTCGGATGGGCGCGGCTACCGGGAGATCGCCGACGCGTTGGGTCTGACCGCCCGGCAGGTCGACGCCGTCCTCGGTGAGGTCGCGGCCCTGCACGCGGCGGGCCACTCCCACCGCGAGATCGGCCGACGGGTGGGCCTGGCTCGCACCACCGTGCAGGATCTGTTGCGGGACAATCGATCTCCACGATCGACTCTGCGCAAGTCGGCGGCACTGACGGCGCTGGCCGAACAGGGCGGCATGCAACTCGACATGTTGGGTTGGTTCCTGGACCTGGACCGCAACCACACCTACGCGCTGGTCAAACAGCTCCGGGAGGAGAAGCTCGTCCGCGAGCTGGAGAAGATCCGGGCTGGGGAGAAGTGGGTGATGCTGACCCGCGGCACCGACTCCCGCATCCTCGGGTTCGGGGTGCGGGAGTTTCGGCCCTCTCCCAAACAAGCCGAGCATCATCGCGCGGTCGCTCAGGCCCGGATCATGCTGGTCGGCGACGATCTGGAGGGGTGGATCTCCGAGCGGGTTCTGTGGCATCGCGCTGATGTCGCGGCCGCCGAATCCAAGTCCAAGTACAGGGAATTCAGCACCGGCCGCAACCCCCGCGGCGGAGTCACCCACATCCACGACGGGCGCTTCCTGGCCACGCTGAACGGCGTGCGCGGCTGGTGGGCGCTGGAAGTCGAGTTGACCCGAAAGTCCGCCAAGGACATGGATACCGCGCTGCGGGGCGCGGTACGCGCCGCCGGTGACGCGGGCCCGGAGAAAGTTGTCGGCCTGCTGTATCTGTGCCGCTCCGCCGGCGTCAAGGACGGCGTCTACGCCGCGCTCGACCGGCTCCCGCCCGATGCCGCGGCCATCGACATCGTCTTCGATGCACGCGACTTCGACGATGCCTGGCACGACTTCCTCATCGACCGCGCGGCCAAACGCAAGCGCCGCACCAAAATTCGCTCCACTAAGGACGCCTCATGATCAACACCGAAACCCTCACCCACCGCGAGGTCCGCGCCGTGATCGGCCTGGCCGAGATGCGCGGCATGCAACTCGATGTCCTGGGCCAGTTCCTCGACATGGGCCGTACCCAAACCTACGACCTGGCCGCCCGCCTCCTCGACGCCGGAATGATCCATCCGCTGATCGAGGTCGAGCCCGGACCCAAATGGGTCGTCCCGAAACCAGCCGCGGTCACGTGGGCGCTGGGCTGGCGCGCCACCGACTGGCGGCCCTCACCGATGTGGGCATCGCATTACCGCGCGGTTGCTCAAACCCGTGTCGCATTGGACGCGACAGCGTCGCACGCGTGGATGTCCGAACGCATCATGCGACACGAAACAGCCGCTCCTGGCGCGTACGCCTACGACGGGCGATTGATGCGCCCGGACTGGAAGTGCGCAGCGGTCAAGGTCGATACCAGCCGGTATCTGAAACCGGAAGACTTCTCCCACCGCCTGCGCCTGGTGACCGACCAAGCGCACCGCGATCAGTGCATAGAAGTCCTGTACGTGTGCGGCGGCTACCTGCGCCCCGACGCGGCTGTCGCCCTCGCGCGACAGGTCCTTCCCTACGGCCCCGACCTGGACTTCTCCGTTGTGGACCTGCAAGCGCTGATCGCGAAAAACCAGGCGCCCAAAAGCTCCGGCGGCGCGGTCGTCCACTCCCTGCGACACCGCGCGACAGGCGGTGCGCACTGATGCGACAGCACCGCGACACCCAACGCGACACGCAGCGCACCGATGGTGCGCACCGCGACAGCCAGCGCACCGCGCGCGACAAGCCGTGCGCACCACGCGACAGCCTGCGCACCACGCGCTACCCGGCACCCCAGACCGACTCTCCCCGAGGACATCTCATGAACGACGACCGCTACCTCCAGGCAAAAGACTGCGAAGCACTCACCGGCATCCCCGCTGCCACTTGGCGGTACTGGGCATGGGCTGGCAGCGGCCCGGAGAACTTCAAGCTCGGCAACCGCCGCGTCTGGAGGGAGAGCGTCATCCGTGCCTGGATCGCCGAGCAGGAAGCCGCCACCAAACGTGGCGGGGCTGCGTAGCCACCGCCATGACCGGACGACGGAACCGCCGAGCGGGCGTAGAGGACCGCTGGTACAAGACCGTCACCGTGACCGAGGCAGACAGCACCCAGAAGCGAGAACGGGTGCCCTCTGCCTCTCACGGCACGGGCAAACGGTGGCGCGCCCGCTATGTCGATGATGAGAGCCAAGAGCATTCGAAAGCCTTCGCCCGCAAGGCCGATGCCAATGCCTGGCTCGATGAAGTGACCAGCTCGTTGGTCATCGGAACCCACGTCGCGCCTTCGGCCGGCCGCGAGTTCATCGGCAAGCTCGGGCCGCGCTGGCTGAAGGCTCAGGCCCACCTGAAGGAGACGACGGGCTCCTCCAGGCGATACACCTGGCAGGCGCACGTCCGGCCGCGCTGGAGTACTACTGCGGTGCGAGACGTGCGGTCTCCGGCTGTGCGGGAGTGGGTCGCGGACATGGTGACCGCGAAGATAGGGGTGCCAACCATCGAGACCGCCGTGGGCATCCTGCGGGGCATCTGCGAGACCGCGGTCGAGGAACGCCAGATTTCGCGGAATCCCTGCGCCAAGGTGAAGCTGCCAAAGCGTCGGCAGAAGCGACGCGGCTACCTCACACATCGGCAGGTGGCGCAGCTGGCGCGAGAGGTCACCGAAAACAGCACGGCGATAAGACTTCTCGCCTACACCGGCCTGCGGTGGGGTGAAATGGCGGCGCTCAAAGTCGGCAGCTTCGACATGCTCCGGCGCCGGGTCAACATCGTGGAGGCGGTCGCCGAGGTTGAGGGCCGCCTGGTGTGGTCGGACACCAAGACCTATCAGCGCCGCTCGGTCCCCTTCCCGAAGCTTCTGGCCGATGAGCTGGCGGCGCTCATGCGGGGCAAGGATCGTGATGCCCTGGTCTTCACCTCGACAGAGGGGGAGGTGCTGCGGGTGTCCACCTATCGGCCGCGCGTCTTCGCCCCGGCCGTTACACGGCAGAAGAAGGCAGCCAGGAAGGCTCGCGCCGAGGAGATCGCGAAGGGAGGTGAAACGATCACGCCGGACTTCCCGACGGTCACGCCGCACGACCTACGGCACACCGCTGCCTCGCTGGCGATCAGTGCCGGTGCGAACCCGAAAGCCGTACAGATCATGCTCGGGCACAAGTCGGCAGCCATGACGCTCGACACCTACGCCGACCTATTTCCGGACGATCTCGAGGCCGTCGCGGACGCTCTCGACAGGGCCGCGCGGGCGGCGAACTCGCAGACTGCGGACGGACTGCGGACGGGCACCGATAGTCAGGATCGTGAATAGCCTTGGATACGAGGAAGGCCCTGACCAGTCGAAACTGGTCAGGGCCTTCTGCTGTGTCTCAACCACACAGTCGGGGTGACAGGATTTGAACCTGCGACCTCTTCGTCCCGAACGAAGCGCGCTACCAAGCTGCGCCACACCCCGTGAAGTGAACCTGCAGTAGCTTAGCGCACCCGTTGTCCAGGTGTTAAATCGGCTGGTCAGGGGGCTAAAGGAGGCGGAAGGTTGCGAAGATTCCGCGGGCCGGATCGGGGGAGACGGAGCGGTCCACGCCGGTGTCGGCGACTATGACGAGGACCAGGGAGCCGCTGGCGGAACCGGCGCTCACCTCTCGGGGGACGTCCCAGGCGGCCTTCAGGTCCTTGGGGACCACCACATGGTAGCCGGGGATGCGTGGGGTCAGGGTGGAGGCCGGGGCGGTCGTGGAGCTGCGCGGAGCGGTGGTGGTCGGTGCGGCCGACGACGGCGGAGTGGCGGGAGCGGGGGGTGGAGCCGGAATCGCGCAGGACGAACACGATCGCGGCGATGGCGACGATCGCCACCACGACCGCGCCGATGGCCGCCAGCAGCCACAGGCGGCCACGATCACCGCGCGGGGGTGGATAGGTGCCGGGAAGAGGCGAGCCGAGGGCGACGGCGGCAGGGCCGGTGCCGTACGAATTCGCGCCCGGGGGCACCGGATTCGGGCCCGAGGCGTAGGGATTGGGTCCGGACGCGTACGGGTTGCGGCCGGACGCTTGGGGATTCGGTCCGGAGGCGTGCGGACTTCTCCCGGACACCTGGGGTCTCGGCCCGGAAAGGTGCCGGTTCGGCCCGGACGCTCGGGAGCTCGGTCCGGGGGCGTACGGATTCGATTCGGAAAGCTGGGAGCCCGCGCCGGAGGAGTGCGGGTTCGGTTCGGGGACAGGGGGATTCGGAGTCGGGCGATACGGCGGCCGCGGCGGGTCGGCGGGGCGGTCGTGGACCGGGCCCTGCCACCAATCACCGCTGGACGTCGTTCGATCCGGATCGTCGCCCTGGTCGTCGCGTTCTCCGCGCACCGCGACCCCCTGTCCGACGAGTCGTGCCGCCTACTGGATCGGGCGGATGCTGGCGAGGATCTTCTTCGCCAAGGTCGCGTCCACCGCCTGCGCCACACCGGTATCGGCCGCGATCGTGAACACGAAAGCGCCGCTGTCACCGGGAAACGCGAAGGTGTAGATCGAGTAGGTCGACGCGCAACCGGCGGTCGACGGGATGGCTGTCCCCTTGGTCTCCAGGTAGACGCCCTGCAACTGTCCGTCCGAGGACTGGAACGACTCCGGCGCGCCCGGCGTGGTGCCGGTGGAGGTGGACCAGCCGATGCGGCCCAGGCGGGTCCCGATGTCGGTGGCGGCCTTGCCCGGATCGGTTTCGTCGGACTGGGTCAGGAAGACGTTGGTGCGCACGTTCTCCGGGCAGTAGTCGACGCCGTCCTGCGCCAGCCCGGCCACCGGCACGGAGTCCGAGCCCTTGCTGAACGAGTCCTGACCGGTGTGGTCCAGCTTCCAGCCCTGCGGAATGTCATAGGCCGCACCGTTGTTCGGGATCGTCACGACCTGATAGCCGGGAATCACCGCGCCCGGCGTACCGGTCGCCTTCGGCGCCGTGGTCTTGCCGGGCGTCGGCTTGCCCGAGGGCGACGGCTTGGCGGTGGTCGAGGTGAGCGCGCTGATCAGCGACGGCGTCGTATTCGACTGGGCCGACGGCGAATTCGAGCCCTTGTTCACCAGCGCGACGATCCCCACCACCGCGACGATCGCCACCAGCAACGCGGCGAGACCGCCGAACAGCCAGCCGCGGCCCCTGCCGGCGCCCGGAGGCGGGGGATACGCCGGCTGTCGCCCGTAACCCGGCTGCTGACCGAATTCCGGCGGCCGGGTGAACGCCTGCGTCGGCGGATACTGCGGCGGCGGAACGTACTGCCCGGGCATCGGCGTGGTCGGCTGATACCCGGGCTGCGGCCACGGCTGACCCGGCGGTTGATTCTGCTGCGGCGCCGGATAATCCGGCTGCCAACCCTGCTCCTGCGCGGGCGGCGTGCCCTGCCACCAGTCCGGATTGGGCTCCGAACCGCCGGCCTCGTTGCGGTGGTTGTCTCCACTGGTCACGATGGCCCCCTACTGAACGACTACATACCGCGCTGTATATCGCGGCGGGAGCCCGGGGCAATATCGCCGCGGGACGATCAGCGTGCGACGGCCTCCGAGGACGCGGCCCGGCCGCGCCCCGACTCGGCCACCGGCTTCTTCGGCGGCGCGCCGACCAGCGTCAGCAGCGTCGCCTCCGGACGGCAGCAGAACCGGTACGGAGCCCACGGCGAGGTGCCCAGACCGGCCGACACGTGCAGCCGCGTGTGGGCGCCCCAGCGCGACGCGCCCTTCACCCGGGCCCGGTCGATCCCGCAGTTGGTCACCAGCGCGCCGAAACCGGGCACGCACAGCTGCCCGCCGTGGGTGTGGCCCGCCATCACCAGGTCGTAGCCGTCGGCCGCGAACCGGTCCAGCACCCGCGGCTCCGGCGAGTGGGTGAGCCCGATGCTCAAGTCCGCCAGCGGATTCGGCGCGCCCGCGACGGTCTCGTAGCGATCCCGCTTCAGGTGCGGGTCGTCCACGCCCGCGGTGGAGATCTTCACGCCCGCGACCTCGATATCGCGGCGCACGTGGGTCAGGTCCAGCCAGCCGCGCTCGGTGAACGCGGCCCGCATGTCCTGCCAGGGCAGCGGCTCGCCGTAGACGCGCTTGTGGTCCTTCTTGAAGTACTTGAGCGGGTTCTTCGGCACCGGCGCGAAGTAGTCGTTCGAGCCGAACACGAAAATGCCGGGGCGCGCGAGCAATCCGCCCAGCGACTGCACCACGGCGGGCACCGACTTCATGTGCGAGAGGTTGTCCCCGGTGTTCACCACCAGGTCCGGCTCCAGCCGATCCAGCTCACGTAGCCACGCCTGTTTCAGCTGCTGGCCGGGCATCATGTGCAGGTCGCTGATGTGCAGCACCCGCAGCGACGGCTTGCCCGGTTCCAGCACGGGCAGCGTCGCCTCCCGCAGGGTGAAGGCGTTGCGCTCGATGAGCGTCGCGTATCCGATTCCGGCGACCGCGGCCCCGGCGGCTCCCAGGGCGGCACGGCTGAGGGCGGTGGTCGAGAAGACGGGCATTTGCCCAGAATAGGCGACCCGGCGGAGAAACATCGAGTCAAATGAGCTGGACCACGATAGAAGTCCCTCGTACCGTGTCGCTCATGTCGGAACTCAAAACCACGCTGCGCACGGATATGACCGCCGCGATGAAGAGCAAGGACGCGCTGCGCCTCGGCACCCTGCGGATGCTGCTGTCGGCGATCCAGAACGCCGAGGTCGCCGGACCCGAGGCGCGTGAGCTTTCCGACCCCGAGATCATCGCCGTCCTGCAGAAGGAGGCGAAGAAGCGCAACGAGGCCGCCGTGGTCTACGAGCAGGCCGGGCGTGGCGAGCTCGCCGCCAATGAGCGCGCCGAGGAATCGATCATCGACGAGTACCTGCCCACCCAGCTCACCGAGGCCGAGGTCGGCGATATCGCCGACACCGCCATCGCGCAGGTCGCCGAGCAGCTGGGCGAGCGGCCGGGCATGCGGCAGATGGGTCAGGTCATGAAGGCCGCGACCGCGCTGGCCGCCGGGCGCGCCGACGGCACCCGGATCTCCGCCGCCGTGAAGGCCCGCCTCTGAGACGGTCCGGACGGCGGTTCATGCGGTGCCGCTATTAATACGAAAGGCCCGGAGCGAATGACTCGCTCCGGGCCTTTCGTTCGCGGCTAGCGCGGGATGGGAATCGGGATCGGGATCGGCGGCAGCGCCGGGATCGTGATGCCCGGCAACCCCGGCACCGACGGCGGCGCGTTCGGCGGCGCCGTGACCGGCAGCTGACTGCCGTCGCTGACGTACATGGTGATCACCGAGCCGGGAATCGCCGACCCGTTGGGCGACACGTTCATGACCGTGCCCTTGCCCGCGCCCGGCTGGGTCACCACCGACACCTGGAAGCCCGCGCCGACCAGCGCCGCGTTGGCCTCGGCCTGCTGCATGCCGATCACGTCCGGGATCTGCGAGTTGTTCGATCCGCGCACGTACTTGTCGTCGACCGGCGGCAGCACGGCCGGCGGGAACCGGTCGAGCACGTTCTTCATCGCGCCCAGGTAGGTGCGGGCCGGCTCATTACCGCCGTACAGGTTTCCGCTGCCGCAGCTGCGCAGCGGGAACGAGCAGATCTCACCGGGCGTCGGGCTGTCGCCGTAGACGTAGGAGGCGCCGGCGAAACCGTTGGTGAAGGCCAGGAAGGCCGAGGACCGGTGACTCTCGGTGGTGCCGGTCTTCGCCGAGGTCGGAATGTTCCAGCCGACGGAATGCGCGGAACCGGCACCGGTGCCGCTCACCACGTCCTGGCCCAGCGCCACCGCGAGGGTATTGGCCAGACCCGGGTCGACCACCTGCTCACACGCCTGCTGGGTCAGCGGTACCTGCTTGCCGCTGCGGTCGATCACCTCGCGGATCGGGGTGGGCGGGCACCACTTGCCGCCGGAGGCCAGGGTGGCGGCCACATTCGACAGCTCCACCGGGTTGATCGCGACCGGTCCCAGGGTGAACGAGCCCAGGTTCTGGTCCTTGATCATGTCCGAGAGGCTCTGGTTCCCGTGGCCGGAGGTGCCGGGCAGGGTGTACGAGCGCATGCCGAGCCGGACGGCCATGTCCACGGTCGGGGCCACGCCGACGGCCTGGATCAGCTTGACGAAGGCCGTGTTCGGCGAGGTGGCCAGCGCCTCGGTCACCGACATCGAACCCTTGTAGGCGCCCGCGTTCTTCACGCAGTACGTCTCGGGCGGACAGCCGGGCGTGCCGGAGTTACCCATGCCCTTGGCGGAGAAGAACGCCGGAACATCGAGGGTGGCGTTGATGCCCAGGCCCTTCTCCATGGCCGCGGCCGTGGTGAAGATCTTGAAGATCGAGCCCGCGCCGTCGCCGACCATCGAGTACGGCTGCGGCTGCACGGTCTGGTGCGCGTTGGCGTCCAGGCCGTAGACCCGGCTCGAGCCCATGGCCAGCAGCGGATGCGAATCCTGGCCGGGCGCGATGATGTTCATGACCTCGGCGATGTCGTCGAGGTTCGGGTTGGTGTTGGCGGCCAGCGAGTCCCGCACCTGGTCCTGCACGGCCGGGTCCAGGGTGGTCTTGATCAGGTAGCCGCCCTTTTCCAGCTGATCGCGGCTGATGCCGGCGTTGGTCAGGTACTGCATCGCGTAATCGCAGAAGAAGCCGCGGTCGTTGGCCGCGATGCAGCCGCGCGAGAGGCCCTTGGGCTCGGGCAGCACGCCCAGTCCCGTGTCCTTGGCCTTACGGAACTCCTCCGCCCGGCTGGGCACGTTCTGGATCAAGGTGTCGAGCACGGTGTTGCGGCGCTCCAGCACGCCCGTGGGGTTGGTGTACGGGTTCAGCTTGGAGCTGGACTGCACCATGCCGGCCAGCATGGCCGACTGCGTCATGGTCAGGTCCTTGGCGTCCACGCCGAAGTACGTCTGCGCGGCGTCCTGGATGCCGTAGGAGCCGTTGCCGAAGGGCACCAGGTTGAGATACCGGGTGAGGATCTCGTCCTTGGTGAGCCGCTTGTCCAGCGTCAGCGCCATGCGGATCTCACGGATCTTGCGGGCGGGGGTGGTCTCGGTGGCTGCCCGGCGCTCGGCGTCGGTCTTGGCCACCACCAGCAGCAGGTAGTTCTTCACGTACTGCTGGTCGAGGGTGGAACCACCCTGGGAGACCTGGCCGCCGGAGGTGTTGGTCAGGAAGGCCCGGAAGGTGCCCTGCCAGTCCACACCGTGGTGATCGGCGAAGCGCTTGTCCTCGACCGAGACCAGCGCCAGCTTCATGTTGTTGGAGATCTTGTCGCTGGGGACCTCGAAGCGGCGCTGCTCGTACAGCCAGGCGAAAGGCGTCCCATTGGTGTCCACCATGGTCGAGACCGCGGGCACGCTGCCCTCGACCAGTTCGGCGGAGACGTTGTCGACGGCGTCGGCTGCCCGGTTGGAGATGAACCCGAAGCCACCGGCCAACGGGAACAGCAATCCGGCCAGCAGCACGGCGGCCAAGACGCACGCGCCTGCCAGTCTCCAGAGCGTTCGTGTGATCGGCACGGGCCCTAGCCTAATTGGCCTTCCGGACACTCGGTGTTCGCCCGCCACGGGTGTCCTTTCGTCCTCAAAGGTACGGACTGACCGGTTCTTGGCAACGAATGCGTGGACGGACGTACCAGAAAATCTCGGGACGGTCTTGCGCAGCCGATACACGACTATCTAGATTGAGAACCCAGTGTGATAGAGCTAACACTCAAAGTGGAATGTGGTGCAGAACGCAGTGGGGTTGGGTAACTGCGCGCTGCACTCGCGATTCTGGAGCGCCGTGACCCGGTGTTCGGACTGCAAAGGGGCACACCAAATGCACATGACTACCCCGATCGCTCGATTGGACGTGGAGCAGGCCGAAGCGAGAATCGCCTGGGTTTCCCAGGCCCGATGCAAGGAAGTGGATCCCGACCAGCTGTTCGTGCGTGGCGCGGCACAGCGCAAGGCCGCAACCATCTGCCGGCACTGCCCGGTGCTGATGGAGTGCGGCGCTGACGCCCTCGACAACCGAGTCGAGTTCGGTGTGTGGGGCGGTATGACCGAGCGGCAGCGCCGTGCGCTGCTGAAGCAGCACCCGGAGGTGACGAGCTGGGCGGACTTCTTCCGCGTCCAGCGATCACAGAAGGTAGCGATGTAAGCGAGTATCCCTTACCTAGATCCCCCCTATAAGCAGAACGGATCGAGCCCGCGGGAGCGGGCTCGATCCGTGTCCGGGGTCGGATCGGGCATTTCAAACCAAAGGGTCGAAATCCGGAATCGAGCCGAGGGCTCGGCGGGTCCGCGTCAGGCGGGCTTGGCGCCGGCCTCGACGAGCTGGTCACCGACGGCGCGCAGCGCCTCCAGATCGGCCACCTCGAAGGGCAGCGCGGTGACGGCCACGATGGGCACGCTCGGGTGGGCGCCCGTGAACCGGTGCAGCAGATGCTGTTCCCGCTTGGCGGTGGCGGCCCGATGGGCGTGGATGCGCAGCACCGCGGCCGCGAGCGCCTCCGGCGTCTCCGCCTCGGGTTCCGGCGTCGCGCTGTTCTCGGGCTCCGGGACCAGGCGATCCGCCGCGACCTGCGCCTGCTCGCCGGACAGCGAGCTCAGGACCGGGTGGGTGCGGTTGAGCACCAGTCCGGCCATCGGCATCTTGTCGGTCGAGAGCCGGTCCACGAAGAAGCTGGCCTCGCGCAGCGCGTCCGGTTCGGCCGCGGCCACCACCAGGAAGTGGGTGCCCGGGCGGGACAGCATCGCGTAGGTGCGGTCGGCCCGATCCTGGAAGCCGCCGAACATGGATTCCAGTGACTGCAAGAAGACACTGGCGTCTTTGAGAAGCTGGCCCCCGACGATGGTCGAGACCCCGCGCAGCGCCAGGCTCATCGCGCCCGCGACGAACTTCCCGACGCCGCGGCCCGGGGCCATGATGACCCGGATCATCTTGCCGTTGAGGAAGTTGCCCAGCCGCTTCGGCGCGTCCAGGAAGTCCAGGGCGTTCCGCGAGGGCGGGGTGTCGACCACGATCAGGTCCCACTCCCGCTTGGCCGCGAGCTGGCCCAGCTTCTCCATCGCCATGTACTCCTGCGTGCCACCGAAGGAGGACGCGACGGTCTGATAGATCGGATTGGCGAAGATCTGCTCGGCCTTGTCCGGGGTGGTGTGCTCGAGCACCATGTCGTCGAAGGTGCGGCGCATGTTCAGCATCATGGCGAACAGTTCGCCCTTGGCCTCGGGCCCGAGCTCGACCTTCTGCGGCACATTGCCCAGATCGCTGACGCCCAGTGACTGGGCCAGGCGGCGGGCCGGGTCGATGGTCAGCACCACGACCTTGCGGCCGGTCTCGGCCGCGCGCAGCGCGATGGCCGCGGCCGTGGTGGTCTTGCCGACGCCGCCGGAACCGCAGCACACCACGATCCGTGCCGACGGGTCGGCGATGATCTTCGAGACATCCAGGGGCACAGTGCCTGCCGGAACGACCATGACTAGCGAACCCCCTGCGCGCTCAAGACTTCGGCGAGCTCGTAGAGCCCGCCCAGATCCATGCCGTCGGTGAGCGACGGCAGGTACAGCCGCGAGATGTCGAGCTGGGACAGCTCGGCGGCGCTCTCGTCCTGGGCGGCCAGGCGCGCGGAGTGCTCGACGGTCTCGGCGACCAGGCCCTGGAAATCGGCCTCGGACAAGGTGACTCCGGCCTCGGCGAGCCCGGCCTTCAGGGCGTCGACGTCGACCTCGCCGAGGGCGGCGCGTTCGCGCACGGTGCGCGGCAGGTAGCCCTCGCCGGCCCGGTTCACGATGACCGTGCCGATGTTCAGGTCGTTGGCGGTGAGTTCGGCGACGGCGTCGGCGGTCTCCTGCACCGGCAGCGCCTCCAGCAGCGTGACCAGGTGGATCATGGTCTGCTCGGAGTGCAGCAGCTTGGACACGCCCTCGGCCTGCGCGGCGATCGGTCCGCCGCCGGCGATGTCGGCCATGGCCTGGGTGACGTCCAGGAAGCTGGCGATCCGGCCGGTCGGGGGCGCGTCGATGACGATCTCGTCGTAGGCGGGCTTGCCGGACTTGTCGGCCCGCACCGCGCATTCCTTGATCTTGCCGGTGAGGATGACGTCCCGCAGGCCCGGCGCGATGGTGGTGACGAACTCGATGGCCCCGACCCGGCGCATGGCCCGGCCGGCGAAGCCGAGGTTGTAGAACATGTCGAGGTATTCCAGGAAGGCGTGCTCGACGTCGAGGGCCAGCGCCATCACCTCGCCGCCGCCGTCCGCGGTGGCGATGCGAGTCTCGGTGGGCGGCAAGGGCGGCAGATCGAACAGCTGCGCGATGGACTGTCTGCCCTCGACCTCGACCAGCAGCACCCGGCGCCCCCCGGCGGCCAGTGCCAGCGCGAGCGCCGCGGCGACTGTCGACTTCCCGGTGCCCCCCTTCCCGGATACGTAATGCAGGCGGGCCTTGTCTGCCCGCTCCGGCCAACCTGCTTCGACCCCCGGCTCAACCGAAACGGGCACTGCTATCGGTACTCCCACGCTCGCGAGCCTATAACCCGTTCCGAGTTCCTGCCCACAGGCACGACAAACTGTCTGATACACCACTTCTGGTTCCCGGACCGCCTCGGCCTGGACCGCGTCTTCATAGACCTCCGCCTCGGAGCGGGGAGCGAAGCGGACGAGCGGAGGAGGGTGAGGCCGAGGTTACGAGGGCCGTGAACATCCGGGGCGACACGGAGGCAGATGGGGTGCGGCACTGCGGGAACCCCGCCGGGGCTACTCTCAGCCCATGAGTGAAGTGACCGTGTGGGAGTACGCGACGGTGCCCCTGTTGACCCATGCCACCAAGGCCATCCTCGACCAGTGGGGTTCCGACGGCTGGGAACTCGTCACCGTGCTGCCCGGACCGACCGGTGAACAGCACGTCGCCTACCTGAAGCGGGCGAAGAGCTGATGACCTGGGCCGAGAACCTGAAGGAGCTCGGGCTCGAACTGCCGGTCGCGCCGAAGCCGGTCGCGGTGTACGTGCCGGGTGTCCGGACCGGCAATTACGTCTACACCTCCGGCCAGCTGCCGTTCGTCAACGGCGAACTGCCGCTGACCGGCAAGCTCGGTGCCGAGATCACCATCGAGCAGGGCGCGGAGCTGGCCAAGCTGGCCGCGCTCAACGCGCTCGCGGTGGTGCACGACCTGGTCGGCCTCGACAATGTCGTGCGCATCGTCAAGGTGGTCGGGTTCGTGGCCTCGGCAGCCGGTTTCAACAGCCAGCCGCTGGTCATCAACGGCGCGTCCGAGCTGCTGGGCGCGGTCCTCGGCGAGGCCGGGGTGCACGCCCGCTCGGCGGTCGGCGTCAACGAGCTGCCGCTCGACACCCCGGTCGAGGTGGAGCTCATCGCCGAAGTGCGATAACCCCCACTGAAATCCTTTGGGGCACAGTAGAAAGCGTGATGCGTCCAACACTGGACGCATCACGCGCGGTGCATTAGGACGGAACAGTATGACGCTCACCCACCCCGCGTACGAACAACTGCGGCAAGTGACTCCGTCCGCCGCCGTCGTCCTGGCCGACAACCCCAGCGGAATGACGTTGCAGGGCACCAACACCTGGCTGCTCCGCGCCCCCGGCGCCACGGAATACGTTGTGGTGGACCCGGGTCCGAAGGATCGCAAGCACACCGAGGCGCTGGTCCGCGCGACCGGCGGTGAGATCGCGCTGACGCTGATCACCCACGAGCACGCGGATCACACCGGCGGCATCGACCACCTGGTGAAGGCCACCGGAACCCCGGTGCGCGCCAAGGGCTCCGAATTCCTGCGCGGCTCGGGCACGGTCCTGGCCGACGGGGAGGTCATCGAGGCGGCCGGGGTGCGCATCACCGTGCTCGCCACCCCCGGTCACACCGGGGATTCGCTGAGTTTTCTGGTCGACGGCCCGGACGGCGAGCGGGTCCTGCTCACCGGTGACACCGTCCTGGGGAGTGGGACCACGGTCCTCGAATCCTCCGACGGCGCGCTGGCCGCGTATCTGGATTCGCTGAATTGCCTGGTGTCGGTGGCCCCCGGCCGCACCCTGCTCCCGGCGCACGGCCCGGACCACCCGGATGCCGAACCGGTCATTCGCTACTACATCGCGCACCGCGAGGAGCGCCTCAACCAGGTGCGTGCGGCGCTGGAGAAGCTGGGCCCCAATGTCAAAGCCCTGCAGATCGTCGCCGAGGTCTACGCCGATGTCGACAAGCGGCTCTGGCCCGCGGCGCACAGTTCGGTGAAAGCCCAGCTGGCCTACCTGCGTTCGCAGGGCTAGGCACACAGGTCGCACGGCTGGGCGCACGGGTCGCAGGGCTGGGCGCACGGAAACGCGAAAGGATCGGGCACCGCTACGGAGGTGATGCCCGATCCTTTCGGCGTATTCGTTTGTCCGTCTCGCGTCAGCGAGCGCGGCGCGCCAGCCGCTCCGAGTCGGAGATCAGCACGCTCTTGCCCTCGAGCCGCAGCCAGCCGCGGTGCGCGAAGTCGGCCAGGGCCTTGTTCACGGTTTCGCGGGAGGCGCCGACCAGCTGGGCGATCTCTTCCTGGGTCAGGTCGTGGGTCACGCGCAGGGCGCCCGCTTCCTGGGTGCCGAAGCGCTGGGCGAGCTGCAGCAGCGCCTTGGCGACACGACCCGGCACGTCGGTGAAGATCAGGTCGGCCAGGTTGTTGTTGGTGCGCCGCAGGCGGCGGGCGAGCACCCGCAGCAGCTGCTCGGCGATCTCCGGACGCTGGTCGATCCACGCCTTGAGCGCGTCCCGGTCCATGGTGACGGCTCTGACCTCGGTGACGGTGGTGGCCGTCGAGGTGCGCGGGCCCGGGTCGAAGATCGAGAGCTCGCCGAACATGTCGGACGGGCCCATGATCGTCAGCAGGTTCTCCCGGCCGTCGGGGGAGCGGCGGCCGATCTTCACCTTGCCCGAGGTGATGATGTACAGCCGGTCGCCGGGCTCACCCTCGTTGAAGATGACGTGGCCGCGCGGAAAATCAACGGGCTGTAGTTGTTTGGCGAGAGCGGCCACCGCGGTGGGCTCGACGCCTTGGAAGATGCCTGCTCTGGCGAGGGCCTCGTCCACGAATGTGCTCCTTATGGGAAATGGCTCTGTCCTGGACCGAAACGACTCGGCCGACAGTGCAGTCTACTTTGCATTACCGCCGGGTAGTGATAGACACCACGCGCCGAGCTGATACTCGGATACGCGGAGCCCAGTACGCGACACACAACGCAACGTGCGACACGCTTCACACGAATCTACGACACGCCGTGAGACCGGCGTCATGAAGATCGTAAAAAGTGGTCCGGGGCTCGAAGCCACCGGACCACTCGACCGCCGACCCGCCCGGGTCAGCTGGCCTGTGCGACGTCCATTCCCTTGGCCGCGGGCCGGGCCCGTCGGGGCCGCGCGGCGGCGGCCGGCAATCCCAACTTGGTCAGATCGCTGACCTCGGCATTCGTGGCTCGATCGAGGTACTGCTGAACCTCCGGGTCGGGTTCGAGCAACTTGCGCAGTCGATTCTCGACCCGTTCCATCACCAACGCGAACAGCATCAGCGCTATCGGAAACAGCACCACAGCGAGTCCTTGCATAGGCAGCAGTAAACACGCCAAAGGTCTCAGATGGAACACGGCAGGTCCGCTGGCCGGTTGTGACGTAGTGCTGGTTCCGTAAGGTGGACGCGTGCGTGTCACTGAATCCAACGCGGCCCTGAGCGGGGCAGACCCGGATAATTCGGGCCTCGCGACAGCGAAATCGGACGCTGCCGCGGTTCCTGCCGAGGCCGCGGTCGGTGTCGCGGATGCGCCATCGTTCACGCGCCCGGCCAAAGCGCGCAAGCGCGACAAAGAGACTCGGACCGGCCTGGTCAGGCGCGCGCGGCGGATGTATCGGGAAATGACACGGGAGTTCCCCGACGCGCACTGTGAGCTTGATTTCACTACGCCGCTCGAATTGGCGGTCGCCACAATTCTTTCCGCGCAGTGCACCGATGTGCGGGTGAACCAGACCACACCGGCATTGTTCGTGAAGTACCGCAGCGCACGCGATTACGCCGAGGCCAATCGCGCCGAGCTGGAGGAGTACATCCGGCCCACCGGCTTCTATCGGAACAAGGCCAATTCGCTGATCGGGCTCGGGCAAGAACTGGTCGAGCGATTCGACGGGGAACTGCCGAGCACCCTGGACGAACTGGTCACCCTGCCGGGGATCGGGCGCAAGACCGCGAATGTCGTCCTCGGCAATGCCTTCGGGGTCCCCGGCATCACCGTCGACACCCACTTCGGGCGGCTGGTGCGGCGCTGGGGCTGGACCGCCGAGGAGGATCCGGTCAAGGTAGAGCACGCCGTCGGCGCGCTGATCGAGCGCCGCGACTGGACCATGCTCTCGCACCGGGTGATCTTCCACGGCCGCCGCGTCTGCCATGCCCGCAAGCCCGCGTGCGGCGCCTGCCTGCTGGCCAACGACTGCCCCTCCTTCGGGACCGGCCCGACCGATCCGGGCGAGGCCGCCAAACTCGTGAAGGGCCCGGAGACCGAGCACCTTCTCGAACTGGTCGGCCTGTGAGCGCCGAGGCGACGCGGGGCAACACCTGGTGGCGCTGGGTCCTGGTGGCGGTGATCGTCGCCGTGGCGGCCGTCGTCGCGCTGTGGCCGCAGCTCACCCGCACCGATGGCAAGAGCACCGCCACCGGGTCGACCACCGCCCCCGCCGAACCGGCGGTCGCCGAGGCCGATCGGGCCGCGGCCGCGCTGGCTTCCTGCCCACAGCCCACCGGCGCGGCCGTCGGTGACACCCCGCTGCGCGGCATCACCCTGGACTGCCTGGCCGACGGCAAGCCCGTGGACCTGGTCACGGCGCTGGCGGGCAAGCCCGCGCTGATCAACCTGTGGGCCTACTGGTGCGGCCCGTGCGCGGAGGAACTGCCGCTGCTGCAACAGTTCTCGCAGCAGGCGGGGACCGCTCTCACGGTGCTGACCGTGCACAGCGATCCCGGCACCGGCAAGGCGCTGTCGCGGCTGAGCGGGCTGGGCATCCACCTGCCGGGTGTGGTGGATCCGAACTCCAAGGTCCGCGCCGCGGTCGGCGCGCCCGCCGTGCTGCCGATCTCGGTGCTGTTGCGCGCGGACGGCACCGTTGCCAAAGTCGTGGTGCGCCCGTTCCGCAGCGTCGAGGACATTTCCGATACCGTCGCGGCCGAATTGGGAGTCCGGGCGTGAGCGCGGCCGGTCCGCGGTGGTTTTCGGTGAGGGTGTGGTGATGAGACTCGAGGCGTCCAGCAATGGGATTCCGGCCTGGCTGCGCGGGGTGGCCGAGCACGATCCGGCCGACCCCACCGGCGTGAACCCGGTCCTGCGCCGCAGTGCCATGCGGCGGTTCGCCGCGGCCGCGACCCGGCCCCGGGACGCGGCCGTGCTGGTGCTGTTCGGCGGTTCCCCGGAGGCGGATCCCGATGCGCCGGGCGGGCTTCCGGCCGACGCCGACGTACTGCTCACCCAGCGTGCCGCCACCCTGCGACAGCACAGCGGCCAGGTGGCGTTCCCCGGCGGCGGGGTGGAGCCGCAGGACGACGGCCCGATCAGCACCGCCCTGCGCGAGGCCAACGAGGAGACCGGCCTGGATCCGGCGAGCGTGGAGCCGCTCGCGGTGCTGCCCAAGATCTTCGTGCCGCCGTCGCGGTTCGATGTGACGCCGGTGGTCGCCTATTGGCGCACGCCCGGCGCGGTAGGCGTGGTGAGCGAGACCGAGGCGGCCCGTGTGGCGCGGGTGCCGGTGAGGGAGCTCATCGACCCGGCCAATCGTTTCGTGGTGCGGCATCCGCTGGGCTATATGGGCCCGGCGTTCACCGTGGACGGAATGCTGGTGTGGGGGTTCACCGCCGGCGTGCTCGCCGGACTGCTGGCGGTATCCGGGTGGGAACACGAATGGGACCATCACGATGTACGTGATCTGCAGGCCTCGCTGGCCGCGGTAGGGATGACATTATGAGCGCCTCTGGCTGGCTCGACCTCGGCATCATCATTCTGGCGTTGCTCGCGGCCACCTCCGGGTGGCGGCAGGGCGCGGTCGCCTCGGCGCTCGCCTTCCTGGGCGTCATCCTGGGCGCGGTGGCCGGAATCCTGATCGCGCCGCACATTCTGAAGCACCTCAGCGAGGGGCGGACGCGGGTGCTGGTGGGCGTGCTGCTCATCGTGGCGCTGGTGATCATCGGCGAGGTCGCGGGCATGGTGATCGGGCGGGCCGCGCGCGGCGGCATGCGGGATCCGTTCACCCGCAGCGTGGACAGCGTGGTGGGCGCGGGCCTGCAGGCGGTGGCGGTGCTGGCCACCGCGTGGCTGCTGGCGCTGCCGCTGACCAACTCCTCGCAGCCGGGCATCGCGGCCGCGGTCACCAACTCCCAGGTGCTGCGCAATGTCGACCACGTCGCGCCGGACTGGCTGCGCCGGGTGCCGACCGACTTCTCCAACCTGCTCAACACCTCCGGGCTGCCCGACGTCATCGGCCCGTTCGGGCATGTCCCGATCACCGCGGTGGAGCCGCCCGACGCCAGCGTGCTGCAGCTGCCCATCGCCCAGCAGTTGCAGGGCAGCGTGCTGCGCATCCGCGGCATCGCGCCCAGTTGCCAACGGCAGCTGGAGGGTTCGGGCTTCGTGGTGGCCCCCGAGCGGGTCATGACCAACGCCCACGTGGTGGCGGGCACCAACAGCGTCAGCGTGGACACCGCGCGCGGCCCGCTCCCGGCGACCGTGGTGCTCTTCGATTCGCAGAAGGACGTCGCGATCCTCGCGGTGCCGGGCCTCAATGCCCAGCCATTGGCGCTGGCCCCGAAGGACGCCGGCACGGGCGAGAGCTCCATCGTGCTCGGCTACCCGGGCGGCGGGCGCTACACGGCCAGCGCGGCCCGGGTGCGCGAGACGCTGAACCTCAAGGGCCCCAACATCTACCGCGACGCCGATGTCAAGCGCGAGGTGTACACCATCCGTGGTCAGGTCCGGGCCGGTAACTCGGGCGGTCCGCTGGTGGACACCGACGGCCGGATCCTGGGCGTGGTGTTCGGCGCGGCCGTCACCGACGACGACACCGGGTACGTGCTGACCCTCGACGAGGTGAAGCCGGAACTGGATACGGCGTCGAGCCAGACGACGGCCGTCGGCACCGGCAGCTGCGTGCTGAGCTGATCGAGACCGAAAGCGGCCCCCGGCGACAGGATTCGCTGGGGGCCGCTTCGGTGGGCGGGCCGGTCAGGCCAGCATTTTCGCGATCTCCGCGGTCACCGGTTCCGGATTCTCCTGGTGCGCATAGTGACCCGCGCCGGGAATCTCGACCAGCCGCCGCTCCGGCGACAGCTGCGGTCCCCGGTGGATGGTGCTCGGCAGGATGTAGGGGTCGCGGTCGCCGTACATCGCCAGTGTCGGCACCCGTACGGGCTCGCTCATGGCGGCCATGAATCGCCGTCCGTCGGGCCGCCATTGGCTGCGGAAGGCCCAGCGCTGGTATTCCAGCCCGCAATGCGCGGCGCCGGGGATCCGGATGGCGGTGCGCATGCGGCGGGCGGTGTCGGCGAATTCCTCGGTGGCCGAGAACCGTTCGCTGACCCGGTCGCGCAGCAGCAGTTCGATCTCGATGCCGTCGTCGCGGGTGAGCCGGTGCTCGGGCAGGCGCGGCAGCTGGTAGCGCAGGAAGCCGGGCAGCCAGGACGAGCGTTGCGCGTCGTCGCGCAGCACGGCCCGCTTCAGCGCCACCGGGTGCGGGGAGCTGATCAGGGCGATGGACCGCACCACCCGTGGGTGCAGGACCGCGGTGGCCCAGCACACCAGCCCGCCCTCGGCGTGCCCGACCAGGGTGGCCTCGGTGTGCCCGAGGGCCCGGACCAGTCCGGCCACGTCACCGGCGAGGGTCCAGCCGTCGTAGCCGCGCGGCGGCTTGTCGGTGTCGCCGTAGCCGCGCAGGTCCACCGCGACGGTGCGGTAGCCGCGCGCGGCCAGTCCGGTCAGCTGATGCCGCCACGACCACCAGAAATCGCCGAAACCGTGCAGCAGCAGCACCAGCGGCGCGCTGGTTCCGGGCTGGGCGGGTTCGGGCGCGGCCTCGACGACGTGGAAGCGAATGCCGTTGGCGCGCACGTCGCGATGGGTCCACGGCCCGTCATAGCGGACTGCGGACGGATCCGGCTGCGATTTCGACGACACGCCGAAGGAGCGTAATCGAAGGTCTAGGCCCGGGGCTTGCCGACTTCGGCGGAGCCGAATTTATCGGTACTGCCGACGGTGGCGTCCACCGAGTGCTCGTCGGAGTGGCTGAAGCTGCTCGACAGCAGCGTCTGGGTCTCCTTCAGCGAGCCGATGGTCTTCTCCGGCGCGCGCAGTTTGCGCACCTTGAGGTAGCCGAGCAGCGCGAACGCCGCGACCGCCGCGATCATCAGCAGGAACACCACCAGGAACGCGGCCCAGCGGTACAGCCACACGTCGAGCAGTTCGGCGAGGAAGAAGAAAAAGAAGAAGGAGCTGAACAGCAGAATGGTCAGCGCCAGGATGAAGAAGACGCTGCCCTGCAGGCCCTTCTTGATCTCGCCGGTGACCTCGGTCTTGGCGAGCTCCACCTCGGCGCGCACCAGGGTCGACATCTGCTCGGTGGCGTCGCGGACCAGACTGCCGATGGTGGCCGACTGATGGGCGTCGATATCGGACAACGGAATCGAGGTGACGGTGCGGGTGCGGTTCCCGTCGTAGCCGTTACCGCCCTGTGTGAAGCTCAATTGCTCGACCCTTCTCCATGTCCCGGTAGTACGTTCCGGTGTCACTCTTGACTTTGCAGTGCGCGCTCGTCACGTCGTGCCTGGTGAGCACGGCCACGACGCAACAGTAGCGCCGAACCGGCCAGGGAAGACGTCAAAGACGTGAGCAACACAGCCGCTTTCGCGAGTTCTGCCGCCGACCCGTCGCCGACGTCTTCCAAGGCCAGTTCTGCCACCAAGAGGCTAACGGTGAAGCCGATCGCGCCCAGTACCGACAGGGCGAACATGTCCCGATACCCGAGATCCCCCGGTCGTTCGGCGATCCTCAACCGCACGGCGAGCCAACTGAATCCGAAGATACCGACTATCTTGCCGACCAGCAGACCCAGGATGATGGCCAGCGACATCCGGTTGGTGAACAGCTTCGACAGCACGGCCGAATCCAGCGGGACGCCGGAGGCGAACAGCGCGAACAGCGGCACGCACAGCGCCGCGGAGATGGGCTGGAAGAAGTGCTCGAGCCGGGCCGCGGGCACGCAGTGCTCGTCCTCGCCGGGATCCGGGCGCACCCGGGTGAGCAGGCCGCACGCGACGCCCGCCAGCGTGGCGTGAATCCCGGCCTCGTGCAGGGCGTACCAGGACAGCAGGCCCAGCGGCACATAGAGGAACGGGGTGCCGATCCGGAACCGCTGGCCCAGCGCCCAGCCCGCGAAGCATACGACGGCGATCAGCAGCCACAGCATCTTCAGGGTGATGGTGAACAGCACCGCGATCAGGATGATGGCGATCAGGTCGTCCACCACGGCCAGGCTGAGCAGGAACACCCGGGCGCCGGCCGGGATCCGCGACCCCGTCATGGCCAGCACGGCCAGCGCGAAGGCGATGTCGGTGGCCACCGGGATGGCCCAGCCGCGATCCATGCCCTCCACGCCGTGCCCGACCACCATGGCGATGATCGCGGGCATGATCACGCCGCCGACGGCGGCCACGATGGGCAGGGTGGCGCGTTTGCGATCGGCGAGCTCGCCGATCACCAGCTCGCGTTTGAGCTCCAGTCCGGCGACGAAGAAGAAGACGGCGAGCAGGCCGTCCTTGGTCCAGTCGGCCAGCGTGAGGTCCAGGTGGAGGGCGGGAATCGCGAGCTTGGTCTCGACCATGGTGGTGTAGCTCGCGCCCCACGGTGAGTTGACCCAGATGAGCGCGCTCGCGGCGGCGATGAGAAGGAGTGCGCCACCGAAGGTTTCGGTTCTCAGATAGCGCGTGAGCTCCGATCGGACCTGAGCGATCACCGGGTGCACCTTTCAGCCGTGCGTTCGACAGAACAGCGGCGTGCACACCACTGACGGGATCATCGGCACAACCGCATGCCGACCAGACTTCCCGGCACACCTTTTTGCGCAATTCTAACGGTTTGCCTGGAACTTCTTGACCATCCCACGGCAGCGAGGCCCCCCGATCAGCGATCGGAGGGCCTCGCGCGGGGTGCTACCGGTTACGCCTTGCCGGCCCGGATGGCCTCGAAGACGTTGGGGTCCACCAGGGTTGAGGTGTCGCCCAGTTCGCGGCCCTCGGCCACGTCGCGCAGCAGGCGGCGCATGATCTTGCCCGAGCGGGTCTTGGGCAGCTCCGGCACCACGTGGATCTCCCGCGGGCGCGCGATGGGGGAGATCTCGCGGGAGACCTCGGCCTTGAGCTCGGTGATCAGATCCGCACCGGTGTCCTTGGCCTCGGCGGTCAGGATCACGAACGCCACGATGCCCTGGCCGGTGGTGTCGTCGGACGCGCCGACCACCGCCGCCTCGGCCACGCCCGAGTGCCCGACCAGCGCGGACTCCACCTCGGCGGTCGAGATGCGGTGGCCCGACACGTTCATCACGTCGTCGACGCGGCCGAGCACCCACAGGTCCCCGTCCTTGTCGAGCTTGGCGCCGTCGCCGGCGAAGTACCAGCCCTTCTCGGCGTAGCGGGACCAGTAGGTGTCCGCATAGCGCTCGTTGTCGCCCCAGATGCCGCGCAGCATGGACGGCCACGGCTCGTCGAGCACCAGGTACCCGTTGGCCTCGGTCTCGCCCAGCTGGACCGGATTGCCCTCCTCGTCAACCACTTTCGCGGAGATACCGGGCAGCGGGGTCATGGCCGCGCCCGGCTTGGCCGCGGTGACGCCGGGCAGCGGGGAGATCATGATGGCGCCGGTCTCGGTCTGCCACCAGGTGTCCACGATGGGAGTTCGGTTGCCGCCCACCACATCCCGGTACCAGCGCCAGGCCTCCGGGTTGATCGGCTCGCCGACCGAGCCCAGCAGCCGCAGGCTCGACAGGTCGTGCGCGTCCGGGATCTCGCGGCCCCACTTCATGAAGGTGCGGACCAGCGTCGGCGCCGTGTAATAGATGCTGACGCCGTACTTCTCGATGATCTGCCAGTGCCGGTGCTCGTCCGGGAAGTTCGGGGTGCCCTCGTAGACGATCTCGGTGGCGCGGTTGGCCAGCGGGCCGTACACGATGTAGCTGTGCCCGGTCACCCAGCCGATGTCGGCGGTGCACCAGTACACGTCCTGGCCCGGGTTGTGGTCGAACACCTGGTGGTGGGTGTACGCCGCCTGGGTCAGGTAGCCGCCGGAGGTGTGCAGGATGCCCTTGGGCTTCCCGGTGGTGCCGGAGGTGTAGAGGATGAACAGCGGGTGCTCGGCGTCGAAGGCCTGTGCCTCGTGCTCGGGGGAGGACAGCGCGACCGTCTCGTCCCACCACAGGTCGCGGCCCTCGGTCATCTCGGTGTCGAGGCCGGTGCGGCGCACCACGAGCACGTGCTCGACGGTCGACTCGCCCTCGGCGAGCGCCTCGTCCACGGCCGCCTTGAGCGGGGCCGCGGCGCCGCGCCGCCACTGGCCGTCGGTGGTGATGACCAGCTTGGCCGCGGCGTCGTCGACGCGCTGGCGCAGGGCGCTGGGCGAGAAGCCCGCGAACACCACCGAATGGGTCAGGCCCAGACGGGCGCACGCCAGCATCGACACGATGGCCTCGGGGACCATCGGCATGTAGATGGCGACCCGATCGCCGGCGACCAGGCCGAGACCGGTCAGGTAGTTGGCGGCCTTCGACACCTCGGCCAGCAGGTCGGCGTAGGTGAGGTCGCGGGAATCGCCCGGCTCGCCCTCCCAGTGGATGGCGACCTGATCGCCGTGCCCGTCGAGCACGTGCCGGTCCACACAGTTGTAGGCGACGTTCAGCTTGCCGTCGGCGAACCACGTGGCGAAGGGGGCGTCGGTCCAGTCCAGCACCTGGGTGAACGGCTGATGCCAGTGCAGGCGGCGCGCCTGCTCGGCCCAGAAGCCCTCCCGGTCGGACTGCGATCGAGCATAAAGAGAGGCGTCGCCATTGGCGGCGGCCGCGAACTCAGCGCTGGGCGGATAGGCATCCAGGTGGTCTGCGGATGTCTCGGTCATCTCGTCTCTTCTTCTCTCGCGTGCAAGCCGCGTGGGTGACGACGGCCACGTCCGACCCTAACCGACTGTGACCTGGGCCGGGCTTCGCTGTCTCGATCGGTGGGGCGGCCCCCGGGACACACGGTGATGCGATCCCCTGACAAGGGCGGTGGCGGTCACTACTGTCCCTGTCACCGACAGCGGCTCGAGGCGGGAGAACGCGTTGAGAATCAGAGGGATCGCCGTGCTGGCCGCCGTACTCGCGCTGATCGCGGCCGCGAGCCTGACCGGATGCGCCGTCACCCCGGTCTACGGCGACATGATCGCAGTCAACGGCACCGAACCGCAGAATCCGCTGATCCCGTCCAATACCAACGAGAACGGCGGCGGGCGCATCGTCGACCGGCTGTTCGCGGGACTGCGCTACATCGACCAGCGCGGCGCGCTGCACGACGAGGTGGCCGAATCCATCGACACCACCGACCAGCAGCACTACCGGATCACCCTGAAGCCCGGGTGGACCTTCAGCGACGGAACACCGGTCACCGCACACTCTTTCGTGGACGCCTGGAACTACGGTGCGCTGGTCACCAACGCGCAACTGCAGAGCTACACCTACGGGCCGATCGCCGGATTCGCGGACGTGCAGGCCGATCCACCACGCGCGCAGACCATGTCGGGGCTGAAGGTGGTCGACGACCTGCACTTCACCGTCGACCTGGTCGCGCCGACCATCGACTTCCGGACCCGGCTGGCCTACGCGCCGTTCTATCCGCTGCCCGCCGCCGCCTTCAAGGACATGAAGGCCTTCGGGGAGCGACCGATCGGCAACGGCCCCTATCGATTCGCCGACGGCAATGCCTGGCAGCACGACGTGCAGCTCACCGTCGTGCCCAACGAGAGCTACCGGGGCGGGCGGCCGCCGCGCAACAAGGGCCTCACCTTCGTGTTCTACTCCAACTTCGACGCCGCCTATTCCGATCTGCTGGCCGACAACCTCGACGTACTCGACACCATCCCCGACAGCGCCATCGCCGTGTACCAGCGCGATCTCGGCGACCGCGCGATCGAGGCCCCCACCGCGCAGAACCAGTGGCTCGGCTTCCAGCCCAATATGGCCCACTTCGGCGGCGAGGAGGGACGGCTGCGACGGCAGGCCCTCTCGATGGCCATCGACCGCGCGCAGATCGGGCGGAAGATCTTCCACGGCACCCGAATTCCCGCCCGCGACTTCACCTCCGCGGTCCTGCCCGGCTACAACCCGAACCTGCCCGGCTCGAACGTCCTCGACTACAACCCGGCCGAGGCCGTCCGGCTGTGGAACCAGGCCGACGCCATCGCACCCTGGAGCGGGCGCTTCGAAATCGCCTACAACGCCGACGGCGGCCATCAGTCCTGGATCGACGCCCTGGCCAACAGCATTCGTAACACGCTGCACATCGACGCGGTCGGCGCGCCCTACCCGACCTTCAAGCAACTGCGTGACCAGGTCGTGCACCGCACCATCGGCAAGGCCTTCCGCTACGGCTGGCAGGGTGACTATCCGACCATGCTGCAATTCCTCGAACCCGGCTTCGTGACCGGCTCGGAGACCAACGACGTCGACTACAGCAACCCGGAATTCGACCGGCTGCTCACCGCCGCCGAAGCCGCGCCCACCGAACAGGAATCGTGGAAGCTGGTGGGGCAGGCCCAATCCGTGCTGCTGCACGACCTGCCCACCATCCCGGTCTTCGACTACATCAACTCCGCCGGCTACTCCAAACGCGTCCGCGACGTGGTCATGACCTGGAACGGTCTGGCCGACTTCGAGAACATCGAGTTGAGGTGACCTGATGGCCTGGTACATAGCGCGGCGGCTGCTGCAGATGATCCCGGTGTTCTTCGGCGCGACGCTGCTCATCTACTTCCTGATCTGGAAGGTCACCGGCGGGTCGGTCACGGCGCTGGCCGGGCAGCGCACGCTGACACCGGCGCTGGAAGCGCAGTTGAAGGCGCAATACGGGCTGGACAAACCGTTCTGGTGGCAATACCTGCACTACCTGAAGGGCATCGTCACCCTCGACTTCGGCACCTCGTACTCGGGACGGCCGGTGCGCGAAGTGCTCGCCCGCGCCTTCCCGATCACCTTCCGGCTGGCCCTGCTCGCGGTGTTCTTCGAGGCGGTGTTCGGCATCGCGTTCGGCGTGATCGCCGGATTGCGCAAGGGCGGCTGGTTCGACTCCACCATGCTGGTGCTCAGCCTGCTCGTGATCGCCATGCCCATCTTCGTGATCGGGTTCCTGGCCCAGTTCCTGTTCGGCGTCAGCTGGCATCTCGCGCCCGTCACCGTCGGCTCCGACGTGAGCATCCCGCGGCTCGTCCTGCCCGCGCTGGTCCTCGCCTCGCTGTCCTTCGCCTATGTGCTGCGGCTGACCCGGAACTCGGTGGCGGAGAACAAGGACGCCGACTTCGTGCGCACCGCCACCGCCAAGGGCCTGCCGCGGCGACGGGTGGTCGTGGTGCACATCCTGCGCAATTCGCTGATCCCGGTGGTCACCTTCGTGGGCGCCGACCTGGGCGCGCTCATGGGCGGGGCCATCGTCACCGAGGGCATCTTCAATATCCCCGGCGTCGGCGGCACCCTCTACCAGGCCGTGGTGCGCGGTGAGGCGCCGACCGTGGTGTCCTTCGTGACCGCGCTCATCGTCATCTTCCTGCTCTCCAACCTGATCGTGGACCTGCTCTACGCCGTGCTCGACCCGCGGATCCGCTATGCCTGACGGGAGCGCCGACATGCCCGAAACCTCACCGCCCCGGCGTGATCCGCGACCCGGCCAGGAACGCTGGGTGGCGCCGCCCGACGCGGTCGAAGTGGTCGCCACCGACCGGGTCGACGTGCACGGCGCGCCCGCCGGATTCTGGGGCTCGGCCTGGCGGCAGCTGCGCCGGAAACCGCTGTTCCTAATCTCGATGGCCATCATCGTGCTGGTGCTGCTGGTCGCCGCGTTCCCGAGCCTGTTCACCGGACAGGATCCGCGGCACTGCGTGGTGGATTTCAGTCTCGCGCCGCCGAATCGGGACCACTGGTTCGGCTACGACCTGCAAGGCTGCGACATCTACGCCCGCACCATCTACGGCGCGCGGGCCTCCGTGCTCACCGGCGTCGGGGCCACCCTGCTGTTCCTGCTCGTCGGCGGCAGCCTCGGCGCGCTCGCGGGATTCTATGGGGGACCGCTGGATTCGATCATCTCCCGGATCGCCGAGATCGTGTACGCCATCCCGCTCATGCTGGCCGCCATCGTCCTCATGCAGCTGGCCGGGCACCGCACCATCTGGGTGGTGATCGCCATCCTCGCGGCCTTCACCTGGCCGCAGGTGGCGCGCATCGCCCGTGGCTCGGTCCTCGCCGCCAAGGGCAACGACTACGTGCTCGCGGCCAAGGCGCTCGGGGTGTCGCGATTCCGGATCCTGGTGCGGCACATCATCCCCAACGCGCTCGGACCGGTCATCGTGGTGACCACCATCTGGCTGGGCGTCTTCATCGTCACCGAGGCCACCTTGTCGTTCCTCGGCGTCGGACTGCCGCCCACCGAAGTGTCCTGGGGCGCGGACATCGCGGCCGGCCAGCGGCAACTGCGCGCCGGATCGCTCATCCTGTTCTACCCGGCCACCGCGCTGGCGCTGACCGTGCTCGGCTTCATCATGCTCGGCGACGCGCTGCGCGACGCACTCGACCCCAAGGAGCGGCGATGACCGAGCCCCTGCTCGACATCCGGGACCTGCGAGTGTGTTTCGGATCCGGGGACAACCGGGTCGAGGCGGTGCGTGGGGTGAACCTCACCGTGTACCCCGGCCAGACCGTGGCCATCGTGGGGGAGTCCGGGTCCGGGAAGTCCACCACCGCGCACGCCGTCATCGGACTGCTGCCCGGCGGCGGGCGCGTCGAATCCGGCAGCATCCTGTTCCAGGGGCGGGATCTCGCGGGAGCATCCGACTCGGAGCTGGTCGCGGTGCGCGGCAATGGGATCGGATTCGTGCCGCAGGACCCCATGTCCAACCTCGACCCGGTGTGGAAAGTCGGATTCCAGATCTCGGAAACCCTGGCCGCCAACGGCATCGCGCGCGGACGGGCCGCACGGCAGCGAGCCGTGGAACTGCTCGCCGAGGCGGGGATCAAGGAACCCGAACGGCGCGCCGGCCAGTACCCGCACGAATACTCCGGCGGGATGCGGCAGCGCGCGCTCATCGCCATCGGGCTCTCGGCGCGGCCGAAACTGCTCATCGCCGACGAACCGACCTCCGCGCTCGACGTCACCGTGCAACGCCAGATCCTCGACCACATCGACGAACTGACCCGCGAACTCGGCACCGCGCTGCTGCTCATCACCCACGACCTCGGGCTCGCCGCCGAACGCGCCGAACACCTGGTGGTCATGTACCGCGGGCGGGTGGTGGAATCCGGACCGGCCGCGGAGATCCTGCGCGATCCCCGCCACGAATACACCCGGCGACTGGTGGCCGCGGCGCCCTCGCTGGCGGCTCGGCGCAGCGCCACCACCACCGAACACGCCGCCTACCGGGACCTCGCCATCGATGTGGCCGACGCCGAAGCGGCCGACGTACCCGACGACATCGTGGTCGCCGAGGGGCTCACCAAGCGGTATCGGGTGCGCGGGTCGGTGCCGTGGAAGCACACGGAATTCACCGCGGCCGAAGACGTCTCGTTCCGGCTGCGGCGGGGTACCACCACCGCGCTGGTCGGGGAATCGGGCTCCGGCAAGACGACGGTGGCGTCACTGGTGCTCGGATTGGACACGCCCACAGCGGGTTCGGTGCATTTCGACGGCAAGGACGTCGCCGAGCTCGCCCACCGGACGCCGCTCGCCTTCCGGCGGCGGATCCAGCCGATCTTCCAGAACCCGTACGGGTCACTGGATCCCACCTACTCGATCCATCGCGCCATCGCCGAACCGCTGCGCACCCACCGCATCGGCACCCGGGAGTCGCGCGACGCCCGCGTCCGGGAACTCCTGGACCTGGTGGCCCTGCCGTCCGCCGTGGCCGCCCGCTATCCGCGCGAATTGTCCGGCGGCCAAAGGCAACGCGTCGCCATCGCCCGCGCGCTGGCGCTGGAACCCGAGCTGATCGTGTGCGACGAGGCGGTGTCCGCGCTCGATGTCCTGGTGCAGGACCAGATCCTCGAGCTGCTCAACACGCTGCAGGCCGAATTCGGGCTCTCCTACCTGTTCATCACCCACGACCTCGCGGTGGTGCGGCAGATCGCCGATTCGGTCCTGGTCATGCAGGACGGGAAGGTGGCCGAATCGGCGTCCACCACCGACCTGTTCGCGAACCCGCGGTCGCCGTATACCCAGCGCCTGCTCGAAGCCATCCCCGGCCGCGATCTGCACGTGAGCTGACGGGGCCGGGGCGCGAGGTGGTGGCCGGGGCGCTGGTGACCAGCCAGTAGCCTCGTATCTCGTGACCGACCCGCTGCAGCCCCTCGTCGACCTGCCCGGCGTGCGCGACGCCGCCGACAAGGCCCGTGACGCCCTCGCCGAGGTGCACCGCCACCGGGCGAACCGGCGCGGCTGGCCCACCACCGCCGCCGAGGCCGCCGTCCGCGCGGCCCGCTCCTCGGCCGCCATCGAGGGCGGCACCATCGACCTGCCCGCCGACGGCAATGTCGAGGACCCGATCCTCGCCGGCTCGCTGCGCGTCGGGCAGGCGCTGGACGCGGAAGCCCTCACCAACCTGGTCGGCGTCTGGCAGCGCGCACCTCTCCAGGCCCTGGCCCGCCTGCACCTGCTCGCCGCGGCCGACATGGTCGAGGACCAGCAGCAGCTGGGCCGCCCGCGCAACGTGCCCGGAGTCGCCGAGCGCCTGGACCTGCTCGCCCAGACCGTCACCACGACCAAAGCCCCCGCGCCGGTCATCGCGGCTGTCGTCCACGGTGAGCTGCTCTCACTGCGGCCTTTCGGCACCGCCGACGGGATCGTCGCCCGTGCCGCCTCCCGGCTCGTCGCGGTGTCCAGCGGTCTTGACCCCCACAGCCTCGGCGTTCCCGAGGTTTTCTGGCTCCGCCGCCGTCAGGCGTATCTGGACGCGGCGGCCTCCTTCGGCATGGGCACCCCCGACGGGGTCGGCGGCTGGGTGATCTTCACCTGCGGCGCGCTCGAGGACGGCGCGCGCGAAGCCCGGTCGATCGCGGACGCGGCCTCGGGATAAACACCACCGACATCGAAAATGCGTGT
The DNA here is from genome assembly GCF_042874235.1 of Nocardia sp. NPDC004151. NCBI lineage: Bacteria > Bacillati > Actinomycetota > Actinomycetes > Mycobacteriales > Nocardiaceae > Nocardia > Nocardia sp. NPDC004151. Next base: position 450,866 of record NZ_JBIAMR010000001.1, on the reverse strand, counting down.
GCACCACTGTGATTCGAGGTTCCACACGCATTAAGAGCGGGCGGCGTTGTCGCGATTGCGACCTCACCGCCCGCTAGCACGGACTACCCGGTTACCAAGCGTGCTTTTCGGGTTGTGTTCTCTTCGGCCTCGGCGAGCTCTCCGGGATCCGGTGGTTCATCCCCGCATTGGATGCGAGGCCCTCGCCCTCGAAATCCCGGATAACGCAGGCCCACAACTATCCGTGCCCTTGTCGCGGCGTGCTCCGCGTGGGTGCCTGGTGTCCGTGCTGGGAAGGGTGGGATGGGAGGTCGGATCTTCTCTTCCGATCCGATCTTGGCCTTCCGTCCTTCCGTGCCTCCATTGTTACCCCGTGACCGCCGTCACATCAAGACCTGCGGAAACTTTCCAATCCCGGCGCGTCCGCCTCGTTTCATACCCGGCGTTTCGGACGAATGACCGGGTCAGCGTCGCCGGCGCAGCAGCCGGTAGCTCAGTGCTCCGGCCGCCACCGCGCTCAAGCCGACCGCGACCGTCGCGGCCACCGTGGTGGTCGTCGGCGCCGGGATCCGGGCCCACAGCGACACCGGGTTCGAGAAGGCCAGCACCGGCCAGCCGCGGGCGGCGGCCTCGCGCCGCAGACCCCGGTCCGGGTTCACCGCGGTCGGGTGGCCGACCACCTCCAGCATCGGCAGGTCGGTCACCGAGTCGGAGTAGGCGTAGCAGCGGTCCAGGTCGTAATCGTAGTGCGCGGCAAGCTTTTCGATCGCCTCGACCTTGCCGGGGCCGTAACAGTAGAACTCCACCTCGCCCGCGTACCGGCCGTCTTCGATCACCATGCGGGTGGCGGCGAAATGATCCGCGCCCAGGGCGGCCGCGATCGGGGCCACCACCTCCTCGCCGGAGGCGGAGACGATCACCACGTCGTGTCCCCGAATCCGGTGGTCCGCAATGAGATCCGCGGCTTCGGCGTAGATCAGCGGGTCCACGATGTCGTGCAGGGTCTCGGCGACGATCGAGCGCACCTGGTCGACATCCCAGCCGGCGCACATCTTGGTGAGGTGCTCGCGCATGCGCTCCATCTGGTCGTGATCAGCGCCGGACAACAGGAACAGGAAGTGCGCGTAGCTGCTCTCCAGCACCGCGCGCCGGCTGAGCAGCCCCTGGTCCAGGAACGGCTTGCTGAAGACGAAGGCGCTCGACCGGGCGATCACCGTCTTGTCGAGATCGAAGAAGGCGGCGACTCGTCCGCGTTCGGCTGTCACGGGTCCAGGATATGGTTCCGTGCCGTGCGGCGGGCGTCATGGGTCGTCCCGCGCGGGTCCCCGATGCGCCGGGGGTCCTTCATGCGACTCGGTCGGCGGCCATGGTCGACGTCACGTTCGAACCGGGGTTCGCCGGGGTTAGCCAGCTGGAAGCCGGGCGGTCAGGACGGGAAAAAGACTCGCCGGGCGGACTTGCAATACGGCCGGGGCTTGGGTGTAGTATCGCAGTTACCTGGACATGGTCCAGGCGCGTTCAGCCCGACCCCCCGGGGCTGAACCCGACGGCCCCAGCCTCCTCCCCCCCCGGCTGGGGCCGTCCTCTATTTTCAGGCGGTTTCGGATCCGCCCACGCTTCCCGAATTGTGTACAGGCCGCGTGTTATCCACACTCGCCGTCGGGCCGCTGTCGCCGCTTCGCCAATCAGGCGACGCTGACCTGCATGAACTCCGATGTCGCCACCCCACCCGCGCTCGCGCTGGTCGCCGATCCCCGTCTGCGCGAGGAGATCCGCCGCATCGCCGCCGCGGCCGACCGCCCGCTCGACGAACGCGTGCCACCCCCGGGTCGACACCCCTGGACAGCCGCGTCCGTCATCATCCTCGACACCGCCGCCGCGCATAGCTGCGTATCCGCCGGGCACCCCCGCCGCCCGGGGATCCTCCTGGTGACCGACGGCGAGCCGAGTTTGCTCGACTGGCAAGCAGCCACCGCGGCGGGCGCCGAACAAGTCCTTCCCCTGCCGGCCGCGGCCGACGCCTTGATCGCCGCCTTCGCCGCCCACGACGGCCGCCGTCCCGGCGACGGCGCGGTCCTCGCGGTCGCGGGCGCGGGCGCCGGTGCGGGCGCCTCGGTGCTCGCCGCCGCCGTAGCCCTCACTGCCGCAGGGCGTTTCCGCGACCGCACGCTGCTCGTCGACTGCGCGCCCTACGGCGGCGGCCTCGATCTGCTGCTCGGTCTGGAGAAGCACGCGGGCCTGCGCTGGCCCGACCTCACCATCGAACACGGCCGTGTCGCCGCATCGGCGCTGCACGAGGCCCTGCCCAGCGCCTCCGGGCTGGCGGTCCTCTCGTGTGGAAGAGCCACTCCCGCAGGGGAACTCGATGCGGAGGGCTGCGAGATAGATCGCGGCGAGATGACCGGGTGCTCCGGAATCTTCGGAGTGGCAACCGAACTCGGCTCCGGATCGGCGGCGTCGGGCGGCGCGTGGGCGGATGGCGGTCGGGCGAATTCGCCCCTGGCGCCGGCGGCGGTGCGCGCCGTCCTGGAGGGCGGTCGCGCGGCCGGTGATCTGGTGGTCGCCGACCTGTCCAGTGATCATGGTCCGCACACCGATCAGGTTCTCGATCTGGCGGATCTGGTGGTGCTGGTGACGCCGGCGCGGCTGCGTTCGATCGCGGCGGCGGAGTCCGCGGCGGCCTACCTGAAGGCCCGAAACCCGCATGTGCGCTTGATTATCCGCGGACCGGCCCCCGGCGGCCTCACGCCCACCGATATCGCGGAGACCCTCGCGCTGCCACTGTTGTCGGCCGTTCCCTCTCAGCCGGGGCTGACCGAGCGCCTGGAACGGGGTGGCCTCACAGTGCGCCGTCGCGGTCCGCTCCGCACCGCCGCCGAGTCCGCGCTGACGGCCTTGTTCGCCGGTGGACCCGACCATGACCGCGCAGCGCGCCACCCGGGCCCGTTCTGGTGGAGTCTCGCCCGGGCCCGTGGCACCCACGCGGGGGCACAGGCGTCAGCGCAGGTGGGCCGATGATGCCGGGGTGCGGGCGCTGCCGGTTGCAGCGGGTGCTCGTGGGCATCTGGCCGGATGCGCGCACCTCACGGGCAGCGGGCGGGGGTCCGCTGTCGCACGCGCGATCGACCGCCGGGCGATTGACCTACTGCCGTATCGGGTCCGGGCCCGGCTGCCGGTGGCTCGCGTTCGATGTGGAGGTGCGCGATGAGTGAGCTGGTGACGGCCGAACTGCTGGAGCGCGTGCGGGAGCGGCTGGCCGACGGGGCCGCCGATCCGGATCCGGCTCGCGTGGCGGCGGCCATCCGGACCGAGGCCGGCGGGGTGCTGGCCGACACGGATCTGTTGCGCGCCTTGCGAATGCTGCAGACCGAGATGACCGGAGCCGGGGTGCTGGAACCGCTGCTGCACGATCCCGAGGTGGCCGATGTGCTGGTCACCGGACCGGAGTCGGTGTGGGTGGATCGCGGGCGGGGGCTGCGACGCACGTCGATCCGATTCCCGGACGAAGCGGCGGTGCGGCGCCTGGCCCAGCGGCTCGCACTGGCGGCCGGACGCAGGCTGGACGACGCGCAGCCGTGGGTGGACGGTCGACTGCCGGGAATCGGCGCGGCACAGGGGGATTCGTTCGGCGTCCGATTGCACGCGGTGCTCTCGCCGATCGCGCACGGCGGCACCTGCCTGTCCCTGCGGGTGCTGCGGCCCGCCACCCTGGGCCTGGATGCCCTCGCGGCGGCCGGGGCGGTGAACTCCGACGCGAAGTCGCTGCTGGAGCGCATCATTCGCGCTCGGCTCGCGTTCCTGGTGGTGGGCGGGACCGGATCGGGCAAGACAACCCTGCTGTCGAGCCTGCTGGCCATGGTCGATCCGGCCGAGCGCATCGTCTGTGTCGAGGACGCGGCCGAGCTCGCGCCGCCGCATCCGCACGTGGTCCGCCTGGTGGCCCGGCCCGCCAATGTCGAAGGCGCGGGCCAGGTCACGATGCGCGACCTGGTCCGCCAGGCGCTCCGCATGCGGCCCGACCGCATCGTCGTCGGGGAGGTCCGCGGCGCGGAGGTGGTGGACCTCCTGACGGCCCTGAACACCGGACACGACGGCGGGGCGGGCACGGTGCACGCGAACTCGCCCGGCGAGGTCCCGGCCCGCCTGGAGGCGTTGGCCGCCCTCGGCGGCCTGCCCGCGGCCGCCCTGCACAGCCAGCTGGCGGCGGCGATCCAGGTGATCCTGCACGTTCACCGCCATCCCGACGGCCGCCGCACGCTTCACGAGATCGGCCTGGTGACGGCCGACAGCGGCCGGGTGCGGCTCGTCCCCGCGTGGACCGCCGACGATCGTCCGGCCCCGGCGGCATCCGCCCTGCTGACCCTGCTCGAGGAAAGGACTCCTGATGATTCCCGCGAGTGACGAGCGCTCGGGTTCGTGCGGGTGCCCGGGGCCCGGAGCGGTCCCGCGCGTCCGCCTGGAGAAGACCTACCCGGTTCCGGTCGGTAATGCGCCGTGCTGCAATCCATTCGGGGTGCATGGGTCGCGGTTTCCGGGTCTCGGGCTGGCCTGGCCCGCTGGATGTGGTCGCCATACGAGCGGTGATTCGACTGGGGCACAGGAAGAGTCGCCCACCTCGCTGAGCGAAGGAAACTGATGCCGACCTGCGTCGGCCAGCCGGTTTCCGTGCTGGTGTGCGTCGCGATCGCGCTCTTCTTGTTGCCGCCGCCTATCGCCCGACGGCGGTTGCGCAGGTTGTTCGATCAACCTGCGGGCGCGCGAAAGGCCCAGCGCACCTCGATTGTTCGCACACTTCCGTTCGCTGCCGCACCTCTGCTGCTGTTCGCCAGTCCGGGACTTGCGCTGGCCGGCTTGCTGGTGTCCGCGACGCTCGTGGTCCGCTATCGCCGGGCCCGCCGTGAGCGGTCGCGGATCGCCGCCACAGCACAGCTGCTGGAGGGGTTGGAGGCGGTGATCGGTGAACTGCGCATCGGGGCCCATCCGAGTGCGGCGGCCGCGGTGGCCGCGGTCGAGACCGAGGGCGAGGTGGCCAGGGCTTTCGCGGTCAGCGCCGCGCGCAGCCGACTGGGCGGGTCGGGTGCGGAGGGCCTGCGCCGCCCCGGTTCGGTGGTGGCACGGGAACTGTCCCGGGTGTCCGGTGCCTGGCGGGTGGCGGAGCGGCACGGCCTCGCGCTGGCCGAGCTGTTGACGGCCGCGCGTCTGGATCTGCTGGGCCGCAAACGCTTCCGGGACCGAACGGCCGCGGCACTGGCCGGAGCCCGGGCGACAGCGGTGGTTTTGGCCCTGCTTCCGGTCCTCGGCATCGGCCTGGGGCAGCTGATGGGCGCGGCCCCACTGCGGGTGCTGTTCCTGTCCCCGGCGGGAACAGCCTTGTTGCCGTTGGGTTCCGCCCTCACCTGTGCCGGTCTGCTGTGGTCCGACGCCATCGCGGGCAAGGTGCTGCGATGAGCCCCGCTGTCGCCGTGCTGGCGGCCCTCGCCCTGCTGGTCCTGCCGGGCCGGGTCGGCGCGATGCGCAGGCTGCGCTGGATGCGTGACTCCACGTCGGCGGAACCGCCGATGCCATCGGCCTTTCCGGCCGATCCGGACGTGCTGGGCGTCGCCTCGGCGCTCGATCTGCTCGCGGCCTGCCTGCGAGCCGGACTGCCCACCGCGCAGGCAGCCGCCGCGGTGGCCGCCGAATCGCCTGAGCCATTGGCGTCGGTCCTGTCCCGGGTCTCGGATCTGCTGGTGTTGGGCGCGGATCCGGCGAGCGCCTGGGCGCAGGCCACCGAGGGTGTCGCCGACGACGCGGTGGCGGCGCTGGCCCGGATGGCCCGCCGGTCGGCGCGCTCGGGAACCGGATTGGCCACCGCCGTCACCGAATTGGCGGAACGCCGCCGCGGGGAGCTCGAGGATGCCGCCGCCGCCCGCGCCGAGCGGGCCGGAGTGCTGATCGGCGGCCCGCTCGGCCTCTGCTTCCTGCCCGCCTTCGTATGCCTGGGCATCGTCCCGGTGGTACTGGGTCTGGCGGGCCGGGTACTGGACGGCGGTCTGCTGTGACCGCCGACGACTGTGCCGGCGCGGAACGGCCGCGCGGCGACGAGGGAGGGAGAAACCGTGGGAACGACCATCCGACACCTGTGCTGGGAACTGCGCGCCCGACTGCTGTGCGCCCTGACCGCCGACTCCGGCATGAGCACCGCCGAGTACGCGATCGGCACCATCGCGGCCGCGGCCTTCGGCGCGGTGCTCTACACCGTGGTCACCGGGAACAGCATCGTGAGTGCGCTGACGGCCATCATCGACCGAGCCCTGAAGACTCCCGTCAAGTGACGTATGCCACACCACCTGATCATGCCGAGGCGGGGATGGCGACCGTTGAGGCGGCGATCGCGCTGGCCACGCTGGTCGCGGTGGTGATTCTCGGTGTCGGCGCCCTGCTGGCGGTGTCGGCGCAGGTGCGTTGTGTCGACGCCGCCCGTGAGGCGGCCCGGCTCGCGGCCCGCGGCGAGACCGACGCCGGCGTCGCGACCGCCCGGCGGCTGGCGCCGGCCGATGCCCGGATCGTCGTCCGGTCCGAGGGGGAGCTCGTGGTGGCCGAGGTGAGCGCCCACGCCGCGCTGGTCCCGGTCACGCTGCACGCGGCGGCGGTCGCGGCTCGGGAACCGGGGGAGCCGCCATGACCCGTCCGCGGCGGGATTCGGGCGGGGTGACGGTGACCGCGTGCCTGGCGCTGATCGGCCTGTTCGCGGTGACGATCCTGGTCGCGCAGGTCGGGGTGGCGGTCGCGGCGCGGCATCGGGTGCAGGCCGCCGCGGATCTGGGCGCGCTCGCGGCGGCGGGTGCCCTGGATGGCGGTGTGGATGCCGCGTGTCGCCGGGCCGCCGAGATCGCGGACCGCATGGGTGTCCGGTCCGTCGGGTGCGAAGCGCTGGGGTGGGACGTGACGGTGACCGTCGTCGGGCGGGTGTCGCTCGGGCCGCTCGGGGAGCGGGATGTCCGGGCGGCCGCTCGGGCGGGCTTGGGGGATGACCTGGGGTTGCGAGGGGATATCTCGTACCGAGCGGTTGGTTAAAATTGTGATGGCGCGGGCCACATCGGTGGTCGATCAATGCGGAAATTCGATGAAAGCTTAAGCCGAATTGAAGAGGTGTCGATTGCATTGCAATTCGTCGCCCGAGACTCATTCGAATGAATGCACAGGTAAATCCACGGGTGACATATTCGAGTGGAGCAACCCCTCAGTTAACAGGATCGCATCCCTTTTTAATCGACTCGAGGCCTCGGCGTGTCGTCGCCACCCTCCAGCATCCGGATTCGGCCCGATATCTGCCAGTTGACGACGCCGACCGGTTGGTCGGATGGCGCTCCGGTCTCACCGCGGCGACGGCGGCGTCACGGTTCGGTAGTGCCGTCGTCACCTTCGCCGAGATCGGCCAGAACCGCCCGGAGGAGCCGGGCGGCCCCGGCCTTGTCCAGGGGATTGTTGCCGTTCCCGCACTTGGGTGACTGCACACAGGACGGGCACCCGGCGGCGCAGCCGCAGGAGTCGATCACGCCCAGCGTGGCGGTCAGCCAGTGGCGTAGTCGCAGGAACCCACGTTCGGCGAATCCGGCCCCGCCGGGATGTCCGTCGTAGACGAATACTGTCGGCAGGCCGGTGTCGGCATGTTCGGCCGTCGACACTCCGCCGATGTCCCACCGATCGCAGGTCGCGACCAGCGGCAGCATGCCGATGGCGGCGTGTTCGGCCGCGTGCAGCGCGCCCGCGGCGTGTCGCGCGTCGATCCCGGCCCGGGCCAGCAGGTCCGGCGTGACGGTGTAGTACACCGCCCGGGTGGGCAGGGCCTGGGCGGGCATGTCCAGCGGGATCAGGTCCAGCACCTCGCCGCTGGGCAGTCTGCGCAGGTAGGCGACGACCTGCCGGGTGACCAGCACCTGGGCCAAACCCGTGGTGACCGAGCCGTACCGCCGTTCCTCGGTGACCGCCTCGATCTCCAGCGTGGTGACCGCCCGCGCGCTGGTGCTCCACCCCGGCGTGTCGGCGCGGACCAGGGCGACACCCTCGTCCAGGTCCAGCTCGTCGACCACGTAGCTCTCGCCCTGATGCAGGTGCACCGCGCCCGGGTGCAGGGTCGCGGGGGCGCGTCCGGCGTCGGTGGTGCCCAGCATGCGCCCCGATTCGACGTCCACCACCGCGATCGCGGTGCCGATGCCGCCGCGCACGTCCACCGCGTCGTGCGGGTGCGCGTCGGCCGTCACGAACCAGCGCGCCGACCCGTCCCGCGCCACGCCCGCCCGCCGCCGGATCAGACCCTGTTCGGCCAGGTCGGAGAGCAGTTCCCAGGCTTCGAAGGCGTGCACTTCGGCATCGCTGAGCGGCTGTTCCAGCGCGGCGCACAGCAGGTGCGGCCCGAGCACGTACGGATTGTGCGGGTCGGTGATGGTCGCTTCCAGCGGCCGCCCGAGCAGCGCTTCCGGGTGGTGCACGAGGTAGGTGTCCAGCGGGTCGTCACGGGCGATGAGCAGCACCAACGACCCCTGTGTGCGGCGTCCGGCGCGCCCGGCCTGCTGCCAGAACGAGGCGACCGTCCCCGGATATCCCGCCACCACGACGGCGTCCAGTCCGGCGATGTCCACGCCCAGTTCCAGGGCATTCGTGGTGGCGGCCCCCAGCAGTGTGCCCTCCGACAGGGCCGCTTCCAGGGCGCGCCGGTCCTCGGCCAGATATCCGGCCCGATAGGCCGCGACACGCCTGGGCAGTCCCGCATCCACATCAGCGAGCAGCCGCCGGGTGTCCATGGCGATGAGTTCCGCGCCGCGCCGGGACCGCACGAAGGTCAGGGTGCGGGCGCCCTCGGCGACCAGGTCGGCCATCACGGTGGCCGCTTCCGCTCCCGCCGAACGCCGCAGCGCCGCACCGTTTTCCCCGGTCACGCCGCTGCCGACGAGCGGCGGCTCCCACAGCGCCACGGTCCGCGCGCCCTGTGGCGACCCGTCCTCGGTGACCGCGACACACGGTGCCCCGATGAGTTTCTCGGCGGTGGCGGCGGGGTCGGCGGCCGTCGCGGAGCACAGCACGAAGACCGGATCGGCCCCGTACCGCTCGGCGAGTCGCCGGAGTCGGCGCAGCACCAGCGCCACGTGCGACCCGAAAACCCCGCGGTAGATATGGCATTCGTCGACGACGATGTACCTGAGCTGGCGAAACAGCCGCGCCCACCGCTGATGCGACCGCAACATGCCGACATGCAGCATGTCCGGATTCGTGAAGACCCAGCGCGCGTGCGCCCGCACCCACTGCCGGATCTCCGCCGGCGTGTCGCCGTCGTAGGGTGCGGGATGGATGCTCCGCAGCGGATCTTCGCTGGTCAGCTCATTGACCATGCGTAGCTGGTCGGCTCCCAGCGCTTTGGTCGGCGCGAGATACAACGCGGTGGCCCGCGGATCCTCCTGCAGCGCGGTCAGCACCGGCAGCTGATACGCCAGCGACTTTCCAGACGCCGTTCCGGTCGACACCACTACGTGCCGGCCCGCCGCGGCGAGGTCCGCGGCCCGGCTCTGGTGACTCCACGGCTCCGTGACCCCGGCCGCCTGAACTGCGGTGATGACGTCGGGAGATATCCATTCGGGCCATTTCGTGACCTGCGCCGCGCGCGGTGGTAGCTCGCGAACATGAGTGAGTCGGGGGTCACCTGAAACAGGGCCGTTTAGGACACGATTCAGCAACGATCTCCCGTAGCTGATGTCGCTCGCATCTCCGGATCGCGGCGCTGGATCTCGATCAATCATCGAAGCGCCATCGCGACACGCCGAAGGGGTGCGAAACGTGTGTGCGTCCGCCGCTCTACCTGCCATTTCACTACAGGGTAGCGACCTGCCTCACACCCTGTTTGCCAGATGCTCGCTCTGTTATCCGGAAGCAAACCAACTTCAAGTACGGATTTGGGCATTATGCCCCTCACCTGCGCATTCGCAAGATCAACTTTTTTGCAAATTGTGGGTAACTCCGCTGTTGAATTGCCCGAAGACATGGTTCACTGGTCCCTGGTCGCAAGCTTCTGTGTTCGAGGGAACGGATCTAAAGTCCAAACCATCAGCAGGATCGATGTTGCGAACGGTGTACTAGGTGCTTTCCTGCAGGGGGAACAGAGTACAGCGGTCTCAACGGACCCGGTGGATGAACCCAGTTGTCCGCCGTTCCGGTATGGAAAGAGAAGGAACAGAATGGCACAGGGAACTGTGAAGTGGTTCAACGCGGAGAAGGGGTTCGGCTTCATCGCGCCCGAGGACGGCTCAGCTGACGTCTTCGTCCACTACTCCGAGATCCAGGGGTCGGGCTTCCGCACCCTCGAGGAGAACCAGAAGGTCGAGTTCGAGGTTGGTCAGGGCACCAAGGGCCCGCAGGCCACCGGTGTTCGCGCGCTCTGAGCGAGCCAACCCCTAAGGTTCCGTCCCCCATCGCCCCCGGCGGTGGGGGACGACCCATATCTTGACCCATTACACTCGATCACGATCAGGGGCTACATCGTCGCCGCGCACCAGCCGCGGCCTTTGAACACGGTATAAACGTTGCTGGCAGCGATATCGGACATCGCAGCCGCTTTGCCCCAGCCGCGTAGAGCGCGTACACCAAGCTCCGGCGCGGATCGAGACGAAAGGTGTGTTCGCCGGTGGCAACACGAGACCGCGGTGCAGCGCCGAACCCCGAGGCAGCGCCCGACCAGGGCCGTTCCCTGCGTCGTCTCGTGATCGTCGAGTCGCCGACGAAGGCCAAGAAGATCGCCCCGTATCTGGGCCGCGGTTATGTGGTGGAGGCGTCGGTCGGCCACATTCGGGACCTGCCGCGTGGTGCGGCGGATGTGCCCGCCAAATACAAAGGACAACAGTGGGCGCGGCTCGGCGTCGACGTCGATCATGATTTCGAGCCCATCTATGTTGTCAGCCCCGAAAAGAAAGGGAAGGTCAGCGAGCTGAAGAGCCTGCTGGCCGACGCCGACGAGCTCTACCTCGCCACCGACCCCGACCGCGAGGGCGAGGCCATCGCCTGGCATCTGCTCGAAACCCTCAAGCCCAAGGTGCCGGTCCGGCGCATGGTGTTCCACGAGATCACCGAGCCCGCGATCCGCGCGGCCGCCGCCGACACCCGGGAACTGGACCAGGATCTGGTCGACGCGCAGGAGACGCGGCGCATCCTGGACCGGCTCTACGGCTATGAAGTGTCGCCGGTGCTGTGGAAGAAGGTCATGCCGCGTTTGTCGGCGGGCCGCGTGCAGTCGGTGGCGACCCGAGTCATCGTGCAGCGCGAGCGGGAGCGCATGGCGTTCCGGTCCGCGGAGTACTGGGACATCGCGGCCAAGCTGGACGCCGGCGGCAAGGAGGACGGCGGGAATCCGCGGGTCTTCGGCGCGCGCCTGGTCAGCGTCGACGGTCTGAGGGTCGCGACCGGTCGAGATTTCGGCGCCGACGGGCAGCTGAAGTCGCAGGCCGACGCACCGACCGTTCGGGTGCTGAACGCGGCGGCCGCCCAGCATCTGGCCGAGTCGCTGCACGGCGTGAATCTCTCTGTCACCTCGGTGGAGTCCAAGCCGTACACGCGAAAGCCGTACGCGCCGTTCATGACCTCGACGCTGCAGCAGGAGGCGGCACGCAAGCTGCGTTTCACCTCCGAGCGCACCATGCGGGTGGCGCAGCGGTTGTACGAGAACGGTTACATCACCTATATGCGTACCGACTCGACGACGTTGTCGGAGTCGGCGATTCAGGCGGCCCGGTCGCAGGCCACCCAGTTGTACGGCGCGGAGTACGTGAGCCCCACGCCCCGGCAGTACACGCGCAAGGTCAAGAACGCGCAGGAAGCGCACGAGGCGATTCGTCCCGCGGGTGACACCTTCGCCACGCCGGGCCAGTTGCACAACAAGGTCGACAACGACGAATTCCGTTTGTACGAGCTGATCTGGCAGCGCACCGTGGCGTCGCAGATGCAGGACGCGCGCGGCACCACGCTGACCGTCCGCATCACCGGTGTCGCGAATTCCGGTGAGGAGTGCGTGTTCTCGGCGTCGGGCCGGACCATCACCTTCGCGGGCTTCCTCAAGGCGTACGTGGAGAGTGTCGACGAGGAGGCGGGCGGCCAGTCCGATGACGCCGAATCGCGGCTGCCCGCGCTGACCGAGGGCCAGGGCGTCACCGCCATCGAGCTGCTGCCGGACGGGCACACCACCAATCCGCCCGCGCGATTCACCGAAGCCTCGCTGATCAAGGCGCTGGAAGACCTCGGCATCGGCCGTCCGTCCACCTACTCCTCGATCATCAAGACCATTCTCGACCGCGGTTACGTGTACAAGCGCGGTAGCGCGCTGGTGCCGTCGTGGGTGGCGTTCGCGGTGATCGGGCTGCTGGAGGAACACTTCGGGCGGCTGGTGGACTTCGACTTCACCGCGGCCATGGAAGATGACCTCGACGCCATCGCCGGCGGCCGCGAGCAGCGCGGAAACTGGTTGTCCTCCTTCTATTTCGGTGGCGATCACGGCGCGCAGGGTTCGGTCGCGCGCGAGGGTGGCCTGAAAAAGATGGTGGGCGAACGGCTCGACGGCATCGACGCGCGAGAAGTCAACTCCATCAAGCTCTTCGCCGACGAGGAGGGCCGCGATGTGGTGGTCCGGGTCGGCAAGTTCGGGCCGTACCTGGAGCGCATGGTCGTCAATCCCGATGACCCGGACGGGGATCCGGTCTCGCAGCGCGCCAACCTGCCTGACGATCTGCCGCCGGACGAGCTGACCCCGGAGGTCGCGGAGAAGCTGTTCGCGACGCCGCAGGAGGGTCGCTCGCTGGGTGTGGATCCGGAGTCGGGACACGAAATCGTCGCCAAGGAAGGACGTTTCGGCCCGTACGTCACCGAGGTCCTGCCCGAGCCGGTCGAGGAAGCCGACACCGGCGCGAAGAAGACCAAGAAGGCGGCCGACAAGCCGAAGCCGCGCACCGGCTCGCTGTTCAAGTCCATGAGCGTGGAGACGGTGACGCTGGACGAGGCGCTGCGGCTGCTGTCGCTGCCGCGCGTAGTCGGTGTCGACCCGGCTTCCGGGGACGAGATCACCTCGCAGAACGGTCGTTACGGGCCGTATCTGAAGAAGGGCACCGATTCGCGGTCGCTCACCAGTGAGGACCAGATCTTCACGGTGACCCTCGAGGAGGCGCTCAAGATCTACGCCGAGCCCAAGCGGCGCGGCGGGCAGGCGGCGAGCGCGCCGCCGCTGCGGGAACTGGGCGTCGACCCGGTGTCGGAGAAGCCGATGGTGATCAAGGACGGGCGTTTCGGCCCGTACGTCACCGACGGCGAGACCAATGCCAGCCTGCGCAAGGGCGACGAGGTCGAATCCATCACCGACGCCCGGGCTTCGGAGCTGCTGGCGGACCGGCGGGCCCGCGGCCCGGTCAAGAAGGCCGCGAAGAAGACGGCCAAGAAGGCGGCGGCGAAGAAGACCCCGGCCAAGAAGACGGCGGTGGCCAAGACCGTGGTCAAGAAGGCGGCGGCGAAGAAGGCGGCGGCCAAGACGGCCGACGGCGTCACCACCAAGAAGGCCGCGGCGGCGAAGAAGGCCCCGGTCAAGAAGGCCGCGACGAAGAGCGCCGCGTCGGCGCAATCCTGACGATTGTCGATGCCCTGCCGTAGCGTGCTGTTCTGAACACGCACCAGCGGAAGGGCATTCGATGATGGTCGACCACGAGCGGGAAGAGCTGATCAAGGTTCTCGCGAGCCAGCGGGACCTGTTCCGGATCACTGTCCGGGGAATCGACGACGAGCAGGCGCGTCAGCGCAGCACGATCAGTGAACTCACCCTCGGCGGGCTGCTCAGTCATTGCGTGAATGTCGAGCGGCACTGGACCACCATCCTGGCCGAGCGGGACCCGAACTCCGAATTCGACATCTCCCGAATGGATTCCGAGTACCGGCTGGACGCGGACCAGACGGTCGCGGGGTTGCTCGCCGAGTGGGAGGCGGTGGCCGAGCACACCGCGAAGCTGATCCGCGAACTACCGAACCTCGAGGATTCGGTGCCGACGCCGACCGCCCCGTGGGCGCCGGAGCGGGAGTGGCTGACCGTGCGCTACATCCTGCTGCACATCCTGCGGGAGATCGCGCACCATTCCGGTCACGCGGACATCATCCGCGAGGCGCTGGACGGCGCGAACACGACATATCAGCGCGCGAACTGACACTCGGCGGCGCTGTCGGAGGTGGCCGCTAAGGTGGTCGGCGTGGCGGGTGTCTTCGATCGGCTGGTCGGCCAGGGTGCGGTCGAGTCCGAGTTGACGGCTGCGGCGGTGGCGGCGCGGGGTGGGGCCGGATCGTCGTCGGCCATGACGCATTCCTGGTTGTTCACCGGTCCGCCCGGTTCGGGGCGGTCGGTGGCGGCGCTGTGTTTCGCGGCCGCTCTGCAGTGCACGGACGAGGGGACGCCCGGCTGCGGCCGCTGCCACGCCTGCACCACCACCATGGCCGGCACCCACGGCGATGTGCGCCGGGTGGTGCCGGAGGGTTTGAGCATCGGCACCAAGGAGATGCGCGAGATCGTGCAGGTGGCGTCGCGGCGGCCGAGTACCGGCCGCTGGCAGGTCGTGGTGGTGGAGGATGCGGACCGGCTGACCGAGGCGGCGGGCAATGTGCTGCTGAAGGTGGTCGAGGAGCCGCCGGCCCGAACGGTCTTCCTGCTCTGCGCGCCGTCGGTGGATCCGGAGGACATCTCGGTGACGCTGCGATCCCGCTGCCGCCACGTGCATTTGGCGACGCCGTCGGTGGAATCGATCGCCCGGGTGCTGCGTGAGCGGGACGGGTTGGACGACAAGGTCGCCGGTTGGGCGGCCTCGGTGAGCGGCGGCCACGTCGGTCGCGCCCGCCGGCTGGCCACCGATGACGACGCCCGTGCGCGTCGTCGCCGGGCCCTGGCCCTGGTCGCGGCGACCGCTCGCCCCGCTCAGGCCTATGCGGCCGCCGATGAGCTGGTGAAGTCCGCCGACGACGAGGCCAAGCTGGTCAGCGCCGACCGCGATGAGAAGGAACGCGACGCCCTGGCCACCGCGCTGGGCGCGGGCGGCACCGGCAAGGGCACCGCCTCGGCGACCCGGGGGTCCGCGGGAGCATTGAAAGACCTGGAAAAGCGCCAGAAATCACGCGCCACCCGCACCGGCCGCGACGCCTTGGACCGGTCCCTGATCGATGTGGCGGGCCTCTACCGCGACGCCCTGGCCGTCCGTTTCGGCGCGGCCGCCGCCGATTCTTCGTCCGGCGTCACCCTCACCCACCCCGATATGGCCGACCAGATCCGCGAACTGGCCACCGACGTCCGCCCCGAAGGTCTGCTCCTCTCCATCCAGGCGGTCCTCGACTGCCGCGAGGCCCTCGAAACCAACGTGAAGCCCCGCTTCGCCCTCGCCGCCATGGTCGCCGCCCTGATGGCAGCCCGTTCCGCCTGACCGCCGAGTGTGGTTGGTCACCGTGAACACACGTTTTCGCGATTCGGGCACGAGACGATAGACTCGCAGCGCCGGAAGGCACGCCGCCTTAGCTCAGTCGGTAGAGCGCTTCACTCGTAATGAAAAGGTCGGGGGTTCGATTCCCCCAGGCGGCTCCAAACAAGCAGGTGGAGAGCGATCGTCGCTCTCCACCTGTTGTCGTTTCGGGATCATCCGCCACTACTTCCCGATCACCAGGGGCGTGCTCGTGGCGTCGTGGATTCCGCGGGCTTCGGCAACGCCTGGTCCACCTCCGGTCCCGCCGTGTTCGCCGTTGTCGGTGCAGCCGTTCCCGGTCTCGCTGGGATCGGTGCAGGTCTTCTCGCCCCCGTCGCTCTCCCCGCAGTTTTCGTTGTCGCAGCCATGGGGCGGGACGGGCGGAGGTGGCGGAACCGGCTCGGCGAGATTACCGGACCACCCCCCAGCCCGATCGACCTGCACGACGCCGGACACCGCATCAGACGCGGCCACGGCTGGAACCGCCGCTGTCGCGGGAAACGCCATCACCACCCCTGCCAGCACGAACGGGGTGAACAGCTGACGTGTGACATTTCGGTAAGTCTCGTTGGTCATGATCATTGCCTTTCCGGCGGACTCGGTGCCGACTACTGCGACTGATCGATCTCGTCACCTCGCACATCTCGTTCGGGCAACTACTACGTCGTCGTGACCATCCGGGGGCATATGTCCAGGGGCGCCGTCCAGGAGATACCCCCATCTGCGATCGCCCTGATCAGAATCCTACTCAGGTGATCAACGGCGCTGAAGCGTGTGGCGCAGTCGTGACCTGCCGTTATGAAGGATCGGGGGTCATTCCCCCGGGCGGCTCAAACGACAAAGGTGAGGACCATCGTGGCCCTCACCGTGTCGTTGGTGGGTCAGGAGACCAGGCCGCGGCCGGTGGTCAGGGGGAGGTCCATGGCTGTCAGGAGGCCGGGGCGGGCTTGGACTACGGCGGGGATGGTGCTGACCAGGCGGGCGGCGGTGCCGACCACTCCGGCTTCGGCGTGGTCGCCGTTGCTGTAGAGCTGGAGGTCGAGCAGGTAGTCGGGTTCGCCCTTGATTTCCACTCGGTAGCAACCCGATCCGGCTGGTTGGGGCCAGTCGGGGGCCAGGTCGGGGTGGAGGCGGGTGACGTGTTCGAGGGTGAGGATTTCGCGGCCGTCGCGGATGCCGTGGATCTGGAAGCGGAGGGCCGCGGCGGTCCCTTCCTCGATGGTGTGGGCGCCGATGCGGATCGGTTCCGTCGCGGGGAGGCGCTCGAAATGCTGTGTCACCGAGTCGAGTTCGATATCGAGGGCGGCGGCGAGCTGACGGATGACGCTGCCCCAGGCGAGGGTGAGAATGCCGGGCTGCAGGAGCAGAGGGAGGTCGTCGAGCTTGCTGCCGAAGCCCATGATGTCGAAGACGACCTTCGGGTTGTCGTAGGTCGAATAGTCCATGATCTCCGAGCAGATGACCCGGTCGATGCGTTCGGAGCCGCTGGACAGGAGCAGCGGCAGCCAGTCGTTGGCCCAGCCGGGGTCGATGCCGTTGACCCACAGGGACGCGCCGCCCTCCTCCGCGGCCTCGACGATGGGGGCGATGGCCTCGTCGGGGAGGGTGCCGTAAGGGAATTGGAGGAAGACGGGACTGCTGGAGACGACATTGATGCCGGCTCGGAGGAAGGTCTTCAGGTCCTCGACGGCCTCCATCAGGCGGTCGTCGGCCATGGCGGTGTGGACGATGCAGTCGGGCTTCAGGGCCAGCAGGGCCTCGGCGTCCCGGGTGGCCAGGACACCGGTCTCGCGGTCGAGACCGGCGAGTTCGCCGGCATCCTTGCCGGCCTTCTCGGCGCTGGACACCCAGACTCCGACCAGTTCGAGTTCGGGGCGGTTGATGATGGAGCGCAGGGCGCGGCGGCCGACATTGCCTGTGCTCCACTGGACTACGCGGTAGGTCATGGAAAACTCCTGGGGCGCGGCGGATTACAGGTCGGGAATGGGGAGGGCCAGGTTGGGGGCGTCGATGCCGCCGTCCACCTCGAGCACCTTGCCGGTGATGTAGCCGCCCGCACGGGAGCTCAGGTAGACGATGGCGGCGGCGATCTCCCACGGTTCGCCGAGGCGATGCAGCGGGGTGGCGTCCTCCATCTGCTGCTTGATCTCCGGCTGCTGCGCAACGACTTCCAGCGCCGAGGTGAGCACCGAGCCGACCGCGATGGCGTTCACCCGGATGCGCGGGGACAGGTCGGCGGCGGCCAGCTTGGTCCAGTGCGCGAGCGCGGCCTTGGCGGTGCCGTAGGCCAGGAAGCCGCGGCCCGCGCTGATGCCCATGCGCGAGGAGATGTTCACGACCGAGCCGCCGCCGCTCTTCAGCATGTACGGCACCGCGGCCTGGGTGAGGGCGTGCGCGGTCGACACGTTGAACCGGAACGCCTCCTCCAGGAACTCGGGGGTGCTGGTGAGGAAGGTGTTGGGCATGGTGCCGCCGACATTGTTGACCACGATGTCGATGCCGCCCAGCTCGGCGGCGGCGGTCTCGGCCAGCGCGGTCACGGCCGAGAGGTCCGACAGGTCCGCGGGGACGGTGACGCAACGGCGGCCCAGCGCGCGGATCTTGCCGGCGACCTCGTCGAGCTGGGCGGCGGTGCGGGCCGAAATGGCCACGTCCGCACCGGCTTCGGCGAGCGCGAGAGCGGTGGCGGCGCCGATGCCGCGGCCCGCGCCGGTCACGACGGCGACGCGGCCGTCCAGTCGGAAGGTGTCCAGGATCATCGCTAAATCAGTCCTTCGAGGGTGACGACAGTCACTCGACACTTTTAAGCATTAGTTCTTAACCGTCAAGGAGAAGTTCTTTATCCCCAGGTGAAAGGCTACAGTGCAGGCTGTGCACAAGGAGGGTGGCGGTACTCGAATGACAGTCACGGGGGCGCGCGAGCGCATCATCCTGGCGGCGGAACAGCTGATCGCCGAGCGCGGGCCGGCGGTGCCGCTGCGCGATATCGCCGCGGTCGCCGAACAGCGCAACAACTCCGCGGTCCAATACCACTTCGGCTCCCGCGACGGGCTCATCGAGGCTGTGGTCGAACACCGGCTCGCCACCCTGGAGATCCGGCGGCTGGAACTGCTGGCCGAACAGGCCGGGACCGGCGTGACCAGCGTCCACGACCTGCTCGAAGCACTGGTCATCCCCATGCTCGAACTGGGGGACCGGCACGGGATCCACCATTACGCCCGCTTCCTGGAACAGATCCACACCCATCGAGCCGTCACCGACGCCGCGAATCTGGCCTCCGCCCAGCGCACCTCGGTGCGCGTGATCATGCAGCAGCTCGATCGGGAACTCGCCGACCTGCCGAAACGCTTGCGGCTGCGGCGGTTGCGCGCGTTGCCGACCGTACTGTTCGCGCTACTGGCCGATCACGAACGCGCGGTCGAGGCGGGCAAGGTCGCCGCGGGGGATGTGGATGCCTGGGGAGAAATCGTGGACATGCTCGCGGGCGTGCTCACCGCCCCGGTCGTGGAACGCGCCCCGATCCGCTGAGGCCGCAACGCAATCGGGTGTGAACCCGCGCGACCGGGGTGCGAAGTTCGCCGCGACCTGGCAGGTGGGCGGTGGCCCGGCTACCGTTGATTCTCGTGGACACCACGGCAGCAGTACCGACGGCGGGAGCCGAACCAGGGCCTACGCGCCCGCGACGGCTCGGCGTCGGACTCCCGCTGCTGAGCGGTGCGGCCGTGGCCGGCGGCTTGGCGCTGCTGCACTTCCGGGACCCGCACGTGCAGGGGGCCTACGGGTTCTGCCCGTTCTACGAACTGACCGGGTACTGGTGTCCCGGCTGCGGCGGCCTGCGCGGCCTGCACAATCTGACCGATGGCCGGTTCCTCGACGCCATCCACAGCAATGTGCTGCTGCTGCCGTTGACGCTCGGCTTCCTCGCCTGGTGGGGCACCTGGCTGGTGCGCGCTTGGCGGGGCCGGGCGACGCCGCCGCGACTACCGCGGATTCTGCCCAGGTCGGCGCTGTGGATCGCGGTGGCCTTCCTCGTCGTGTTCACGGTCGTGCGGAACACGCCGTGGGGTACCTGGATCGCACCCATCTGAGGCGGAGGATGCTCTTGATATGAGCGAATCGCTGAAGGAACGGGTGCGGAACAAGCTGCTCCGCCAGCTCGAAGAGGACGGACCGCCCGATCCGGAGCTGCAGGACACCCGGCAGGTGTGGGTCCAGAACGATCTGGACCGGCTCGAAGCCGTCAGCGAGGACGATCCGTTTGTCGAGGAGCTCGCGGCTCGCTACATGGTGCCCTGACCCGCTCCCGCGATTCAGAATCCGCAGGGCGCTCCGCCGTCCGCCGAACCGCCGAAGGGCCGGGTTTCCGGGACCGGGTTCCAGTGGCCGTCGGTGCGGGCGTAATCCCAGCTCGGACCATGCTCGACCAGGGTGGCGATCGCGTCGATGAGGCGGTCCACGTCGGCGGCGGTGGTGCCGAGTCCGATGCTGGCGCGCAGCGCCGCGTCCACCCCGAGCCGCGACAGCAGCGGGTGCGCGCAGAACCGTCCGTCGCGCACCCCGATCCCATGCTCGGCGGAGAGATACGCGGCCACCTGGCCGGGCTCGAAACCGTCGACCGTGAAGGCGACGATGCCGACGGCGTCGGTGCTGTCGCGCCACACCCGCAGGAAGTTCACGCCCGGAACGGTTTTCAGCCCGTAGCGCAGCCGGTGGGTGAGGTACTGCTCATGCTCGACGACGGTGGTCTCGTCCAGGTCGGCGATCGCGTCGCAGGCGGCGGCCAGGGCGGCCACCCCGAGCACGTTCGGGGAACCGGCCTCGTGGCGCTGCGGCGCGCTCGCCCACTCCACGCGGTCGGCGGCGACCGAACGCACCGCGCCGCCGCCCGCCAGATACGGCTCCGCGGCGTCGAGCCAGTCCCGGCGGCCGACCAGGACGCCCGCGCCGAACGGCGCGTACGCCTTGTGCCCGGAGAAGGCCAAGTAGTCGATGCCGGTGGTGCGCAGGTCGATCCGTCGGTGCGGGGCCAGCTGGGCGGCGTCGACCAGGATGCGGGTCCCGCACTGGTGTGCGATCCAGGCCAGCCGTTCCAGCGGCAGCAGTTCGCCGGTCACATTGGAGGCGCCGGTAACCGCCAGCAGCGCAGCGGGTTTCGAGCACAGTTCCGCGACCAGCCGCTGAATGGTCTCCTCGATGGTGTCGGCGACCGGCACCACGCGGCGGCCGTGCCGGGTCCAGGGCAGGAAGTTGGCGTGGTGTTCGACATCCAGCACCACGGTGTCACCGGGCACGCACGCGGCCAGCAGATTCAGCGAGTCGGTGGTGTTGCGGGTGAACACCACCACCTGGTCGTCGGCGGCGTTGAGGAAGCGGGCGACCGAGCCGCGGGCCGACTCGTAGCAGTCGGTGGAGACGCGGGAGGCGTATCCGGCGCCGCGGTGGACGCTGGCGTAGAACGGCAGCAGGTCGGCGACCCGGTCGGTGACCTGCCGCAACGCGGGGGCGCTGGCGGCGTAGTCGAAGTTGGCGTAGCCGGTGGTCCCGCCCTGGACCAGCGGAACCCGGAGGTCACAGCCGGACACGGTGGCGAGGGGAGCACAGGTCTGGTCGGCGAAAGCGGTCATCACAAATCCCATCGGATTCAGGGGACCACGCGATCGGAAGACAGGAATCGATCGTGAGTCCGCGCTTGCCGTGCCCGGTCGGGCGACGGCCCGGTCGTCACCCGGAGCACCCCGCCGCGGTGGAGGGTTGCCGACCAGCTAGCCGGGGCTTAGCGCTGGTACTCATGACCTGATTGCAGAGACTGGCAGACGCTTCGCGGGCTTGTCAACCCTCGGCGCGATGGTGACGCGGTGTGACCAACGGCACCGGCGGGGCGGAAAAATCATCCGAAAGTTGGAGTGGGTGGGCCGCAAAGTTCGAATCGCGCGATCGTTGCTGGGGCGTAGGGTCGATGAGGAAGTTAGGGTAGCCAAAGTGTGGTGCCCCCGGAGTTGACCACGAGGAGCCCGACCATGTTGGACACGGACACCGCCGCCCCGTTCTCGACGCTCATTCGCACCGCGACCGAGCAGCAGCACAGCGAGGCCGAGCACTCCACGTTCATGCGTGACCTGCTCACCGGTCAGCTCGGCGTCGAGGCCTTCCTCCGCTACACCGGACAGCTCTGGTTCGTCTACGAGGCCCTCGAAAAGCATTCCGCCACACTGGCGTCCGACTCCGTCGCGGGTCCGTTCGTGAAGCCGGAACTGGCGCGTCTGGCCGCGCTCGAGACCGATCTGGCCCACCTCGGCGGCGCGAACTGGCGCGATGAACTGCAGCCGCTGCCCTCGACCGCCGCCTACGCCGCCCGCATCGAGGAGTGCGCGCAGGAGTGGCCGGCCGGGTACGTCGTCCACCACTACACCCGCTACCTGGGTGATCTCTCCGGCGGCCAGGTCATCCGCGGCACCGCCGAGAAGCTGTGGGACCTGCCCAAGAAGGGCGACGGCGTGCGCTTCTACGTCTTCGACGAGATCACCAATCCGGCCGCGTTCAAGCGCGAGTACCGCGAGGCCCTGGACCAGCTTCCCCTCGAAGGTCCCGAAGTCGATCGCGTGCTCGACGAGGCGCGACTGGCGTTCACGATGAACACCGACCTGTTCCGTGAGCTGGGTGCGGAGTACTCTTCCGCCCCGCGTAACTAGCGGGCGGCCGAGAGCCGTCGGAATTGGCAACCCGTGCCGGCGGTTCGGACCCGAAACAGTTGTGGACGTACCCGGTGAATTACCCGCGCCTCACGAGATCGGTTGTCGCGTTGGGTTACCCGGGCGTGGCCCGATGGGTCGCTGACCTGCTCGTCGGGGGCAAGTCAGCGGTGGCGGAGTTCATGCCGGTCGGGCTTGCGTCCCGGTGCTGTCCTGGGTTGCCATGGAGGGCATGAGTCTTCCGCTGCTGTTGAGTTTCGCCGGGTTGTGCGTGCTGCTGGCGCTCACGCCGGGCCCCGATACCTTTCTGGTGCTGCGATTCTCGATGGCCGGACCGCGACCCGGGATCGCGGCGGCGGTGGGCTCGGCGTTCGGCGGGATCGTCTGGGCGACGGTGGTGGCGGCCGGGGTGGCGGCGCTGCTGGAACAGTCGGCCACGGCGTATCGCACGCTGAAGGTGATCGGCGGAATCTACCTGCTGTACCTGGGGATTCGGGCGCTGGTCGAGCAGCGGCGGGCGCGGAACGCGGAGGCCGAGCCCCAGGCCGCGGTCGCGCAGGGCACGCCCGCGTCGATGCGCTCGGCGTTCGCTGCCGGATTGCTGTCCTGTGTTTTCAACCCGAAGGTGGGTTTGTTCTACCTCGCGGTGCTGCCGCAGTTCCTGACCGAGGTGACCTTCCTGAACACGCTCACTCTCGGCGCCATCGAATCCAGCATCGCGGCCGTCGAGATGATCCTGCTCGCGGTGGCCGCCGCCCGCGCGGTCACGCTGTTGCAGCGGCCGCGGATCCGGGCCCGGCTGGAACAGGCGAGCGCGGCGATCCTGGCGGCGCTGGGCATCGGCACCGCGGCCTCGGCGGCCTGAGGTCAGTCGGCGATCTCGGCGCGGTGATACGCGCCGTTGTAGTACACCAGCGGGCCGGCCGCGGGCGAGCTCTCGGTGTTGTCGTGCACCTGTGTGACCAGTCCGATCACCAGTGTGTGATCGCCGATCGGGATCAGCTGGTGCACGGTCGCGCGCACCCAGATCGGGGTGCCGTGCAGGACCGGTTCGCCGGAGCCGAGCGTGGCCCACAAGGACTTGTCGGTGAAGCGCTCCTCGGCGGACCGGCTGAACCGCTGCGCCAGATGCTTCTGATGCTCGCCGAGGAAGTGCACCACCACCGATTCGGCCCCGAGCATGGCCTCGATGCTGGAGGAGGTCTCGGCGATATTGAACGAGATGAGCGGCGGCTGCGCGGAGAGCGAGGCGAACGAGGTCGCGGTGAAACCGACCGGACCCTGCGCGGAGTTCAGCGTGACGATGGTGACGCCCGCCGGATAGTGCCGCATGGCGGCACGGTATTGCTGCGCGGTGATGCCGCTCAGGTCGTCGGGCACGTGTAGCTCGGCGCCGGGCGTCGGAGAATCGGTCACGTCAAGAACCTACGTGGTCGCGGGCCCCGGTATTCCACGCTGTTGGAAAACCCCGTCGACGGCGGTCAGTCCACGTCGATGGCCAGGCCCGCGGTGATCCGGACCAGCTCGCCGAAGGTCGTGCGGAACAGGGTGTTCGGGTGCCCGCCCGCCGCCCACAGCTCCCGGTACTGGGCCAGCGCGTTGTCGACGAAGGTGGGCAGGTTGGTGGGGTGCCCGAGCGGGGCGACGCCGCCGATGGGCTGTCCGGTCACCTCCTGGACCATGGCCGCGGGCGCCCGGCTGAGCGTGCCCTCCAGGCGTTGCCCGGTGCGCGCCAGATGCACCTGGTGCGCGCCGGAGACGAGCAGCAGCACGGGGTCGTCGTCGAGCAGGAACACCAGGGATTTGGTGATGGCCCCGACGGTGACGCCGACCGCGTCGGCCGCATCGCGCGCGGTGGGGGTGGGTGTGGGCTGGGTGATGATCACCCCGTGATGGCCGCGCGCGATCAAGGTGTCGGAAACCTTCGACGCGACCGGTGGCAGGGACCTGCGCATGCCAACCAGGGTAGAGCGATTGCGGTGGATGTGCGGGGGGATCAGTAGTCGGGGTAGCCCTCCTCGGGGCCCAGCATCGTGGTCAGGCGGGCCGACACGATCGGGGCCAGCTCGTCGACGGTGCGCTCCGAAACCGGCTGGTGCGCACAGGAATCGAAGACCCGTTCCAGATCGACGGCGGACATGGCGCGCAGTTCCGCCGCGGCCGCGGTCTGCAACGCGGCGTGGCCCGGGTAGGGGCGGCCGTCGGCGATCTTCTGCGCCCAGGTGACATTGCAGCAGCATTCGTACAGGGCATGAATCGCGCGACGGCGGGGGAGGGCGTTGAAGCGGTCGAGGCCGACTCCGTGATGCATCATCGTGACCTCACACACAGGAGGAGCAGTTTGTGCGGACGCGATAATCGTCCGCCTCCGGGCGCCGCGAAAACGCTGGGACGCAGCAGATTTAGCACAGGGTTTACACCGGCCAACCTACTCGCGAGTAACCCCTATACGCTGGACCAATGACCGAATGGAAGGCTTTCGACGTCGAAAGCAAGGACCACATCGCGACGGTGACGCTCACCGGTCCTGGCAAGGGCAATGCCATGGGCCCCGACTTCTGGCGTGAGCTACCGCTCATCTTCGCCGAGCTCGACGCCGACCCCGACATCCGGGCCATCGTGCTCACCGGCGCCGGGAAGCACTTCTCCTACGGACTGGACCTGCCGGCCATGAGCCCGCTGTTCGGGCCGCTGCTGGCCGACAAGGCGCTCGCCGGGCCCCGCACCGACTTCCTCAAGCACGTGCGCGGCATGCAGGACTCGGTGACCGCGGTCGCCGACTGCGTGAAGCCGGTCATCGCGGCCGTCTCCGGCTGGTGCATCGGCGGCGGACTGGACCTCATCGCCGCCGCCGACGTCCGGCTGGCCAGCGCCGACGCCAAGTTCAGCCTGCGCGAGGCCAAGGTGGCCATCGTGGCCGACATCGGCTCGCTGCACCGGCTGCCGGGCATCATCGGTGAGGGGCACGTGCGCGAACTCGCCTACACCGGCAAGGACATCGACGCCGCCCGCGCCGAGAAGATCGGGCTGGTCAACGACGTCTACGCCGATCAGGAAGCCGTGCTGGACGCCGCCTACGCCATGGCGCGCGAGATCGCGGCCAACCCGCCGCTGGTCGTGCAGGGCATCAAGGACGTCCTGGACCAGCCCAAGCGCGGCAAGATCGCCGACGGCCTGCGCTACGTCTCCGCCTGGAACTCGGCGTTCCTGCCCTCGGAGGACCTGACCGAGGCCATCCAGGCCGTCTTCGAGAAGCGCGACCCGCAGTTCAAAGGCAAGTAACCCCTTCGGGTTACCGCCAAAAAAGGACCCCATGCCTCCGGTTCCCGGCCTATCGTTTTGGTCGGGGCTGGAGGTTTGGCATGGCGACATCCGAAGTGGGCGAAGCGACCGGCGAGGGCGGCTTCACGCATCGGCAGATACTGGTGATCCTCTCCGGGCTGCTGCTGGGCATTCTGCTCGCGGCGCTGGATCAGACCATCGTGTCCACGGCGATCCGCACCATCGCCGATGACCTGAACGGGTATTCGCTGCAGGCCTGGGCGACCACCGCGTACCTGATCACCGCGACGCTGGCCACGCCGCTCTACGGCAAGCTCTCGGACATGTACGGGCGCAAGCCCTTCTACCTGGCCTCCATCACCATCTTCGTGACCGGTTCGCTGCTGTGCACCTTCGCGCAGTCCATGTACGAGCTGGCGGTGTTCCGGGCGTTGCAAGGGCTGGGCGCGGGCGGGTTGATGTCGCTGGCGCTGACCATCGTCGGCGATATCGTGAGCCCGCGCGAAAGGTCCAGGTACCAAGGGTATTTCCTGGCCGTGTTCGGCACCTCCAGCGTGATCGGGCCGGTGCTGGGCGGGCTGTTCGCGGGGCAGCACAGCATTCTGGGGATCGCGGGCTGGCGGTGGGTGTTCCTGGTGAACGTTCCCATCGGACTGTTCACACTGGTCGTGGTGACCCGCGTGCTGCGGCTGCCGCCGCGCGAGAAATCCCGTGACCGCGTGGACTATTGGGGCGCGCTCGCCTTGATCGTCGCCATGAGCCCGCTACTGATCGTGGCCCAGCAGGGGCGCGAATGGGGGTGGAGCAGCGGGAGATCCGTGGCCTGCTACCTGATCGGCGCGCTCGGTGTCGCCGCGTTCGTGCTGATCGAGCGCGCGCTGGGGGATGCGGCGCTGATCCCGCTGCGCATCTTCGCCAATCGCACCTTCGCGCTCGGCGTTGTCATCTCGTTCGTGGTCGGTGCGGGCATGTTCGGGGGCATCCTGCTGTTGCCCCAGTACTTGCAGGCCGACCGGGGCGCCAGTCCGATGCTGGGCGGCTTGCAGATGATTCCCATGGTGCTGGGCATGATGATCGGGTCGGTGCTGTCGGGCCAATTGATCTCGCGCACCGGGCATTACCGGATCTATACGCTGCTCGGCGCGGCCATGATCACCCTCGGACTTTTCCTGCTGCACTATCTGAAGGCCGATACCGCGTTCTGGATCGTGGTCCTGTTCATGTTGTGCGTGGGATTCGGACTGGGAAATCTCATGCAGCCGCTCATCGTGGCATTGCAGAATGCGTTGCCGCCCAAGGATATGGGCGTCTCCACCGCGTCGGCCACCTTCTTCCGGCAGATCGGCGGCACCCTCGGCGCGGCGGTCTTCCTGTCCATCCTGTTCGACCGGCTGGGGACCGATATTCGCGCTCAACTGGAGGCGTCCAGCACCGACCCGAATTTCCAGAAGGCCGTGGTGAACGCCGCGCACGACGGGAATCCGGCGGATATGGCACTGGCGCAGGGATTCCTGAACCACGACACTTCGGCGGCACAGAGCGTGCTGAAGGACAGCTCGATCATTCAGAAGCTGAATCCCGTCCTGGCGCATCCGTTCAAGGTCGGATTCGCGGAATCGCTGTCCACGGTGTTCCTGACGACCTCCGCGGTCGCGTTCGTCGCGCTCGTCCTGGTGATGTTCTGGAAGGAAGTCCCCCTCCGCACCACCGCGGGACTGGATTCCGTTCCCGAGTAAAAGCGAAGGGGCGGCACGGAATCCGTGCCGCCCCTCAC
This sequence comes from Nocardia sp. NPDC004151, assembly GCF_042874235.1. Lineage (NCBI taxonomy): Bacteria > Bacillati > Actinomycetota > Actinomycetes > Mycobacteriales > Nocardiaceae > Nocardia > Nocardia sp. NPDC004151. Next base: position 423,651 of record NZ_JBIAMR010000001.1, on the reverse strand, counting down.
TCGGCGTGACCTAGTGGCCCTGCTCCTTCAGACGGGCGTAGGCCTCGTCGACGAGCTTCTCGGCCTTCTCGCGGCCCTCCCAGCCCTCGACCTTGACCCACTTGCCGGGCTCCAGGTCCTTGTAGCGCTCGAAGAAGTGCGCGATCTCCTTGCGCTGAAATTCCGGGATGTCCTCGACGTCCTGGATGTGGTCCCAGCGCTTGTCCTTGTTGGGGACCGCGACCAGCTTCTCGTCGGTGCCGGCCTCGTCGCTCATGATGAGCACGCCGACCGGGCGGGCCTCGACCAGCACACCTGGGAACACCGGCTCGGGCAGCAGGACCATGCAGTCCAGCGGGTCGCCGTCGCCGCCCAGGGTGTTCTCGATGTAGCCGTAGTCGGCCGGGTACATCATCGGCGTGTACAGGTAGCGGTCCAGCCGCACGCGTCCGGTCTCGTGATCGACCTCGTACTTGTTGCGCTGACCCCGGGGGATCTCGATGGTGACGTCGAACTCCACGTCATCTCCTTTTCGGTGGGCGGTAAGGCTGCCGACTCGCCAGCACGTTCGGGGGAACGACTGCGCAACGAGGATAGTGTGGACCGCGGTAGAGCCATCAGCCCCACCACAGGTATCAGGGAGACAGCGGCAGGTGTTTGGTCGGAACAAGCAGAACATCGGTGGTCTGGAGGCCAAGCGGCGACGCAGAACCTGGATCATGGTGTCATCGGTGCTGGTCGTCATGCTGGTGGCGGCCACGGCCGTGGTGCTGATCCTGAAGCCCTGGACCGAGGAGTTCCAGCACGGGGGGTTGACGATCGCCGACCCGCCCGCGCCGGTGAAGCCGATCCCGCAGGTCGCGCCCGCCCCCGAGACCGCGCCCGCCGCGAGCACCGCCGGTCTGGCGGCCGCACTCGCGCCCGTCGTCGGCAACCCGGACCTGGGCGCGTTCGCCGCCTCGGTGTCCGACGGGGACACCGGCACGGTGCTGTGGACGCTGGACCCGGACAAGGCCATGATCCCGTCCTCCACCGCCAAGATCCTCACCGTCGCGGCCGCCCTGCTGGCGCTGCCCGCCGACCACCGGGTCACCACCAAGGTGGTGACCGGTGCGGCTCCCGGCGAGATCGTGCTGGTCGGCGGCGGCGACCCCACCCTCACCGCGCAGCCGGACGGCAAGGGCTACTACCCGGGCGCCCCGCGCCTGCAGGACCTGGTCGCGCAGATCAAGGCCACCGGACAGCGGGTGGACTCGATCACCGTCGACACCTCCGCCTACCCGGGACCGAACTTCGCGCCCGGCTGGGACGCCGCCGACATCGGGGGCGGCTCCATCGCGCCCATGGACGCGGTGATGATCGACGGCGGCCGCCTGGACCCGCTGGTCGAATACTCGCCCCGCACCGCCACTCCGGCTCTCGACGCGGGCCGCAGGATGGCCGCCGAACTGGGCGTGGACGGTTCGAAGGTGAAGGCGGGCAGCGCGCCCGCGACCGCCACCCAGCTGGCCGCGGTGCAGTCCGCGCCGCTGCGGGACCGCCTGCTGCAGGCCATGGTGCACTCGGACAACGTGCTGGCCGAGGCGATCGGCCGCGAGGTCGCGGTGGCCGGCGGGCAGGAGGCCTCCTTCACCGGCGCGGTCACCGCCATGAACACCGTGCTGCAGGCCGCCGGGTTCGATCTCGCCGGCCTGAAAATGGCCGACAACAGCGGACTCTCGACCGACGACCGGATCCCGCCACGCCTGCTCAACCGGGTGCTGACGGTGGCCGCGCTGCCCAACGGCGCTGCTCCGCAAGGCAATTCGACCGTCGATCCGGCCGCGGTCACCACCCCCGGCTCCCCGCTCGCCCCGCTGCTGGACTATCTGCCGGTCGCGGGCGGCACCGGCTCGCTGGCGAGCCGATATGTGGACCGCGATCGCGAGGGCGCGGGTTGGATACGGGCCAAAACAGGAACTCTGTCCGTATCGAGTGCGTTGGTCGGTTATGTGCTGGACCGTGACGGACGCGTCCTGACGTTCGCGCTCATGTCGAATGATCGGCCGCCGGAGGTGAGCCGACCCGCGCTGGACGCCGTCGCCAACGCACTGCGCAACTGTGGCTGCTCCTGACGGGTGGATGAACATGACCGGATCCGATAGCCCCGCCGCCCCTGCCCGCACCCGGACCACGCTGACCGGGTCGGTCGACTGGAACGTGGCCGCCCGCACCGGCGCCGCCCTGGTCCCGGCCGGGCCGCGCACCTCCCGGTATTCGGCCGAGCACGCGGTCGCCGAACTCGCCGCCGCCTCGGTCCGCGCCGAGGCGCCGGTGCGTGAGGTCAGCGGGCTCGACGACGGCTCGGTGGTGCCCGACGCGCTGATCGTGGACCGGCCGGGCTGGATCCGGGCCGCCGCCGACTCCATGGCCCAGCTCACCGGCAGCGGCATCGAACCCGGCGAGAAGGGCAAGCTGGTCGGCAAACCGGCCGGACTGCAGGCCGGGGCCATGCTGGCCTTCCTGTCCACCGCCATCCTCGGCCAGTACGACCCGTTCACCGGGCCGGACGGCACGCTGCTGCTGGTGGCGCCCAACATCATGGCGGTGGAACGTGCACTGGGCGTGCCGCCCAGCGACTTCCGGCTCTGGGTGTGCCTGCACGAGGTCACCCACCGGGTCCAATTCTCGTCCGCCCCTTGGATCGCCGACTACATGCGCCGCAATGTCGAGACCCTGGGTGAGGCGGGCGACGAGCCGCTCGCCGACATCCTGGCCCGGCTCGCCGACGCCGTGAAGGAACGCCGCCGCGGCGTCGAGGACCCCGCGGGCGGTGTCATCGGGCTGCTGCGAGCCACCCAGGCCGAACCCCAGCGGCTGGCCCTGGACCGACTACTCATGCTCGGCACCCTGCTCGAAGGCCACGCCGACCATGTCATGGACGCCGTCGGCCCGGCCGTGGTCCCCTCCGTCACCCGTATTCGCGCCGCCTTCGATCAGCGTCGCAAGCGGCCCGCCAACCCGATCCAGCGCCTGCTGCGTGCCCTGCTCGGCATGGACGCCAAGGTCGCCCAGTACGTGCGCGGCAAGGCCTTCGTCGACGAGGTGGTCGACACCGTCGGCATGGCCCGCTTCAACACCATCTGGACCGAGCCGGAAACCCTGCCCCGCACCGACGAGATCGGCGAACCGCAACGGTGGGTCACCCGGGTCCTGGGCTGATCCACGGCCCTCGTCCCTCCGGAGCGCTTGCGCCACGCCGGAATTCGGGACGTACCCGGCAGGAATCCTCGCCGCACGGCGCCGCCCCCCGGCCGCGTGCGACGATCGGGACGTGAACGAACGGCCCCGACTACCCGAGACGCGCGCCGCGCTGGAGCTGCGCCGCGCCGTCCGGGAGTGGCTGGGCCGCTACGCGCCCGAGGGTGTGGTCCGCGTGGCCCTCTCCGGCGGCGCGGACTCCCTGGCCCTGACCGCCGCCGCCTGCGTCGAAGCCGACGTGGTCGACGCGCTGATCGTGGACCACGGCCTGCAGGACGGCTCGGCCGAGGTGGCGGATCGCGCCGCGGCCACCGCGCTGGGCCTCGGCTGCAGGTCTGCCCGGGTGTTGCGCGTTGAGGTCGAGCGCAGCGCGCCGAACGGGGCGATCCGGCCGGTGTGGTCGGCGGATCCGACCGCGGCCGTCGTACCGACACCCGAGAACGGTTCGCCCCTCGAGGGCGGGGCCGTTCCGGTGGCGGAGTGGGCGGCCGGGGAGGAACCGGCGGGCAGCGGTCCCGTGGGCAACAGGTTCCCGGGCGGGCCCGAGGCGGCCGCGCGGCGGGCCCGATACGACGCGTTGCGGGCGGCCCGCGAAGGCAAGCCGGTGCTGCTCGGGCACACGCTCGACGACCAGGCCGAGACCGTGTTGCTGGGCCTCGGGCGCGGGTCGGGGGCGCGATCGATCAGGGGGATGGGGGAGTACGACGAGCCGTGGGGGCGGCCGCTGCTGGGAGTGCGGCGGAGCACGACCCGGGAGCTGTGCGCGGATCTGGGGCTCGAGGCCTGGGAGGATCCGCACAACAGCGCACCGGAGTTCACCCGGGTGCGGCTGCGTGCCGAGGTGCTGCCGTTGCTCGAGGAGGTGCTCGGGGGCGGGGTGGCCGAGGCGCTGGCGCGGACGGCGGCGCAGCTGCGGGAGGACTCGGCGGTGCTGGACGCGCTCGCCGGGCAGTTGCTGGCGGCGGCGCGGGCGGGCGACGGGCTGGGGATCGAGACGCTCGCCACTGCCGAACCCGCGATCCGGCGCCGCGTCATTCGCGCGTGGCTGCTCGAGCGTGGCGCAAAATCATTGACGGACAGCAATTTACGTGCGGTGGAGGCGCTGGTCACGCGGTGGCGTGGGCAGGGCGGGGTCGCGGTGGGGGGTTCACCCAGCGGGACGAGGTTGGTTGCCGCGCGTGAACATGGCAGGCTCATACTCGGGTCGGAGTGAACCCGTTTTTTGAAAGAGTCACAGTCGGGTCGACTGAAGGGAAACCAGCGGACGTGTACGGGGACGACATCGCGTCGGTGCTGATCAGCGAGGAAGAGATCGCCGCCAAGGTCGAGGAACTGGCCGAACTGGTCGCCAAGCGTTATCCCGCCGATGCCCCCGAGGGTGACCTGCTGCTGGTGGGCGTGCTCAAGGGCGCGATCTTCTTCATGACCGATCTGGCCAAGAAGCTCACCGTGCCGACGCAGATGGAGTTCATGGCCGTCTCGTCCTACGGCTCCTCCACCTCGTCCTCGGGCGTGGTGCGCATCATGAAGGACCTGGACAAGGACATCGCCGGGCGCAATGTGCTGATCGTCGAGGACATCATCGACTCCGGTCTGACGCTGTCGTGGCTGCTGCGCAACCTGTCCAGTCGCAACCCGGCCTCGCTCGAGGTGGTGACGCTGCTGCGCAAGCCCGACGCGCTGCGCACCCAGGTGGACGTGATGGCCGTCGGCTTCGACATCCCGAACGAGTTCGTGGTCGGCTACGGCCTCGACTACGCCGAGCGGTACCGCGATCTGCCGTACATCGGCACCCTGGATCCGAAGGTCTACAGCGGGGAGTAACCGCCGCCTCACCGGCTCGAAAAACAGGCCGCCTTCCACTGTGGGAGGCGGTCTTTTGCCGTATTGTGACCAAACTCACTCGATCGGCTGGTTTGGGGTGTGGGCCGGGGCGGAGCGTTGTTGCTGAAGGTCAGCGCTCGGATCGCTTTCGGATCGCGGATTGAACAAGATCGTGAATCGATGCTGGTCAAGTGTCCGTTTCGAGGCGTGTGGGGGAGTGCTGGCAAATGGCCAGGAATTCGCGAGTCCGGTTAACGGAATGTTGAACCGGCGTCATATGCTGTCCGTAACAAACCTGACGGCTGTTTTCTGATCCTGTTGCAAACTTTTGGGTCGGATACGGCTGGAAAATCAAGACCGATTCTGATAGCAAGGGGCTATGGACCCGCATTTGCGCGACCTGCGGTATTTCGTCGCCGTCGCTGAGGAACTGCATTTCACCAACGCGGCGCAACGGCTGCACATCGCTCAACCCACCCTGTCACGACAGATCCGGCAGCTGGAACGCCAGCTGGACGTCGTGCTGTTCGACCGCAACCAGCGCAGCGTGGCCCTGACCGTCGCCGGCAAGGAACTGCTCGAAGGCGCCCGGAAGATCCTCGAACTCTGGGAAGTCACCAATGTCGCCCTGCAGGAGGCCGGTGAGGTGCTGCGCGTCGGCATCCAGTCCTCCATCGGCCGCGGCCTGATCACCGACCTGGAGAGCGCCAGCGGCCACCGGCTCGCCCTGCACTCCGCGTCCTGGACCGACCCGTCCAGCGGCCTCGCGGGCCGCCAGGCGGACCTGGCGCTCATGTGGCTGCCCGTGCCCGACACCAGCCGCTACCGCTGGCAGGTGCTGCGTACCGAGCCGCGCTGGGTGCTGCTGCCCGAGAACCACGCCCTCGCCGGCCAGGAGAGCATCGACTTCGCCGACCTGATCGACGAGCCCTTCGTCGCCATGCCCGCCGAAGCCGGTGCGGCCCGCGACTTCTGGCTCGGCGCCGACTCCCGCGGCGGCCGCCAGGCCAAGATCGGTGCGGAAGCCGCCACCGCGGAGGAACGCCTCGAGGCGGTCAGCCTCGGCCTGGGCGTCTGCCTGCTGGCCGAGAACAACGTCCCCATGTACCGCTGGCCGGGCCTGACCGCCCGCCCGGTGACCGGCCTGGCCCCGTGTGAACTCGCGGTCGCCTGGCGCGCCGACGACGACCGCCCGACCATTCTCGAGTTCGCGGCCCGCGTGCTCGACGGCGGCTTCGCCGAACAGGAACCGCTCGCGGCCGTTTAGGCCCGAGGGAAGGACAGTCCGAGACGGGCGGCGGCAGAGGGTCGGAGGTTGCCGCGGTCGGTCCGGGCAGTGTGGGCCCGGCACAACGGCGTGCGGGATCGGCACGAAGACAGCGCCGCGTCACTTCGGTGACGCGGCGCTGTCGTGTGTCCGGAGACGGTCAGGAGGCGGTGCCCCGTGTCAGGAGGCGGTGTCCGATCTCGTCAGGACGCAGTGTCCGATCTCGTCAGGAGACAGTCCGCTGCCAGGGGTGGGCGGCCTCGATCTGGGCGGCCAGCCGCAGGATGGTGGCCTCGCTGCCGGGCGGGCCCGCGATCTGCGCCGCCACCGGGGTGCCGGAGCGCGGGTGCAGGCCCATCGGAATGGAGATGGCCGGCCAGCCGACCAGATTCCACAGCGGCGTGAACGGCGAGAACTTCACGTTGGCAAGCGCATTCGCCAGCCACGGCCGTGAATGCCAGCGGCGGGCGCGTGGCGCGGGGGCGGCCAGCGTCGGCGTGATGACCACGTCGTAGCGCTCGAAGTAGTCCAGCAGCCGCGATTCCACCCGGTCGACCTGCGAGGCCCGCAGCAGACCCGACTTCAGCACCATCCGGCCCAGCGCCACGTGGGTGCGGGTACGGCGCTGCAGCCGGTCGGGGTGCGGCACGGTCGCGGCCTCGCGGGCGGCATTGGCCAGCCAGCGCAGCAGCAGCGCGAAAGTCACGCCCTGGTACGGGAGTTCGGCCACGCCGATGATGTGCCCGGCCAGCGAGGCGGCCGCGGCGGCCTTGTCGGCGGCCGCGGTCCAGGCCAGATCGACGTGGGCGAGCGGCATCGGGGTCGCGGTCGCCAGGCCGATGCGCAGGGTCTGCGGGGTGTCCAGGTCGGCCAGGTCGGGGCGGTCCGCCAGCACCGACAGCATGAGCGCCGTATCGGCGACAGTCGTTGCGAGAACGCCGTTTTCGGTCATTCCGCCCCAGGAGTCGATGCCCACGTCCGCGGGCACCAGGCCGCGTCCCGGCTTCAGGCCGACCACGCCGGAGCAGGCCGCCGGGATGCGCACCGAGCCGAGTCCGTCGTTGCCGTGCGCGATCGGCACCATGCCGGAGCCGACCGCCGCGCCGGAGCCACCCGACGAACCGCCCGCGGAGTAGCGGGTGTTCCAGGGACTGCGGGTGATGCTGCCCGGCTCGTCGGTGACGCCCCACAGCCCGAACTCGGGAACGTGGGTGAGCCCGACGACCACCGCGCCCGCCGCCCGCAGCCGCCGCACCACGGCGTGATCGGCGGTGGCGGCCAGATCGGACCCGGACAGCGACCCGCCCCGGGTCACCTCACCCGCGACGTCGATGTTGTTCTTGACCGCGATGGGCACCCCCGCCAGCGGCAGCATGTCCAGGTCGGCCCGCTCGGCGACGGCGCGGGCCTCGGCGCGCGCGGCCTCCTCCCGGACCAGGCTGAAGGCGTTCAGCTTCCGGTCGCGGGCGCGAATCCGGGTCAGCGCGGCCTCGACGGCGTCCTCGGGGGACAGGGTGCCGTTCTGGACCGCGGTGGCGACGCCGATCGCCGTGGTCGGATCCACCGGGGGACGGTCGGACGGCGTGTCGGAATCGGGCATGTCGGCTCCCCCGTCTCGCGCGTTTAGCGCCACCGCTTCCTCCTCGGCGGCTCCGGCCGCGGCGATGTCCGCCGCTAATGCCGTGCCCTCGTCGTACATGCTCGTCGTCCCCCGTCGCATCGTGTCGAAATCGGGTGATCCGCTCGTGGCCCGCAAGTTATCATTCCGGCTATTGGTCGGGGATGATGGTGCTGGGTGTGGCGGGTTCTTTGTCCGAAGATCGGAATCCACGACATCCCCGGATCGACCGTGCGGATCGACGACATCCGTGCCGAGCCAGAATGGGTGCGGACATGGCTTCTGGTTCCGACTACCGTTCCGGCGCGTACTCTGCCGGAACCGAATCGAGTGCGGTCGTCGCTTTCGCGGCGGCCTGGGACTCCGCTGCGTCACCACCCGTTATCGCCGACTATCTGCCCGACGCCAGCACGCTGCGCCGGGGCGCGCTGCTGGAGCTGATCCGCGTCGACATGCGTCACCGGTGGCTGCGCCGCACGACCGGGGAACCGGCCACCCCGCCCAAACGACTGCGCGACTACAGCGCCGAATTCCCCGAGCTCGCGGTGGCCGATCTGCCCGCCGGGCTGGTGTACGAGGAGTTCGTCATCCGCCGCCACAGCGGCGAGCGCGTGGATCCGCGCGACTGCCTGCGCGAATACCCGGATCAGGCGAGCGAACTGCGGCAGCTGCTCAATGCCGACGATGAGGACCAGAGCACCCGCCGCGCCGGGCCCGATGAATCCACCCGCGGCGATTTCGAGCTCGACGCCACGCGCGGCGCCTGGCTCGACGAATCCACCCGGCTGCCGGTCGAGGCCACCACCCGCACCGGTCAGCCGATCGACGGCGACACCACCAGGGTGCCCGACGCGAGCGAGCTGACCCAGTACGAGGACCCCTCGCAGTTGGTCAGCGACCCGGCCGACCCCACCCGCGTCACCGACGGAGTCGCCACCACGCCCGACACCGGCGCGCTGCTCGATCGCATCGAGATCGGCCAGCGCATCGATGATTTCGACCTGCTGACCAGCCTCGGTTCCGGGGCGTTCGCCCGCGTCTTCCTGGCCCGGCAACGCTCCCTGCAACGCCTGGTCGCGGTGAAGATCTCCGCCGACCACGGCACCGAACCGCAGACCCTGGCCCAGCTCGACCACGACTACATCGTGCGCGTCTTCGACCAGCGGCTGCTCTCGGACGTGCGCACCGAATCCGGGCGGCGGCTGCGGCTGCTGTACATGCAGTTCCTGCCCGGTGGCACCCTGCTCGGCGTGCTGCGCTGGGTGCGCGCCACCCCGCCCGCCGAACGCAGCGGGCAACTGCTGCTGGACGCGGTGGACGCCGCCATGGAGGAGAAGGGCGAGATCCGGCCCACCGACTCCAGTGTGCGCGCCGAACTGGCCGGGCTGAGCTGGCCGGAAACCGTCGCGTGGCTGGGCCGCAGGCTGGCCGAGGCGCTGGACTACGCGGACTCGCACGGGGTGCTGCACCGCGACGTGAAGCCCGCGAACGTGCTGCTCACCGCCGAGGCCGTGCCGAAGCTGGCCGACTTCAATATCAGTTTCAGCCGCAATCTGGACAGTTCCAGCCCGGTCTCCTACTTCGGTGGTTCGCTGTCCTACATGTCCCCGGAACAGCTGGAAGCCTGCCATCCGGCGGCCGCGACCAGTGCCGCCGACCTGGACACCCGGGCCGACATCTTCTCCCTCGGCGTGGTGCTGTGGGAGCTGCTCACCGGGGCCAAACCCTTCGACGACACCACCGCCGGACCCGGCGACCACGGCGACCGCACCACCCTCGAGGCCATGCTCACCCGCCGCCGCCACGGCGTCGACACCGTGGCCCTGGACCGGGTGCCGCCCGACTGCCCGGCCGCGCTGCGCCGGGTCCTGCTCACCTGCCTCGAACCGTCCCGCGAGCAGCGTTGGAGCAGCGGCGCCGTCCTCGCCTCCCAGCTCGACCTGTGCCTGGACGAACGCGCCCGCGACCTGGTCGACCCGCCGCCGCACAGTTGGCGGAAACGGATGCGGCCGTGGCTGATGCCGCTGGTCATCCTGGCCGTGGCGATCCCGAACACCCTCGCCTCGCTGTACAACATCGCGCACAATCGGGCCTTCATCATCAGCCACCTGTCCGAGTCCGCCATGCGTACTTTCTTCCTCACCACCTCGTTGGTGAACCTGGTCTTCTTCCCCCTCGGCACGGCCATCATCGCCTACCTGTGCCGCTCGGTGATCGTGGTGCCGCGCGGCCTGCGCAAAGGCCGCGAATACGACGCCGAGACGCTACGCAGAGCCCGGGCGGACGTCCTGCTGGCCGGGGAACGCATCTCCCTGGTGGTGTTCTCGCTGTGGGTCATCGCGGGCTTCACCTTCCCGATGGTGCTGCGGATGACCGCCACCGACCTCCCGGCTCGCGGGATCGTGCACTTCCTGGTGTCGCTGGTGGTGTGCGGTGCGATCGCGGTGGCGTACCCGTTCTTCCTGGTCGCCTTCTACCTGGTGCGGTGCATCTATCCGATGTACCTGCGGCACGGGGACATCAGCGGCGAGGACGCGGTGTGGCTGCACCGGCTGGGACGACGCTGCACCACCTATCTGGCGGTGGCGGCGTCGGTGCCGCTGCTGGCGGTCGCGGGCGTGACGTTCCTGCCGCCGGAGGACATCCCCAAGGTGATCGTGGCGGTGCGCGTGCTCAGCGTCGGCGGGATCGCCGCGTTCGTGCTGATCTACATCATCTTCCGGGCCCTCGAAGCGGACCTGGCGGCGCTGGAACGGGTGGTCGCCCCGGCCCGTTCGGTGCACGAGACCGTCAAGGCCACGGAATCCGGCGACGGCGGTGACCCGGGTGCCGAGCCGTGAGTGAACTCTCGGCCCGAGCTCTCGCCCGTTTTGCCGCCGACTGGGAATCGACCCTGCGCGGCGACCGCCAGGAACCGCCGCCCCTGGCCGGGTACCTGCCCGACGGGCGCGCGGTCCGGCTCGAGGTCCTCACCGACCTGGTCCGTGTCGACATGCGGCAGCGCTGGCGCCGCGCCGGACTGGAGAAGCGGATCACGGAGTACCGCGACGAATTCCCGGAGATGGGAGCCAGCCCGGCCTTCGCCGACCTGGTGTGCGACGAGTACCTGGCCCGCAGCCGCTTCCGGCCCCTCGACGTGGACAGCTTCACCGCCGAATACCCCGAGGTCGCCACCGAGATCCGCCGCCGCTTCACCGGCGAGACCCCGCCGCCGCCTCCGCCGGTGCTGCCCGAGGGCATCGAAACCGGCCGCCGCCTCGACGATTTCGATCTACTCACCGATCTCGGCGGCGCCGACCACAGCCGCATGTTCCTGGCCCGGCAGCGCTCCATGCAGCGACTGGTCGCGGTCCGGGTGGAGGCGGGCACGGACAGCGACACCGACACCGTCGCCCAGCTCGACCACCAGTACATCGTGCGCGTCTTCGACCAGCGGCTGATCGCGGACGGCAGCACCGGGAAACCGCTGCGGCTGCTGTACATGCAGTACGTGCCCGGCGGCACCGCCGAGGGCGTGCTCGCCCAGCTGCGCCGCGAAGCCAGGACGGCGGGCAATGGCGGCAAACCCGGAGGCCGCGTGATCCACCGCGCCGCCCCCGCCACGAACGGGCTGCCCGACGGCGGATTGCTGCTGCGCGCCATCGATTCCGCCATGGAGGCCAAGGGCGAGAGCCGCCCGTCCGGATCGCCGGTACGGACCGACATCGCCGCCCTGAGCTGGCCCGAAACCGTGGCCTGGGTGGGGAGACGGCTCGCCGAGGCACTCGAATACGGGGAACGGCAAGGGGTGCTGCACCACGACATCCGGCCGGCCAATGTGCTGTTCACGGCCGAAGGGGTGCCGAAGCTCGCGGATTTCGCACTGGGGCCGATGTATTGGAGCACGGGCTTCATCGGGACGCGCGGCGCGACCGCGAATGGTGCGGGGGCACTGCGGTATCGGTCGCCGGAGGCGCTGCGGGCCCTGCTGGATTCGGCCGCGCCGTCACCCGGTCCGGCCAGCGACATCTACTCGCTCGGTGTGGTGCTGTGGGAAATGCTCACCGGCGCACTGCCGTTCGACGATCCCGAGGCGAGGGCCGAGGCTGGACACGACACCACCGCCGAACCGGGGGCCGGAGCCGCCCACGAGACCGCCCCCGAGCACGGGACCGTGGTTGAGCACGGGACCGGAGCCGAACGGGGGACTACTGCTGATCAGGGGGCCGGAGTCGAGGTGAAACCCGCGGCCGAGCTGGTGGCCACAGCCGAAGCGGAGGCCGGGACCGGGACCGAGGCCGTGCGGGCGATGCTGGCCCGCCGCATGGCCGGGGTGCCCGCGGCGGCGTTGGACAACCTGCCCCCGGACACTCCCGCCACCCTGCGGCGCGTGTTGCTGGAATGCCTGCGCCCCGACGCGTCCCGGCGCTGGCAGAGCGGCGCCCAGCTGGCCGGTCAGTTGGATCTGTGCCTGGATCCCGATGCCCGGGATCTGATCGACCCGCCCGCGCACAGTCTGTGGGCGCGGTTGCGGAGCTGGCCGGTGCCGATCGCGATGCTGTGCGTGGGCCTGCCGAACGCACTGGCCAGTTGGTTCAACATCCGGATCAACAAGAGCCTCATCGTGGATGAGCTGTCGGCGCCGGACCAGAACCGGTTCGAACAGGTGGCGCTGATCACCAATCTGGCGACTTTCCCGATGGCCGCGCTGCTGTTGTTGTGGCTGGCGCGGCGACCGTTGACGGTCTCGTATCGGCTGGGCCGTGGGCACGAGTACACCCCGGATCAGCTGGCCCGTGCCCGCGCCGACACCCTGCTGCTCGGAGAGCGGGTGGTGTGGGTGCCGTTCGCGTTGTGGCTGATAGCCGGAATCGTGTGGCCGCTGGCGCTGGCCGGAGCGGGAGCGCGTCTGCCGCACATGGCTTTCGCGCACTTCTTCACCGCGCAGGTGGTGTGCGCGACCATCGCGCTGGCCTATCCGTTCTTCCTGATCATGGTGTATTCGGTGCGGTCGCTCTATCCGCAGTTGTTGGCGCGCGGTTCGGTGGGGCACGAAGATCGGCGGCAGCTGGCGGCGCTGGCGCGGCGCAGCAATTTCTATCTGGCCGCGGCGGCGTCGGTGCCGCTGCTGGGTGTGGCGTCGGTGACCTTCGTGGCGACCGACGATCTGGGGTTGGTGATCGTGCCGCTGCGCATCCTCAGCGTGGGCGGGGTGCTGGCGTTCGTGGTGATCTACCAGTTGTCACGAATGCTGGAAGCCGATCTGGGAGCGCTGGTTCGCGCCATTCCCGAAGGCGGGCGCTGATTCCCCGTAGGCTCGTGGGGTGGCGATACGTGGCAGTGTCGAAACCTCCTTGGCGGAGTTGGCGGCGCGTGTCCGCCGGCGTGCTGAAGGTCATTCCGGTCGGTTTCTGCTGGGGATCGCAGGCCCGCCCGGGGCTGGCAAATCCACCCTCGCCCGCGGCCTCCGCGACGAACTGAACCTCGCCGCCGGGACCGCCATCGCCGAAGTCGCGCCCATGGACGGCTTTCACCTCACCAACGACCAGCTCCGCGCCGCCGGAATCCTGGACCGCAAGGGCGAACCGGAGACGTTCGACGCCGAAGGTTATGTGGCGCTGCTCCGAACGCTCCGCGACGCCGCCCCCGGCACCCCCGTGCCCTGGCCCACCTACGACCGCGACCTGCACGAACCGGTGCCCGGCGGCGTCGTCTTCGACCACCACGGCATCGTCGTCACCGAAGGCAACTACTTGCTCCTCGACGACCGCGCCCACCCGGGCTGGGCCGCCGTCCGCCCCCAGCTCGACGAGGCCTGGTACCTGGACGTGCCGCGCCCGATCATCGAACAACGCCTGCTGCGCCGACATATTCGCGGCGGCCGCACTCCCGCGGCCGCCCGCGACAAGGTGACCAACAGCGACCTGCGCAATGCGGTCCTGGTCGAATCCACCCGCGTCCGCGCCGATCTGGTGCTCCGCAAAGCAGGTCGCGGCTACCGCATCGACTGACCGGTTACCGCGCCGGCCGAGTGTCGAAGTGCCGCATCCATTCCCGGGTGCCGAGGTAGCGACACGAGGCGCCGGCCACGACGGCCGCCTCGCGCAGTGCCGCCGGGAAGTCCGCGCCGCGCTCGTGGAAGTGGCAGAACGCACCGTGCAGGATGTCGCCCGCCCCGAGCGTATCGATCGCGGGTTCGGCGGGAACCTGGACCTCACCGTGGCCGCCCGGCATCGAATAGCGGATCGGGCCGCCGCCCCCGGTGACCGCCACCAGCGCCGGGCCCATCGCGTGCAGGTGGTCGAACACCTCATGCACCGAATTCGCCGCTACCCCAGGCGGAGTGAAGGCACTCGAGCAGATCGCGATGTCCACGACGGGCAGCAGTTCGGCATGTACCGGTCGCCAGCGTCCGGCATCGAGCACTACCGGCACACCCGCCGCTCGAGCCGCCGTCGCGAGCCGCACGGCATGGTCGGGATAGTGGCCGTCCACCAGTAGCAGTGACGCGTCCGCGACCGTCTCGGCTGTCGAGTCGTCGAGATCCGGATGGATCCGCGAGCCGTCCAGCGACACGATGGTCCGGGTGGCCGCCTCGGTCGCGACGATGATCGAGGACACCGGCGGTTGCTGATCACCGTCCGGGGTGAGGTCGACGGCGGTGACGCCGTGCTGCCGCAGATCACCCCGGATCAGTTCCGCCAGTGGGTGTTTCCCCAGCGCGGTGACCAGCGCGGGGTGCGCGCCGGACAGGAACGCGTACGCGACCGCCGCATTGGCGGCCGGTCCGCCCGCGCCGAGGAACAGGTCGGCGGCCTGGGTCTTGGAGTCCTCGGCGGGATACCGGTCGACGGCATAGGCGAGATCCAGTGTCGACAATCCGGCGAAAACCGCACTCCTGCTTCCCATGCCGCCGACCCTACGGCGAGCTAGTCGCGCACCCGGTGCTCGTACGCCTTGCGCGCGTCGCCGTCCACATCGTCGAGGAAGGCGGTCTGTGAGCCCAGCGCCCGCCCGATGGCGTCACCCACGGCCTGCGGCAGCAGCCCCACGGCCTGTGCGATGATCCCCGCCACCGCGGTGACCCGCGCCTTCGCCTTGGGCGCCACGATCAGCTTGGCGATGGCGTCGGCGATCTCCTCCGGCTCGGCGGCGCGCATCAGCTTGGGCAGTGAAACCCCGGAGCCCAGTTCGGTTTTGGTGAGCGTGGGCAGCACCGAGGAGAACTCGAGTCCGGTACCCCGGTACTCCTCGCGCAGGGTGTCGGTGAAGCCGAGCACCGCGTGCTTGCTGGCGTTGTAGGTGGCCAGGCCGGGAATATGGCTCTCGCCCGCCAGCGACGCGATATTGATGACGTGCCCGCGGCCGCGCGGCAGCATGCGGGCGATGGCCAGTTTGGAGCCGAGGATCACGCCGTAGACATTGATGTCGAGGATGCGGCGGGTGATCTGGTCGGGCTCGTCCACCACGCGCCCGGTGGGCATGATCCCGGCATTGTTGATCAGCACGTCGATCGGTCCGAGGCGGCGTTCCACCTCGTCGAGGAAGCCCTCGAAGGACTGCTGGTCGGTGACGTCCAGCTTGTCGTAGACGTCGAAATCCCGTGCCGCGCCGGACTCTTTGACGGTGGTCTCGTCGATGTCGCCGATGGCGATCTTCGCGCCGAGCGCCTGCAGCGCGGTGGCGGTGGCCAGGCCGATGCCGCGCGCGCCGCCGGTGATCACCACGACCTTGCCGGTGATGGTTCCGAAGTCGGTCATCACTGCCCCCGCACGGTCTTGACGATGGCGGGCACGTTCAGACGACGCAGCCCGCGGGTGCCCGCGGCCCGCATGGCGCTCATGGCGAACATCAGCTTGGGCGGCGAATACGGGAACCACAGGGGTTCCTTGGTCATGGTGGGCAGGATCGGCTTGGTGATGGCCTGCTGGCGGCAGTACTTGCGCACGCCGTTGGGGCCGCCCCAGCGCGCGCCGGTGCCGGACAGGCCCCAGCCGCCCATGGGCAGCGCGAAGCTGAACATATTGGCGAACACGTCGTTGATATTGACCGCGCCGGCGTTCAGCTGGCGCGCAACGCGTTCGGCGCGATCGTTGTCGCCCGACCACACCGACGCGGACAGGCCGTAGATCGAATCATTGGCCAGCCGAATGGCTTCCGCCTCGTTGGCGACCTTCATGACCGGCAGTGTGGGGCCGAAGGTCTCCTCGGTCATGCAGGTCATGGTGTGGTCCACGTCGGCGAGCACGGTCGGCTCGAACAGCGTGCCGACGCCGGTCCGCTTGCCGCCGGTGGTGATTCGCGCACCCGCCTTGACGGCCTCCTCGACATGCCGCTGGACGATCTGGGCCTGGTTTTCGTTGGCCAGCGCGCCCATATCGAACTGCGGCTTGCGGCCGTCGACGCCCTGGCGGACCTCCTTGACCGCGGCGGTCAGCTTCGCCAGGAACTCGTCGTACACGGCGGCTTCCACGTACACGCGCTCCACCGAGATACAGACCTGTCCGGCGTTGAACAGCCCGCCGAAGGCGATGCCGTGCGCCGCCCGGTCCAGGTCGGCGTCGGCCAGCACGATGGCCGGGTCCTTGCCGCCGAGCTCCAGGCTGAACGGGATCATCCGCTCGGTGCAGGCCGCGGCGATCTTGCGGCCGGTGGCGGTGGAACCGGTGAACTGGATGTAGTCGGCGTTGCCGACCACGGCCGCGCCGGTCTCGCCCGCGCCGGTGACGACCTCGAAAACCGGGGGCGCGCCGATCTCACGCCAGCCGCGCGCCAGTTCGACGGCCGAGAGCGGGGTCACCTCGGAGGGCTTGAGGATGACCGCCGCGCCCGCGGCCAGCGCCGGGATCACGTCGATGACCGGCATGGCCAGCGGGAAGTTCCACGGGGTGATCACGCCGACCACCGGGTACGGGCGGAAGACGGTGGTCAGCTGCTTGACCCGGGCCAGCGGGCTGTGCGGCGAAGGGTGTTCGTCGGCGAGGAATTTCGCGGCGCGGCGGGCGTAGTAGCCGGTCAGGTCGACCGAGAAGGCCGGGTCGATGAGCGAGTCCACGCGGGCCTTGCCGGTCTCGGACTGCAGCACGTCGGCCAGGTGGTCGGTGTTGTCGACCAGCCAGTCCTGGAGCTTGAGCAGCCACTCCTTGCGGCCGTCGGGGCCCAGGGCCTCCCAGGCGGGCTGATGCGCGCGCAGCTCGCGGACCTTGGCCGCGACGGTGTCGGCCGAGTCGATCGGGACCGTCCCGGCGAGCGCCCCGGTCGCGGGGTTGCGGACCTCGAGCTCGGTGGCCGGCGTCGGGGCCTGGGGCTGCGGGGCGGCCTTGGTCGCGGTCCCGGCTGCCTTGCGGGTCCCGGTCTTGCGAGCGGTGCCCGCGGCGGGTTCGGTATTGGTCACGATGTGCCTCTCCCCATGCGCTACGTTGCGATCGCGAGCTGTGTGCCAGCTCACCGGACTATGATCGTGACACAATTTCGCGAGCCCATGCTTGGCCAATCGGGTCAATAGTTCCGGTCGGTTTTGTGCTCGGAGTACAAACCCCGGAGGTGCCCTGTGACGACGACGCTGAACAGTGCCGAGCTTCGGCAATGGATCGCCGATTTCGTCGCCGAGACCCTGCCCGCCGAAACCCTCGAACAGGTCGTCACCCGCCTCGACAACGCGATCATCGCCCGCATCCCCGAACTGCGCGACCGCGATATGCGCCGCGACCTGGCCGCCAGCAGCCGCGCCCACGCCGTCGCCGTGCTCAGCGGCCTCACCCAGGACCGCTTCGACTACCCGGTCCCCGAGGAAGCCCACGCTTTCGCCCGCACCGTCGCCCGCCGCGGCTACGACGTGCGCCTGCTGCTGCGCGTCTACCACCTCGGCCAGGAGGCCTGCATCGACTACATGACCGAGGTGCTCGAACAGCGGCAGCTGCCCCGCGATATCGAAAGATCGCTGCTGCTACGGCTTTTCGACCGAACCACGCGCTGGGTCAGCACCTCGGTCGAAACTCTCACCGACACCTACATGGCCGAACGCGAACGCGGCCTGCGCGCCGCTCTCACCCAGCGCGCCGAGATCGTGCGCAGCCTGCTCGACGGGGCCGACGTGGACACCGAGAGCGCCTCGGCCCGGCTCGGATACCGGCTCGGGCAACGGCATCTGGCGCTCGTGGTGTGGACCGACGAGGATGCCGCGCCGTTGCCGTCCGACGGCAGCGGTGAGGCGGTGGGCCGGCTCGACCGGATCGTGGCCCGATTCGCGGGCACGATCGGCAACGGCAGCCTGCTCACCGTGCCCTCCGGCGCGGCCGCGCTGTGGGCCTGGATCGGCGTGGACGGCGACGGAGTGTCCGGCCCGGCGATTCCCGGGCCGGACGATCCGGTGTGGTCGGTGGACGCGCCCGTGCGCGTCGCGGTCGGCGTGCCCGCCACGCACACCACCGGATTCCGGGCCAGCCACCGCGAGGCGGTCGCTGCCCGGCAGGTCGCCGAACGGGCCCGGCCGGATACGCCGCGGGTGCTGCACTACTCGGAGGTGGAGGTCGCCTACCTAGCGGGAACCGATGAGGCCGCGATGCGATCACTCATCACACGGGAACTGGGCGCACTCGTCGCGCCCGACCCGCAGTCGGCGCGATTGCGCGAAACCTTGCATGCCTATCTCCGAGCCCGGCGCAGCCCCGACGCGGCCGCGAAAATGCTCGGCGTGCACAAGAACACGGTGCGATACCGCGTTCAGCGCATAGAAGAACTACTCGGTCACTCACTCGACCAGCGCGGACCTCGGCTGGAGATCGCGCTCGACTGCGTGGCGGTGTATGGGGTGTGATTCGGCGAGCCTCAGCTCGCCTCCTCCGCGATGGCCTCCCGGGCGGCCCGGCGACGGGTGGGCGGTTCGCCCTCCGAGGCCCGGCGTTCCGGTAATTCGGCCAGCAATTGGGTAGTGGCCGCGGCGATTGCCGCGACCGCCTTGTCCACCGCCGTCTTGGTGGCCGTTGTCAATCCCGACACCCCGCCGACTTTCCGCACGTATTCCTGTGCGGCGGCATAGATTTCCTGCTCGGTGGCGGCCGGTGTGAGACCGCGCAGCAGGGTGATGTTCCCACTCATGCCCCCAGAGGTTAGCGTCGGATTACCCGCTGTGACAGGGCAAGATTCAGACAATTGCGTGACTGTGTCGTGCCGGGCCGCCGAAATTACGGACCGAATGGTTTGCCGATTATTCGCACCCGCCGCGACGGGTGTGGCAGACGCGATCGGCGAATAGGCGGCCACTCCAAGATCGATGGGGAACAATCGGGTTATGCCCGCCCGCGACGTACCCACGCTGACCACATTTCCCTATCCGGAGCTGGACCAGCGCGAAGACGATCATTGGTCCGGTGCGCAGGTCTCGGACGACGAACTGCGCGCACTGGCGCTCGGCGGCTTCTATTCAGCGCGCTGGGACGCCTTCCACGACGCGCTGCTGCTCGGACCCGAACGCGACCACCCCTTGGGCGATCGCCGCGAACTTGCCATCGACACCCTCACCGGCGCCTGGGGCATCACCGACGGCACCGAGGCCATGGCCTCGATGGAACAGCTGCTCGATGGCATGCACGGCCCGCTCTACGCGCTCGTGCATCCGCTCGTCATGGCGGCCATCAACTCCCCTGAACGCGACCGCTTCGGCGAACGCGCGGATCGTCATCGCGCCTTCCTACGCCAGGTCGGATCTTTCCGCGGCATGGAGAATCCCGAAGCCCTGGTCCGCGATTACGATATCTGGTCGCAGGCCATCAAACTCGGTCTCACCGACCACCTGGTCCGCCCGCTGCCCACCGATATCCAGGCCTGGGATCTGGCCCGTGTGGTGGCTGTCGCCCGCATGGCCTATACCGCCGGCTACCTCGACGCCGACGTCGCCTGGGACTACCTGATGCGGGCCCTGCCCCCGGCCCAGCGCAAATACCGCAACTGGCGGCAATTCGGCGACGCCTATCTGGCCGGGTGGACCTACTGGCAGGCCTGCGAGGACCTCGCGGAACTGAAATCCGGTGGCGTGGATCGGCGCATGGAATTGCTACGCCTGTGGATGCGTCCGACCAGCCCGTGGCGGCGGATCACGCTGCAGCCGGACGAATGACATCCCCGGTTCGGGGGCCATTCGCCCCCAAACCCGTGCCGCGGTCCGGCGGTGTCGATCAGTCCGGCAGGGACCGCAGAATTCCGCGGCCGTAACGCTGGAACTGCGCGTCGTCGACCATGCCGAGCGAATGGCGCTCGACCAGCAATTCCCACTCCGAGTACAGCTTCGCCACGCCCGGATCGGCCGGCCCGGCCGCACCGTCGGCGACCTCGCGCTGAATGGCGAAATTCAACGCGCCCGCGACCCGATCGGTATCGGCGCGATCGGTGCCGAGGAAATTCCAGATCAGATTGCCGTCACTGACCTCGAAACCGTATTCGCCCGGAGCGGAGTCCGCCGCGTCCTCGTCGTCGGTGGTGCGCGCCCACAGCAGGGTCGCGATCGGTAGCTCGTGGGCGAAACGCTTGCCCAGCCCGAGGGCCACGAAGATCAGCCGCGTGGTGGTGACCGCGAGCAGGCCGGTGGCCTTGGGCGCGGGCGCCTGCGCGGTGACCAGGGCGGTCTCCAGTACGTACTCGCCGGGCGTGACGAACCGCTGCAATGCCGCGATCGCGGGCTTGACGTCCCGCTTGGGGGCCATGCGCCGCACCGCGCGGTCCACGTCGGCGCGAGCGGGTCCGCTGCGACCCCAGGAGGGCGCGGGCGGGGTCAGATCGGGGGCGGCCACATCCAGCCGCTGGGTGGCCAGGATCTGGTTGTTGATCCGCTCGACGATGACGGTCGCGGCGGGCACATCGTGTTCGGCGATGAGCACCGGCAGCGGGGTCCGGTCGGCGGGGACTCCGGTCAGGACCGGGGTGGGGTAGCGGAGATAGATCTCGATGACGACGGCGTCATCGGCGCGCCGGTTCAAACGAACCTTCAGCAGGTCGCTCACCGGCACGTCGAGCACGCGCTCGCCGTCCGTTCCAGGTCGCAGCACCGTCAACCGCCCGTTGCCATGACGCACAATCGCCGTGGGTGTCCGTAGCTCGACTATGTCCATACCCCCTGCGCTCTGTTGTGTCGCCACTCACGATGTAACGACCATGCCATGATTGTGACCACGAGGTCCGACACCAGGGGGTGATCGAACCGACGTGTTGCCGCAAGTGGTCGGGGAACCACCCGCGTTCTCCAGCCGTTTACCTGTTGAACTGCACTAGCTGCCGAACTGCGCGATGTAACGACTAGACCGTACGCGGTACCGTGGCATGTCCGCATCCGTTCGCCGGAACGGGCGTGCCCCGAAAGCACAGCAGGCAACCGGATACACCCCCCGGAAAGGACTGGCCTCCGGCCGACGCTCTATGACCCGCAAGAATGTGTTCCGCAACCTGGCCATAGTCGCGGGCTTTCTGCTCGTGATCTGGTTGGTCAGCTATTTCAGCAACGACACGCGCGGCTGGCATAGCGTCGATACTTCGGTGGCGCTGTCCCAGCTGCAGGACAAGCAGAATGTCGAATCGGTTCAGATCGACGACAAAGAACAGCAGCTGCGCATCACGCTGAAGAATCCCACCGACGCGACCAAGGGCGAGACCAAGCTGCTCGCCAAGTATCCGGGCGGCGGTGAGGTGTCCGCGCAGATGTTCAAGGCCGCACAGGATTCCGGCGCCAAGGTGAACACCTCGGTCAAGCAGGACTCGTGGCTGAGCCAGATCCTGCTCTTCATGCTGCCCATGGTGATCCTGCTGGGCCTGTTCATCTTCGTGATGTCGCGCATGCAGGGCGGCGGCCGCGGCGGCATGATGGGCTTCGGCAAGTCGAAGGCCAAGCTGCTGTCGAAGGACATGCCCAAGACCACGTTCCAGGATGTGGCGGGCGCCGACGAGGCCATCGAAGAGCTCGAGGAGATCAAGGACTTCCTGCAGCAGCCGGCGCGCTACCAGGCGCTGGGCGCGAAGATCCCCAAGGGCGTGCTGCTCTACGGCCCGCCCGGCACCGGAAAGACGTTGCTGGCCAAGGCCGTTGCCGGTGAGGCGGGCGTGCCGTTCTTCACCATCTCCGGTTCGGACTTCGTCGAGATGTTCGTCGGTGTCGGCGCCTCCCGCGTGCGTGACCTGTTCGATCAGGCCAAGCAGAACAGCCCCTGCATCATCTTCGTCGACGAGATCGACGCGGTCGGCCGCCAGCGCGGCGCGGGCCTGGGCGGCGGTCACGACGAGCGCGAACAGACCCTGAACCAGCTGCTGGTCGAGATGGACGGCTTCGGTGAGCGCACCGGCGTCATCATCATGGCGGCCACCAACCGGCCCGACATCCTGGACCCGGCGTTGCTGCGTCCGGGTCGTTTCGACCGGCAGATCCCGGTCGGCAACCCGGACCTCAAGGGCCGCCGCGCGATTCTGGCCGTGCACTCCAAGGGCAAGCCGATCTCACCGGAAGCCGACCTGGACGGGCTGGCCAAGCGCACCGTCGGCATGTCGGGCGCGGATCTGGCGAACGTCATCAACGAGGCCGCGCTGCTCACCGCGCGCGTGCACGGCACCGTGATCACCGGTGCGGCCCTGGAGGAGTCGGTCGACCGCGTCATCGGCGGCCCCCGCCGCAAGTCGCGGGTGATCAGCGAGCACGAGAAGAAGATCACCGCCTACCACGAGGCCGGTCACACCCTGGCCGCCTGGGCGATGCCCGATATCGAGCCCGTCTACAAGGTCACCATCCTGGCTCGCGGCCGCACCGGCGGCCACGCCATGACCGTGCCCGAGGACGACAAGGGCCTGATGACCCGCTCGGAGATGATCGCCCGCCTGGTGTTCGCCATGGGTGGCCGCGCGGCCGAGGAACTGGTGTTCCACGAGCCGACCACGGGTGCGTCGTCCGATATCGACCAGGCCACCAAGACCGCGAAGGCCATGGTGACCGAGTACGGCATGAGCGCCCGCCTGGGCGCGGTCCGCTACGGCCAGGAGCAGGGCGACCCGTTCCTGGGCCGGTCCATGGGCATGGGTTCGGACTACTCGCACGAGGTGGCCCGCGAGATCGACGAGGAGGTGCGCAACCTCATCGAGGCCGCGCACACCGAGGCCTGGTCGGTGCTCAACGACTACCGCGACGAGCTGGACTCGCTGGCCACCGCGCTGCTGGAACGCGAGACCCTGCACCGCAAGGACCTCGAGACCATCCTCGCCACCGTCGAGAAGCGGCCGCGCATCACGGCTTTCAACGATTTCGGTGAGCGCAAGCCCTCCGACCGCCCGCCGGTGAAGACGCCGCGCGAGCTGGCCGCCGAGCGCGGTGAGCCGTTCCCGGAGGAGGAGTCGCGCCCGGCGGCGCAGCCCGCCAACGGGTACCCGGATCCGGCCTACGCCGGTGCGCAGCCGCAGTACGGCGGCGGCTATCCGGCCCCCGCGCCGCAGGGCTACCCGGTGGCGCCGCAGGCTCCGGCCTACCCCCGCCATGGCACGCCCACGCACGGTTCGCGTCCGGACTACGGCGCTCCGGCCGGCTGGTCCGCGCCGGGCTGGCCGCCGCAGGAGGATGAGGGTCAGGCCCCGCAGCCGCGCGGCGCGTACGGCGGCTGGGCGCCCGCGGGTAACCAGCGGTATCAGCCGGGCGGTCAGTACCAGCCGGGCTATCAGCAGCCGGAGTCCCCGGCCGCGTCGCCCGCCGCCGGGAATGACGAGGACGAGAAGAACGGTTGGGACGGACCGAACGGTCGTCGCTGACCGCGGTCCCGATACGCTCTAGGGGTTCGCGGCCCGGCTCGGGCGAGTTCGTTCGCGGGGCGATTGCCGACGCGAAGGGACTCGCCCGAGTGGCACGGCGACCGCGTCCAGGCCGCGTCTGTATGTGCGGCAAGTCAACACAGGAGGTGTCGATTGTCGGCCACCAACAATCGTGTCGTATCCGGCCTGATCGCGCTCGACACCGGTCGGCAGTTCGATCAGGAGCGTGCCGAGGCCGCTGTCCGCGAACTGCTGATCGCGGTCGGCGAGGACCCGGACCGTCCCGGTCTCGCCGATACCCCGGCCCGGGTGGCCCGGGCCTACCGCGAGATGTTCGCGGGCTTGTTCACCAATCCGTCCGACGTCCTCAACACCACCTTCGAGGAAGGGCACCAGGAACTGGTGCTGGTGCGTGACATCCCCATGTACTCGACCTGTGAACACCACCTGGTGGCGTTCCACGGCGTCGCGCACGTCGGCTACATCCCCGGCCCGCACGGCCGGGTGACCGGTCTGTCCAAGCTGGCCCGTCTGGTCGACCTCTACGCCAAGCGCCCGCAGGTGCAGGAGCGGCTCACCTCCCAGATCGCCGACGCGGTGATGGAGAAGCTGGATCCGCGCGGCGCGATCGTGGTGATCGAGGCCGAGCACCTGTGCATGGCGATGCGCGGCATCCGCAAGCCGGGCGCGTCCACCACCACCTCGGCCGTGCGCGGCATGCTGCAGAGCAATGCCTCCTCGCGCGCCGAGGCCCTGGACCTCATTCTCCGAAAGTGAGCGGGCTGACCATGGCCGAGAGCGGTACGCGGGGGGCCGAATTGGTTGTTCCTCGTGGGGGCCGCTCGTGCGTGGTCATGGGCGTCGTGAACGTCACCAGCGATTCGTTCTCCGATGGCGGCCGCTACCTGGATCCGGGTCTGGCGGTGGCGCACGGGCTCGAGCTGTACGAGATGGGCGCGGACATCGTCGATGTCGGCGGTGAGTCGACGCGGCCGGGCGCTATCCGGATCGATCCGGAAACCGAAGCGGCGCGGGTGGTTCCGGTGATCCGGGAGCTGGCCGCGGCGGGTGTGCCGACCAGCGTGGACACCATGCGGTCCGATGTGGCCGCGGCGGCGATCGCGGCGGGTGTGACCATGGTCAACGATGTATCCGGCGGTCGCGCCGACGCGAACATGGTGAAAGTGGTCGCGGAGTCCGGGATTCCGTGGATCCTCATGCACTGGCGCGCCGAGGCGGACTACCGGCACGCCGGGCCCGCCGAGCAGTACGACGACGTGGTGTCGAAGGTGTGGGAGGAGCTCAACGCCCAGGTCGAGTTCGCGCTCGCCGGCGGCGTCGCCCCGGAACAGCTGGTGCTGGATCCGGGTCTGGGCTTCGCCAAGAACGCCGACCACAACTGGGAGTTGCTGGGCGGCTTGTTCTATCGCATGACCGAGATGATGGACGCCGGGATCCCGATCCTGATCGGGGCCTCCCGCAAGCGTTTCCTCGGCGCGCTGCTGGCCGAGGGCGAGACCCCGCGTCCGCCCGACGGCCGCGAGGTGGCCACGGCCACGATCTCCGCGCTGGCCGCCGAGCACGGCGCGTGGGGCGTGCGAGTGCACGACGTGCGGTCGTCTCTGGACGCGATTTCGGTGGTGGACGCCACCACCCGGGCCGCGCGGCGGCTGCGGGAGCGGTATCGGCGGGAAGCGGGGCAGCGGCAGTGAGCGGGGACCGGATCGAATTGCGCGGCCTGCGCGTCTTCGGCCACCACGGGGTGTTCGACTTCGAGAAGCGCGACGGCCAGGAGTTCGTCGTGGATCTCACGCTGTGGACCGACTTCTCGGCCGCCGCGAAATCCGACGACATCGCCGACACCATCCACTACGGCGAACTCGCCGAGCAGGTGGTGGCCATCGTGGCGGGCGAGCCGAAGGACCTGATCGAGACGGTGGTCTCGAACATCGCCGACGAGGTGATGGCCGATTCCCGCATCCAGGCGCTGGAAGTGGTGCTGCACAAGCCTTTCGCGCCGATTCCGCATACCTTCGAAGACGTCCGAGTAGTCACGTCCCGCCGGCGCGCAGCAGACCCTGAGGGAGCGGAGGAGTAGCGGTGACCCGCGTAGTCCTGTCCATCGGATCCAATCTCGGCGACCGGCTGGCGCATCTGCGCAGTGTCGTGGAGGCACTGGGCCCGCGCCTGGTGGCGGTCTCGTCGGTGTACTCGACGCCGCCCTGGGGCGGGGTGCCGCAGCAGGACTACCTGAATGCCGTCCTGGTGGCCGACGATCCGGCGTTGGAGCCCTCGGACTGGCTACGCCTGGGCCAGGAGCTGGAGCAGGCGGCGGGCCGGGTCCGGGAAGTCCGCTGGGGCGCGCGCACTCTCGACGTGGACGTGGTGTCCGCCGAGCAGCGCCGCCGCGACGGCCGGACCGTGGTGCGCAGTCTGGATCCGGTGCTGACGCTGCCGCACCCGCAGGCGCATCACCGGGCGTTCGTGCTGGTGCCGTGGCTCGAGGTGGAGCCGGACGCGGAACTGGAGGCGGCCGGGGCGCTGCGCTCGCTGCGAGAGTGGCTGTCCGCCTTGGACGGCGCCGAGGTGCTGGGCGTGCGCCGCACCGAGTTGACGTTGGGCTGGACGCCGCGGTGAAGCCGACTCGCATTCTCGATCTGTGCGCGAACGTGCTGCTGGCCGCGGTGGTGGCGTGGATCGCCACCAATGTGGCGTACTCCAGCTTCCCGCCGATCTCGGTGTTCTCGGGCGCGTCGCTGCTGCCGGTGGCGCTGCTGGAGGTGGTGCTGGCCTTCGTGATCCGGCAGCGTAAGGACAATCACGGGATCGGTCCCGGTTCGGGGCAGCTGCATCCGATCACGGCGGCCCGCGCGGTGGCGCTGGCCAAGGCGTCGGCGCAGGTGGGCTCGCTGGTGGGCGGGATCTGGCTGGGTTTCCTGGTGTGGCTGGCCATGCATTCGGATCTGCGCGCGGCGACGGCGGATACGCCGGGCACGGTGGTGGGTCTGGTCAGCGGTATCGCGCTGGTCGGGGCGGCGTTGTGGCTGGAGTATTGCTGTCGCGCGCCCATCGAGCCGCCCGACGAGGCAGCTACTTCATAGCTAACAGAATCACGCTCTTCATCGCCAAGGTCGAGGACGTGCCCGGAAGATCACGCTACGCTGGCGGACATGGTTTCACCCTCCCGTAGCAGTGCTTCCCGTCGCCGCCGGGAGGATGCGGGAAAGTTCTTCACCGGCTTTCTGCTTCTCCTCGGACTGGTTGCCAGCGTTTTCCTGGTCTTCAGTGACAACCTCCACCTGATCCGGGTGGGCTTGGTCGCGGCGCTCTGGGCGGCCGCCATCGGCGCCCTCGCCGCCACCCGTTATCGCAGGGAGGCGGCCGTCGACAAGGCGAAAGTGGGCGACCTCCAGAAGGTCTACCAACTGCAGCTGGAACGCGAGGTTGCTGCCCGCCGCGAATACGAGCTGGGCGTGGAGACCCGGGTCCGCCACGAGGTCGGCGCGGACGCCGCGGAAATGGCCGCGCTGCGCGCCGAACTGACGGTCCTGCGCGAGAGCCTGCAGCGCCTCTTCGACGGCGACCTGCCCTCCGAGCGCCCCGCCCTGCGGGCCGATGCCGTTCGCGTCCAAGAACTTCCGGGTGGCGACACGGTGACGGCTCCGGAAGCGGCGAACGATAACTGGCCGAACGCGGACCCCTGGGACCCGTGGTCGTCGCCCGATCAGGCCGAGGACGAGGACGATCCGCGCGCCCGCATCGCCCCCAAATTCGACCCCTCCCACCCCGAGCCCCCGGCCTTCGCCACCCCCTTCGACGACCCGGTCACCGCCGAAACCTCGATCATCACCGACGCCATGCGCCAGGACTACGAGGCCGAACGTGCCGCCGACCCGGCCCCCGAGCCCCCGGCCGCCGAGCCGGAGGCCCCCGCCGCCACGGCCGAAACTCCGGAGCCCGAACCCGCCACCAACGGCCACGCCACCGGGAACGGCAACGGCGGCACCGCCACCCCGGTCCCGCGCCTGGCCCCCGAGCCCGCCGCCGCCGTCCCCGTCGGCCGAGCCACTTCCCGCCGCCGTCGCCGCGACGACAGCGCCGACCCCGAAGGCACCCAGCGCCTCTCGGTCGCCGAGATAATGGCCAACCTGAAGTCGGAGAGCAGCAACTAGAGCGGTGCTCCGATAGGGGTGTGGGGGCGTGCCCCCGCGAGTCCCGAGGGGGCCGGGGGCGTGCCCCTGAGAGTTGCGAGAGTTGCCTATCCCACACTGGGTAGCTCTGGCGAATCGGCGGCGATATTCTCGCTCTCGTAACGTCCGGTACCCGCATGGCGGGACTGGAACGACTTTCGAGAGGACGAAGTGACCTCGGACAAGGATGTCTGCGGGACCGATCCTGCGCCTGCACGGTTGACGGTGGGAATCGTCTCGGCGGGACGCGTCGGCTCAGCACTGGGTGTGGCACTGGAGCGTGCCGGCCATGTCGTTTTCGGGGTGTCCGCGATTTCGGACGCCTCGGTGCGGCGTGCCACCACGCGCCTGCCGGATTCTCGCATCCTGCCGGCCGAGGAGGTGGCGGCCCGCAGTGAACTGCTGGTTCTCGCCGTTCCGGACAGTGAGTTGCCCGGTCTGGTCGCGGGATTGGCGGCCGCGCACGCGGTGCGCTCGGGCACGATCGTGGTGCACACCTCGGGTGCGAACGGTGTCGGAGTGCTGGCGCCCTTGACCGAGCTGGGCGCGTTGCCGTTGGCGATTCACCCGGCCATGACGTTCACCGGGCACGACGAGGATGTGGCCCGGCTGGCGAACGCCTGCTTCGGCGTGACCGCCGCGGACGACATCGGCTACGCCATCGCGCAGTCGCTGGTGATCGAGATGGGCGGCGAGCCGGTGCGGGTGGCGGAGGAGAACCGCACCCTCTATCACGCGGCTCTGGCGCATGGCAGCAACCATCTGGTGACCCTGATCGTGGACGCGGTGGAGGCGCTGCGCGCGGCCCTGTCCGGTCCCGGTCTGCTGGGTCAGCAGATCGTGGACGATCAGCCGAACGGCCTGGCCGAGCGCGTGCTCGCCCCGCTGGCCTCGGCGGCTCTCGACAATGCCCTGCGGCGCGGCCCGGCCGCGTTGACCGGTCCCGTCGCCCGCGGTGACGTGGCCGCGGTGGCCGCGCACCTGGAGGCTTTCGAGGCGCTGGATCCGCGCCTGGCCGCCGGCTATCGGGCCCAGTCGCTGCGCGCGGCCGAGCGCGCCCGCACCAATCCCGCTCTCATCGATCTGTTGGAAGGACCCGGGCCGGGCGGTCAGGGCCGGAGGCGGCAGCGAAACGTAACCACGGAGGCCCCCGACCGGCCGGAGAAAGGACACTGATGGACCCCAAGCTGATCGGAACGTACAAGCGCGGCGAGCTGACCGTGCACCGCGATCCGGCCGTCATGACCAAGGTCGTGAAGGCGTTGCGTTCGGTGGGCCGCCGGGTCGCGCTGGTTCCGACCATGGGCGCGCTGCACGAGGGCCATCTGGAGCTGGTGCGGCTGGCGAAGGTCACCAACACCACCGTGATCGTGTCGATCTTCGTGAATCCGCTGCAGTTCGGCGCGAACGAGGATCTCGACAAGTACCCGCGCACCCTGGACGCGGATGTGGAGCTGCTGCGCGGCGAGGGTGTGGAGCTGGTCTTCGCGCCGAGCGCGCAGGACATGTACCCGTTCGGTCCCCGCACCACCGTGCAGGCCGGTCCGTACGGCGACATCCTCGAGGGCGCTACCCGTCCGGGTCATTTCTCCGGCGTGCTGACCGTGGTGTCGAAGCTGCTCAATATCTGTCAGCCGCACGAGGCGTTCTTCGGTGAGAAGGACTACCAGCAGCTGTCCCTGATCCGCCAGATGGTGGTGGATCTCAATATGGACGTGAAGGTGGTGCCCGCGGCCACCATTCGCGAGGCCGACGGTCTGGCGCTGTCCTCGCGCAACCGCTTCCTGAACCCCGAGGAGCGCGAGCTGGCCACCACCCTGTCGGCCGCGCTGCTGGCCGGCCGGCACGCGGCGGGCCGTGGCCCGGAGGCCGTGCTGGAGACCGCGCAGTCGGTGCTGGATACGGCGCCCGATATCGAGGTCGACTACCTGACCCTGCGCGGCTCAGATTTCTCCGAGGCGTGGCCGACCGGCAATGCCCGGCTGCTGGTCGCGGCCCGGATCGGCAGCACCCGCTTGATCGACAACATGCATGTTCCCGTCGGACAGGCCCTCGACGGCCTGCCCACCGTTCCCGACCAGCCTGCCCAGGCGACCCAGTAGGAAGGCGACGACGATGTTGCGCACCATGATGACGTCGAAGATCCACCGCGCCACGGTGACTCACGCCGATCTGCACTATGTGGGTTCGGTGACCGTGGACCAGGACCTGCTCGATGCCGCCGACCTGCTCGAGGGTGAGAAGGTCAGCATTGTCGACATCACCAACGGGGCCCGCCTCGAGACCTATGTGATCGCCGGTGAGCGCGGTTCCGGCGTGATCGGAATCAACGGCGCGGCAGCGCATCTCGTGCACCCGGGCGACCTGGTGATCCTCATCGCCTACGGCATGATGGACGCGAAGGAGCTCGAGAACTACGCTCCGCACGTGGTTTTCGTCGATGAGCGCAATCGCCCGATCGAGCTGGGCACCGATCCGGCGCACGCCCCGGAGGGCTCGGACCTGATCTCGCCGCGTTCGCTCACGATGGCCTGAGCGGCGGGGCGGGCATGCTGCTCTGTATCGACGTCCGCAACACCAGCATCGAGCTGGGCCTGTTCGCCGGCAGCGGGGAGCACGCGAAGCTGGCCCGGCACTGGCGGATGCACACCAATCCGTTGTTGACCGCGGACGAGTTCGCGCTGCAGGTGCGCGGCCTGATCGGCGCGGACGCCGATCAGGTGGTGGGTGTCGCGGCGCTGTCCACGGTGCCGCCGGTGCTGCGTGAGCTACGCGAGATGCTCTCGCGCTATTGGGGTCATGTGCCGCATGTGCTCGTGGAACCCGGTGTGCGCACGGGTATTCCGTTGCTGGTGGACAATCCCAAAGAGGTCGGCGCGGACCGGATCGTGAATTGTCTTGCGGCATATCACCGTTTCCAATCTCCGGCCATCGTGGTGGACTTCGGGACCGCCATCTGTGTGGACCTGGTGTCGGCGAAGGGCGAATTCCTGGGCGGCAGTATCGCGCCGGGTGTGGAGATTTCCACCGAGGCGCTGATCTCCCGCAGTGCGCTGCGGCGCGCGGAATTGACCCGGCCGCGGTCGGTGGTGGGCAAGAACAGCATGGAGTGCCTGCAGTCGGGCGCCATCTTCGGTTTCGCGGGCCTGGTGGACGGCCTGATCGACCGGATCCGCGATATAGACGCCTTCTCCGGCGACGATGTGGCGGTGGTGGCGACGGGTGCGACGGCGCCGCTGATCGTGCCGGAGTCGGAGACCATCGAGCATCACGAGCCGAACCTGACCCTGGACGGCCTGCGGCTGGTGTACGAGCGCAATCAGGCGCGCCGTACCCGCCCCTGAACCGACCGGGTGGAATAAAAGTGACGCAGTCGTCGCCGGGGGCCTGGTGATTCCCGGCGATCCGCTGTTAAACTCGCCCTCGTGTCTTTCCGTGTGAGCACCCAGGAGTGTTGTCGAGGCTGATTCGCCTCGACGGTCGTCGAGGCTTCGTATAGCCCCCGGCCACTTTCACACTTCTTGGAGATGCGCTCATGCGTTCCTCTGTTCTTTCCTTACCTGTCGATTCGCGTGCCGCCGCCACGTCGGGCCTGCTGCCCGAGGTGACCGAGCGCGCCACCGCCTCCGCCCTGCCCACCCGGCTGCGTCCGGCCGACCTGCTGCGCCTGACCGATGAGGGCGCCCAGGACGTGCTGGAGGGCCGCTACGATCACCTGCTGCCCGACGGCGGTCTGTGGCCCACCGAGAACCGCTGGGCCGCAAGGCTTGTCGCGGACGACGAGGTCGATGTCTGGCTGATCAGCTGGGTGGAGGGCAAGTACACCGAACTGCACGACCACGCGGGCTCGCTGGGCGCGCTGACCGTGCTGTCCGGCGCGCTCTCGGAATACCGCTGGAACGGCCGGGACCTGCGCCGCCGCACTCTCACCGCCGGCGACCAGGCCTCCTTCCCGCTCGGCTGGGTGCACGACGTGGTGCGGGCCCCCGCTGAATCCATTGATGGAGCATCCGAGGCGGGCATCACCGGTCCACTGAATCCGACCCTGAGCGTGCACGCCTATTCGCCGCCGCTGACGGCCATGTCCTATTACGAGGTCACCGGCCACGGCACCCTGCGGCGCACCCGTACCGTCCTCACCGACCAGCCCGAAGGCGAACTCGAATGACCCACTTGACGATCGACGGCATGCTCGCCCAGGCGCGCCAGCAGCTGCGTCGCCTGCTCCCGATCGAATTGCCGCAGGCCATCGCCCGCGGCGCGATTCTGGTGGATATTCGCCCGCAGGCGCAGCGCCTGCGCGAGGGCACCCTGCCGGGCGCGCTGGTCATCGAGCGGAATGTCCTGGAATGGCGTTTGGATCCGTCCAGTTCCGCGCGTTTGGCAATGGCCGAGCACCACGACGTGGAATGGATCGTCGTTTGCTCGGAGGGCTACACCTCCAGCCTGGCCGCCGCCTCCCTGCAGCAGCTCGGCCTGCGCCGCGCCACCGACCTGGAGGGCGGATATCAGGCGCTCAAGGCCGCCGGCCTGCTGACCGTCGCCGCCTCGGCGCCCCACTTCGAACGCGAGGTCGCCACCCTGGCGTGGCTGTAGCTTTCGACGGAGGCGGGGGAGTGAAAAAGGTTTCCGCCGCAGGATAGGCTGGGTACCCGTGAGCACCCCTCCCTCTTCTTCTTCTGCAAGCACCACCGTTTCCGCTGGGCAAAAGCGTGCCGCGGCGCCCGCGGTGGAGCATGACGTCCCCGAGCAGATGCGGATTCGCCAGGAGAAGCGGGAACGGTTGCTGGGGGAGGGGCGCGAGGCTTATCCGGTGGTGGTGGACCGCACCCACACGCTCGCCGAAATTCGGGCGGCGCACCCGGAGCTGGCGCCCGATACCCAGACCGGTCAGACGGTCGGGATCGCGGGTCGCGTCATTTTCGTCCGCAATACCGGCAAGTTGTGTTTCGCCACCCTGCAGGAGGGCGACGGCACCAAGCTGCAGGCGATGATCAGCCTGAACGGGGTCGGCGCGGAGTCGCTGGCGGCCTGGAAGGCCGATGTCGACCTGGGTGACTTCGTATTCGTGCACGGTGAGGTGATCGCCTCGCGCAGTGGCGAATTGAGCGTCATGGCCGACTCCTGGGAGATGGCGGCGAAGTCGCTGCGCCCGCTGCCGGTGGCGCACAAGGAGATGAACGAGGAGTCCCGGGTCCGGCAGCGCTATGTCGACCTGATCGTGCGCCCCGAGGCGCGTGAGATGGCCCGCACCCGCGTCGCCGCGGTGCGCGCGCTGCGAAACGCGTTGGAGCGCAGGGGATTCCTCGAGGTCGAGACCCCGATGCTGCAGACCATCCACGGCGGCGCGGCGGCCCGTCCGTTCGCCACCCACTCCAACGCGCTCGACATGGAGCTGTTCCTGCGCATCGCGCCGGAGCTGTTCCTGAAGCGTTGCGTGGTGGGCGGCATCGAGAAGGTCTTCGAGATCAACCGGAACTTCCGCAACGAGGGCGCGGACTCCACCCATTCGCCCGAGTTCGCAATGCTGGAAACCTACGAGGCGTACGGCACCTACGACGATTCCGCCGTGATGATGCGCGAATTGATCCAGGAAGTCGCGCAGGAGGTCTACGGCACGCAGGTGGTGACGCTGGCCGACGGCACCGAATACGATCTGTCCGGCGAGTGGGCGACCGTCGAGATGTACCCGTCGCTGTCCGAGCAGATCGGTACCGAGGTCACCCCGGAAACTTCCGTGGAGGAATTGCTGGCGCTCGCGGATCGGGTCGGTCTGGAAATTCCGCAGGGTAAGGGCTACGGTCACGGCAAACTGGTCGAGGAACTGTGGGAGCACGTCTACGGCGACAAGCTCTACGCCCCGACTTTCGTGCGCGACTTCCCGGTGGAGACTTCGCCGCTGACCCGTCAGCATCGGAGCAAGCCCGGGGTTACCGAGAAGTGGGACCTGTACGTGCGCGGCTTCGAACTGGCCACCGGCTATTCGGAACTGGTGGATCCGGTGATCCAGCGGGAACGTTTCATGGATCAGGCGCGTTTGGCGGCGGCCGGTGACGACGAGGCCATGCGCCTGGACGAGGACTTCCTCGCCGCGATGGAGCACGGTATGCCCCCCACTACCGGAACCGGTATGGGTATCGATCGTTTGCTGATGGCCCTGACTGGCCACGGAATCCGGGAAACGATACTCTTTCCAATTGTGCGGCCGGCCGCCCGTTAGTTCTCCGGATTGCATTTCCGGGCCCTGTTCTGGGACTATCGGAATTAGCGGTATTCTGGCGTCGGGTAATCGGCCTGACTATGTGGGTCGCACGATTTCGAGAGGACGTTCATCTCATGGCAAAGAAGGTCACCGTTAGCTTGATCGACGATGTCGACGGTGAGTCCATCGCGGACGAGACCATCGAGTTCGCTATCGATGGCGTCTCGTACGAGATCGACTTGTCGACGGCGAATGCGGCCAAGCTTCGGGAGGGTCTGGAGACTTGGGTTTCGGCCGCTCGGCGTACGAGCGGACGGCGTCGCACCAAGGTGGCCGGCGCTCCGGCCGCGGGACCGAAGAACCGGGTCTCGATCGACCGTGAACAAAGCGCGGCCATTCGCGAATGGGCTCGCCGGAATGGACACAAGGTGTCCGCCCGTGGTCGTATCTCCGCTGACATCACCGAGGCTTACAACAAGGCCGCCGCTAAGAACTAGTGTCCGCTAGTCGCCGATTCGACTGCCGTCCGGGTGTTCGTGCGACCCGGGCGGCAGTGGTTTATTCATACGCTTTGCGTATAACCAGAGGATCAACTGCGATCTTGCTACTGCCCGGGGTGGCCAGGCACCATTGAAACGTGCAGACGACGTCACTGGCTGGGTGTAGAGAAGAGGTATCGGCACAGTGACCGCTTTCCACGGTTCCTTCCTCCGGGTCAAGGACCAAGAGGGACGCCAGCACGAGTTGATGCTGTCCTCCGACCAGCCCCGGATCACCATCGGCCGCTCCCCGCAGGCCGATCTGTCGCTGTTCTGGGACGCCGAGGTGTCGCGCCTGCACGCGACCGCGGAGTACCTGGGCGCGCACTGGACCATCGTGGACGACGGCCTGTCCCGCAACGGCACCTTCGTCAACGGTGACCGCCTGGTCGGGCGGCATCGATTGCAGCCGGGGGATGTCATCCGGATGGGCACCTCGCGGGTCACCTTCCACGACTTCAGCGGTGCCGCAGGCGATGTCACGCAGACCTCGACCGGCGGGCTGCCCACGCTCCGCTCGCTCACCGAGACGCAGCGGTCGGTGCTGATCGCGCTCTGCCGCCCCCTGCGCGGCAACGACGGCTTCGCCTCGCCCGCCTCGAACCAGCAGATCGCGGCCGAACTCTTCCTCAGCGTCGACGCCATCAAGACCCATCTGCGCGCCCTGTTCGCCAAGTTCGGTGTCGAGGATCTGCCGCAGAACCAGAAGCGCGTCCGCCTCGCCAACCTGGCCATGCAGTCGGGCGTCATCTCGGAGCGCGATCTCTGACCCTGGACCCGCGCGCATGGGGGTGAGCTTCTGAGCCATGGGTTTCCGGCGCCGCGGACTGTTGACTGGATGTAGTTGATCGCCCGGGAGTTCGGGTGGCGGATCCAGTCAGGAGAGATCGATGTTCGCACTTCGCACGGCCGCGCTGGTGGCGGCGACGCTGACCACCGGCCTCACCGCCGGTATCTTCTTCGCCTACGCGACCTCGGTGATGACGGCTCTGGGTCAGTCCGACGACCGCACCTTCGTCGACGTCATGCAGAAGATCAACGTGGTCATCATCAACCCGCCGTTCATGCTCGCCTTCATGGGTTCGGTCGGGTTCACCGTGCTGGCCGCGGCCCTGCACCTGGGCAAGGACACCCGCACCACGCTGATCTGGGTCGGCGTCGCGCTGGCGCTCAATGTGATCGCCTTCGCGGTGACCTCCGGCCTGAACGTGCCGCTCAACAACCAGCTGGCCAATGCCGGTGATGTCGATCGGATCCCGGATCTGGCGGCGGTGCGGTCGCAGTTCGAAAGCTCCTGGGTGGCTTGGAACGTCGTGCGCGCGGTGATCCACACCCTGGCCTTCCTGGTGCTGACGGGTGCCCTGTTCGTGGCGGGCATGCAGCACGCCAAGGCGGATCAGAAGTCGGTGTCGGCTCCGGCCGCGGCTCCGATGTATCCGCAGTACGCCCCGCATCCCGGATTCCCCTCCGCCCGGCAGTAATTCGGCACGCTTTTCCGGCGGTGGCCGGGACCCGATGTGCGGCAACACAAGCCGCCTGCGGGTCCCGGCCATCGCCGTTTTCCTGTAGTGAAACCGGTTTCAGAACTTACTCGTCAGTAATCCATCCTCCGTGCTTGTTTCCTGGCTAGGTTGTCAGAACGCGTTCTAATTTGGGAGGGAACATGCAGAGGATGCCCATGCGTGGAACGCCAGGATCACTGCTGATCATGGCGGTGCTGGCGATATTAGGTATCACCGCGAGCGGTACGGCTCGCGCGGAATACCCGGTCACATTCAGCTTCTTCGCCGGTATCCCGAACGAGCTGCTCAATCCGGGCGGCTCGCTCCCCGGCGCCAATGACTGGTCCTGCAAGCCCACGGCCGCGCACCCCGATCCGGTGGTGCTGATCCACGGCACCGCGGGCGGCGCGCAGACCAACTGGGGCGCCTACGCCCCGCTGCTCGCCAACGAGGGCTACTGCGTGTACGCCCTGACCTACGGCGCCCTCGACGTCCCGTGGCCTTTGAACGCGCTGGGCGGGATGAAGCCGATCCCCGAAAGTGCCGCTCAGCTGGCCGCATTCGTGAACCGGGTGCTGTCGGCGACCGGTGCCGCCCAGGTCGACTTCGTTGCCCACTCGCAGGGCAACACCGTCGGCAACTACTTCATCAAGCGGCTCGGCGGCGCCGGCAAGGTCAACCACTTCGCCGCGATCGCGCCCCCGTGGCTGGGCATCTTCGGCGATCAGATGAACGTGATCCGGGCCTTCGGCGAGCAGCTCGGCGCGACCGCCGACCAGATCGACAACCTGGCCACCATGGGCGTCATCTGCCAGGCCTGCCCGGAGATGCTCGGCAACTCCTCCTTCATGAACGCCCTGAACGCCGACGGCGTGTTCGATCCGTCGGTCACCTACACCAACCTGGCCTCCAATTTCGACGAGGCGGTGTGGCCGTCGATCGCCCTGGTCCCGGGCGCGAACGTCACCAACGACCTGATGCAGGAGGGCTGCGCACTCGACTTCTCCGATCACATGGCCATCGCGGGCAGCCGCCGCGCGGCCATGATGACGCTCAACGCCCTGGATCCGGCGCATCCCCGTCCGGTCCCGTGCGAGTTCGTCCCGCCCTTCACGGGCGCCTGATCGGCCGGTTCACCTGGGGATTCGGGGCATCGGGAGGGACGATGACAAGGGTGCGGGGAACATCGGGTTCGCTGTTGATCCTGGCGATGCTGGGGATCGCCGCGAGCGGTGCCGCTCGCGCCGAGTACCCGGTCAGCTTCAACTTCTTCGCGGGTATTCCGTACGAGCTCGCCGATCCCGGCAATATCGTCGGCCAGTACTTCATCAAGCGGCTCGGCGGTTCGGGTCAGGTGGACAAGTTCGTGGCCATCGCCGCGCCGTGGCTCGGCACCTACGGCGACAACATGGCCATGGTCCGGGCCTTCGCCGCGCGGCTGGGGATCGACGCCGCGACCGTGGACGCGGCGGTCAGCATGGGCGTGTGCCCGGCCTGCTCGGAGATGCTGGGCGGGGATCCGTTCATGACGGCCCTGAACGCCGACGGCGTCTACGACCCGACCGTGGCCTACACCAACCTGGACACCCGCTACGACGAGCTGATCGTGCCGTACACGATCGGTCTGGTGCCCGGTCCGAACGTCGCGAACTTCTTCATGCAGGACGGTTGCCCGATCGACTACTCCGACCACCTCGCGATCGCGGGGAGTCACCGCGGGGCGATGATCGCGCTCAACGCTCTCGATCCGGAGCATCCGCGGCCGGTCCCGTGTGAGTTCGTCCCGCCGCTCACCGGATAGCCGACGCGTTCGATTTCCCGGACTGACCGGCTTGTTCGCTGTGGGCGTAGCGAGTTCGGAAACGAGCCGCGCAACTGCCCCGTTATGACTGAATGAGTCGTACTGTCGCCGGTTCGCAATAGGGTGGACGGACGACGTGCGTGACCCCCGGCAACTAGAGTGGAGTCGGGGGATGCAACCCCAGGGCTTCATGGCAGGCTGGCGACCAGAAGGGCAGCACAGGGTCTGAAGCGCCGGATGCCAGTGATGGCGGAGCAGGAGAGTGAGGGAGCGATGTTCGAGAGGTTCACCGACCGCGCGCGGCGGGTCGTTGTCCTGGCCCAAGAAGAGGCCCGGATGCTCAACCACAACTACATCGGCACCGAGCACATCCTGCTGGGCCTGATCCACGAGGGCGAGGGCGTCGCGGCGAAGTCGCTGGAGTCCCTTGGTATCTCGCTGGAGGGTGTGCGTTCGCAGGTCGAGGAGATCATCGGGCAGGGCCAGCAGGCGCCGTCCGGTCACATCCCCTTCACCCCGCGTGCCAAGAAGGTGCTCGAGCTGTCGTTGCGTGAGGCGCTGCAGCTCGGCCACAACTACATCGGCACCGAGCACATCCTGCTCGGCCTGATCCGCGAGGGTGAGGGCGTCGCGGCGCAGGTGCTGGTGAAGCTGGGCGCGGATCTCAACCGCGTCCGTCAGCAGGTCATCCAGCTGCTGTCCGGGTACCAGGGCAAGGAGCCGGTCGAGGGTTCCGGTTCGCGCGGCGAGCAGGGCACCCCGTCCACCTCGCTGGTGCTGGACCAGTTCGGCCGCAACCTGACCCAGGCCGCCCTCGAGGGCAAGCTCGACCCGGTCATCGGCCGCTCGAAGGAAATCGAGCGCGTCATGCAGGTGCTGAGCCGCCGTACCAAGAACAACCCGGTCCTGATCGGCGAGCCCGGCGTCGGTAAGACCGCCGTCGTGGAGGGTCTCGCCCAGGCCATCGTCAACGGCGAGGTGCCGGAGACGCTGAAGGACAAGCAGCTGTACACCCTCGACCTGGGTTCCCTGGTCGCGGGCAGCCGCTACCGCGGTGATTTCGAGGAGCGCCTGAAGAAGGTGCTCAAGGAGATCAACACCCGCGGCGACATCATCCTGTTCATCGACGAGCTGCACACCCTGGTGGGTGCGGGCGCGGCCGAGGGCGCGATCGACGCGGCCTCGATCCTGAAGCCCAAGCTGGCTCGCGGTGAGCTGCAGACCATCGGTGCCACCACCCTCGACGAGTACCGCAAGTACATCGAGAAGGACGCCGCCCTGGAGCGCCGGTTCCAGCCGGTCCAGGTGGGCGAGCCGACGGTCGAGCACACCATCAACATCCTCAAGGGTCTGCGCGACCGCTACGAGGCGCACCACCGGGTCTCCATCACCGATGGCGCTCTCGTCGCCGCGGCCACGCTGGCCGACCGCTACATCAACGACCGCTTCCTGCCGGACAAGGCGATCGACCTCATCGACGAGGCGGGCGCGCGCATGCGCATCCGCCGGATGACCGCGCCGCCGGACCTGCGCGAGTTCGACGACAAGATCGCCGAGGCGCGCCGGGAGAAGGAGTCCGCGATCGACGCGCAGGACTTCGAGAAGGCCGCGCGTCTGCGCGATAAGGAGAAGCAGCTCGTCGCCAAGCGGGCCGAGCGCGAAAAGCAGTGGCGCTCCGGTGATCTGGACGTCGTGGCCGAGGTCGACGACGAGCAGATCGCCGAAGTCCTGGCGAACTGGACCGGTATCCCGGTGTTCAAGCTCACCGAGGAGGAGACCACCCGTCTGCTCCGCATGGAGGACGAGCTGCACAAGCGGATCATCGGCCAGGAGGACGCGGTCAAGGCCGTGTCCAAGGCCATCCGCCGCACCCGCGCCGGTCTGAAGGACCCGAAGCGTCCGTCGGGCTCGTTCATCTTCGCCGGTCCGTCCGGTGTCGGTAAGACCGAGCTGTCGAAGGCGCTGGCGAACTTCCTGTTCGGCGAGGACGACGCGCTCATCCAGATCGACATGGGCGAGTTCCACGACCGCTTCACCGCCTCGCGTCTGTTCGGTGCCCCTCCGGGCTACGTCGGCTACGAGGAGGGCGGCCAGCTCACCGAGAAGGTGCGGCGCAAGCCGTTCTCGGTGGTGCTGTTCGACGAGATCGAGAAGGCGCACCAGGAGATCTACAACACCCTGTTGCAGGTCCTGGAGGACGGTCGCCTGACCGACGGTCAGGGTCGTACGGTCGACTTCAAGAACACCGTGCTGATCTTCACCTCGAACCTCGGTACCTCGGACATCTCCAAGGCCGTGGGCCTGGGCTTCGCCCAGTCCAACGCCGAGGGCTCGAACTACGAGCGGATGAAGCTGAAGGTCAACGACGAGCTGAAGAAGCACTTCCGCCCGGAGTTCCTGAACCGTATCGACGACGTGATCGTGTTCCACCAGCTGACTCAGGACCAGATCATCCAGATGGTCGACCTGATGATCGGCCGCGTCGCCAACCAGCTGCGGAACAAGGACATGGAGATCGAGCTGTCCGAGAAGGCCAAGAGCCTGCTCGCCAAGCGCGGTTTCGACCCGGTCCTGGGCGCCCGCCCGCTGCGTCGCACCATTCAGCGCGAGATCGAGGACCAGCTGTCGGAGAAGATCCTCTTCGGCGAACTGGGCGCCGGTCAGGTCGTGGTGGTCGACGTCGAGGGCTGGGACGGCGAAGGCCAGGGCGAGAACGCGAAGTTCACCTTCGCCGCCAAGGCCAAGCTGACCAAGAAGGCCGACTCGGCCGCCGAGGACAAGCCGGTCGCCGCCCTCGCGGGTGAGGCCCCGGCCGCCGCCTCCGGCGAGTAGCCGGTAAGGCTCAGCGAGACAACGGAAGCCCCGCTCCTCCTCCGGGAGGGCGGGGCTTCCGCCATGTCCGGGGCCGAAATTCGGTGGCGGCGCGACTCCGGTATGGCCGATGCTGGGATGCGATGCTCACCGACGCACAGATCGCCTCCTTCATCGCCGACGGTTTCGTGAAGATCGACGGCGCCTTCTCGGCCGAGACCGCTGCCGCGGGCCGGTCGATTCTGTGGCGCGAAACCGGTTGCGACCCCGACGATTCCGCGACCTGGACGCAGCCGGTGATTCGGCTCTGGGACCATGCCGAGGAGCCGTTCACCCGAGCGGTCACCGCCGCGCCCCTGGTCGAGGCATACGACCAGCTGGCGGGCCCCGGCCGCTGGATCCCGCGCCGGAGCCTGGGCAGCTGGCCGATTCGCTTTCCCAGCCCGGAGCCGCCGGGTGATGACGGCTGGCATGTGGATGTCAGCTTCCCCGGCGACGCCGCGCGCGACGACTATCTGAGCTGGCGGGTGAACGTCTTCTCGCAGGGCCGCTGCCTGCTCATGCTGTTCCTCTTCTCCGATATCGGCGTCGACGACGCACCGACCCGCATCCGTGTGGGCTCGCACCTGCGTCTGGCCCGGGAGCTGGAATCGTTCGGCGAGGCGGGTACCACGATGTTCGACCTGGCCGACTTCTACACCGCCACGGGGGATCTCCCCGAGGCATTGGCCACCGGCGCGGCGGGCGATGTCTACCTGTGCCATCCGTTCCTGATCCACGCCGCCCAGCCCAATCGCACCGGACGCCCAAGATTCCTGGCACAGCCCCCACTGCTGTCCCGCGAGCCCTGTGTCCTGGACCGGCCGGACGGCGCGTATTCCCCGGTGGAGCAGGCTATTCGGCTGGGTATCGGCGAGCCGGTGCGCTGAGGTTCAGCGGCTGCGGTCGATCACCGGTGCGAACGCGTCGGCGAGCTCGCCGGGCACCAGGATTTCGTCGATGCCGAGCTTCTCGCGGCGACGCTCGAGCAGTTCGGCCGCCGCGCCTGGATCGGCGGGCAGCAGGGCGGCCGCGCCGGCGGCGCGCAGCCGATCCACGCTGAGGCCCCGGAACTTGCTCAGATACGGCGGCAGGATCTCGCCGATGGCGACCAGTTGCAGGCTGAACGGGATCGGGCGGTCGGTGCGGTCGCGGACCTGTGCGACGATGTCGGCCAGGTCGTCCTCGGTGGCGGCCGGATCGACGGCGAGGTGGATGCGGTCCGCGATCTCCGCGCAGGCGCCGAGCATGCGCGCGCCGGACGCGGCGATGACGATGGGCGGCACGGGCGAGACCTCCGCGCGGACTGCCCGCACGACGTCCACCAGGTGGTCGCGCCGCTGAGTCCCGGAACCGAAAGCGACACCGAGCTTTTCGGCCTCGGCAGCCGCATCGGGCCGTCCGGTCCCGAGCCCGAGCTCGAACCGGCCGTCGGAAAGCAGTTGCAGCGCAGCGGTTTCGCGGACGGTGGCGGCTGCCGACCGCATCGGCGCGGCCAGCACGTTGGGCCGGAGCCGCAGGGTGGTGGTGACGGCGGCCGCGGCGGCCAGCGCTGGGAACGGCGAGGGCGTGTAGAGCGTGTCGGGCAGCAGCACGGTGCCGTAACCCTGCCGCTCGGCGGCCTGTACCGCTTGGATCCACGTGGCCCCTGACCGGGGCGCGATGACAATGCCGAAGTTCATGCTCATGCCTTCGAGCATGCGCGGATTCTACTGGCGGGGAATCCGCTTCGAGTCGGCTTCTCGACTACGTCCGGGTGCGTACCCGGCGGCGACCTAATCGCCGACCGATTCGGGGAGGTTCGCGTGATTGCTACCCTGCCCCGATGTTCGTGGTTCGTTCCTGTTTTCCGGTGTTGACCGGGCTCGCGCTCCTGGCGTCGACGGCGGCGTGCTCGGGGAGCGATGCCGCGTCACCGGCGACGTCCACGCCGCCGACGGGGACGACGACGGCCGCGGCGACCCCGTCGATTCCCGCCACCTCCGGCGCCCTGCCGCCCGCCGCGGATGCGCAGGGCTGGCGGGATTCCTTCGCGCGCTGCGGAGATGGTGAACGCCCGGTGCTGCTGATCGGCGCCCTGCTCGGGACCACGCAGCGTCTGGCGGTGTGCGAGGAGCCCGGTGGTCCGCGGGTGCTGCGCGCCGATGTCCCGCAGTTGCGTGCGCAGCCGTTCGAGGCCAAGTTCTTCACCTTCACCGCCAACAGTCAGCAGTTCCTCGCCGCGGACGGCATGAAGCTGGACCTGTCGCGTCAGATGGTGACGATCACCGATGATCCGCAGATGAAACGCGGTGTGGTGCAGAGCTTCACGGTGGGGGAGTACTGGAGCACCTTCTGATCACTGCCAGCCGGGCCGGACCAGGCCGGATTCGTAGGCCAGGACCACCAGTTGGGTGCGGTCGCGGGCGCCGAGTTTGACCAGGATGCGGCTGACGTGGGTGCGGGCGGTGGCGGGGCTGAGGTAGAGGCGTTCGGCGATCTCGGCGTTGGTGAGGCCCTCGGCGACGAGGGTCATGACTTCGCGTTCGCGGTCGGTGAGTTCGGAGAAGGCGGCGGCGGGGGCGGGTTTGGCGTGGGTGGCGAATTCCGCGACCAGGCGTTTGGTGACGCTGGGGGAGAGCAGGGCGTCACCGCCCGCGACCACCCGGACGGCCTTGACCAGGTCGGCGGGTTCGGTGTGTTTGACCAGGAAGCCGGTGGCTCCGGCGCGCATCGCCTCGAAGACGTATTCGTCGAGTTCGAAGGTGGTGAGCACGATGACCTTCACCGCCGCGAGGGCTGGGTCGGCCGCGATGGCGCGGGTGGCGGCCAGCCCGTCCAGGACCGGCATGCGGATGTCCATGAGCACGATGTCGGGGACCAGGGTTCGGGCCAGGTCGACGGCCTGGCCGCCGTGGTCGGCCTCGCCCACCACCTCGATGTCGTCCTGGGCGCCGAGCAGGGCGACGAAGCCCGCGCGCACCAGCGCCTGGTCGTCGGCGATCACCACTCGGATCGGCATCGGTCCTCCTCGAATTCCCAGGTTACGCAGCCGGTTCGGGGTGGGCCAGGTGGGTGGGCAGGCGCGCCTTGACCCGGAATCCGCCGTCGGCCTTGGGTTCGGCGGAGAGCTGCCCGCCCAGCGCGTGGGCGCGTTCGGTCATGCCGGTGATGCCGTGGCCGCCGGACGGCGACTGGGGCGCGGGCTGGCGGGTGGGCCGGGTGTTGTCGATGGTGAGCTGCAGCCGTTCGGCCGCATAGTGCACGGTGACAAGCACGCTCGCGCCGGGCGCGTGCCGCACCACATTGGTGA
This sequence comes from Nocardia sp. NPDC004151, assembly GCF_042874235.1. Taxonomy (NCBI): domain Bacteria; kingdom Bacillati; phylum Actinomycetota; class Actinomycetes; order Mycobacteriales; family Nocardiaceae; genus Nocardia; species Nocardia sp. NPDC004151. The sequence continues at coordinate 379,600 of NZ_JBIAMR010000001.1, read as the reverse complement.
GCGACTCCTGCACGATGCGGGCGGCGGCCACGTCGACCACGGCGGGCAGCCGGCGCGGTCCGCCGGTGACCATGGTGTGCACCTCGAGTCCCGCGGCGCGGGCCGGTCCGGTGAGTTTCTCGAGGTCGGTGATGCCGATGGTGGGCGTGGTGGGGGCGGCGACGGTGGCGGTGCCGCCGCGGATGGATCGCAGCAGGGCGTTGACCTCGCCGAGCGCGTCCTTGCTGGCGGTCTTGATGGCGGCCAGCGCGGTGGCGGCCTGTTCGGGCTTGCGCTCGAACAACTCCAGCGCGACCGAGGACTGCACATTGATCAGCGAGAGGCTGTGCGCCAGCACGTCGTGCAGTTCGCGCGCGATGGCCAGGCGCTCCTCGGTGACCCGCTGTTCCCGCTCCGCCGATTCCAGGGCGTGCTGGGCGCGGGCGCGCTGCCGTTCGGCCTGTTCCTCGCGTGCCGCGGCTTCGGCGCGCTGCAGCCGCGCGATCAGGGCGACGCGCCGCTGCCGCAGCCCCTCGGCCGCGGCCGCCAGCAGGAAAAGCCAAGCGAGCAAACCGAATTCCTGCCAGGCGCTGGTCCGGTACCCGCACCACCCGGGAACCGGCCACACCATGAGCAGATACCCGACGGCGACGAACGGGTAGGTGTACCAACGGGATCCGCGTACGGCGGCGGTCAGGAAGGCGATGACGAGCGATACGAAGATCGGCCCGTATCCATAACCGAACAGTAGGTACGCGACGGTGACGGCCATCGTCCCGTAGAACACCCCCAGCGGGTACCGCCGGCGCAGCAGAAGCAGCACCGGACCCACCGCGAGCAGCACGTATCCGAGCAGGTCGAGGGCGCGCGGCACGTTCTGATGGTGATTGGCCAGCGTGCCCGCGCCGAGCTGTATCGCCCCCACCGCCAGAGCCGGGAGCACGTCGCGCCGACCCAGCCTTCCCCCGCGTGTGTCCATAGCTGCACCGTAGCGCCGTCGGCGGGCAGCGGCACCGTGTCACACCGAAATACGTCCGGATACGACCCCCGAATACGTCTCGATACGTACACCCGATCACGCGCCGGGACGGATTACTTTCCGTCCCCGGAATCGGATCGTGTAAGCCATGAACGAAGCGATCGCCGTCACCGACCGGCTGACCAAGCGCTACGGCTCCCACACCGCCGTGGACGCGGTCAGCATGAGCGTGCGCCGCGGCGAGATCTACGGGTTCCTGGGCCCCAACGGCGCGGGCAAGACCACCACGCTGCGCATGCTGGCCGGTCTCATCCGCCCGGACTCCGGCGCCGCGACCGTGCTCGGCCGCGCGCCCGGCGACCCGGATGCGCTGCGCCGCATGGGCGTTCTCATCGAGGGCCCCGGCTTCTACCCCTATCTCTCGGGCCGCGACAACCTGCGCGTCCTGGCCCGTTATCGGGGGGTCGGCGACGACGCGGTCGCCGACGCCCTGGCCCGGGTGGACCTCTCCGCCCGCGGCAAGGACAGGTTCCGCACCTACTCGCTCGGCATGAAGCAGCGCCTCGGTGTCGCGGCCGCCCTGCTCGGCCACCCCGACCTGCTGATCCTCGACGAACCCACCAATGGCCTGGATCCCGCGGGCATGGCCGACATGCGGGAACTCATCACCGGACTCGCCGCCGACGGGCACACCGTCGTGCTGTCCAGTCACCTGCTCAGCGAAGTGCAGGAGATCTGCGATCGCGTCGGCGTCATCTCCGACGGCCGCCTGCTCACCGAATCGACGGTGCGGGACCTGCGCGGCCAGGCGTCCCTGCTCGTCCGTGCCGAGCCCTTGGAGGTGGCGTTCCAGGCCGTGCGCGCCGCGGTGGGGGAGCGATCCGCGCTGCTGACCGCCGCCGGAATCCGCGTCGACGCGGGATCCGCGCACGCCCCCGCGGTGGCGCGCGCGGTCATCGCGGCGGGCGCGGACCTGGTCGAGCTGCGCAGCGACGAAAAGTCCTTGGAAGAAGTGTTTTTCGAGATGACGGAGACAGCGAAATGACCGACCCCGGCGCACACGGGAACCACGGTGGCGCGTTCACGGATCTGGTGGCCAGCGCTCGAGCCGAACTGCTGCGGCTGCGCAAGTGGCCCGCCTTCTGGATCGTGCTCGGCACCTGGATCCTGCTGAACCTCACCTTCGCCTACCTGTTCAACTACCTGGCCTACACGACCGGCAGCAGCACGCGCATGTCCAATGGTCTGCCCCGCGACGTGCTCCTGCAGCAGATGCTGCCCGCCGCGGTGCCGGAGGTGTTCACGCAGGGCATGGCGCTGTTCGGGGGCGCGCTCATGCTGGTGCTGGGCGCGCTGGCGACGGGTAGCGGGTACGGCTGGGGCAGCTGGAAAACCGCACTCACGCAGGGCCCTTCGCGGGTGGCCGTGATCGGCGCGGTGGTGTCGAGCCTGGCGCTGACGGTGGTCGCGCTGGTGCTGGTCGCCTTCGCGGTCGACACCGGCGTGGCGGCACTCATCGCGAGCACCCAGGGGCAGTCCCTGGCGCTGCCGTCCATGGGACGGATGCTGCTCGGAATCGGTTCGGGCGCGGCGATTCTGGGCATGTGGACGCTGGCGGGCGCACTGATCGGGACCGCTGCCCGGGGTCCCGCGCTGGCGGTCGGTCTCGGCCTGGTGTGGGTGCTGGTGGTGGAGAATCTGCTGCGCGGCGTCGGCGCGATCCTCGCACCGATCGAGGGGGTCACCGATCACCTGCCGGGTACGGCCGCCGGTTCACTCGCGGGCGCGATGCGCACGGTGAGCGGCCCGGCCACGCCGGGGGTGCTGAACATCCTCTCGCGCGGCGAGTCCGTGATCGTGCTGGCCGTCTACGTGCTGCTGTTCGCGGGCGGCACGATCTGGCTGGTCCGCCGTCGCGACATGGTGTGAGGCACAAGGGAATACCGTGTGCCGCGACCGTCCACCCGACCCGTGGACGGTCGCGGCGCCGCGTCATGGCCGGGGTGAGTCCAGCACGCCGTGCGCGAGCCGCGCGAGTCCGGCGGCGATCTGCCCGGTGCTGAGGCCGCGGTCGCGCTGCTGCCGGTACACCTCGGCGGCGAGCGGGGCGAGGAGGGCGTCCACCAGTGCATCCGGTTCGGCCACACCGGCTTCGGTGAGCAGTGTCCGTACGTGTAGCGCCCAGAATCGGTAGGCGCCGGTGCGGAAGCGCGCGCCCCCGGTCTCCGCGCCGAGCACCAAATGGGCGTGGGTGTCGAGCAATTCGAGCATCGCGGCATAGAACGCGGTGAGCCGTTCGGCGGGCGGTGCGCCCGGCCCGAGCGGGGGTTCCCCGCGTAACAGCTGTTCCTGCAGCGCCTTCTCGTGTTCGTCGAGCAGGGCCACCGCGATCGAGCCCACGTCCGGGTAGCGCCGGTACAGCGTCCCGCGGCCGACCCCGGCGGCCTTGGCGATGTCGTCCATGGTGACCGTGCGCGGGTCGCGGTCGGCGAACAGTCGCGCGGCGGCGGCCAGCACCTTGGCCCGGTTGCGAGCCGCGTCAGCGCGTTCGACGGGCGCGGCCTGGTCGTCGATGAGCGGTAGGCCGGGGCGGTTCATGCAGCTCACTGTAGCCGCCGCGGAATAAGTGGACAATATGTCCGGTTCAGGTCTACCGTCGGAGAAGTAAACGGACAGCATGTCCACTTGATGGGAGACCCGCTCATGACCACGCTGCTGCACCTCGACGCCAGCGCCCGCCGCAACTCCGTCAGTCGCCTGCTCGGCGGGACCTTCGCCGACGCCTGGCGGGCCGAACACCCCGACGGCGCCTACGTCCACCGCGACCTGGCCGCAGACCCCATCCCGTTCATCGGCGAGGGCTGGACCGAACTGTGCGACCGCGTCCTCGCGCACGGCAGCACCGACCTGGACCGTCTGGCCGACCTGGTGGACTCACCCGCGCAGCAGCGGGCCTGGGAAATCGTCGAACCCCTGCTCGCCGAGGTCCGCGCCGCCGATGTGGTGCTGATCGGCACGCCGATGTACAACTACTCGATCCCGGCGAGCCTCAAGGCCTGGCTGGACCAGGTCACCTTCCCGCGAATGTCGCTGGCCCCCACCCGATTCGTGGTGGTGACCGCCCGCGGCGGCGCGTACTCCCCGGGCGCGCCCAAGGCGATCTACGACTACCAGGAGCGCTATCTGCGCGACTTCTTCGCCGGCCACTTCGCCGTCGAGGACACGGTTTTCGTCAACGCCGAACTGGTGAACGCCCGTCATGATCCGGCGCTGGCCCACCTGCGCGACAAGCACGACGCCTCCTACGCGGCCGCCCTCGACGCGGTCCGCGCGCTCGGAAAGGAGTACTGACATGAACTGGCTCGTCCTGGGTGTGGCCGGCCTGGTGGAGATCGCCTGGTCGCAGTCCATCAAACCGACCCAGAATTTCACCAAGCCGCTCCCGACCCTGGTGTGCTTCCTGCTCGCGGCGGTCGCGGTGTACCTGCTGTCCTACGCCATGCAGTCGCTGCCGGTGGGCACCGCGTACGCGATCTTCACCGGCATCGGGGCGGTCGGCGCGATCGCGCTGGGTGTGCTGGTGCAGAAGGACCCGCTCAGCGTGGGCCGGATGCTGGCGCTGTCCATGATCATCGGCGGCATCGTGCTCGCCCGGGTCACCAATCCCGGGTGAGCGCGGTTCGGGGCGGTATCGTCGCCGCCCATGAACGCTGCGCCTTCGCGGCCACCCGACCTCGCCGCGCGACCGTTCTCGCTGGTCGCCGAACGCATCATGGCCGCCTCCCCGGCCGAGCTGTATCGCATGGCCACCAGACAGTTCGGGACCTGGTTCGCGGACCCGGGTTCGGTGCGCATGCGGCCCGAAGTGAACGAGCCGTTCTACTTCACGGCGGGCGGCGGCCACCCGCACTACGGGCGTTTCCTCCGCCTGGTCCCGGACAACCTGGTGGAGCTCACCTGGATCACCGACGGCACGGCGGGCGCGGAAACCGTGCTCACGGTGGAACTCTCGGCGCACGGCGCGGGCACCGCCCTGCTGCTCACCCACGCCGGATTCCCCGACGAGCCCGCCCGGGACCGGCACCGGCAGTCCTGGCCGCACATCCTCGAACACTGGGACCACAGCGCCGCCGCCACCGGGTAGGTTCGAGCGGAAGTCGAGTTCCCCCATACGAAAGGACGTAACGATGCCTACACGTTCCGCGCGTACCAGCTGGTCCGGTGGTCTGCAGGACGGTTCCGGTCAGGTCGAGCTGGTCAGCTCGGGCGTCGGCAAGTACGACGTCTCGTTCCCCAAGCGCGCCGCCGACGCGGCCGACGGCACCACCAGCCCCGAAGAGCTCATCGCGGCCGCGCACTCCTCCTGCTACGCCATGGCCCTGTCCGGCGAGATCGGCAAGGCGGGCGGCACCGTGCAGAGCCTCGACATCACCGCCGACGTCACCTTGGGCCCGGACCCGGCCGGCGGCTTCCGCATCTCCAAGATCAAGCTGACCCTGGTCGGCAAGGCCTCCGGCATCGACGAGGCCGGGTTCCTGGCCGCCGCCGAGGCCGCCAAGGCGGGCTGCCCGGTGTCCAAGGCGCTGACCGGCGTCGACACCATCGAATTGGACGCCACCTTCGAGGCCTAGTCCTCGAGGCGTAGTGCGCGAAGTCCCGGCTGACTCTTTCGTCTGCCGGGACTAGTTCTTTCGGTCAGACTTGCCCCGGAAGCGGGCGATGAGCTCGAAATTCACGCTGCCGCACCGTTAGCCTCGCTGTCACTGCCGGTCGAGAACTGGAGGTGAGCAGTAGTCATGGGGTCACCGGTGTCGGTTGACACACCACGGGAATCATCGATCGCCGATCCGCTGCCGCGCGTGCTCGCGCTGGACGCGGCCCGCGGGATCGCGGTGCTCGGCATGTTCGCGGTCCATGTCGGGCCGCCGCGGGAGAGTTCCGGCGCGGGCTGGCTGACGGTCTTCGAGGGCCGTTCAGCGGCCTTGTTCGCGGTGCTCGCGGGCGTCTCCCTGGCCCTCATGTCGGCCGGGGCGCAACCGGTCACCGGTCGGGCCGCCCGCCGCGTGGTGGTGCGCGTCGCCGCCCGCGCGATCCTGGTCGCGCTGCTGGGCCTGGCACTGGCGCAACTGCATTCCGGTATCGGAATCGCGCTCATCCTGACCTATTACGGCCTGTTCTTCCTGCTGGCGCTGCCCGCGCTGTGGTTGAGTGCGCGGGGGCTAGCCCTGCTGGCGGCGATCTGGGCGATCGCGGGGCCGATCGAGTCCTATGCGATCCGAAATCAGATGGAGCAGACCGCCTTCGGCGGCCATCCGGACTTCGGCATGCTCACCTCCTGGTCCGGCGTGAAGCAGGCATTCCAGATGCTGGCGCTCACCGGCACCTACCCGGCGCTGACCTGGATGCCGTTCCTCTTCGCTGGTATGGCCCTGGGCCGCTGGGGGATTCGCTCGCTACGTCCGCGGCCGGTGCTCGGCGTTGGCGCGGCGCTCGCGCTGCTCGGCTACGGCGGTTCGTGGCTGGTGCAGCATCCGTTCGGCGGCCGCGCGCACCTGGTCGAGCTGCTCACCCGGACCATGTCGGAGGCGGGCATCACCGATTTCGATCCGGGCCAGGTCATCGACGCGGCCGGATTCGGCGCGGTGTCCACGACCAGCCCGTGGTGGCTGACCGTCGCGACCCCGCACAGCGGCACCCCGTTCGAGGTACTCGGCGCGACCGGCGTCGCCTTCCTGGTGATCGGCGTCCTGATGGCGGTGGTGCCGCGCACCGGAATCGCGTTGCGGCCCTTGACCGCCGCGGGCTCGTGCGCCCTGAGTCTCTACATCCTGCAGGTGATCGCGGTCAGCGTGCTGGTGCCGGTCCCGGATCCGGCGGCGACTTCACTGCCCGGCGGTATCCACGGGCCGGGCTGGCCACTGCTGGCACTGCTGGCGCTCGGCTCGCTGGTGGCGGCGACCCTATGGCGCTACCGCTTCCGCCGCGGTCCGGCGGAATGGTTGCTCCACAAGGCCACCTACCGGGCCTGATCAGGCGTTCTTGCCCGCCACATCCAGGACGACCTCGAACTCCAGCAGCGACGCGCCGGTCGAGACGGGCTTGCGTGCCTCGCCCGCGTGCGCCTCGCGCGCCGGGCCGTCCCGCCACGCCGCGAAGGACTCCTCCGAATCCCACTGCGTGACAACGAAGTAGCGATTGTCACCGGCGACCGGGCGGAGCAGCTGGAAGCCCAGGAACCCGGGCGAGTTCTCGACCGCGTGCGCGCGGTGCGCGAAACGCTTCTCCAGTTCGGGGCCGGCGCCCTCGGGGACCTCGATTGCGTTGATCTTGACGACTGCCATGCCTGCGAATGTACTCCGGCACTCCGGACGTATCGTTCGGGGCGATGTTGTATGACGAAGGCGGCACCGGGACTCCGATCCTGCTGCTGCATGGGCTGATGGGCAGTGCCCGGACCTGGCGGGCGCAGCTGCCCTGGGTGCGGGAATTCGGGCACGTGTACACGTTCGACGCGGCCGGGCACGGGCGGCCCGCGCCGCCGCGGCTCACCACCGAGGCCTTCGTGGCCGATCTCGCGGCCGCGACCGCTCACATCGACGAGCCGATGGTGGTGATCGGGCACTCCATGGGCGGCCTGCACGGCTGGATGTTCACCGCCGCCCACCCGGACCGGGTCCGGGCGCTGGTGGTCGAGGACATGGCCCCCGACTTCCAGGGGCGCACCGCGGCGGACTGGGCGGCCATGGTCGAGGCCTGGCCGGTCCCGTTCGCGACCGAGGAGGCCGTGCTGGAGTTCTTCGGCCCGGTGGCCGGACGCTACTTCCTGGACTCCTTCCGGCGCGAGCCCGACGGCTACCACCTGCACGGCGAGGTGCCGACCTTCCGGGATATCTCCGAGGAGTGGGGCACCCGCGACTTCTGGGCGCAATGGAAGTCGGTGACCGTGCCCGCGCTGCTGATCGAGGGCGAGTACACCATCACGCCGCCGGGTCAGATGCGGGAGATGGCCGCGCTGCATCCGGACGCCCGGCACGTGGTCGTCGCGGACGCCGGGCACCTGGTGCACGACGATCAACCGGCTGTCTACCGGGCCGCAGTCGAGGATTTCCTGCGTCGCGTCCTCGTTTGAGGGCGGGTGCCTTCAGTCGGGTGGGGTAGCCGTCGTATGCTCGGCTCGACCGCGACTCCTGACGGATGGTGACCACGATGATCGACTTCTCGATTCCCGCCGACCTCGCTGCCGAACGCGACCGCGTTCGCCAGTTCGTCATCGACAAGATCGTGCCCTTCGAACGCGACCCGCGCCTGACCGCGCACGGCCCCAACGACGAACTGCGCCAGGAAATGGTGGAACTGGCCCGCGCCGAGAAGCTGCTCACCATCCAGGCCCCCGTGGAGCTGGGCGGGCGCGGCCTGACCCACGTCGAGCAGGCCGTGCTGTACGAGGCCGCCGGCTGGTCCACCCTCGGCCCGGTCGCCATGAACTGCGCCGCCCCCGACGAGGGCAATATGTTCATGCTGTCCAAGATCGCGAATCCGGAACAGACGCAACGCTTCCTGCAGCCGGTGATCGACGGCCACCAGCGCTCGGTCTTCGCCATGACCGAGCCGGGCGGCGCGGGCTCCGACCCCAACCAGCTCGCCACCGAGGCCGTCTTCGACGGCGAGAACTTCACCATCAACGGCCGCAAATGGCTGATCACCGGCGCCGACGGCGCCAAGACCTGGATCATCATGGCGCGCCTGGCCGCCAACCCGCACCTGCCCGAGGGCCCCACCCTGTTCCTCTGCGACGGCGACACCGAGGGCATCGTCATCGAGCGGATCATGAACACCATGGACCGCAACTACGTCGGCGGCCACGCGGTGGTGAACTTCGAAAACCTGGTGCTGCCCAGGGAATCCGTGCTCGGCGAGACCGGCCAGGCGCTGCGCTACGCCCAGCTGCGGCTGGCCCCCGCCCGCCTCACCCACTGCATGCGCTGGCTCGGCGCCGCCGAACGCGCCCAGGCCATCGCGGTCGACTACGCCAAGTCCCGCACCGCCTTCGGCAAGCCGATCGGCGAGCACCAGGGCGTGTCGTTCATGCTGGCGGACAATGAGATCGCGCTGCACCAGTGCCGCCTCACCATCTGGCACGCCTGCTGGCTGATGGATCAGGGCCACAAGGCCCGCCACGAGTCCTCGATCGCCAAGTCCTCCGTCTCCGAGGAACTGTTCAAGGTCACCGACCGCTGCGTCCAGGTGCTCGGCGGCATCGGCATCTCCGACGAGACCGTGGTCGAGATGATCTTCCGTGACATGCGCGCCTTCCGCCTCTACGACGGCCCCACCGAGGTGCACAAGTACGCCATCGGCCGGCAGATCCTCCGCGCCTGAGCTGTGGGAACCTGCCCGGAGTCGGACACAGGGCCTAATATGCACCGCATGAGTTCGGAATTGCTTGTGGACGTCTCCGGGGGCGTCGCGGTCCTGACGCTCAACCGGCCCGCCCAGCAAAACGCGCTGACTCCGGCCATGGCGTCGGAACTCGGTGCGTCCCTGCGTCGCTGCGACAACGATGACGCCATCGGTGCGGTCGTCATCACCGGCACCGCGCCCGCGTTCTGCGCGGGCGCGGACCTGTCGCTCAAGGTCGGCGAGGTCAACGGCCTCATCGACCCGGCGCCGTTCCGGATCCGGAAACCGGTCATCGCCGCGGTCAACGGGCACGCCGTCGGCATCGGCCTGGAGATCGCGCTGCAGTGCGACCTGCGCTACCTGGCCCGCGACGCCGTGTACGCCCTCAACCAGGTCCGCCGCGGCGCGCTCGCCGACGGCTTCGCGCACTGGACCCTGCCCCGCCTGATCGGCAGCGCCCGCGCCGCCGACCTGCTGCTCACCGGCCGCACCTTCGACGGCGACGAGGCGTACGCGCTCGGCATCGCCAACTCCTGCCTGCATGCCGCCGAGGTCCTGCCCACCGCCCTCGAGGTGGCCCACGACATCGCCCACGGCTCGGCCCCGCTCCCGGTGGCGCTGTCCAAGCGCCTGCTCTGGGAGGCCCCCACCATGGACCCGGACACCGTGGGTCGCTTGGAAACCGAGCTCAACGACTACGTCGCCAAGAGCACCGACGGCGGCGAAGGCGTCGCGGCATTGAAGGACCGCCGCCCGCCGAAGTGGACCGGCAGTGTCGCGGGGGAATGGCCCGCCTGGGACGGCATCACCGGCGGCGAGCAGCGCCCGGGCCTGGACTGACTCCGGGCGAGCCGCGTTCGGAGGTTCGGCGGCCGAGCCCCCGGGGAGTCGCTTACGCGCGTCCGCTGATCACCATCATCAGGAAGATGCTGCCGAACACGACCATCATGAACGTTCCGATGATGCCGAGGACGTAGCCGACCAGGACCTGCACCCGGCCACCGAAGCGCCCCCCGCCCTCCTCGATGTCGTTGAGCGCGCGGCGGCCGAGGGCCCACGCGATCGGTCCCAGCGCGCCGCAGCAGAACACGCTGAGCGCGCCCAGTAGCAGGACGGCGGTTGCGTGCTCGTGCTCGACGGGGGACCCGAGGGGCGGCTGATCGAAGACCACCGCCAAAGTTTACGGGCGGAAGGCGCCGCGCGGCAGGTGGACGCGCGGTGTTCGCTTGGGCCACTTGATTATCGAGGCCGTCTGGACAGCGGCCGGTGATGGTCGAGTGACCGATTCGGAACCGGCGCCGTCGGATTCGGCCCCGGCTCCACCGGCCTCAGGAGCGGCGCTGCCGCGCCACCTCGGCCAGCACGACGCCCGCCGCCACCGACGCGTTGAGCGACTCCACCGGCCCCGCCATCGGAATGCTCAGGATCGAGTCGCAGTTCTCGCGCACCAGTCGGGAGAGCCCCTTGCCCTCGGAGCCGACCACGATGACCGTCGGTGCGCTGCCGTCGAATTCGTCGAGGGTGGTGTCGCCGCCCGCGTCGAGCCCGACGATCTGATAGCCCTTGTTCGCCCAATCCTTCAGCGTGCGAGTCAGATTCGTGGCGCGCGCGACCGGAAGCCGCGCCGCCGCACCGGCACTCGTGCGCCACGCCACCGCGGTGACGCTGGCGCTGCGCCGCTGCGGGATGAGCACGCCCTGCCCGCCGAAGGCCGCCACGGACCGGATGACCGCGCCCAGGTTGCGCGGGTCGGTGATGTTGTCCAGCGCCACGATCAGCGCGGGCTCGCCGGAGTTGTGCACCCGGTCCACCAGATCGTCGGGGTGCGCGTACTTGTACGGCGGCACCTGCAGCGCCATGCCCTGGTGCATGCCGTTGTGGCTCATCTTGTCCAGGTCGGTGCGCGGCACCTCCAGGATCGAGATACCGATCTCGGCGGCCGTCTTCACCGCCTCGGAGAGCCGGTCGTCGTTCTCGGTGCCGTTGGCGACGTACAGGGCGGTGGCGGGCACGCCCGCGCGCAGGCACTCCACGACCGGGTTGCGGCCGAGCACCAGCTCGGGCCCCTCATTGTCCTTGCGGCCCGCGATGGGGCGGCTCGCATTGCGCGACCGGGTGGTGGCGGCGGTCGCCTCGGCCTTGGCCTTCGCCTTCGCGCGCTTGGCGGCGACATGGTAGACGCGGTCCTCGGCCTTGGGGGTCGCCCCCTTGCCCTCGAGTCCACGCCGGCGCTGCCCGCCGGACCCGACGGTCTGCCCCTTCTTGCTGCCGGTCTTGCGGGTAGCCCCGCGTCGCTGGGAATTGCCTGCCATCACTTTGCCTTCCGTGTCTAATTGCCCTCCGCTTCGCTCCGGGCGGGTTCGCGGCCCCCGAGGTCTCGATTCTTCCCTCCTCCGCTCCTCCGCTTCGCTCCCCCGCTCCGTCAGTCCAGAATCGAGACGGGCCGCGAACTGTACGCGGGGCGAACATGGTGAGCGGTCTCGACTGGGCCGTACGGGAGACCTGCTGGTGGTCGGCTTGGCATGATCTTGCGCTGCCGAGGCAGTAACCCCTGCCATGCCACGCAGGGGACGTAGGAATTGTGCCCCACGCTGGGCCGCGGCCCCGAATTCGGTGCGCTCCGCCACACCGTTGCGGAACCGCAGCTCCCGCTCGGAACCGCTACTTCTTCCCCTTGGACAAGGCCCATTCCGCGCCCTGCGGCGTGTCGGTGACCTCGACGCCCGCGGCCTGCAGCCGGTCGCGGACCGCGTCGGCGGTGGCCCAATCCTTGTCAGCGCGCGCCTGCTGCCGCCGCTCCAGTTCCGCGCCGATCAGCACGTCCAGTGCGGCGATGGCGTTCGAGTTGTCGGCGGGCGCGGCCCAGTGCGCGTCCAGCGGATCCACGCCGAGAATGCCCAGCATGGCCCGGACCTGACCGGCGAGCATGCGCGCGCCCGAGAGGTCACCGGCATCGAGCGCCTTGTTGCCCTCGCTCACCACGCCGTGAAGTGCGGCCAGCGCCTGCGGAACGCCGAGATCGTCGTCGAGTGCCTCGGCGAAGGCCGGGGTCCAGGTGCCGACCGGCACGTCGCCGGTGCGCTCGGCGACCCGCAGCACGAACGCCTCCAGGCGCTGGTATCCGGCGGCGGCCTCGGTCAGCGCCTGATCGGAGTATTCGACCATCGACCGGTAGCCCACGCTGCCGAGGTAGTAGCGCAATTCGACCGCGCGCACCCCGACCCGTTCCAGCACATTCGGAATGGACAGCACATTGCCCAGGGACTTGGACATCTTCTCGCCGCCCATGGTCACCCAGCCGTTGTGCAGCCAGTAGCGCGCGAATCCGTCCCCGGCCGCGCGCGATTGCGCGATCTCGTTCTCGTGGTGCGGGAAAACCAGATCCATTCCACCGCAATGAATATCGAATTCCGCACCGAGATAGAACTCGGCCATGGCGGAGCATTCCAAATGCCAGCCCGGCCGGCCGGGGCCCCACGGCGACGGCCAATTCGGTTCACCGGGTTTCGCGGCCTTCCACAGCGTGAAATCGCGCGGATCCTTCTTACCGGTGCCCGCGCTCTCACCCTGGTGCACGTCATCGAGCTTGTGCCCGGACAACTTTCCGTAATCCGGGAAGCTCAGCACATCGAAATAGACATTGCCCTCGGAGGCATAGGCGTGGCCGCGCTCGATGAGCCGTTCCATCATCCCGACCATCTGGGTGATGTGCCCGGTGGCGCGCGGTTCCGCGGACGGCGGCAGCACGCCGAGCGTCTCGTAGGCGCGGTCGAAGGCGCGCTCGTGCGTGGCCGCCCACTCCCACCAGGGGCGGCCGTGCTCGGCGGCCTTGGTCAGGATCTTGTCGTCGATATCGGTGACATTGCGGATGAAGGCGACGTCGAAACCGTTGGCGGCCAGCCACCGTCGCAGCACGTCGAAGGCGACGCCGCTGCGCACGTGCCCGATGTGGGGTTCCCCCTGAACGGTCGCGCCGCACAGGTACACCGAGGCTTTGCCGGGGACCAGCGGCGTGAAATCACGCAGGGTCCGCGTCTCGGTGTCGAAAAGGCGCAGAGTCACGACAGAGCATCCTAGCTGTTGGGAAATGGGCGGATTACGGGTGCGTCAGGCGCGGCAACACAGCAGGGCGGTGGCCACCGCGGCCACGCCCTCGCCGCGGCCGGTAAGGCCCAGACCGTCGGTCGTGGTGCCCGACACCGAGATCGGCGCACCCAGGATCTCACCCAGCACCTGTTGCGCCTCGGCCCGCCGGGGACCGATTTTGGGCCGATTTCCGATGACCTGTACAGCCGCATTGACAATCGAGAATCCGGCCTCGTCGAGCAGTCGCCGGACTTCTTTCAGCATGGCCGCGCCGGACACGCCCTCCCATTCGGGACGGCCGGTGCCGAAGACCGCGCCGACATCGCCGAGTCCGGCGGCCGAGAGCAGGGCGTCGCAGAGCGCGTGGGCGGCGACATCGCCGTCGGAGTGGCCCGCGCAGCCGCTGTCGCCCTCGAACAGCAGGCCCGCCATCCAGCAGGGGCGGCCGGGTTTGATGGGGTGGACATCGCTGCCGATGCCGGTGCGCAGGCTCATCGGATCCATCACGGCGCGATCACCGCCGCGCGTGTCGTGTCCAGCCCGCCTGCGGTGTCGGGCGTATCACGGCGGGCGGCCAGGGTATTGGCCAGGACCAGGTCCAAGGGCGAAGTGATCTTGAAAGCGAGGGCGTCACCGAGCACCGTCTCGACGGTCGCACCCAGCATCTCCACCAACCCCGCGTCATCGGTCGCCTGTGTGCCCACAGCGTAGGCGGAGCGCAGCAGCTCGGCGTCGAAGCCCTGCGGAGTCTGGACGGCGCGCAGCTCGGAGCGGTCCGGCGTGCCGGTCACCGCGCCCGAGGCGTCCACGGATTTGATGGTGTCGGCCACCGGCAGGGCGGGCACCACGGCCCGCGCACCCGCGCGCAGCGCGTCCACGACCCGGGTGATCAGGGCCGGGGGAGTCAGGGCCCGGGCGGCGTCGTGCACCAGCACCAGGGTGGCGTCGGGGGCGGCCGCGAGGCCGGCCCGCACCGAATCGGTGCGCTCGGCGCCGCCGGCGACCACGTGCACGGGGACGTCGGAGTCGGGCAGCAGGGCTCGGGTCTGGGCGACGAGTTCGGCGGGCACCATAACCACAACGTCGTCGACCGACCCTGAATCGATCAGCCCCTGGACCGCGAGAGTGAGCATGGGACTGCCGCCGACGTGGACGAAGGCCTTCGGCTTGTTCTCACCGAGACGCACGCCCATGCCGGCGGCAGGAACCAGGGCGACGACACGAACGCCGTCGCCGGGTGTTGTTTTCACGGTCAGGAGGCCGCTGCGAGAACCTCGTCGAGCAGGGTCTCGGCCTTGACGTCGTCGGTGCCCTCGGCGAGCGCGAGCTCGCCGACGAGGATCTGCCGGGCCTTGGCCAGCATGCGCTTCTCACCGGCGGACAGGCCGCGGTCCTGCTCACGACGCCACAGGTCGCGGACGACCTCGGCCACCTTGTTCACATCGCCGGAGGCGAGCTTCTCGAGGTTGGCCTTGTAGCGACGGGACCAGTTGGTCGGCTCCTCGGTGTGCGGAGCCCGCAACACCTGGAAGACCCGGTCCAGGCCCTCCTGCCCGACGACATCGCGGACGCCGACATACTCGGCATTCTCCGCGGGAACCCGAACGGTCAGGTCGCCCTGTGCGACCTTCAGGACCAGATACTCCTTTTGTACACCCTTGATGGTGCGGGTTTCGATAGCTTCGATCAGCGCCGCTCCGTGGTGGGGGTAAACGACGGTGTCTCCGACCTTAAAAATCATGTGTCCCGTGCCCCTTTCGATGTTCACAGTTTAACATGCGACTCGGTAACGGCGCGATCAACGGCGCAGGTCAGGGCCACAACGGAGCGGCGGCGGGGGTTGACAGATGGCGAATCGTGTGCATCCCGTTGTGGCATAAGGGGATAGCGCATCGCACTGTTCGCGCGCATATGCGAGTGCGTAGTTCGCATACGCGACCGGGCACCCTCGCATAAACGGCAATGCATCTCTCGAGAACTCGTCTCGGAATCTCTGTCAGGCCCCCTGACACATCCCACCCGGTCGCTCCGTGTGATCTGTGACGCGCCCGGCCGAGAACGCACCGCACTCGCACCGATATCGCACGACGCTCGCAACCGATACCGCGTGACGCGCGCACGACACCGCCCGCGTGTAGCACGGGGGAAGCGACGCACTACTCTCATTGACTACTACTCTCCATAGTGGAGTGAGCCCGGTCGACATGGAGGACACCGTGACTGCCCTGAAAGCCACCACTGCGTCGAAGTCGCGGCGGCGTGCCGTGACAGTTGCTGCACTCGCTGCGGGTGCGGTGCTCGCGCTGTCGGGTTGCGGCGCCGGTCAGATCTCGCAGACCGCCACCCAGGTCGCCGCCGTCAACGGCAGCACCGCCAATGTCGGGTCCATCGCGCTGCGTGACGTGCGCTTCCTGCTGCCGCAGGGCGAGGAATCCGGCAACACCAAGGGTGGCAAGGCCGTGCTGGCCTTCACCGCCGTGAACATGAGCGACAGCAAGACCGACGAGCTGGTCAGCATCACCGCCGAGGGCCTGGGCACGGTCAAGCTCGACGGCAAGATCGAGATCAAGCCGTCCAGCGCTGTCGTCGCCGACAAGCCGACCGCCAAGGACGCGGCTCAGGCCTCCGCCGTGCGCGAGCAGAACGCCGGCCAGCCCGCCTCCGACAAGGTCGCGGACCCGAGCGCCAAGCCGATCCTGATCGAGGTCACCGGTCTCGCCAAGGACGTGAACCCGGGCCTGACCTACCCGCTCACCTTCAACTTCAAGGAGGCCGGCACCGTCGTCGTCAACACCCCGGTCGACGCCGGTCCGAACAACCCGCGCCCCGAGCCCGCCAAGGCGGAGAAGAAGGGCGGCGAGCACTGAGCTCGCGCTGAACCTCTGAATTGTGCCCGTCCCGGATCTGGGGCGGGCACAGTTGTTTCCGATCACCCGGACGTTCGCGGCCGTCTCGATTCTGGACTGACGGAGCGGGGGAGCGAAGCGGAGGAGCGGAGGAGGGAAGAATCGAGACCTCGGGGCCGCGAACCCCGCCCGGAGCGAAGCGGAGGGCAAAAGATATGGCCAAGGTGAAATCGGTGTATCGGTGTGCGGAGTGCACGTGCGAGGTCGCCAAATGGGTTGGGCGCTGCCCGGATTGCGGGGCGTGGGGGAGCATCGAGGAGGTGGCCGCGTCCTCGGGCGCGATGGCGGTGGGGCGGCGGGCCATGCTGCCGAGCACGGCGGCCACGCCGATCTCGAGCATCGACTCCAACAAGACGCAGTCGCGGTCGACGGGCGTGTCCGAGCTGGACCGGGTGCTGGGCGGCGGGATCATCCCCGGTTCGGTGGTGCTGTTGTCGGGGGAACCGGGCGTCGGCAAGTCGACGCTGCTGCTCGAGGTGGCGCACCGGTGGGCGCGGGCGCGTGACGAGATCGCGCTGTACGTGACCGCGGAGGAGTCGGCGGGTCAGGTGCGGCTGCGGGCGGACCGGACCGACGCGGTGCACGAAAAGGTGTACCTGGCCGCGGAATCCGATCTTGCGACCATCCTGGGCCACGTGGAGCAGGTGAAACCCAGTCTGCTGGTGGTGGACTCGGTGCAGACCATGCTGGCCGCCGACGCGGACGGCGTGATCGGCGGTGTCACCCAGGTGCGGTCGGTGACGGCGGCGCTCACCTCGCTGGCGAAGGCGACCGGGATCGCGGTGCTGCTGGTCGGGCACGTCACCAAGGACGGCGCGGTGGCCGGTCCGCGCACGCTGGAGCACCTGGTGGACGTGGTGCTGCAGTTCGAGGGGGACAAGCATTCGTCGCTGCGCATGGTGCGCGGCATCAAGAACCGTTTCGGCAGCACCGACGAGGTCGGCTGCTTCGAGATGGTGGAGGCGGGAATCCGTTGCGTGGACGACCCTTCCGGGCTGTTCCTGCACCATCGCACCGATGCGGTGCCCGGGACCGCGGTCACGGTCGCCATGGACGGCAAGCGCCCCATGCTGGGTGAGGTGCAGGGCCTCACCGTGGACACCCAGGCGCCCGCCCCGCGGCGCGCGGTGAGCGGGCTGGACTACAACCGCGTTTCCATGGTTCTGGCGGTCCTGCAGAGCCGTGGGGGCGTGTACGTGGGCAAGCAGGACGTCTACGCGGCCACCGTGGGCGGTATGCGGCTCACCGAGCCCGCGGCGGATCTGGCTGTCGCGCTTGCCATCGCGAGCGCCAGCCAGGATCTGGCGCTGCCGACCGGCATGGTGGTGCTGGGTGAGGTCGGGCTGGCGGGCGAGGTGCGCCAGGTGACCGGGCTGACCCGCCGGTTGGCGGAGGCGGAGCGGCTGGGCTTCACCGAGGCCCTGGTCCCGCCGGGCGTGGACCGCACCGGCCGCACCATGACATTGCGCGAGGTGGCCGATATCCGTGCGGCACTGTCGGTTACCGGTCTGCGTCGGCGTCGGCGCGATCAGGAGCCCGTGGAAATGGCGGAGTGAACGCCGGAATCGAATAGCGCGAGCGCGAATTCGACATGGGGGAGGAATTCGATTCGCGAATACCCGGAATTCTCCGGAAACGACGAAGGCCGGGATCCGTGTGATCGGATCCCGGCCTTCGGTGTGCTGGCGGCGTCAGGCGATATTGAACGGTTCCGGCTGGCTGCGGACCGAACCGAGCTGGGCCACAACGGTGTACGGCCCGGCCGGAACCTGCAGGCGCTCGCCCGCGCAGCCCGGCTGCGAGCTGGCGCCGGACCAGGTGACGGTGAAGGCGGCCTGCTGGCCGGGGGCCAGGGCGCGCATGTCGGGGGTGCCGTCCGGGTAGCAGTCGGTGCTGGACCACAGCCTGCGCTGGCCGTCGAGGGACTGCACCTGGACCAGCTGCAACCCGGAACCCATGTCGCGTTCGCAGACGCCGCTGGAGATATTGGTGATGACGATGCCGAATTGCGGCTGCTCGCCGACCTTGTAGGTGGCCTGTCCGACGGTGACCTTCACCGCCAGCGACTGATCGGGGCACTGGGCCTTCGCCACCGGGGCCGCGCCGCTCGACGACGCGGCGGACGGCTTGGCCGAGCTCGGGTCCGGAGTGCCCGTGGCGCTGCCCGAGGGCTTACCGCTGGCCGCCGCACTGGAGCCGGCGGCGGCCTTGGTGTCGGACTTGTGGTCGTCGCCGCCGCCCTTCAGCAGCGCGAAGCCCACCCAGAGCACCAGGGCGAGCCCGATCACCATCGCGCCGATCGCGACCGCGCGTCGACGCCAGTAGATTTCCGGTGGGAGTGGTCCGTTCGGTTCCAGCACGGTGACAACGGTAAGCGCACCGTCCGGGTCATCCCGAGCAGGGTCTCGGCGTGTCGGTCGCGAAAGCGGCTACGGGGCCGGTAAATTCCGGCCCCCGCGGCGGGTCAGACCACTTCGCCGATATTGCCGATGACGCGGTGCAGCTTGATCTGGCCTTCGCCGAGGTTGTAGGTGACGCAGGCGATGGCGCACTCGCCGGTGGCGACCCGCTGGGAGATGATCATCGACCGCTGCATGAGCAGGCGGGCGGTCTCCTCGACATGGCGGGCCTCGAGTTCGTCGACGCTCGCCAGGCCCTCGCGGCGGCCGATCAGAATGGACGGGGTGACGCGTTCGACGACCGAGCGGATGAAGCCGCCGGGCACATTGCCGTGGTCGAGGGCGTCGATGGTGGCCCGGACCGCGCCGCAGCTGTCGTGGCCGAGGACCACGATGAGCGGCACGTTCAGGACCTGCACGCCGTATTCGATGGAGCCCAGCACGGAGGCGTCGATGACGTGCCCGGCGGTGCGCACCACGAACATGTCGCCGAGGCCCTGATCGAAGATGATCTCGGCGGCCACTCGGGAGTCGCCGCAGCCGAACAACACCGCGCCGGGCTGCTGCCCGTCGACGAGCTTGGCCCGCTCGATCGCGCCTTGGCTAGGGTGCCGCAACTGGCCGTTGACGAAGCGTTCATTGCCTTCGCGCAGGGCTTTCCACGCACTGATCGGGTTGTTATGCGGCATGTGACTCATTTTCCATAGCCCCTCGGTTACCGGCGAGTCCATGGCGTTACGGTCCGGCAAAGACGGGCCGACCACGCCGCCGCGAACTCGGTGAGCTGCCGAACACGCCGGGAGACTTCTGTGTGCGGCACGCCGGGCTGGGAAATCCGGCCCCTTCGGTATGGATACCATCGCCCATGGTGGTCTGCAGGATTCCCTGTGCCCCAACCCGGAGCGCAGCGGAGGGCAAATGGATATGGACAGTGATGCGCTGATCGACTGGTATCAGGAGACTGCTCGGGACCTGCCGTGGCGGCGGCCGGGGGTTACCGCGTGGCAGATCTTGATGAGCGAGATCATGCTGCAGCAGACGCCCGTGGTTCGGGTGGAGCCGATCTGGCGGGAGTGGGTGGCGCGCTGGCCGGTGCCGTCGGCGATGGCGGCCGCGCCGCAGGGTGAGGTGCTGCGCGCCTGGGGCAAGCTCGGGTATCCGCGGCGGGCGCTGCGGCTGCACGAGTGCGCGCGGGTATTGGCCGCCGAGCACGGCGACGAGGTGCCCGCCGACGTGGATGTGCTGCTGGGCTTGCCGGGCATCGGGGCGTACACCGCCCGCGCGGTCGCGTGTTTCGCGTACGGGCAGCGAGTTCCGGTGGTGGACACCAATGTTCGCCGGGTGGTGGCGCGGGCCGTGCACGGTCGCGCCGAGGCCGGCAATCCGGCGGCCCGCGATCTGGCCGAGACCGAGGAGCTGTTGCCGACGCGGGTCGATCGGGCCGCGGTCATGTCCGCGGCGCTGATGGAGCTGGGCGCGCTGGTCTGCACCGCCCGGACCCCGGGCTGCGAGCGCTGCCCGCTGCCCGCGTGCGCGTGGGTGTCGGCGGGCCGTCCGGTCTCGGAGGTGGTGCGCAAGGTGCAGAAGTACGAGGGCACCGATCGTCAGGCGCGCGGACGACTGCTCGATGTGCTGCGGGATTCGTCGGGGCCGGTGGAGCGGGTTCGCCTGGACCTGGCCTGGACTCGGGATCCGGGTCAGCGGGACCGGGCCCTGGATTCGCTGCTGGTCGACGGTCTTATCGAGCAGACCCCCGACGGCTTGTTCGCGCTGGCGGGCGAGGGGAGCTGACGCCGCGTCGCTCGCTCCCGGGCCGATACGTGACGGCCCGGGAGCGAGCGAGTGGGCACGATCTGCCGCCCCTCATGCGGCAGATCGGGTGGGGTGTGGCCGGTTTCGCGGGATAGTCGCGAAAATCAGGCGGCGACCAGGGCGGTGCGCCGATTGCGGGTGCGGGACCCGACCACGCGGCAGATCAGGTAGATGGTGAACGAGATGGTGGTGACGAAGGTTGAGATCGGCACGCCGGGGGCCAGCGACAGCAGAATGCCGCCGACCGCGGCGATCTCGGCGAACACGATCGACAGCACCGCTACCCGGGCCGGGCTCGCGGTGAGCTGCGCGGCCGCCGCGGCGGGCGTGATGAGCAGCGACAGCACCAGCAGTGCGCCCACGATCTGCACGCCGAAGGCGGCCGTCACGCCGAGCAGCACCGCGAACACGATCGACAGCGCCCGCACCGGAACCCCGCGCGCGACAGCGACTTCCGGGTCGGAGCTGGCGAACAACAGCGGCCGGTAGACGGCGGCCAGCACCACCAGCACCGCGGCCGTGCAGGTGGCCAGCAGCCCGAGACCGGAATTGCCGACGCTCACCACCTGGCCGGTGAGCAGCGAGAACTTGGAGCCCGCGCGTTCCGGGCCGAGCCACAGGAACAGCACCGACAGGCCCAGACCGAAGGACAGCACCACCGCGATCACCGAATCGCGTTCGCGGGCCCGGGAACCGAGCACGCCGAACAGCACGGCGGCCACGACCGACCCGATGATGGCGCCGACGCCCACCCCGATCCCGGCGAGCAGCGCGGCGGCCGCGCCGGTCAGTGACAGTTCGCTGGTGCCGTGCACGGCGAACGACATCTGGCGGCTGATGATGAGCGGTCCGATGGCCCCGGCCAGCAGGCCCAGCAGCGCGGCGGCGATCACGGCCTGCTGCACGAAGTCGTAGGCCAGCAGGTGCGTGGTGGTGGACACGTCGAACAGCTGCGAGAACAGCTTGGACAGTTTCTCCATCAGGCCCGCACCTCCGGCTGGCAGTGGGCCGCGCCGGATTCACCGAGCGCGTCCATGGCGTCGCCGGTGCCGACCACGACGAGGCGGCCGCGCACCCGCAGCACGTCGACCTCGGTGCCGTAGAGCTCGGAGAGCGTCTCGGAGGTCATCACCTCGTCGGGCGTCCCGATCCGGAACTTCCCGTCCACCAGGTAGAGCACCCGATCCACCAGCGGCAGAATGGGATTGATCTCGTGGGTCACGAACAGCACGGCCGTCTCGTGGCTGCGCCGCCGCCGATCGATCAGTTCGGACACCAGCCGCTGATTGGCCAGGTCGAGTGAGAGCAGCGGTTCGTCGCACAGCAGCACCCGAGGATCTCCCGCGAGCGCCTGCGCGACCCGCAGCCGCTGCTGCTCACCGCCCGACAGCGCGTCCAGGGGCGCGTGCGCGAACTGCTCGGCGCCTACCGCCGAGATCGCTTCCGCGACTTTTCGTTTCCGCTCCTTACGCCCTCGGAACCCGATGCCCCAACGATGCCCGTCCACCCCGAGGCCGACGAGGTCGACCCCGCGCAGCTGTGCCCCGCCCTCGATGGTCTTCTGCTGCGGCACGTATCCGATCGCCGGATTCCCGAGCCGCGCCGGCGATCCCGCCACCTCGGCGGTCCCCGCGCTCAACGCCACCTGCCCCAGTAGCATCCGCAGCATCGAGGTCTTCCCGGACCCGTTGGGCCCCAGCACCGCGATGAATTCCCCGGCCTCGACCTCGAGGTCCAGTCCCTCCCACAAGGTCCGGTCCCCGAACGACAGCCGCGCACCCGATAGTCGCACCGCCGGCGCTCCGCGACGTTCAGTGGAACGATCGTCCACGCCCGCCGCATCCGCTCGTTGTTCGGCCGCGGCGGTATCGCGGAGTGTCGCCTGGTTGTTGTCGGTGCGGGTGGCGCGGCCGGAGGGGGTGCGGGGCCGCGCGCCGGTGAGGGCACAACCGGGTTTCGGGGTGGTGACGCCGGGGGTGGCGGGGGCGTCGGGCTTCGCGGACATGATGGTGCTCCCGGTTGGGGCGGAACGGGTTTCGGAGACGGCGCGGTCACCGGGCGCGGTGCGTGCGCTCGGTGACCGCGGGGTGCTCCGGTCGTTCAGCGGGGTTTCCTAGGTGCGAGGGTCGGGTGCGGCGGCGGTCAGGCCAGGGCTTTGGCCAGGGCCTGGGCGTTCTCGGTCATCCAGGTGACGTAGTCCTTGCCTTCGGGGAGGGATTCGGTTAC
The DNA here is from genome assembly GCF_042874235.1 of Nocardia sp. NPDC004151. Taxonomy (NCBI): domain Bacteria; kingdom Bacillati; phylum Actinomycetota; class Actinomycetes; order Mycobacteriales; family Nocardiaceae; genus Nocardia; species Nocardia sp. NPDC004151. The sequence goes on along the minus strand of NZ_JBIAMR010000001.1, from coordinate 356,813 downwards.
CTCGACGACGGCGAGACCGGACTTGTCGGCGGCGGCGCGCAGGTCCTTGGTGAGCTTGTCCTCGGTCTGGATGTTGTAGACCAGGGCGCGAACCTGCTTGGCGGTCACCAGGTCCCGGACGGTGGCCACGTCCTGCGGGGCCGGGTCGGTGCCCTGCTCGATGGCCTCCTGGAAGGCGTGCGGGGTCTTGTCGTCGGCCTTGGCGGCGGTGAGCAGATTGGCGGCGATCGGCTCGGTCTGCAGGACCGGCTGGTTCGGGTGCTCGGCGGCGATCTTGGCGGTCACGGCCTCGATGGGGGCCAGCTTGGCCGCGAAGGCGGCGGCGCGGTCGGCGTAGTCCTGCTTGTGGGCGGGGTCGATCGCGCCGAGGGCGTCGGCGATGTGCTCGGCGACATGGCCGACCTGGTGTACGTCGTACCAGACGTGCTCGTTGGTCTCGTGGTCGTGCGCGGCGGCCTCGGTCTTGGCGGAAGTCGGTGCGGCCGAGGCGCTCTCGTGCGCCTTGTCTGCGTGTGCCGGGTCGCCTTCGGTGGCGATGTCGAAGGCGTTGACCGTCTTGGTGTTCCGTCCGGCGATGGCCTTGTCGATGAATTCGTCGTAGTGGCCGCCGTTGTAGACGACCAGCTTGGCGTCGGTGATCTTGGCGGCGTCGGCGGGCGAGACCTCGAACGAGTGCGGGTCGGCGCTCGGGTCGCTGATGATCGATTCGACCCGCACGTCGGGCCCCGCGACGGCCTTGGTGATGTCGCCCCAGACATTGGTGGAGGCGACGACGGTGAGCTGGTCCGAGGTCTTGGTGCTGCCGCAGGCGGTCAGGGTGGCGACGGTCGCGAGTCCTGCGGCGAACACGGCGAATCCTCGGGCAGAGCTTCTGGTCACGCGGGGCACTCCTGGCACGACGGCTTATCAATAACGAAAACGATTGCCATTTGAATGTAGCGCACGTCCCGGGCGAGTCCCTAGCCCCGATCCGCGGATGTGGTCCGCGACACGAAAGGCCCGGAGAGCAACCTGCTCTCCGGGCCTTTCAGAACTATCGAATCCTCAGGTCAGCGGCTGGTGAAGGCCGCGACCGGCTGGCTCAGCAACTGCGCGCAGCGCAGCAGACCGAGGTGGCTGTAGGCCTGCGGGTGGTTGCCGAGCGAGCGTTCGGCGACCGGGTCGTACTCCTCGGAGAGCAGACCGGTCGGTCCCGCCACATCCACCAGTTGCGCGAACAACGCCTCCGCGTCCTCCCGCTTGCCGATCAGCAGGTACGCCTCGACCAGCCACGCGGCGCACAGGTGGAACCCGCCCTCGCCGCCGGGCAGCCCGTCGTCGTGGTGGTACCGGTAGACGGTCGACCCGCTGCGCAGTTCCGCCTCGGTGGCCACCACGGTCGCCGCGAAGCGCGGGTCGGAGGGCTCGATCAGCCCGCTCAACCCGATGTGCAGGGTGGCGGCGTCCAGGTCGGTGCCGTCGTAAGCCGCTGTGTAGGACTGGACTTCGTCGTTCCAGCCCTCGGCCTTGACCTCGTCGGCGATGGTGTCGCGCAGCGGCGCCCACTCCGGGTCGGCCGGGCGGCCGAACTGCTTGGCCAGGGTGAGCGCCCGGTCCACCGTCAGCCAGCCCATGACCTTCGAGTACACGTGGTGGCGCGGATTGCCGCGGATCTCCCAGATGCCGTGGTCGGCTTCGCGCCAGCGCCGCTGCACCGCGGACACCATGGCGTGCACCAATTCCCAGTCCGCGTCCGGCAGCGCCTTGTCGGGATCGTTGATGCCCTGGCGTTCCCGGGTGTGCGCGAGCTGCGAGATGAGGTCCACGATGGGCCCGAACACGTCCAGCTGGACCTGCATGTTCGCCGCGTTGCCGACGCGCACCGGCCGCGAGCCGGCGTAGCCGGGCAGCTGGTCGATGACGGCCTCGGGCGGCAGGGTCTCGCCGTAGAGGGTGTACAGCGGGTGCAGCCGCTCGGGTCCGGGCAGCGTCTCGAGCACCCGATGCACCCAGGCCAGCAGCTCCTCGGCCTCGCCGGTGGAGCCCAGCGAGACCAGCGCGGACGCGGTGAGCGAGGCGTCGCGCAGCCAGCAGTAGCGGTAGTCCCAGTTACGCACGCCGCCGATGTCCTCGGGCAGCGAGGTGGTGGCCGCGGCCAGGATGGAGCCGGACGGCGCGTGCACCAGTCCGCGCAGGGTGAGCGCGGAGCGCTTCATCAGGTCGGGCTTGAGCGGCGGCAGTTCGAGGGTGCCGACCCATTCCGCCCAGTAGCGTTCGGCCTCGCGGCGGCGGTCCGTCTCGGGGCGCATGGCGGGCGCGAGATCGGAGGTGCCGCAGCGCAGTTCGAGCACGACCGGACCCTGGGAGGGGTCCACGACGGCGCGGGCGGTGTGGTGGTTGCCCTCGTCGATGATCTCCCATTCGACGCCTGGGGAGCGCAGCACCATCGGATCGTTGGTGCCCTCGAGCTTGAGCCCGCCGGTGGCGTGCATCAGCCGCACGGGCACCTGCCCGAATTCGGGCCGAGGCGCGAAGGTGATGACCGCCTTGGCGTCACCGGTGATGACCCGGGTGAGGTCGGTGCGCTCGGGTACCACGTCGTGCGGGAGGTAATCCACGACCTGCAAACTGGACCAACGGGTTTCGACGGTCATGGTGCCGTCGACGTACCGCTGCGACAGCGGCAGCCCGGCGCGTTCGGGCTGAATGGTGAAGTGCCCCGCGCCCGGTCCGCCCAGCAGGTGGGCGAAGACGGCGGCGGAGTCGGGTTCGGGGTGGCACAGCCAGGTGACCGTGCCGTCCGGTGTGACAAGGGCTTTGGAGCGAGGGCTGGCCAGCATGGTCAGCCGCTCGATTCGAGGGGCCGAGGCACCTGCCAACCATGTGCGGCGCTCCTCGAGTAGGAACGCCAGCGCCTTCGACACCTCCTCGGTGCTGGCCACATGGTATTTCGCGAGGGATTCGCCGTCGCCGACCTTGATGCCGACGTCGGGTCCGGAGAGGCGCTTGAATGCCTTCTCGTCGGTTACGTCGTCGCCGATGAACAGCGCCGCGGAAGCGCCCTGCTGATGCCGGACGATGTCGAGGGCCGCGCCCTTGTCGGTCTCGACTACCGCGAGCTCGATGACTTCCTTGCCCTCGGTGGTCTGCACGCCCACCCAGCTGGCCGGACCCTGTCGCACCTGAACCAGTGCGCGACGGCCGATTTCGGGGCTGGCATTGCGGACGTGCAGGGCCACGCTGGCGGGTTTGATCTCGACCGAGGCGCCCGGGTTGTCCTGAGCGATCTGCGTCAGGGTTGTAGTGACTTCTTGCAGTAGCTGTTTCGCGTCGTTGTCGATGGCGTGCACGAAGCCGACATCGAATTCCGAACCGTGACTACCGATCAGCTGAACCTCGACCGGAAGTCGCGACAGCGCCGCGAGATCTCGCAGGGCGCGGCCCGAGATGACGGCAGCCGTGGTGCCGCTGAGGCCGGCGAGAGCGCGTAAGGCGTTCACCGACTCTCGATGGGGATAGGCCTTGGCCGGGTCGGAGACGATGGGCGCGATGGTCCCGTCGTAGTCCGAAGCGACCAGCAGCCGTGGCACGCGGGCGATAGCCGACAGGGCACGGCGCAGTTCGAGTGACAAATCCTGTGCGCTCACGCATCCAACCTAGTGATCGGAGGAGATTTTTCAGGGCGCGAGTGATGCTACTGGGTCTTGATTGCCCGCTCGTGTGTGCGGTGATACATAGCGTTTACAAGACACTTTCGCGTCCTTCGCACCTTGTGTGAGACACACCCGGGTTGCTCGCTGTTCACCCCGGCTGACCAGCGCTGTTCCAGCAAACCCGGACCCCGGAAATGCCAACGGGCTGCCCGGCTCTCCGGACCGGGCAGCCCGTCTCGCTTCGCGAACGCAGTAATGCGTTCGCTACTCCTTGTCACCGCCGATGAGCAGATCGACGGTCAGCTCCAGACGCTCGGTGACGTCCGTGGCGGACGCGCGACGGGTCAGCCAGGCGACCAGATTCGACAGCCACACATCGGAGATGACGCGGGCGATGGCGAGCTGGCGGTCGCTGGGGATCTCGTCGGACAGGGCGCGGGCGAAGAACCGGTCCATCACCTTGCCGACCCGATCGACCTCGGCGGCCGCGGACGCGTCGGCGAACATGAAGGCACGGGTCATGGCCTCGGTGAGCAGCGGGTCGCGCTGCATGGCCCGGGTGACCTGGGTGAGCAGCAGGTGCATGCGCTCCTGCGGGGTGGCCCCGGCCAGCGGCTTGCGGCGGCCCTCGAAGGACTCGAACTCCCGGGCCAGGGCGGACACCAGCAGGTGCACCTTGGACGGGAAGTACCGGTAGAGCGTGCCGACGGCGACGTCCGCGCGTTCGGCGACGGCCCGCATCTGGACCGCGTCGTAGCCGCCCTTGGAGGCGAGTGCGAGGGTCGCGTCGAGGATGCGTTTACGCCGGTCGCGCTGGGCCGCCGAGCTCAGATCCTCCTCGCTGAGGGTGGTGACGGGCGCGGTGCGTCCACCGGGCGCCCCGTCGGCGGCCTGCGATCGGGAGGGACTGGCCATCGGTTGAAAGTCCTTTCGCACGAATCGTTCGGTTCATCTCACCCGGCAGACACGCGCGCCGGGCACGAGTTCGTACCGCGTCGTCGGGACGGCGCTTGACTTCCGCCCGGCTCGAACATTAGAACATGTTCTAGGAGTGGAAGTCACGCCGGGAAGAAGGTAGGGGTTGTGACCATAGCCACCACTGACGAGCATAAAGCCGTCCAGGAGTCGATGCGCGGATGGGCGTCGGCAGTGCGACCAATTGCAACAATGCGTTCCGGCGCACCAGATTTCTGGCACGAATACTGGCCGCGCCTGGCCGATCTCGGGGTTTTCCGGGTCGCGGTTCCGGAAGAGGCCGGGGGCGCGGGCGGTACCGTCGGGGACCTGGCCGTCCTGATCGAACAGGCGGCGCACGACCTCGTCGGCGGACCGGTTCTCGCGACGGCGCTGGCAGGTCTCGTCGTCGGCGAGGCGCTCGACGAGACTACGCCATGCGGCGTCGCGCTCGAGGGCGAAATCGCGATCTCGGCGAGCGCCTCGGGCGCCGTGGTCTCCGGTGCGTGGGACTCGGTTCCGGGCGCCGCGCCGGGAACCGCCGTGCTGGTCCCGGTGCGTGACGGCGACCGCCACCTGTGGGCGCTGATCGACGCCGACGCCGCCGGGCTGACCGTCGAGCCGCTGGACGCGATCGACCAGAGCGTGCCGCTGTCCCGCGTGGTCGTCACCGATGTCACCGTGGCCGCGGACCGGCTGTTCGAGCCCGGCTTCTCGGTGCTGGACCTGGCGGCCACCCTGGTCGCCGCCGAGCTGGCGGGCATCGCGGGCTGGGCCCTGGAGACCGCCACCGAATACGCGAAGGTGCGCGAGCAGTTCGGCCGCCGGATCGGCGAGTTCCAGGCCGTCAAGCACATCTGCGCCTGGATGCTGTGCCGGGTCGAGCAGATTCGCGCGGTGGCCGCCGATGCCGCCGCCGCCGCGGACGCCGGGAGCGCCGAGCTCCCGCTGGCCGCCGCGGTCGCCCTGTCGATGTCCCTTGACGCCGCGGTCGAGAACGCCAAGGACTGCATCCAGGTCCTGGGTGGCATCGGCTTCACCTGGGAGCACGACGCCCACCTGTACCTCCGCCGCGCCACCGCACTGCGGCAGCTGCTGGGCGGCACCGCGCGCTGGCGGGCCCGGGTCACCGAGCTCACCCTGGCGGGCGTGCGCCGCACCGTCGGCATCGACCTGGGCGGCGAGGCCGAATCGGACTGGGAGACGGGCGGTTTGGACGCCGCCGAGGCGGCCGTGCTGGAGGCCGACCTGGCCAAGATCGCGGCCCTGCCCGAGGCCGAGCAGCGTCCGGCGCTGGCCGAGGCCGGACTGATCGCCGCGCACTGGCCCGCGCCCTACGGTCGCGGCGCCGGCCCGCTGCTGCGCACCCGCCTCGACGATCAGGTCCGCAAGGCCGGGATCACGCTGCCGGACATCGCGATCGCCAACTGGGCGATCCCGACCCTGCTGCAGTGGGGCACCCCCGAGCAGATCGAGCGCTACGCCATGCCCACGCTGACCGGCGAGGTCATCTGGTGCCAGCTCTTCTCCGAGCCGGGCGCCGGTTCGGACCTGGCGGCGCTGCGCACGGTGGCCGAGCGGGTCGAGGGCGGCTGGAAGCTGCGCGGTCAGAAGGTGTGGACCTCGCTGGCCGATCGCGCCACCTGGGGTATCTGCCTGGCCCGCACCGACGCGTCCGCGCCGAAGCACAAGGGCATCAGCTACTTCCTGGTCGACATGAAGAGCGCCGGGCTGGACATCCGGCCGCTGGTGGAGATCACCGGCGAGGCGCGCTTCAACGAGGTGTTCCTCGACGACGTCTTCGTGCCGGACGACTGCCTGGTCGGCGAGCTCGGCAATGGCTGGAAGATCGCGCGGTCGACGCTGTCGGCGGAGCGGGTGGCCATGGGCGGCAAGGGAATCGGTGACGAGCTGGAGGCGTTGATCGCCGCCGCGCCCGTCTCGGGCCCGGGCGCGGAACTGGTCGCGGATCGGCTCGGCGGACTCGTCGCGGAGTCGGTTGCGGGAACATTGTTGGAGGCCCGTGCGGCCCGGAAACTGCTGACCGGCGGCGACCCCGCCGCGGAGAGCAGTGTGCGCAAACTGGTCGGTGTCAGGCACCGGCAGGCGGTGGCCGAGTTCGCCGTCGAATTGTCCGGTGTCGCGGGCGCTCTGGAAACCCCTGTGGTGAAGGAATTCCTGCTCACACGCTGTTTGTCGATTGCTGGCGGTACCGAACAGATTCTGTTGACCGTCGCCGGTGAACGGATTCTCGGGCTGCCTCGCGAGTCGAGCAGCTAGCCCACACTCAACCGGGAGCTTTGAATTGGACTTCACCAGGGACGAGAGCCAGGACGCTGTCGCCGAGGTTGTCGTAAGTTTGCTGGAGCGTGAAAGCGCACGCGATATCGCGCTCTGGCCCATCATCGCGGAGAGCGGTCTGCTCGCCGTGCCGCTGCCCGAGCAGTTCGGCGGCGACGATATGGGTCTGCTCGAGGTCTCGGCCATGCTCACCGAGCTGGCCACCGACGCCGCGCAGGTGCCCGCCCTGGCCACCCTCGCGTTCGGCGTGCTGCCGCTCAAGGCGATCGGCGTGCCGGGTGCCTTGGCGGAGAAGGTGTTCCCGGCCGTGGCCGAGGGCGCGGTGCTGACCGCGGCCCTGCACGAGACCGGCGCGCCGTTCACGGTGAAGCCCGAGACCACCGCGGTGTCCGACGGCGCCACCGTGCGTGTCACCGGCGCCAAGGTGGCGGTGCCCTACGCGGACACCGCGCGCTGGATCCTGGTGCCCACCGACAACGGCCTGGCCGTGGTCAACGGTGACGCCGCCGGCATCACCCGCACCGCGAGCCCGACGTCCGATGGCGTGCCGGAGTTCTCGGTCCGCTTCGACGGCGTCGCGATTCCGGCCGAGCAGCTGCTGCCGGGCGGGCTCACCGAACTGCACCGGTACGCGCTGGCGGGCCTGGGCTCGGTGGCCGACGGCCTGCTGAAGGGCGTCGTCGGGCTGACCGCCGAGCACGTGCGCACTCGTCAGCAGTTCGGCCGCGCGCTGGCCGAATTCCAGGCGGTCGCGCAGCAGATCGCCGATGTGTACGTGGTCTCGCGGACCCTGCACGCGGTCGCGCTGTCGGCGGCCTGGGCGCTCGCCCAGGAAGACCCCAGCGCGGAGCACCTGGAGCGAATCGACGACGATCTCGACGTGCTGGCGTACACGGTGGCCTCGGAACTGCCCGCGGCCATGCAGCAGTGTCACCACCTGCACGGCGGCCTGGGCGTCGACATCACCCACCCGCTGCACCGCTACTACTCACAGGCCAAGGACATCGCCCGCTGGCTCGGCGGCGAATCGTTCCGGCTGGACCGTTTGGGAGCCAGATGTTCATCGAACTGACCGCGGAACAGCGGCAACTGCGCGACGAATTGCGCTCGTACTTCACCGGTCTCGTGACTCCCGAAGAGGAGGCCGAGATGCTGGTGAACCGGCACGGCGACGCCTACCGCGCGGTGGTCAAGCGCATGGGCCGCGACGGCAAGCTCGGCGTCGGCTGGCCCAAGGAGTACGGCGGCCAGGGCTTCGGTCCGCTGGAACAGCAGATCTTCTACAACGAGGCGGTCCGGGCCGATGTGCCCGTGCCCCTGGTGACCCTGCTGACCGTGGGCCCGGCCCTGCAGTCGTTCGGCACCGAGGAGCAGAAGCAGAAGTTCCTGCCCGGAATCCTCACCGGTGACGTGCATTTCGCCATCGGCTACTCCGAACCCGACGCCGGCACCGACCTGGCGGCCTTGCGCACCTCCGCGGTGCGTGACGCCAACGGCGACTGGATCGTCAACGGCCAGAAGATCTTCACCACCGGTGCGCACGAGGCCGACTACGTCTGGCTGGCCGTCCGCACCGGCACCGTGGAGTCCCGGCACAAGGGCATCACGATCCTGATCGTGGACACCAAGGACCCGGGCTACTCCTGGACGCCGATCATCACCGCCGACGGCGCGCACCACACCAACGCCACCTACTTCGACAATGTCCGCGTCCCCGCGAACATGGTCGTCGGCGAGGTCGACGGCGGCTGGAAGCTGATCACCACCCAGCTCAACCACGAGCGGGTCAGCCTGGGCCCGTCCGGCAAGATCGAGCAGCTCTACGAGCGGGTGCGCGAGTGGGCGCAGAAGCAGGGCGTGCTCGGCCAGGCCGAGGTGCGCCGCTCGCTGGGCCGCCTGCACGCCATGACCCGGCTCAACGAACTGCTGAACTGGCAGGTGGCGTCCAATATGGAACGCCCCGACGCCGATCCGCGCGACGTGATCGCCGACGCCTCGGCGACCAAGGTGTTCTCCACCGAGGCGCTGCAGGAGGCCGGCCGTCTGGCCGAGGAGATCGTGGGCCGCTTCGGTGATCCCGCCGACCCGGCCACCGCCGAACTGCTGGTCTGGCTGGACCGCCGCACCAAGCAGAACCTGGTGGTGACCTTCGGTGGCGGTGTCAACGAGGTCATGCGCGAGCTGATCGCCCAGATGGGCCTGCGGCTGCCGCGGGTGCCGCGCTAGATCGCAGAGGAGCAGAGCGTGACGAAGAGTTTCACGGCCGACGAGATCCGCGACGGCCTGGAGAAGATCAAGGCCGACGGCGAGTCCGCGCCCCGCGCGGGCCGCGACCCGATCAACCAGCCGATGATCAACAACTGGGTCGAGGCCCTCGGCGACGCCAACCCGATCTACGTCGACGAGGCCGCCGCGCGGGCGGCCGGGCACCCCGGCATCGTGGCCCCGCCGGCCATGGCGCAGGTGTGGACCATGCTGGGCCTGGGCGGCGTCCGCGCCGACGACGACCCGATGACCCGCACCAACGAGCTGTTCGACGCGGCCGGTTTCACCTCGGTGGTCGCCACCAACTGCGAGCAGGTCTACCACCGCTACCTGCAGCTCGGCGAGCAGGTGACGGTGCGGTCCAGCATCGGTGACATCGTGGGCCCCAAGAAGACCGGGCTCGGCGACGGCTGGTTCACCACCTACCTCACCAACTGGTACGTGGGCGACGAACTGGTCACCGAGATGAAGTTCCGGATGCTGAAGTTCGCGCCCGGGACCGGAAAGACCGAGGCCCCCAAGGAATCCGAAGACGTCTCGGCCGAGGATCTCGCCAAGCGCGTGCGGCCGACCGTCTCCAAGGACACCGAGTTCTATTGGGAGGGTGTCAAAGCCGGAGAGCTGCGCATCCAGCAGCGGCCCGACGGCTCGCTGCAGCATCCGCCGGTTCCGGCGCTGTGGAAGCACCACTCCGAGCAGACCGACTACGTGGTGGCCTCGGGTCGCGGCACCGTCTTCAGCTTCGTCGTGCACCACGCCCCGCGCGTGCCCGGACGGCAGCTGCCGTACGTGATCGCCCTGGTCGAGCTGGAAGAAGGCGTGCGCATGCTCGGCGAGCTGACCGGGGTCGACCCGGCCGACGTCGAGGTCGGCATGCCGGTCGAGGCCGCGTTCCTGAAGCTCGACGACGACAACACCGTGCCCTACTGGAAGGCCGTCAAATGACAACTGTCGAACTGTCGGCCGTTCAGGTCGGAACCACGTTGCCGGAGTTGGTGATCCACGCCGACACCACGTTCATCGTGTCGACGGCGCTGGCCACCCGCGACTTCCAGGACGTGCACCACGACCGCGACAAGGCGCTGGCGCGTGGCTCCAAGGACATCTTCGTCAATATCCTCACCGACACCGGTCTGGTGCAGCGGTTCGTGACCGACTGGGCGGGGCCCACGGCCATCGTCAAGTCGCTGTCGCTGCGCCTGGGCGTGCCGCTGTACGCGGGTGACACCCTCACCCTGTCCGGCACCGTCTCGGCCGTCGAGGGCTCGACCGTCACCATCGACGTGGTCGGCAAGGATTCGCTCGGCGACCACATCACGGCGAAAGCCGTTATCTCCCTGCAGGAGGCACAGTGACCGGGCTGAGCCGCGAAGCCGCGATCGTCGGCATCGGCGCGACCGACTTCTCCAAGGACTCCGGCCGCAGTGAACTGCGTCTGGCCGCCGAGGCGGTCACCGCCGCTCTCGCCGACGCGGGCCTGACCCCCGCCGACGTGGACGGCCTGACGACCTTCACCATGGACACCAATACCCAGGCCGCCGTCGCGCGCGCCACCGGTATCCCGTCCCTGAAGTTCTTCTCCAACATCCCGTTCGGCGGTGGCGCGGCCGCCGCGACCGTGCAGCACGCCGCCATGGCGGTGGCGACCGGGATCGCGGATGTCGTCGTCGCCTACCGCGCGTTCAACGAGCGCTCCGGAAACCGCTTCGGCCAGTTCGCCACTCACCTGGCGACCGGCAACCCGAGCTCCTCGGGCGTGGACAACGGCTTCTCCTACACCCACGGCCTGGGCACCCCGGCCGCGCAGGTGGCCATGGTGGCCCGCCGCTACATGCACGTGTACGGCGCGCGCAGTGAGGATTTCGGCCGCATCGCGGTGGCCGACCGCAAGCACGCGGCGGTGAACCCGGCGGCCCACTTCTACGGCAAGCCGATCACCCTCGAGGAGCACCAGGCCTCGCGCTACATCGCGGAGCCGCTGCACCTGCTGGACTGCTGCCAGGAGACCGACGGCGGCGTGGCCATCGTCATCACCTCCGCGGAGCGGGCCAAGGATCTGCCCAACAAGCCCGCGCTGATCGCGGGCGCCGCCCAGGGTTCGGGTGCGGATCAGTACGTCATGACCAGCTACTACCGCGACGGTATGACGGGTCTGCCGGAGATGGGTCTGGTCGGCGACCAGCTGTGGGCGCAGAGCGGTCTGCGCCCGGAGGACATGCAGGCGGGCATCCTCTACGACCACTTCACCCCCTTCGTGCTGATGCAGCTCGAGGAGCTGGGCTTCTGTGGTCGTGGCGAGGCCAAGGACTTCATCGCCGACGGCGCCATCGAGATCGGCGGCCGGTTGCCGCTGAACACCCACGGCGGCCAGCTCGGTGAGGCGTACATCCACGGCATGAACGGCATCGCCGAGGGCGTGCGCCAGATCCGCGGCACCTCGGTCAACCAGGTCCAGGGCCTGGAGAACATCGTGGTGACCGCCGGTACCGGCGTCCCGACCTCGGGCCTGGTGCTCACCGCCAACTGACCTCGATCGAACCCGACCTCGATTCGAGGGGTGACCTCGCGAAGAGGGGACCGGAAGTCCACCGGCGCCGATGCGCCGGTGGACTTCCGCATTTCGGTGGGCGGCGTACATTGGGACGGGATTCGCCTGTGGGGAAGGGTATGTCATGACCTTGCGAGACCGTCTGAACGAGCTGTCACCGCTGGGTGGCACGCCGGTATTCGGGGAGCCGCACGAGACACCGGACGGGACCACGGTCATCACCGTGACCGAGCCCGGGCTTTTCGGGCCGCGGGCGCGCGGAGTGTTCGTGGTCAGCGGCGGGAACGTCGAGTGGGTGTGCACCACCAACGGTGAGCGGGTCGCGCTGCTCGGCGTGCTCACCGGGCTGATCGCGGCGGCGTTCGCGACCGCGGCCATGATCAAGCGGCCGCCGTGGCCGGACACCCGGATCACGATTACCAAGAACCTCTGAGCTGAACGGCGAGTACGCCTTTCAGTTGCGCGACGCTCGCCGCGGTGCCCGGCGTGAGTTCGGTGCGGGCGCCGGCGAAGCGGTCGAAGACCAGGCCCTCGATGACCGCGATGAAATCGGCTGCGGCGGTGGCGGGTTCGGCCGTGCCCAAGGTTTCGAACAGGCCGGTGGCGTGCTGGTGGGAGAAGAGGCTGCGCACCAGTCGCGGCCGCAGTTCGGTGTCGCCGAGCAGTTCGAGGATGAGCGCCTGCCGAGCGATCAGATGGTTGCGGCGATGTGCCAGTAGGTGATCCAGCCAGCCCGCGATGCCGGTCGCGAGCGCGTCCAGGTCGATGTCCTCGCGCGTGCCCGGCAGCGCCGCGGGGGTGATCAGACCGCCCTGTCCGGCCGTGAAATCGGTGCGGGAGCGGGTGGTGATGCGGTCCACGACAGCCTCGATGAGCGCGCGTTTGGTGCGGAAGTAGTACGACGTCGAGCCCGCGGGGAGTTCCAGCGCGGTGTCCAGGGCCCGATGGGTGAGGGCCCGGAGTCCTTGGGCGGCAATGAGATCTATGGCGCTGTCCACGATGAGACTGCGCCGATCGGTTGTGGGAGTGGTCACCTTCGCTCCTCTGCGGCTTCGCGATCCTCTACAACTATAGAGGAAGCTCTACAGCGGTAGAGGATGCAGGGAGGTCGCAATGGAAACCCCGGAGATCGTGCTCGATGCCGACCAGCGGCAGGCCGCCGAACGGCTGGACGCCATCGCCGCCCGGGTGGGCAAGCGGTGGCGGTTCCATGTCGGGCAGCACGGGTCGCGCGGGCTCTACCTGTACGGCGGGCCGGGCCGCGGCAAGACCATGCTGATGAACCGCTTCTTCGAGTCCGTGCGAACGACGCGCAAGCGGCGCTACCATTTCCACGCCTTCTTCGCCCGGCTGAACGCGGGCATCCACGAGTACGGCAGCATCGACGCCTCGGCCGCCGCGCTGCTGGGCGACGCCGAGCTGATCTGCTTCGACGAATTCCACGTCCACGACTCGGGCGACGCCCGCCTGGTGGCCCGGCTGCTGGACACCCTGTTCGCCCGGCACATCACGCTGGTGGTGACCTCGAACTACCCGCCGCACGACCTGCTGCCCAATCCCTATATGCACCCCCTGTTCGTGCCCACCATCGACCGCATCCTCGAGCACCTCGACGTGGTGTCGGTGAACGGGCCGACGGACTACCGCACGCTCGGCGGGCGGCACACCGGATTCGCGGCCGGGCACTACGTGGTCGGCGCCTGCCCCGCGACCGGGGCCGTGGACCTTCCGGTCGCCCACCGGCGGCTGCGCGCCCGCTCGATCGAAAACGGCGTGATCACCGTCGATTTCGCGGAACTGTGCGGTATCCCGGTGTCGGCGGCCGACTTCCTCGAACTCACCGCCGAACTCCACACCTGGGTGGTGTGCGACGTCCCGCCGCTGGGCACGGTCCCGCCGGACTGGGTGATGCGCTTCGTGAACCTGGTCGACGTGCTCTACGACGCCGACTTCGAACTGTCGGTCTTCGCGGAGGTCCCGCTGGCCGAACTCGGCGGTGAGGTGCGGCGGGTCCCCGACCTCTACCGCACCCTCAGCCGCCTCGGCGAGCTGCGGGAACCGGCCAATCTCGAGGCTCGATAGCCGTTCGGCGAAGCCCCGGTGAACTGGCCGGGGAGATCGACGCGCACGGTTCACGTCCCGGCCATGCGGAGGGGGGCTCGGGTTTCGGGCCGCTTCCTACCGTGGCGTCAGGAGCTGCACCGAACCGGAGGGGACCGATGCGAATCCGCGAGCAGGCAAGGGATTCCGCGCCGCGGAACCCGAGCAGACCGAGTAGCCCCCATATCCGGAACAGCGCCCGCTTGCGGGTGTTGGTTGTCGCCGAGTCCTTTCTTCCCCAGGTCAACGGCGTGACCAACTCCGTGCGGCGGGTGCTGGATCACCTGGCCGCCAAGGGTCACGAAGCCACACTGGTGGCCCCGACCGGACCGGCGAAATACGCCGGGTTCCGCGTGCACGTGGTGCGCGGAGCCCGGCTGCCGTTCTATCGGGACTTCCGGATCGGGCTCGAGACCCGCCGGCGGCTGCGCAAGATCATGCGCGAATTCCGGCCCGACGTAGTGCACATCGCCTCCCCGGCCACACTGGGTTATCAGGCGGCCAAGGTCGCGGGGGAACTCGGAATTCCGACGGTCGCCATCTATCAGACCGATCTGGTGGGTTTCGCGCTGCGCTACGACCTGCCCGGCGGCGTGCGCGCGATGACCGCGCTGACCCGCCGCATCCACCTTCGGGTGGACCGCACCCTCGCGCCCTCCACCGCCAGCCTGCGCCAGCTGGAGTTGATGGGCATCCCGGGCCTGGGTCGCTGGCCGCGCGGTGTGGACCTGCAGCAGTTCGGGCCCTTCCGCCGCTCGGAGGAGCTGCGAAAGCGCCTGGCCCCCAATGGTGAAGCGCTGGTCGGCTACATCGGGCGGCTCGCGCCGGAGAAGGAACTCGAGCTGCTGGCCGCGCTGCGCCCGCTGGCCGGCGTGCGGCTGGTCATCGTGGGCGGCGGCCCGGAGGAGAAGCGGCTGCGCAAGCTGCTGCCGGACGCGGAGTTCCTCGGCGTCCTGCACGGTGAGGAGCTCGCCGCCGCGTACGCCTCGCTGGACGTCTTCGTGCACACCGGCCGTCACGAAACCTATTGCCAGGCAGCGCAGGAGGCGCTGGCCTCCGGGGTGCCGGTGGTCGCGCCCAAGTCCGGCGGCCCGATCGACGTGATCACGCCCGGCGCCGGATTCCTCTATTCGCCCGGCGACGCCGATGCCATGACCGCGCTGGTGCGCCGCCTGGTCGAGGACGACCGGCTGCGCGAGCAGACCGCGGCCACCGCGGTGCGCAGCGTGCGCGACCGCTCCTGGGCCGCGGTCAACGACCTGCTCATCCGCCACTACCGCGAGGTGATCGCGGAACGCGCGCAGCCCGATTCGGCGCTGCGGTCCGACCCGGTGCCGGGCGAGGTCCCGGCTGCCAAGGAGGCATCCTGATGCTGCGCATCTCCGTCATCGGCACCGGCTACCTGGGCGCCACCCACGCCGCGGGCATGGCCGAACTCGGATTCGACGTGCTCGGGGTGGACAATGACCCGGCCAAGGCCGCGGCGCTGTCGGCCGGGCGGGTGCCCTTCCACGAACCCGGCCTGCCGGACCTGCTGGCCGGGCACGTGGCTCACGGCCGCCTGCGCTTCGGCACCTCGCTGGTCGCGGCCGCCGAGTTCGCCGACGTCCACTTCCTCTGTGTGGGAACGCCGCCCGGCGTGAACGGGGCCGCGGACCTGTCGCAGCTCTACAGCGCGCTGGACGGCCTGGTGCCGCACCTGACCCGCAACTGCCTGATCGTCGGCAAGTCCACGGTGCCGGTGGGCACGGCCGAGGCGCTCACCGCGCGCATCGCCGAGCTGGCCCCCGAGGGCATCTCGGTGGATCTGGCCTGGAACCCGGAGTTCCTGCGCGAGGGGCATGCCGTCCACGACACCCTGCACCCGAACCGGCTGGTGTTCGGTGTGACCACCCCGGACGCCGAATGGGCGCTGCGGCAGGTCTACGCCACACCCATCGCCGGCGGATCGCCGGTGGTGATCACCAACCTGCCGACTGCGGAACTGATCAAGGTGTCCGCGAACGCCTTTCTGGCGACCAAGATCTCGTTCATCAACGCCATGGCCGAGCTGTGCGATCTGACCGGCGCGGATGTGACCCTGCTGGCCGACGCGCTGGGTCACGACGACCGGATCGGCCGCAAGTTCCTCGGCGCCGGTCTCGGCTACGGCGGCGGCTGCCTGCCGAAGGACGTGCGCGCCCTGATCGCCCGCGCCACCGAGCTCGGCGCCGGGGAGTCGGTGGCGTTCCTGCGCGACGTCGACGCGGTGAACCTGCGCCGCCGCGAGCGAGTGGTGCGCGAGACCCTCGAACTGCTCGGCGGCGAGCACCGGACGACCGGCCGGGTGGGCATCCTGGGCGCGGCCTTCAAGCCGCTCTCCGACGACGTGCGCGACTCCCCGGCCCTGGACGTGGCGCGGCGGCTGCACGCGGCGGGCGTCGAGGTGACCGTCTTCGACCCGGCCGCGACGGCTCCGGCGCGCGCGGTGGCCCCGCAGCTGGTGTTCGCGGCCACCCCGGCCGCCGCCCTGCACGAGGCGGACGTGGTGCTGCACCTGACCGAGTGGCGGGAATTCCGGGAGCTGGACCCCGGTTTCCTGCGCACGGTCGCGCGCGGGCGCGTGATCATCGACGCCCGCAACACCCTGGACCCTGAACCGTGGCTGGCCGCGGGCTGGGACTTCCGCGCCCTGGGTCGCCTGGTGGAGCCGCGGACGGCCGCCGGTGCGGTCGGCGCTCCGGCCGGGAGCTCCTACCCGGGTCCGACGGCGGTGCGGGACGTGGCCGAACCGGCCCGCGCCCTGCCGCAGCCGTCGCCGCTGACGCGCCTGCGCGCCCGGGTGCGCCGCACAGCCTGACCGTCATCGCTACGGCCTGACCGTCGTCGCTACGGCCTGGCTGCTGTCGGTACGTCGCGACCGCTGTCGATTCCGGCACTCCCGGTCCCGCTCCGGCACCATCCGTTCGATCTTGACGGGCGGTCCGTCGCGCCCGCGATCCACCACCGATGGTGATAAGTGGGGTTGCGCGTCGGCTGCCCGGTGCGGGCGGGATGACCTGGGTTTTCGGGGCTGGCGACGCTCGCCGCGCAGGTGGGGGATTTATGCGCGGCGGGTATGTGATTCCAGCTTCCCGATTTTGGTCCTGACGAACCGCTTGGCATGTAACTATGTGCCTGTTTCTGCTGGACTCTGGTTAGGAGTGGTCGTGACTGGGGTGGGGACGGTGGCAACGCGGACGATCGCACTGATCGGTCTCGTCGTGCTGGCTGTCGTCGCACTGCGCGGGTACGTTCCGGGAACCGGAGGACCCGCGGCGCCGCATCCGTCGTCGGCGGTGTCCCTGGCATTGATGCCGGTGCTGCTGCTGGTCTCGATGGTGATCCTGGTGGCGGGTGTGATCAACAGCCGGCACCGGCTGCCGCTCGCCATGCCCGAACCCGATCGCGAGAACCTGGTGCGCGTCCCGGGACTGCGGCGGCTCGGGCTGCTCGTGGTGGTCGGCGTCGCGGCGCTGACGCTGATCGTGACCGCGGTGCTGTCGATCTACCTGGTGACCCCCGCACGGCACGACGAGAGCGGAACCCAGCCCACCGCGACGCCCGGCGCCACGGAACAGCTGGAAACCACTGCGCCGCCCACGGACTCCGTGCCGGAGCCGTCGCTGAGCGGCACCGCGCTGCTGCTGGTCGGCATCACCGCCACCGTACTGGTGCTGATCGCCATGACCGGCCTGGTCGTGGTGGCGGTCAACACGAACCGCCGGCCCGCCCTGACCCGCACCCCGCTGCCGCAGCCCAGCCCCACCGAGGCGGTCTCGCTGGCCAAGGTGGCCGAGATGGGCCTGGCCGCGATGATCGCGCCCGGACAGGATCCGCGCACCGCCATCATCGCCTGCTACGTGGCCATGGAAAGCGGTCTGGCGCAGGCGCGGGAGGTCGCGCCGCTGGCCTCCGACACCCCCTCCGAGGTGCTGGCGCGAGCCTTCGACCGCGGCTTCCTGCATGACGCCTCGGCGCGGGAACTGGTGTCGCTGTTCGAGGAGGCGCGGTTCAGTCCGCACTCCATGCTGGAGTGGCAGCGGATGCGGGCCGAGCAGCTGCTGCGTATCGTATTGGCAGATCTCCAGGGGCTGGCCGCATGAAAGCTGTTGTGGCGGGGGAGATCTGGTGGGACCGAACGGGGGATCGGCCATGAATCGGGGCGCGATCGTGACCGGCGCGGTGGTGCTGGTGGTGTTGTTCGAGTTCGTCGCGCTCGGCAATCAGCGCGAACTGCTGCCGCTGCTCACCGGCATTCCGGTGGCGGGCGCACTCGGACTGCTGGTGTGGACGCTGGTCGAGCGGTCGCGGCGGCTCGCCCCCGTCGAGGAGGACAACGACATCGACAACGGCCCCGTCGAGATGCTGCGCCGCTGGCAGGCGCGCGCCACGATGCTGGCCGACCGGTCCGAGGGCACCCGCGCCGACTGGGACCGGCACCTGCGGCCGTTGCTGGCCAAGGAATTCGAGCTGACCAGCGGGCATCGGATGAACAAGAACCGCCGGGCCCTCGAGGTGGCGGGACAGCTGCAGTTCGGCCCCGAACTGTGGCGGTGGGTGGACCCGGCCAACTCGGCGCTGCGCGACGAGGTCAATCGCGCACCCGGCCGTGAAGCCCTCGACGAGATCCTGCGTCGGCTACAAGACATGTGAGATGAGATGCGAGAGTTGCCATGACATCACCGATGGACGTGACCATCAAGCGCACCGACGCCGTTCTGCGCGAAGTATCCCGGGTCGTGGTCGGCAAGCGGGACGAGCTGCAGCTGATCATGATCGCGGTGCTGTCCGGCGGCCACATCCTGATCGAGGATCTGCCCGGCCTGGGCAAGACCCTGATCGCGCGCTCCTTCGCGACCGCGCTCGGGCTGAACTTCACCCGCGTGCAGTTCACCCCGGACCTGCTGCCCGCCGACCTGATCGGCTCCACCATCTACGACATGCATTCGGGCCGGTTCAGTTTCCGGCGCGGCCCGGTGTTCACCAATATGCTGCTGGCCGACGAGGTCAACCGCACCCCGCCCAAGACCCAGGCCGCCCTGCTGGAGGCCATGGCCGAGGGCCAGGTCTCGATCGACGGTGAGACCTTCCCGCTGCCACAGCCGTTCATCGTCTTCGCCACCGACAACCCGATCGAGTACGAGGGCACCTACCCGCTGCCCGAGGCCCAGCTCGACCGCTTCGCCATGCAGCTGCGGCTCGGGTACCTGTCGGAGAACGACGAGATGAACATGATCCGCCGCCGCCTGGAACGCGGCGCGCAGCCCGCCCAGATCGGGCAGGTGGTGGACGCCGAGGGCCTGCTCGAGATGCGGCAGTCCGTCGAATTCGTCACCGTGCACCCCGATGTGGTCGGCTACGTGGTCTCGCTCGCCTCCGCCACCCGCGGCCACCCGCAGGTGGAGGTCGGTGCCAGCCCGCGCGCCGAACTCGACCTGGTGCAGATGGCCCGCGCCCGCGCCCTGCTGAACGGTCGCGACTACGTGGTCCCCGAGGACGTGAAGGCGCTGGCCATTCCCGCCATGGCGCACCGCATCACGCTGCGCCCCGAGATGTGGGTGCGCCGTATCCGCGGCGAGGACGTCATCTCCGAACTGCTGCGCCGCCTGCCCGTCCCGCGCGCCACCACCGCTTGAGGCGCGCATGAAGCATCGCGACACCACCGCCTCCGTCGAGGCCGAACTGCGCTGGCGGCCCGCGCCGTTGGTGTTCATGCTCGCCGCGGTGTCGGCCCTCGCGCTGGTGCTGGCGGTGATCCTGGGCAAATGGCAGCTGGTGGTGTTCGCCGCGCCCATGCTCGGAGTACTGGCCTCCGCGCCTTTGCAGCAGTCGCGCACCCGCATCCAGATCGACGGGTCCGGGGTGTTGCGCTGCTTCGAGACCGAGGAGGTGGTGCTGACCGCCGCCGCCTTCGTGGAGAGCGGTCACGCGCTGCTGCGGCTGCACCCGGAACCCCTGCCGGACATGGAGATCCACGTCGAGGAGACGGTCGACTCCGGCGTCTCCCCGGCCGGGCTGCGGCTGGCGCTGTCGGCGGCGCGCTGGGGCCGGTACCCGGTGCCGATGCGGATCACCGCGCTCAGCCCCGCCGGACTGGCGGTGGCCTCGGTGCGGCTGCCCGCGGGGGAGCTGTACATCTACCCGATCACCGACCCGCAGCGGATGCGGTTGCCGCGCACCGAACTTCCCGAACGCATGGGCTCGCATCTGACCCGGCGGCACGGGCCCGGCGTGGAGTACGCCGATATCCGGGCCTATACCCCGGGCGACCAGCTGCGCACCGTCAACTGGCCGGTGAGCGCGCGGCGCGGGCAGCTGTTCGTGACCGAACGCTTCACCAACCGGGCCGCGGACGTGGTGGTGTTGGTGGACACCTCGATGCAGGCCCCCGGCCCGGCCTCGGAGTCACTGGAGCTGTCGGTGCGCGGCGCCGCCCAGGTGGCGCAGTCAGCGCTGCAGGCCGGTGACCGCACCGCGGTGGTGTGCCTGGGCCGCAACCCGCGCTGGCTGCGACCCGATATCGGCCGCCGCCAGTTCTATCGCATCGTGGACGCCGTCCTCGATGTCGGCGACGAGCACATCGGCATGCAGGGCTCGCTGGCCCCGCACTCGGCGGTCCCGATCGGCGCGGTCATCGTCGCCTTCTCGACCCTGCTCGACACCCAATTCGCCCTGGCCCTGATCGATCTGCGCAAACGCGGCCACGTCGTGGTGGTGATCGACGTGCTGCGCGGGCCGCCGTTCGGCGAGGGCCTGGACAATACGCTCGCCCGCATGTGGCAGCTGGAACGCACCTCCATGTACCGCGACATGGGCACCGTCGGCGTCGACATCGTGCCCTGGCCCGAGGACACCCGGCTCGACCAGGTGATGCGGCTGCTGCCCGAACACCGCCGCACCGTGAGGGTCCGCCGATGACGAAGTTTCTGGCCGTACTGTCCGGCGTCCTGCTCGCGGGCGCGGTGGCCGTCGTCCTGCCCTGGGCCGCACTGCCGGTGGCGGTGCTGGCCGCGGCGGGCTGGCGCTGGCGGGTCTGCGCGGTGCTGGCCGTGCTGGCCGCCATGGCGGCGCTGGCCTGGGTCGGCACCGGGGCGATGGTCGCGGGCGGCATCGGGCTGGTCGCCACCACCTACCTGCTGAACATCGCCACCGTGTCGGCCCCGGCGGGCGTGGTGCCCACGACGATTCCGTCGGTCGCGGGCGCGCTCCTGTTCACCGTGGCGGCCGGGGCGGCGACCGTGCTGCCCGCCGGACTGACCTGGGTGCCGATCCTCGCGCCGTTCGCCGTGATCGCGTTGTACGCCATGCTGGTGCGCGGGCTGTCGAGCAACCCGGCGGCCTAGCGTCCCGGCGAAAATCGCTTCGAATTCGCGTGCGGGACTGCTTCACTCGCGAACATGAACGAATATCGCATGAACGAGCAACAGCTCGTCCGGACCTCCAAGCGGCTGTCCCGGCATCTGCGGCACGCACCCGAGGCGATCGGGCTCACCCTGGACTCGGCCGGCTGGGTGGACGTCACCGCGCTGCTGGCGGGACTGGCCCGGCACGGCCGCACCGTCACGCGGCCCGAGCTCGACGAGGTGGTGGCACGGAACAACAAGCGCCGCTTCGAATTCGACGCGACGGGTACCCGGATCCGCGCGAGTCAGGGGCACAGCGTCGACGTTGACCTGGAGTACCGGGCGACCACGCCGCCCGAACTGCTCTACCACGGCACCGTCGCCGCTGCGCTGCCCGGAATTCGCGCCGAGGGCCTGCGGCCCATGCGCCGCCACGACGTCCATCTGTCGGCGGATATCGAGACCGCCGTCAAGGTCGGTTCACGTCGAGGCCGACCCATCGTGCTGACCGTGGACGCCGCCGCGATGCACCGCGACGGACACGAGTTCCGGGTCAGCGCCAATGGGGTCTGGCTGGTGGCCGCCGTCCCGCCCGGTTACCTCACCGGTCTCTGAGCTCCAGACAGGACTCGAGCAGGACGGAATCCACTGTGGACGAGAACTATTGGAGCGCGGGCGGCATCCGGGTCGGCTTGATCCGGCCGGCGTCGATGAGCGCCCGGAATGCCGCGGCTTTGCGTTGACATTCGGCGACCGGGCAGCGGCGGTGCTGCTGCATGGTGCGGTGGGCTTCCTGGACGCCCAGGGGGTGATCGGGGGCGAGGTGCGACCAGGCTGATGGTGCGGTGGTAGCCAACGCCAAGGCGTTGTGCTCCTTGGTGATTCGATCGCGGATCCGATCCACTGAGAGCCGATCCGGATCCCGGTGGGGGTGGTGCAGGCTCATGATGGCGATTGCCGTGACCACGAGCGTTGCGAGGGTGGCCGTGAACACTTGCCAGGCGGCCATTCGTTCACCTTCTCCATGTCTATCGGATGTAGTCAGCGAGATATTCAGTTGGTTAGCTAGATATTCACCGTATGCCCTGAAACGTTACGCCTCCAGCGTGTCGTGGGTCAGGAACAATCGAATTTCGGCCGCTTTCAGCAACTTCCCCGGTCGTTCCGTCGCGCCACGGCAGCCTCGGTATCTGCAACTACCGCAACCGAATGCGCAATAGCGGCCAACTCGCGCCTAGCGACCGAATCGGGCATAGGCGTCAAAACTCAACCGAAACGGTCGGTTTGCTGACGGCGGACTTGCTAGGCGGGCATCGAGCAGCCACCCGCTCCACCGAGTCGAAGATTCACTTGGACAGTGATTTTCGGACGAGGCCCGACCCGTCCGCGCATTGTGGCCTTCCAGCACAGGCGGGCGCGCTGCGTAACGGTGTGGACCACGAACATCATCCCGGGCACCCGCACCAGCCGGGTGTCGTCGCCGCGCCCGGCCTCGAGCAGGACGACACCGGCGCCGCGTTCGGCGAGGCCGCCCGCGACCGCGGCGCCGCCCGCTCCGACGACGATGTAGTCCTACTCGGCCGCGCGGGTTCGGGTCACGTTCGGGGAATGCTCAACTGCCCCAGCCAGTGGTCGACCAGCTGCGCGGTCGTCGGCGCCTCCGTGCTGCACAGTTCGACGTGCTGAGCGTCCACGGTACGCACAGTCTGTGCGGTGGACCAGGTTTCGACGGGCCACTCGTTGAGGTTGTGCGTCGGTGAGGGCCTTGTGCATTTGAGCACGAGCGTCTCGCAGTCGAGGGGCTGATGCTCGTGCTGCATCAGCAGATCGAGCCAGCACGCCAGCGCGGTCAGTCGTTCGGTGGTGAAGCCGGCCAGGTCGGGGATCATCGCGTCGGTATCGGCCACGGCGTCTTTCGCGGTGCCCATTTGGCGCTCGTGCGCCTCCGGAGCGATGAAGGAATCGAAGATGATCAATCCCCGTAGCCGGGTATCGCCCTTTTCCAGCAGGCGAGCCGCGGTGGCGTGGGCGAGGTTGCCGCCGCCCGACATACCGCCCACGACGTAATCATCGTCCCCGACGGTCTCGCGGACGGACTCGGCGATGCTGTCTATGGCGGCGTCGAGCGAAGCGGGCAGCGGCTCACCCGGCTCGTATCCGGACAGCGGAATGACGGAGAGGCGGCGATGGCCGCCCAGGTGGGCCGCGAGCAGAATGTACTGAATGTATCCGCCGAGAAACGCCGGGGTGCAGATCAATACAACGTGGGGCAGGACGTCTCCGCCACTATTGTGGGGCGTGCCACCGCTGAGTGCGATGCCCTTCGGGAGTTCTGCCGAATAGTGGGCGAACGTCTCACGCAGCTGCGCGGCTGCGAGCAGGAACTCCAGGCCGTCGGCGAATCTATCGTCAGCGATCGCCTGTCTGAACATGCGGACGATGGACGAATCAGCGGACTCGGCCACCGCGGTTGCCCGGTCGGGGGTGTATGCGATCCCGTCACCGCGAGGTACGAGCAAGGTATTTCCGCGTAGGGCGAGTTGCGGTTCGGCGCTCGCGACCGCGAGGACGGTCATATTCCGGATGGCCATGAGTCCGGACAATTCTCCGAGGCCCGCATCGGGAGAGTCGGTGTCCACGAGGATGATCCGCCCCGGGTGCTCGGATTGAGCCGACCGCACCAGCTCCCATACCGCCGCTGCCACCGGGTGCGCGACCTCGTCGGCCGCAACCGCGATCGCGCCGCGCGTGAGCACCAGGAATGTGCTGGAATCGAAGCGTTGTTGTCCGGACCAGGTCCGCAATGCGGTCGACACCCGCTGTGTCATGGCGTGCGCATCCGTTGGCAGCGCACCGGATTCATCCCTGCGGCAGTCCAGAACTATTACCTGGGCATTGTCGGCGTCGCCGTTGAGCGCTTCTGTCCAGTCGCAGGGCGCCACCGCGGGCAAGGACGTGGGAGTGGGAATTGCGGACCACTCGCCGACGTGATGCGTATTCATGAATTCCCCCGGATGTCTCGACCAGCCCTCGTCGCCAGCATGCCATGGCTACCTGGCGTCGTCCATCACTTGACTAGAACGTGTTCTTGCGAAAGGCTGGCAGCCACTGCGAGTCAGTTCGAGTGGGGTGGGTGGATGGTGAAGGCTCGAATTGTGCTGTACACCAAGCCATTGAGCGATGTATCGATGGCAGGCTTCGGCAGCGAGTTCGGTATACCCACGTCTTCAACTGGATCGGGTTCTAGTTGTCTGGATTAGGGGTTCCGCAATGGTTGACCAGCAGAAGCTGCAACATCTCCTGCGACGCGTCACCGCCGAGCTCCAGGAGACCAGGGCCAAGCTGCGGGAGCTGACGGAGCTGAACTCGGAGCCCGTAGCGATCGTGGGCATGGGGTGTCGTTATCCGGGCGGGGTGGGTTCGCCGGATGACCTGTGGCGCCTGCTGGTCGAGGGCCGGGATGCGGTGTCGGCGTGGCCGTCCGATCGTGGGTGGGATCAGTCGGGTCTGTACTCCCCGGAGCCGGGTGTCGCGGGCAAGTCGTACGTGCGGGAGGGCGGGTTCCTCGACGACGCGGGCGAGTTCGACGCCGGGTTCTTCGGGATCAGTCCGCGCGAGGCACTGGAGATGGACCCGCAACAGCGCTTGATGCTGGAAACCGTGTGGGAGGCCCTCGAGCATGCCGGGATCCGGCCGGAGACGTTGCGGGGCAGCGATACCGGTGTGTATGTCGGTGTGATCGACCAGGGCTACGGCGCCGGCGCCGATACCGGCGACGGCGGCTACGGGTTGACGGGTGTGGCGTCGAGCGTGGTGTCGGGTCGGGTGTCGTATGTGCTGGGTCTGGAAGGTCCTGCGGTGTCGGTGGATACGGCGTGTTCGTCGAGTCTGGTGGCGTTGCATCAGGCGGTGACTGCGTTGCGTACGGGGGAGTGTTCGCTGGCGCTGGCCGGTGGGGTGGCGGTGATGGCGACACCGGAGTCGTTCGTGGAATTCTCGCGGCAGCGGGGTTTGGCGGCGGATGGCCGGTGTAAACCGTTCGCGGAGGCGGCCGATGGGACGGGGTGGGGTGAGGGCGTCGGTGTGCTTGTGCTGGAACGCTTGTCGGACGCACGCCGCAACCGGCATCGGGTGCTGGCGGTGGTGCGGGGTAGCGCGGTCAATCAGGACGGCGCCTCGAACGGGTTGACCGCGCCGAACGGGCCTTCCCAGCAGCGGGTGATCCGGCGGGCGTTGGCGAATGCCGGGTTGTCGGTCGGCGGGGTGGATGTGGTGGAGGCGCACGGCACCGGCACCACGCTGGGTGATCCGATCGAGGCGCAGGCGTTGCTGGCGACTTACGGTCAGCGTGATCGTGGTCAGGAGCCGTTGTGGCTGGGTTCGGTGAAGTCCAATATCGGGCACACCCAGGCAGCGGCGGGCATGGCCGGGCTGATCAAGATGGTGCAGGCGTTGCGCTTCGGGGTGTTGCCCGCGACGTTGCACGTGGATGAGCCGTCTACGCACGTGGATTGGTCATCGGGGCATGTGGATCTGCTGACCGCGGCGCGGGATTGGCCGGTGGTGGATCGGCCGCGCCGGGCCGCGGTGTCGGCGTTCGGCGTCAGTGGCACGAATGCGCATGTGATCCTCGAGCAGGCGCCGGAACCGGAATCGGCGACCGAACCGGTGGCCGGTGCCGGCGGGGACGGGTCGGCGGCGTGGGTGCTGTCGGGCCGGGCACCGCAGGCACTGGCGGGACAGGCGCGGCGGCTGCGGGATCTCGTGGCCGGTGACCCGTCGCTGAACGTGCGTGACGTGGCGCGGTCGCTGGTGTCCCAGCGGTCGCGGTTCGACCACCGCGCGGTGGTGGTCGGTGTGGATCGTGACCAGCTGCTCGCGGGGCTGACCGCGCTGTCGGAGCAGACGCCGAGGCCCGGTGTGGTGACGGGTGTCGTTGGAGCGCGACGCAAGACGGTGCTGGTGTTCCCCGGCCAGGGAGCTCAATGGCTGGGCATGGGAAAACAGCTGGTGGACTGTTCGCCGGTGTTCGCTCGAAAAATGGCCGAGTGTGATGCCGCGTTCTCGCCGCTGGTGGATTGGTCGTTGTCCGACGTGCTCGCGGGTGCGGACGGAGCGCCGTCGCTGGAGCGCGTCGACGTGATTCAACCGGTGCTCTTCGCGGTGATGGTGTCGCTGGCCGAGCTGTGGCGCTCGGCCGGTGTCGTTCCGGATGCCGTCGTGGGTCATTCACAAGGCGAGATAGCCGCGGCGTACGTCGCCGGGGCCCTGTCCCTCGAGGATGCCGCTCGGGTAGTGGTGCTGCGGTCGGCCGCGCTGAATGCCGTGGCCGGGCAGGGTGGAATGGTCTCGGTGTCCCTGCCGGTCGACCGGGTCACCTCGCTGCTGGCCGGATACGGCGAATTGTCGGTGGCCGCGGTCAACGGCCCGCGGGCAACGGTGGTGTCCGGTGTGGCGGCGCAGCTCGAGACCTTTCTGGAAGCCTGTGCGCGCGACGACATTCATGCCCGCCGGATCCCGGTGGACTACGCCTCGCATTCGCCGCAGGTCGACATGCTCCGCGAACCGCTGCTGAAGGCGCTGGCCGAACTTCGGCCCGGATCGTCGCACCTGGCGTTCTGGTCCAGCGTGACCGGCGGCGTAATGGACGGCGCCGAGTTGGACGCGGACTACTGGTTCCGGAATCTGCGGGAACCGGTGCGTTTCCAACCAGCGGTTCAAGCCCTGCTGGAGGACGGGTACGACGTCTTCGTCGAGGCCAGTCCGCATCCGCTGCTGACGGTCGGTATCGAGCAGACGTGTGACCTGCCGGCGGGTGCGAATCCCGTGACCGTGGTGGGTTCGCTGCGACGTGACGACGGGGGCCTGGACGGTTTCCTGCGGTCGGCGGCGCAGTTGGAAGTGTCGGGCGTGGCGGTTGATTGGGAGGCGTTGCTGGGACCTGCGCATGGGGCAGGGGTGTCGTTGCCGACGTACGCGTTTCAGCGGCGCAGGTATTGGCTGGACGGAGCCTCGTCTCGTGGCGATGCGTCGTCGTTGGGGCTGTCGGCAACAGGTCATCCGTTACTGGGGGCGGTGGTGCAGTCCCCGGACGGTGACGGTGTCGTGCTGACGGGTCGAGTCGGCCTGGCGACCCATCCGTGGCTGGCCGAGCGTGCCGTGGACGGGGTTGCGCTGTTCCCGGGGACCGCTTACCTGGAGTTGGTGCTGCGTGCGGCCGAGGAAGTCGGATGTGCGCTGGTGCGGGATCTGACGTTGCTGAATCCGCTTGTGCTGCACGACGAGGTCGGGATGCAAGTGCAGGTAGTGGTGGAAGGCGCCGACGAACTCGGCTGCCGGTCGGTGTCGGTGTATTCCCGTGCCGAGACCGCCGACGGCAGGTGGGTTCCGCACGCACAGGGTGTGCTGGGTATCGAGGGTGAGCCGGACGCGGCTGCGGGGTGGGCGGTGTGGCCGCCCGCCGGCGCGGTCGCCGTGCCCGGGGGAGGTCCGCGGTCGGTATGGCGGTGCGGTGCGGACCTTTTCGTAGAGGTCGAGGCGCCCCCGAAGCTCACCGATGTGTCGCGGTTCGGGGTGCATCCCGCTCTGCTGGAGTCGGTGCTGCACGGACAGTTCGTCGATGCCGAACCCGTTGCGGGGCAAGTGAAGTCGCCAGTCCGCTGGCAGGGAGTGACGCTGCACGCGACCGGAGCCGCACTGCTGCGGGCGCGCATCACTCCGGTCTCGGGGCAGGTGGATACGGTGTCGATCCGGGTCGCCGATGCGGCGGGACGGATGGTGCTCTCCGCGCGATCCTTGACCGTGCGGGAAGCGGCTTCCGCGCAGCCGGAGGCCTTCTCGGTCCGCGACGGGTTGCACGGCGTGCGGTGGACACCTCTGGCGACACCGGACACCCCGCCTGTCGATGCCGAAACCATCAGCAATGCCGAGGTTTTCGGTAGCCGAGTGCAGAACGCGGCGGTGCCCGTTCCCTCGGTGGTCGTATTCGATCGCGGCGTGGACGAAGCCGGTGCCGACGACGATGTACCGAGCCGTGTCCGCGCTGCGACGCACGAGACGTTGAGTGTGTTGCAGGCCTGGCTGGGTGAGTCGCGGTGTGCGGCGAGCACGCTGGTCGTGGTCACTCGCGGAGCAGTCGGCCCCGCTGGCCACGATGTCACCGATTTGGCGGGTACGGCGGTCTGGGGTCTGGTGGGTTCGGCGCGGTCGGAGGCTCCGGGTCGTGTGGTCCTCGTCGACACCGACGGCGACGAGCTGACCGCCGAAGCGCTGGCGGCGGTGCTCGTTTCAGGCGAGCCCCAGGCCGTGATCCGGGCCGGGGTCGTGCACGGAGCCCGATTGGCCCGACTGCCTGTCGGGCGGCGGCCGGTATCGGACACCTTTGGCGTGGTGTCGGCGGGGACGGTGCTGGTCACCGGTGGCACCGGCGGTTTGGGTGCGGCGTTGGCCCGGCATCTGGTGACGAACCATGGCGTGCGGTCGCTGGTATTGGCGAGTCGTCGTGGCACGGCTGCGCCGGGAGCGGCGCTGTTGGCGATGGGGCTGGGTGAGCTGGGCGCTCAGGTGCGGATCGTGGCCTGTGATGTCGCGACTCGCGATGGGGTGGCCGAGTTGCTGGCGGCGGTGCCCGAGCAGTTCCCGCTGACGGGTGTGGTGCATGCGGCGGGTGTGCTCGATGACGGTGTGATCGCGTCACTGACACCGGACCGGATGGACACGGTGCTGGCGGCGAAGGCCGACGCCGCCTGGTATCTGCACGAGGCCACGAGCCATATGGATTTGCCGATGTTCGTGTTCTATTCGTCGGTGGCGGGCGTACTGGGACTGGCGGGGCAGGGCAACTACGCGGCCGCGAATGTGTTCCTGGACGGTTTGGCCGAGCATCGGCGTGCGAATGGCTTGGTCGCGACGTCGATCGCGTGGGGCTGGTGGGCTTCCGCCACCGGGATGACCGGACATCTCGCCGATACCGACACCGCTCGATTGGGTCGTGGCGGGTTGTCACCCATGTCGACCGAGCAGGGATTGGCACTGTTCGACGCCGCGATCGTTCAGGACCGTGCCGCGGTGGTCGCGTCGCCGCTGGACCGCGCGGTGCTGGATGCGCAGGTCAGGGCTGGGACATTGATCCCGCTGCTGCGGGGATCGGTATCGAGCGCGCGACGTCGTTCGGTGGTGGAGCCGTCGCGGGAGCCGGGAGCGGTTCTGCGGGAGCGGGTGTCGGCGATGGCGGATGCCGAGCGATTGCCGACGCTGTTGGGCGTGGTGCGAGAGCAGATGGCGGTCGTGCTGGGCCATGACGGTCTCGACGCGATCGATCCGGACCGCAACTTCCGGGAGTTGGGTTTCGATTCGCTGGCCGCGGTCGAGGCGCGGAACCGGCTCAATACGCTCACGGGACTGCGACTGCCCGCGACCCTGATCTTCGACCATCCGACACCGGCCGCCGTCGCCCGGCACATACTGCGCGAACTGTTCGGGGCGGATGCGGAGACCGTGGCGGAAGAATCCGCCTCGGAGACCGTTGTCGGTGTCATCCGGCAGGCGGTCGCAGGCAACAAGTTCAAGCGCGGTCTGGCGTTCTTGCGAGCAGCCGCGAAACTCCGTCCGGTGTTCGACCGAGTCGCCGAGGGAATGCCGAGCGGAATCGGAATCAGTGGCGGGCATGTCCTGCCGCACTTGGTATTCGTCAATTCCCCCGAATTCCTCGGCGGGTCCGTTCAGTACGCGCAGTACGCCGCCGATCTGGGCGGTAGCCACCGTGTCTCGGCTATCCCGCTGTCCGGATACGACCCGGATGAGCCGCTCCCCGCATCGCTCGATGCCGCTGTCGACAGCATCGTCCAGGCGATCCTCGACACGGTGGGCCAGGACGAGTTCGTCCTCGGCGGTTACTCGGTAGGCGGAAACATCGCCCACGCGGCGGCGACTCGGCTGGTGGAGCAAGGAAATACCCGGCTGCACGGCCTGGTCATCCTCGACGGCTTCATCGACCGAGAATTGGATGAAGGCCGGCTGAACGCGCGCGGGCACCACATGCTCGAGCTGGCCGCCACGATCCCCGACCGCGCCGGCCTGACCACCGCACGGTTGACCGCGTTCGGCTGGTGGTTCGACTTGGCGATGCGGC
This sequence comes from Nocardia sp. NPDC004151, assembly GCF_042874235.1. Classification (NCBI taxonomy): domain Bacteria; kingdom Bacillati; phylum Actinomycetota; class Actinomycetes; order Mycobacteriales; family Nocardiaceae; genus Nocardia; species Nocardia sp. NPDC004151. The sequence goes on along the minus strand of NZ_JBIAMR010000001.1, from coordinate 326,519 downwards.
TCGAACACAAGCCCGTTGACCTTCCGACGCTTGTCGTCGACACCGCGGATGCCGATCACGCCGCGCTGAGCGGTGCCAAGGCCCGAGAAGCGGCGCAGCTGACAGCTCAATGGCTCACGCAGCTGACCGCCGACACCCGACCTATTCAGTAAGGGACATGCACACATGGGTACTACGACAACGCAACCCGATCACGAGATCGTGGTGATCGGTGCCGGACCCGGCGGTATCGCGGCGGGCGCGCTGCTCACACGCGCGGGAATCGAAGAGTTCACCATCCTGGAACGCGCCGGCGAGGTCGGCGGCAGTTGGCGCGACAATACCTACCCCGGGATCAGTGTCGATGTACCCGCGCTCACCTACCAGTATTCGTTCGCGCGCAAGGCCGATTGGCCGACGCTGTTCCCGGCGGGCGCCGAGGTGCAGGAGTATCACCGGGACGTCGCTCGCCGCTACGGTCTCTATCGGCACCTGCGGTTCCACACCGAGATCGTCCGCGAAGTCTGGGACGAGACACACCGCCGCTGGGAGTTGCACACCGCTGACGACCAGATCATTACGGCCAGGTTCGTGATCAGCGCGGTAGGCGCGTTTCTGCGGCCCAAAGTCGATTGTGGCATCGAGGGTTTCGCTGACTTCGCCGGCAAGGTCCAATGCCCGGACGCCTGGGACCATGATTTCGACATGGCGGGCAAGCGCGTGGCCGTGGTCGGCACCGGCGCGAGTTCCGTGCAGATCACGCCCGCGATCGCGCCCGAAGTAGCTCATCTCGATGTCCACCAGCGGACGCCGGTGTGGTGCGTACCCAAACCCAATTACGCGGTCCCGCAATGGTTCCAGAACGCCTTGCGCGTGCCGGGCGTGGCAGCGGCCCAGCAGGGGATGATCTTGCTCGCGATGGAACCCATCGCCAGACTGGCCACCTATCTGCCCTTGAGACTGGTGAAACCGTTGATGGCCGCATTCGACGCCTTCGCCAAGCGGGTATACGGAGCCTATCTCCGTCGGGTCATCGACGATCCCGACACGGCCGCCGCACTGACACCCGACTATGGCCCCATGACCAAGCGGCTCACCCTGTCGACCGGATACCCGGCGGTGTTCAATCGCGACAATGTCCGCCTGGTCACCGACGGCATCGAGCGGTTCACCGAGCACGGCCTCCGGACCAGCGATGGCACCGAGCACAAATATGACGCCATCGTGCTGGCAACCGGCTACCAGATGCACACCGATCCGGAGAGCTACGCCGAAGGCGCCATCGTCGGGCGGGATGGATTCGATCTCGGTCGGTTCTTCCGCGCCAATGGCGTACAGGCCTATGAGGGCGTGGCCCTCCCCGGCCTGCCGAACCGCTGGATGCTGGTCGGGCCGTACTCGCTGGCCGATATCGGATGGCACGGGATGGTCGAAACGACCGCGTCACACGCTATTCGAGCGATCCGGGAGGCGAGACGCCGCGGAGCCTCGGTTGTCGAGGTGAGCGAACGGGCGCACGCCGCTCACCATGCCGAGATCCGCAAGCGCGGCCAGGTGCTTCGCTACTACATCAGCACGCTGAACAAGGGCATTCCGACCTACTACAGCAACTCACACGGTGACACTCCGTACTTCCGGCCCTCCGGTCTCCTCGAAACACGGTGGCGTGGACGCCATTTCCCGTTCACCGACTACCACTTCGGTCGGTGAACGGTGGGCTACGCCTACCGGCCCGCGAAGATGTAGTCGCCGAGGGGGAACGACTGTGCATCGGCTCGAGCTCGGCGTGTGCGTACCGGGCGGTAGAACACCGATTGTCCGTGATGGTTGATGTACTGCGTATTGGTCGAATCGCAGGTGCCGCCCTCGAAGAGTGAGTTCGGAGTCAGGGCAGCGGTTTTGGCGGTCCACTCCTCGGCCGCTGCCTGTCGCACTTCGACGTCGATGGCATCGCGACGTTCGGCTTCGGCGAGGACGCGACCTATATGGGTCGCGGCAACCTCCGCCGCGATATGGTAGGTACCGCCCGTCCAGCCATAGTCTCCGAACATGGTGAAGCTGTTCGGCATCCCGGGTACGGAGTAACCGTGGTAGGTCGATGTTCGCTGCTTCTCCAGGAATTCAGCCATATCGAACCCGTCGCGACCGGTCACCGGCCGGTCGCGATATATCTGCGGATCGTAGTAGAGCCGGAACCCGGTGGCGAGTACGAGTACATCGATTTCTCGCTCCGTTCCGTCGACCGTGCGGATACCGTTCTCGGTGATTCTCTCGATGGAGTCCGTGGTCAGATCGACGTTGTCTCGCAGGAAGGTCTGCAGATACGCGTTCGTCGGTGAGACCGGCTTGCATGGGAAGGTGTAGGTGGGCAGAAGCTTCGCGCGCAGTTCATCGTTCGGAATTTCGCGTCGATAGAATTCGTCGAGCCACTGTGTGACCATGCGCCCGATGCGTGGGGTGCGTTGGTAGTGCAGCACCCACATGACCGTCAGTGAGTACATCGAGTCGAGACTTTCGTGCAGCAGGCGTTGAACGCGAGGCACACGGCGGAACAACTCGTTGAGCCAGGGCGGCATTGCCGGATCCCATTTGGGCGTGACCCATATCGGCGTGCGCTGGTACACGGTGAGTTGGCCGACCGCCGGCGCGATCTCCGGGATGATCTGGACCGCACTGGCTCCTGTTCCGATCACCGCGACGCGTTTGCCGGTCAGATCCACGCTGGTGTCCCAAGACGCCGGCTGCAGCACCGTTCCGCGGTAGTCGTCCAGTCCCTCGAGGTCCGGTGGCTTGATCTCGGGCAGTGGGCCGATGGCCGAGATCACGAAACGCGCTGTGACCCAGCGATCGTCGATTCGCAGTTTCCACAGCTTGTGTTCATCGTCCCAGCTGCGCGACTGTACCTCGCAATTCGGCCGCACGTGGGGCAGGAGGTTGTTCTCCTGATAGACCCGCTCGATGTAGGCCAGTACTTCGGGCCCCTTCGGAAAAAGCCGACTCCAGTTCGGATTCATATGATCCCGGTACTGGTACAGGTGAGCGGGTGTATCGACGCCGACTCCAGGGTACACATTGCTCCGCCACGTCCCGCCCACACCGTCCAGGCGGTCGTAGATGACGAAGTCCTCGATGCCGAGGCGGCGAAGCTCCAGTGCCATGGTCAAACCACCGAATCCGGCCCCGATGATCGCCACCGAATGATCCGGTGCCACGGGGTTGTCCGGCGTCTCGGATGATGTCGCTTCTGGTGCCGTCACCGCGACAACCCTTCAATGTGTGGCTTGTCTGCGACAGCGACGATGTAGTCCAGCCAAGGGGCCCAGAACGAGGCGCCTTTTCGGCCGAAGAACCGCCGGATCAGCGGATTGATTCGCCTCATCTCCGGAAGCTCGAACCTGCGGCTGACATACTCGGTATATTGGGGGTATACGTGGTCGCGGATCGAATAGACTCGCACATTTTCGAAGCCGGCTGTCGCGAGCGCTTGGCGATATTCCTCCGCATTGGTGTTGTTCTTGCGGGCAGTCGTGAATATGCGGTGCACCAGAATGCGCTTGGTACGCGACCGCTTGACCTCGCTCGGAACGTGCTCATCTGCGAGCGGCACGACGTCCGCGGTCACCAACCGGCCGCCAGGTTCCAGGACTCGGAATGCTTCGTCGAAAAATCGTGGACGCGACGGGAAGTGGAGTGCTGATTCGAGCGCAGTCACTTTCGTTGCGGACGCATCGGATTGCGGTAGATCGTTTGCCGACCCGTGCATATACGTCACGACATCGCTGAGTCCCAATTCGGTGGCCCGCGCGGTCGAGATCTCGATCTGTTTCGCGGAGATGTTCACGCCTGTAATTCGTTTCGGGCCAAACTCTTTCGCCCAGAGAAAGTCTTGGTCGCCGAGTCCGCAACCGACGTCGACCACGACGTCATCGGACCCGATGCGGGCTTCGGTTGCTACCAGCCGAGCCAACGCCGCGCCCGCTTGATCGAAGTCTTGCGTACCGTCCTCCCAGTAGCCCAGGTTCAGAAACAGCGATTCCTCACCGAGCGAGTTGGGTGCAGTGACAATTCTGTCGTACACCAGACTGAATCGATTGGGAACCCTGGGCACGAAAAGCAAGGCCGCAAACCACCCCCATTCGCGAATCCACCGCACAGTGCGTCGGGCCGAGCTCTCGGAATCGCGAAATTCCATGACTGCCATCAATATTTCCCCTCCAGCCGCTGGCTCTCCCCGCCGCCAGGCGGGCCGGTCGCCGATGCTAGCAGCCGGTCCACCCGGCCGTCGGATTATGGCCGCGGACCTCCTGGTCCGGAGAGAGTGGTCGCCTCCGCTGTGAAGTCCCTTGTCCGCCAAGCAACCTCGGGCCTATCGAAGGGCTGGACAAGGCCTCGCGCGTGGGGAGCGGCGGTGCGGTGACTGCTTGCATCGGACTGGAACGTGTTCTAGGTTGATGATGCGGTTCTGGGCCTGTCGGCCCTGCCCGGGCAGGACTGCTTCGGGAGTCATATGAGGGGAGTCATATGTCGGCGATCGCGGCGTTTCAGAAACTTGATGCCTGCGCCCATAATTTCGACAGCAGTGTCGATCTTTGGTGACGACTGCGGGGCGCGAAGTGTGGACAGTTCGTCAGTTGGCCTAGCGCGCAACACGTCAGAGCATCGTGTTGCTGACGCGCGTCACGATGATTTCGCGGGTTATTCCGACGGATCCGTACGACAACTCATCGCAACACAACTTCATCCGAGTTGCATAGGGGATTGGTATGACTCAACCGTATAAAGGGCACGCTGGGATTCTCGGCAATGAGACTGAGCCGACACAGCCGATCGCGATTGTGGGTATAGGTTGCCGGTTCCCGGGCGGGGTGGAGTCATCCGAAGACCTGTGGCAGCTGATCATCGACGGTCGTGACGGGCTATCGGATTTTCCGTCCGACCGTGGCTGGGATCTGGACCATCTGTACAACCCGGAGCCGGGTGTGCCGGGCAAGTCCTATGTGCGGGTGGGTGGATTCCTCCATCGCTCGTCCGAGTTCGACGCCGAGTTCTTCGGGATCAGTCCGCGCGAGGCGCTGGCGATGGACCCTCAGCAGCGGGTACTGCTGGAAACAGCCTGGGACGCATTGGAATCCGCGGGGTTCGACCCGTCGGCCCTGCGCGGCAGCGACACCGGGGTGTTCTGCGGGGTGATGCACAACGACTACGGGGTCGGGGCGGGCGGGCAGGTTCCGGTCGACGTCGAGGGCTATCAATTGACGGGCGGCTCGACCAGTGTGGTGTCAGGTCGGGTGTCGTACGTGCTGGGGTTGGAGGGCCCGGCGATTTCGGTGGACACGTCTGCCTCGTCCTCGTTGGTGGCGCTGCATCTGGCGGTCCAGGCGTTGCGGTCGGGGGAGTGTTCGCTGGCGCTGGCCGGTGGGGTGACCGTGATGTCGACACCCGCGACGTTCGTCGAGTTCTCCCGGCAGCGAGGGCTCGCGGTCGATGGCCGGGCCAAACCGTTCGCCGACGCGGCCGACGGGACGGCATGGGGCGAGGGCTCGGGTGTCCTTGTGCTGGAACGGTTGTCCGACGCCCAGCGCAACGGGCATCGGGTGCTGGCGGTGGTGCGGGGTAGCGCGGTCAATCAGGACGGGGCGTCGACCGGGTTGACCGCGCCGAATGGTCGCTCCCAGCAGCGGGTGATCCGGCGGGCATTGGCCGATGCCGGGGTGTCCGCGGCCGAGGTCGATGTGGTGGAGGCGCACGGCACCGGCACCAGGGTGGGCGATCCGATCGAGGCGCACGCGTTGCTGGCAACTTACGGGCAGGACCGGCCGGCGGATCTGCCGGTGTGGCTGGGTTCGGTCAAATCGAATATCGGGCACACACAAGCGGCTGCCGGCGTGGCCGGGGTGATCAAGATGGTGCAGGCGTTGCGCCGCGGAATCCTACCTAAGACGCTGAACGTGGATATGCCGTCCACACGGGTGGATTGGACTGCTGGGCGGGTGGAGCTGCTCACCGAGCAACGCGACTGGCCGACGGTCGATCGGCCGCGTCGTGCCGCGGTGTCGGGGTTCGGTGTCAGTGGCACCAATGCCCACGTCATCCTCGAGCAGGCTCCGGAATCGGTGACCGAACCGGTGGCCGATGGCGGTGCGGACGGGCCGGTGGCGTGGGTGTTGTCGGGTCGGTCGCCGGAAGCGCTTGCGGGGCAGGCGGATCGGTTGTCGCGGCACCTGCTCGAGCGTCCGGATGTGGATCCGGCGGATGTGGCGGCGACGCTGGCGCGTCGGTCGCGGTTCGAGCAGCGTGCGGTGGTCACGGGCGCGGACCGGGCGGCGCTGCTGGCGGGCTTGGCGGCGGTGACCCAAGGGCTACCCGCCGAAGGTGTGGTGTCGGGAACCGCACGCGCACAGGGCAAGACAGTGTTGGTGTTTCCGGGTCAGGGCGCGCAGTGGCTGGGGATGGGCCGGGAGCTGTTGGTGTCGTCGCCGGTGTTCGCGCAGGCTATGGCCGAGTGTGATCGGGTGTTTTCCTCGTTGGTGGAGTGGTCGCTGTTGGATGTGGTCGCTTCCGATGATGCGGGGTGGCTCGAGCAGGTCGAGATCGTGCAGCCGGTGTTGTTCGCGGTGATGGTGTCGCTGGCGGCGTTGTGGCGTTCGGTTGGTGTGGAACCTGATGCGGTGGTGGGTCATTCGCAGGGAGAGATCGCCGCGGCCTATGTGGCTGGTGTGTTGTCGCTCGAGGATGCGGCTCGGGTCGTGATTCTGAGGTCGGCGGCGTTGACGGTGCTGGCCGGTCAGGGCGCGATGGTGGCGGTCGGGCTCGCGGTCGAGCAGGTCGAGGAGCTGCTCAGCGGGTTCGACGGGTTGGCGGTCGCCGTGGTCAACGGCCCGGGATCGACCGTGGTGTCCGGTGATGTCGGGCAGATCGAGTTGTTCCTGACCGAGTGTGAGCGACTCGAGGTGCGCGCCCGCCGGATCGCGGTGGACTACGCCTCCCATTCTCCCCAGGTCGACCAGCTCCGCGAGCACTTGATGCAGGCGCTCACCACAGACCGGACTGCTTCACTCGAGAAGCCTTCGTCGCGGGCGGCGTTCTATTCGACTGTCACCGGCACGGTCCTGGACCCGAGCGAATTGGATGCCGAGTACTGGTTCCGCAATCTGCGGGAGACGGTGCGTTTCGAACAGGCCGTGCGGGCATTGCACCGCGACGGATACAGCGTGTTCGTCGAGGCGAGCCCGCACCCCTTGCTGACCGTCGATGTCGAACAGATCTGTGCGGCAGCCGATCCCGACAGCCATGACCCGGTGATCGTGGGATCGCTGCAGCGCGACCAGGACAGTGCTCTCACTTTCACCCGCTCGGTGGCCCGCTTGGAAGTGTCGGGTGTGGGTGTGGTGTGGGATGCGGTGTTCGGGGGTCGCGGGCGGCGTGTGGAGTTGCCGGGTTACGCGTTCCAGCGTCGCCGATATTGGTTGAGCTCTTCGGGGGCCGCTGTTGCGGGGCCGGCGGAGGCCGGGCATTCGGTGGTCCGTCCCGTCCCGGACGTTGTGGTGAGTTTGCGACAGCGGTTGGCGGGATTGACGTCCGCCGAGCGGGAGGCATTGGTCCGGGACACTGTTCGCGGCCAGGTCGCGGCCGTGCTGGGCCACGACGGTGGCACGGCTATCGATGGCGGCCGCAACTTCCGGGATCTGGGCTTCGATTCGTTGACCGGGGTCGAGGCACGGGAGCGGTTGAACACGGTCACCGGGTTGCGGTTGCCCGCGTCCCTCGTCTTCGATCATCCGACGCCGGATGCGGTGGCCGCCCACATCCTTTCCCAGCTCACCGGCGCCGATATCGCCGCGGCTTCGGAATCGGCATCGGTGGTGTCGTGGTCGTCGTCGGATCCGGTGGCGATTGTGGGGGTGGGCTGTCGTTTTCCGGGTGGGGTGTCTTCCGCGGAAGAGCTGTGGCGGTTGGTGGTCGACGGGCGTGATGTGATTTCGGGATTCCCGACCGACCGCGGCTGGGACGGGGTGTTCGATCCGGTGCCGGGTGCGGCGGGTAAGTCGTACACGAATGAGGGCGGATTCCTTTACGAAGCAGCGGAGTTCGACGCCGGGTTCTTCGGGATCAGTCCGCGTGAGGCGGTCGGGATGGACCCGCAGCAGCGGATCATGCTGGAGACGGCGTGGGAGGCGCTCGAGCATGCCGCGATCCGGCCGGAGACGTTGCGGGGCAGCGACACCGGCGTGTACATCGGGGTGATCGACCAGGGCTACGGGGACGGGGTCGGCGATGGCGACTTCACCGGCGGTACGGCGAGCGTGGTGTCGGGCCGCGTGTCGTACGTGCTGGGGTTGGAAGGGCCTGCGGTATCCGTGGATACGGCGTGCTCGGGGGGCCTGGTGGCGTTGCATCAGGCGGTGGCGGCATTGCGCGCGGGGGAGTGTTCGCTGGCGTTGGCCGGTGCGGTGACGGTGATGTCCACTCCGTCGATGTTCGTGGAGTTCTCTCGGCAGCGGGGGTTGGCTGCGGATGGCCGGTGTAAACCGTTCGCGGAGGCCGCGGATGGGACGGCGTGGGGTGAGGGTTCGGGTGTGCTGGTACTGGAGCGGCTGTCGGATGCGCGGCGCAACGGGCATCAGGTGCTGGCGGTGGTGCGTGGCAGCGCGGTCAATCAGGACGGTGCGTCCAATGGGTTGACCGCGCCGAACGGGCCTTCGCAGCAGCGAGTGATCCGGCGCGCGTTGGCCGATGCCGGGTTGTCGGCGGCCGAGGTCGATGTGGTGGAGGCGCACGGTACGGGGACCAGGTTGGGTGATCCGATCGAGGCGCAGGCGCTGCTGGCGACCTACGGTCAGGGCCGTCCGGCGGACCGGCCGGTGTGGTTGGGTTCGGTCAAGTCGAATATCGGGCACACGCAGGCGGCGGCGGGTGTGGCCGGTGTGATCAAGATGGTGCAGGCCTTGCGCTATGGGGTGCTGCCCAGAACCCTGCACGTGGACGCGCCGTCCTCACAGGTGGATTGGACGGCGGGTCACGCCGAGCTGCTGAGTCGGGCACAGAACTGGCCGGCGGCCGATCGGCCGCGGCGAGCGGCGGTGTCGGCTTTCGGCATCAGTGGCACCAATGCTCACGTCATCCTAGAAGAAGCTCCGGTGAGCGAGTCGGCGCCGCAGCCACCGATACCGTCGGACGGGTCGGCACCGGTGGCGTGGGTGTTGTCGGCACGGACCCGGGATGGATTGGCGGAGCAGGCGGCTCGGCTGTCGACCCATCTGGGGCAGTGCCCGGACGTGGACGCGGTGGATGTGGCCGCGACCCTGTCGGGCCGTTCGCGGTTCGATCATCGAGCGGTGATCGTGGGCCTGGATCGGGCGCAGCTGCTGGGCGGGCTGGACGCGGTGGCGCAAGGGCTGCCCGCGGGCGCTGGTGCGGTGGTGTCGGGAACCGCACGCGCACAAGGCAAGACGGTGTTGGTGTTCCCGGGTCAGGGCGCGCAGTGGCTGGGGATGGGCCGGGAGCTGCTGGCGTCCTCACCGGTGTTCGCGCAGTCCATGACCGAGTGTGATCGCGTGTTCTCCACGTTGGTGGACTGGTCGCTGCTCGAGGTGCTCGACGGTGGTGACGGCGCGCCCTCGCTGGAGCGCGTCGACGTGGTACAGCCGGTGTTGTTCGCGGTGATGGTGTCGTTGGCGGCGTTGTGGCGTTCGGTTGGTGTGGAACCTGATGCGGTGGTGGGTCATTCGCAGGGAGAGATCGCGGCGGCTTATGTGGCGGGTGTGTTGTCGCTCGAGGATGCGGCTCGGGTCGTGATTCTGAGGTCGGCGGCGTTGACGGTGCTGGCCGGTCAGGGCGCGATGGTGTCGGTCGGGCTCGCGGTCGAGCAGGTCGAGCGGCTGCTCGAGCGGTTTGACCGTTTGGCGGTGGCTGTGGTCAACGGCCCGGGATCGACAGTGGTGTCCGGTGATGTCGGGCAGATGGGGTCGTTCCTGACCGAGTGTGAGCGACTCGAGGTGCGCGCCCGCCGGATCGCGGTGGACTACGCCTCGCATTCTCCTCAAGTCGAACAGGTCCGTGCGCAGCTGCTCGGCGCGCTCACCGAAATCCAGCCGCGTACATCAGGTTCCACGCGTTCGAGGGGTGCGTCGGAGGTGGCGTTCTGTTCGACCGTCACCGGCACGGTCCTGGACCCGAGCGAATTGGATGCCGAGTACTGGTTCCGCAATCTGCGGGAGACGGTGCGTTTCGAACAGGCCGTGCGGGCATTGCACCGCGACGGATACAGCGTGTTCGTCGAGGCGAGCCCGCACCCCTTGCTGACCGTTGATATCGAACAGATCTGTGCCGCAGCCGATCCCGGCAGCACCATGCTCCCGAACGTCCATGGCCCGGTGATCGTGGGTTCGTTGCTGCGTGGCGAGGATTGCGCGGTCGCGTTCACGCGCTCCATGGCCCGCCTGGAGGTGGCAGGTGTGGATGTGGAGTGGAATGTACTGCGTCAGGATCGTGGTCGTCGAATCGACTTGCCCACGTACGCGTTCCAGCGTCGACACTACTGGAAGACCCCGACCGGTAACGGTGACGCGGCGTCGCTGGGGTTGACCGGGGCCGGGCACCCGCTGCTGGGTGCGGTGATGATGTCCGCGGACACAGGTGCGGTGGTGCTGACGGGTCGACTGTCGTTGTCGTCGCAGCCATGGCTTTCCGATCACGCGGTCGGTGGCGTGGTGTTGTTCCCCGGTACCGGGTTCGTGGAGTTGGCGATGCGGGCGGGAGCGGAAGCCGGATGCCCGGTGCTGCGGGACCTGACCCTGACGACTCCGTTGGTGTTGACCGCCGAGACCGCGGTGCAGCTCCAGGTCGTGGTCGACCGACCCGACGGGCAGGGGCAGGGAGTGCGGCGGGTGGTGGTGTACTCCCGTGACGCCGATGACCCGCAGGCCGCGTGGGTCACGCATGCCGAGGGAGTACTCCAGCAGCAGGACGCTGATGTCGCGAATTCCGTTGCCGCCGGAGCGGTGTCGGAGGGCTTGGCGGTGTGGCCGCCGAGTGGCGCAGTGCCGGTGGACGATGTGTATCCGGTGTTGGCTGATCTCGGATATGACTACGGTCCGGCGTTCCAGGGGTTGCGGTCGTTGTGGCGTCGTGGTGAGGAGTTGTTCGTCGAAGCCGCACTGCCGGATTCGGTGAGTGATGCGTCGGGGTACGGACTGCATCCGGCGCTGTTGGATTCTGTGCTGCATGGCGTGGTGATGCCTTCCGATTCCCATTCCGGTGGCGTGATGTTGCCGTTCGCGTGGTCGGAGGTGTCGCCGCATACGGGCGGCGCGTCGGTGGTGCGGGCCCGGATCCACCCGATCGAATCCGGTACCGGTGCGGTCGCGATCGAGGTCGCCGACACCGCCGGGCAGCCGGTGCTGACAGTCGGGTCGTTGACTTTGCGGCCGGTGTTGCCGGGGCAATTGCGTGCGTCGAGCACGCGGGAGCGGTTGTGTGTGGTGCAGTGGACACCGGCGGAGACTTCGATTCTGGGGTCGGAGCCGGAGTCTCGGGTGTTCACCGCGATCGAGGAATTCTTGGCGTGGACGCGCGACGAGGGTGTGTCGGTGCCGCCGGTTGTGGTGCTGGACCGACGCGAGATCGACACTTCCGGGGATGTGCCGCGGCGGGTGCATCGGGCGACCGGTGAGGTGTTGGCCGGGTTGCAGGCCTGGCTGGGTGAGTCGCGGTTCGCCGCGAGCACATTGGTGGTGCTGACCTGTGGGGCGGTCGCACCTGCGGGTGAGCCGGTCGATGATCTGGCTGGTGCGGCGGTGTGGGGTCTGGTGCGTTCGGCGCAAACGGAGGATCCGGGCCGGATCGTCCTGGTCGACACCGACACTGCCGCAACGGCAGTGGACTTGGCCGGGGTGTTGGCGTGTGGTGAGCCTCAGGTCATGATCCGTTCCGGGGTGTCGCATACCGCCCGATTGGTCCGGCTCCCGGTGCAAGACACTGGCGTGGATTCGGGTGTGGTGTCGGAGGGCACGGTGCTGATCACCGGGGGCACCGGTGGGCTGGGATCGATGTTGGCGCGGCATCTGGTGACCGAGTACGGGGTGCGGTCGTTGGTGTTGGCCAGTCGGCGCGGCCCGGCAGCGCCGGGGGCAGCGGAGTTGGTCGCGGAGTTGACCGGGTTGGGTGCCCGGGTGCGGATCGTGGCGTGCGATGTGTCCCAGCGCGATGAGGTCGTGGAGTTGCTGGCCGCGGTTCCTCAGGACGCACCGTTGAGCGGTGTGGTGCACACCGCAGGCGTGCTCGACGACGGTGTCGTGGTGTCGTTGCGCCCCGAACAAGTAGACGCGGTGTTGGCGGCCAAGACGGATGCGGCGTGGCATCTGCACGAGTTGACCCGTGAGCTGGATCTTCGGTTGTTCGTGTTGTATTCGTCGGTCGCGGGTGTGCTGGGCACCGCGGGGCAGGGCAATTACGCGGCCGCGAACGCATTCCTCGACGGGTTGGCCGAGCATCGCCGTGTGAGTGGGTTGGTCGCGACATCGATCGCGTGGGGGTTGTGGGCTTCCGATACCGGTATGACCGGTCACCTCGGCGACACCGACACCACACGGCTGGGCCGCGTCGGGGTGGCGGCGATGTCGGACGAGCAGGGCTTGGCGTTGTTCGACGCCGCACTCGTCCAACACCGTGCGGGCGTAGTGGCGGCGCGCATCGATTCGGCCGCATTGGCGGCCCGTTCCCGTGCCGGTGTTCTGGCTCCGATGCTGGAGGGCATGCTGCCGACTATTCGCCGCAGCCCATCGGGTGCGGCAGGTGCGGTGGGTTTGGGGCAGCGGTTGGTCGGGTTGACACCGACCGAGCGAAAGGCGCTGGTGCTGGACACTGTTCGCGGTCAGGTCGCGGCTGTGCTGGGTCACGATAGTGGTGCGGCCGTAGCCGCTGACCGTAGTTTCCGGGATCTGGGTTTCGATTCGCTGACCGCGGTCGAGGCGCGCAATCGGTTGAACGCGGTCACCGGGTTGCGGTTGCCCGTGACCCTGGTTTTCGATTATCCGACGCCCGACAGTGTCGCTACACACATCCTTGGCCGGCTCACCGGCGCCGATATCGCTGCGGTCCCGGAATCCGCCTCGGTGGTGTCGTCGTCGGAGCCGGTAGCGATTGTGGGGGTGGGCTGCCGTTTCCCTGGTGGGGTGTCCTCGCCGGAGGAGTTGTGGCGCTTGGTGGTCGACGGGCGTGATGTGATCTCGACGTTCCCGACCGATCGTGGCTGGGACGGGGTGTTCGATCCGGTGCTCGGTACCGCGGGTAAGTCGTACACGAACCAGGGCGGGTTCCTTTACGAAGCGGGCGAGTTCGATGCCGGGTTCTTCGGAATCAGTCCGCGCGAGGCGATCACGATGGACCCGCAGCAGCGAGTACTGCTGGAAACTTCCTGGGAGGCACTGGAATCAGCGGGCATCGACCCGTTGACGCTGCGGGGCAGCGACACCGGCGTGTATGTCGGTGCGATGTATCACGATTACCCGCACAGCGAAGTAGCCGGTGCTGTCCTGTCGGGTCGGGTGTCGTATGTGCTGGGGCTGGAAGGGCCTGCGGTGTCGGTGGATACGGCGTGTTCGTCGAGTCTGGTGGCCCTGCATCAGGCGGTGGCGGCTTTGCGCGCGGGAGAATGCTCGCTGGCGCTGGCCGGTGGGGTGACGGTGATGGCCACGCCCGCGACGTTCGTCGAGTTCTCTCGGCAGCGGGGGTTGGCTGCGGATGGTCGGTGTAAGCCGTTTTCGGAGGCCGCTGACGGGACCGCGTTCGGTGAGGGTTCGGGTGTGCTGGTGTTGGAGCGGCTGTCGGATGCCCAGCGCAACGGGCATCAGGTGCTGGCGGTGGTGCGTGGCAGCGCGGTCAATCAGGATGGCGCCTCCAACGGTTTCAGTGCCCCGAACGGGCCTTCCCAGCAGCGGGTGATCCGGCGGGCGTTGGCCGATGCGGGGGTGCCGGCGGCCGAGGTCGACGTGGTCGAAGCCCATGGCACCGGCACCAGGTTGGGTGATCCGATCGAGGCGCAGGCGCTGCTGGCGACCTACGGTCAGGGCCGTCCGGCGGACCGGCCGGTGTGGTTGGGTTCGGTCAAGTCGAATATCGGGCACACGCAGGCGGCGGCGGGTGTGGCCGGTGTGATCAAGATGGTGCAGGCCTTGCGCTATGGGGTGCTGCCCAGAACCCTGCACGTGGACGCGCCGTCCTCACAGGTGGATTGGACGGCGGGTCACGCCGAGCTGCTGAGTCGGGCACAGAACTGGCCGGCGGCCGATCGGCCGCGGCGAGCGGCGGTGTCGGCTTTCGGCATCAGTGGCACCAATGCTCACGTCATCCTAGAAGAAGCTCCGGTGAGCGAGTCGGCGCCGCAGCCACCGATACCGTCGGACGGGTCAGCGCCGGTGGCGTGGGTGTTGTCCGGTCGGGCACCGGAAGCGCTTGCGGGGCAGGCGGATCGGTTGTCGCGGCACCTGCGCGAGCGCCCGGATGTGGATCCGGTGGATGTGGCGGCGACCCTGTCGGGACGTTCGCGGTTCGATCATCGAGCGGTGGTCACGGGCAGGGGCCATGCGGCGTTGCTGTCGGGCTTGGACGCGGTGGCTCGCGGGCTGCCAGGCGATGGTGTGGTGTCGGGGACCGCACGCGCACAGGGCAAGACAGTGTTGGTGTTTCCGGGTCAGGGGGCGCAGTGGCTGGGGATGGGCCGGGTGCTGTTGGTGTCGTCGCCGGTGTTCGCGCAGGCTATGGCCGAGTGTGATCGGGTGTTTTCCTCGTTGGTGGAGTGGTCGCTGTTGGATGTGCTCGGTTCCGATGATGCGGGGTGGCTCGAGCAGGTCGAGATTGTGCAGCCGGTGTTGTTCGCGGTGATGGTGTCGCTTGCGGCGTTGTGGCGTTCGGTTGGTGTGGAACCTGATGCGGTGGTGGGTCATTCGCAGGGAGAGATCGCCGCGGCCTATGTGGCTGGTGTGTTGTCGCTCGAGGATGCGGCTCGGGTCGTGATCCTGCGTTCGGCGGCGTTGACGGCGCTCGCGGGTCAAGGCGCGATGGTGTCGGTGTACGCGCCTCGGGATCGGGTCGAGGAGCTGCTCGGCGGGTTCGACGGGTTGGCGGTGGCTGTGGTCAATGGCCCGGGATCGACCGTGGTCTCCGGTGATGTCGGGCAGATGGGGTCGTTCCTGGCCGAGTGTGAGCGACTCGAGGTGCGTGCCCGCCGGATCGCGGTGGATTATGCCTCGCATTCTCCTCAGGTCGAACAGGTCCGCGATCGCCTCCTCGGCGCGCTCGCCGAAATCCTTCCGCGCTCACAAGGTTCCACGAGCCCGACAGGGGTGGTGTTCTATTCGACTGTCACCGGCACGGTCCTGGATCCTGCCGGGCTGGACGCGGACTACTGGTTCCGCAATCTGCGGGCGACGGTGAGCTTCGAGCAGGCCGTGCGGGCATTGCACCGCGACGGATACGGCGTGTTCGTCGAGGCGAGCCCGCACCCGCTGTTGACCGTCGATGTCGAACAGATCTGTGCCGCAGCCGATCCCGGCAACGGCATACCCTCGAACGCCCATGATCCGGTGATCGTGGGTTCGTTGCTGCGTGGCGAGGATTGCGCGGTCGCGTTCACGCGCTCGATGGCCCGGTTGGAGGTGTCGGGTGTCGATGTGGCATGGGATGCTTTGCTTCAGGCTCGTGGTTGTCGAATCGAGTTGCCCACGTACGCGTTCCAGCGTCGACGCTACTGGTTGAACTCGACCGGGAACAGTGACGCGGCGTCGCTGGGATTGGCTGGTGCCGGGCACCCGCTGCTGGGCGCGGTGATGGTGTCCGCGGACTCGGGTGCGGTGGTGCTGACGGGTCGACTGTCGTTGTCGTCGCAGCCATGGCTTTCCGATCACGCGGTCGGTGGAACGGTATTGCTCCCGGGCACCGGTTTCGTGGAGTTGGCCATGCGGGCGGGCGAAGAGATCGGGTGTCCGGTCCTGCGGGACCTGACGCTGATGACGCCGTTGGTGTTGACTGCCGAGACCGCGGTGCAGCTTCAGGTCGTGGTCGACGGACCCGACGGGCAGGGGTCGGGTGCGCGACGCGTGGCGTTGTACTCCCGTGACGCCGAGGACCTACAGGCCGGGTGGGTTACCCATGCCGAGGGGGTGCTCGAGCAGCGGGACGCTGATGTCGCGAATTCGGTTGCCGCCGGTGCGGTGTCGGAGGCGTTGGCGGTGTGGCCGCCTGCGGGCGCGGTGCGTGTGGGCGTGGAGGACCTCTACGGCAGGCTCGGCGATCTCGGGTACGGCTACGGTCCGGCGTTCCGGGGGGTGCGGTCGTTGTGGCGGCGTGGTGAGGAGTTGTTCGTCGAAGCCGCACTGCCGGATTCGGTGAGTGATGGGTCGGGGTACGGGCTGCATCCGGCGCTGTTGGATTCGGTGTTGCATGCCACGGTGATGGCTGTGGTGGCAACCGATTCCGGTGCTGGTGTCGAGGTGGTGTTGCCGTTCGCATGGTCGGAGACGGCCTTGTATGCGGTCGGTGCGTCTGCGGTGCGGGCGCGGATCTCACCGACCGATGTCGGTGCGGTCGCGGTCGAGGTCGCCGACCTTTCCGGGCATCTGGTGTTGGCGGTCGGGTCGTTGACCTTGCGGCCGGTGTCGCCGGGGCAATTGGGCACATCCATGTCACGTGACCGGTTGTGCGTGGTGCAGTGGACACCGGCGGAGACTCCGATCCCGGGTGCGGGGTCGGAGCCGGAGTCTCGGGTGTTCACCGCGATCGAGGAATTCTTGGCGTGGACGCGCGACGAGGGTGTGTCGGTGCAGCCGGTTGTGGTGCTGGACCGACGCGAGATCGGCGACACCTCCGAGGATGTGCTGCGGCGGGTGCATCGGGCGACCGGTGAGGTGCTGGCCGGGTTGCAGGCCTGGCTGGGTGAGTCGCGATTCGCGGAAAGCAGGTTGGTGGTGTTGACCTGTGGGGCGATCGCCCAGGCGGGTGAGCCGGTCGCTGATCTGGCAGGTGCCGCGGTGTGGGGGCTGGTGCGTTCGGCGCAAACGGAGGACCCGGGCCGGATCGTGCTTGTGGACACCGATCTCCCAGACGGTGTTTCCGTGGGCGTCGTGTCCGGGAGCGCGACCGCCGCAACGGCAGTGGACTTGGCCGGGGTATTGGCGTGTGGTGAACCTCAGGTCATGATCCGTTCCGGGGTATCGCATACCGCTCGACTGGTCCGGGTGCAGGTGGAGGAGACCGGTGTGGATGCGGGTGTGGCGTCTGCGGGCACGGTGGTGGTCACCGGGGGCACCGGTGGGCTGGGATCGATGTTGGCGCGGCATCTGGTGACCGAGTACGGGGTGCGGTCGTTGGTGTTGGCCAGTCGCCGTGGCCTTGCGGCTTCGGGGGCAGCGGAGTTGGTCGCGGAGTTGACCGGGTTGGGTGCCCGGGTGCGGATCGTGGCGTGCGATGTGTCCCAGCGCGATGAGGTCGTGGAGTTGCTGGCCTCGGTTCCTCAGGACGCACCGTTGAGCGGTGTGGTGCACACCGCGGGTGTGCTCGATGACGGTGTGGTGGTGTCGTTGAGCCCGGATCGGATGGACGCGGTGTTGGCGGCCAAGGCTGATGCGGCATGGCACCTGCACGAGTTGACCCGTGAGCTGGATCTGGGGTTGTTCGTGTTGTATTCCTCGGTCGCGGGCGTGCTGGGCACCGCCGGGCAGGGCAACTACGCGGCCGCGAATACGTTCCTCGATGGGTTGGCCGAGCATCGGCGTGCGAGTGGGCTGGTCGCGACATCGATCGCGTGGGGGTTGTGGGCTTCCGATACCGGGATGACCGGGCATCTCGGTGATGTCGACGCCATGCGTTTGAATCGTGATGGGGTGGCGGCGATGTCGGACGAGCAGGGTTTGGCGTTGTTCGACGCCGCTGTGGCGCAAACTCGTTCGGGTGTAGTGGCGGCGCGCATCGATTCGGCCGCGTTGGCGGCCCGTTCCCGTGCCGGTGTCCTTGCTCCGATGCTGGAGGGCATGCTGCCGACTATTCGCCGCAGCCCATCGGGTGCGGCAGGCGCGGTGGGTCTGCGGCAGCGGCTGGTCGGGCTGACACCGACCGAACAACAAGCGCTGGTCCTGGACATTGTTCGCGGTCAGGTCGCGGCTGTGCTGGGTCACGATAGCGGTGCGGCCGTGAATGCCGACCGTAGTTTCCGGGATCTGGGTTTCGATTCGCTGACCGCGGTCGAGGCCCGCAATCGGTTGAACGCGGTCACCGGGTTACGGTTGTCGGCGACCCTGGTTTTCGACCACCCGACGCCCGACCGTGCCGCCGCGCACATCCTTGGCCGGCTCACCGGCACCGATATCGCTGCGGTCTCGGAATCGGCATCGGTGGTGTCGTGGTCGTCGTCGGAGCCGGTAGCGATTGTGGGGGTGGGCTGCCGTTTCCCTGGTGGGGTGTCCTCGCCGGAGGAGTTGTGGCGCTTGGTGGTCGACGGGCGTGATGTGATCTCGACGTTCCCGACCGATCGTGGCTGGGAAGGGGTGTTCGATCCCGCGCCGGGTGTCGAGGGTAAGTCGTACGCGAATGAGGGCGGATTCCTTTACGACGCAGCGGAGTTCGACGCGGAGTTCTTCGGGATCAGTCCGCGTGAGGCGGTCGGTATGGACCCGCAACAGCGGCTGATATTGGAAACGGCGTGGGAGGCGCTCGAGCATGCCGGGATCCGGCCGGAGACGTTGAGGGGCAGCGATACCGGCGTGTATGTCGGTGCGATGTATCACGACTATCCGCAGACCGAATCAGCCGGCGCTGTCCTGTCGGGTCGGGTGTCGTATGTGCTGGGTCTGGAAGGTCCTGCGGTGTCGGTGGATACGGCGTGTTCGTCGAGTCTGGTGGCCCTGCATCAGGCGGTGACTGCGTTGCGTACGGGGGAGTGTTCGCTGGCGTTGGCCGGTGGGGTGACGGTGATGTCGACACCCGCGACATTCGTCGAGTTCTCCCGGCAGCGGGCATTGGCGGCGGATGGTCGGTGTAAGCCTTTCGCGGAGGCGGCCGACGGGACCGCGTTCGGTGAGGGCTCAGGTGTCCTTGTGCTGGAACGGCTGTCCGATGCCGAGCGCAACGGGCATCAGGTGCTGGCGGTGGTGCGTGGCAGCGCGGTCAACCAGGACGGTGCGTCCAATGGCTTCAGTGCGCCGAACGGGCCTTCCCAGCAGCGGGTGATCCGGCGGGCATTGGCCAATGCCGGGGTGTCTGCCGCTGAGGTCGACGTGGTCGAGGCCCACGGCACGGCGACCAGGTTGGGTGATCCGATCGAGGCGCAGGCATTGCTGGCGACCTATGGTCAGCGTGAAACCGATTCGGAACCGGTGCGGTTGGGTTCGATCAAGTCGAATATCGGCCACACGCAGGCGGCTGCCGGTGTGGCCGGTGTGATCAAGATGGTGCAGGCCCTGCGCCACGGGGTGCTGCCCAGAACCCTGCACGTGGATGCGCCGTCCTCGCACGTGGATTGGACGGCGGGTCACGCCGAGCTGCTGAGCCGGGCACAGAACTGGCCGGAGGCCGATCGGCCGCGGCGAGCCGCGGTGTCGGCTTTCGGTGTCAGTGGCACCAATGCTCACGTCATCCTCGAACAAGCTCCGGTGAGCGAGCCGGTACCGCAACCCCGGACACCGATCGATGAATCGGTGCCGCTGGTGTGGGTGGTGTCGGCACGGACCCGGGACGGGTTGGCAGGGCAGGCATCTCGGTTGTCGGCGTATCTGGGGCAGCGTCCGGATGCGGATGCGGTGGATGTGGCCGCGACCCTGTCGGGCCGTTCGCGGTTCGATCATCGAGCGGTGATCGTGGGCCTGGATCGGACGCAGCTGCTGGGCGGGCTCGACACGGTCGCACGCGGGCTGCCAGGCGATGGTGTGGTGTCGGGGGTCGCCGGCAAACCCGGTAAGACGGTGCTGATCTTCCCGGGTCAGGGGGCGCAGTGGCTGGGGATGGGCCGGGTGCTGTTGGTGTCGTCGCCGGTGTTCGCGCAGGCTATGGCCGAGTGTGATCGGGTGTTTTCCTCGTTGGTGGAGTGGTCGCTGTTGGATGTGCTCGGTTCCGATGATGCGGGGTGGCTCGAGCAGGTCGAGATTGTGCAGCCGGTGTTGTTCGCGGTGATGGTGTCGTTGGCGCAGCTGTGGCGTTCGGTTGGTGTGGAACCTGATGCGGTGGTGGGTCATTCGCAGGGAGAGATCGCCGCGGCCTATGTGGCTGGTGTGTTGTCGCTCGAGGATGCGGCCCGGGTCGTGATTCTGAGGTCGGCGGCGTTGACGGTGTTGGCGGGTCAGGGCGCGATGGTGGCGGTCGGACTGTCGGTCGAGCGGGTCGAGCGGCTGCTCGAGCGGTTCGACCGTTTGGCCGTGGCTGTGGTCAACGGCCCGGGATCGACCGTGGTGTCCGGTGAGATCGGGCAGATGGAGTCGTTCCTGGCCGAGTGTGAGCGACTCGAGGTGCGTGCCCGCCGGATCGCGGTGGATTATGCCTCGCATTCTCCTCAGGTCGAACAGGTCCGCGATCGCCTCCTCGGCGCACTCGCCGAAATCCTTCCGCGCTCACAAGGTTCCACGAGCCCGACAGGGGTGGTGTTCTATTCGACCGTCACCGGCACGGTCCTGGACCCCGCCGAATTGGATGCCCGGTACTGGTTCCGCAATCTGCGGGAGACGGTGCGTTTCGAGCAGGCGGTGCGGGCGTTGCGGCGGGATGGATACGGGGTGTTCGTCGAGGCGAGCCCGCACCCCTTGCTGACCGTCGATGTCGAACAGATTTGTGCGGCAGCCGATCCCGACGTCCATGACCCGGTGATCGTGGGTTCGTTGCTGCGTGGCGAGGATTGCGCGGTCGCGTTCACGCGCTCGATGGCCCGCCTGGAGGTGTCGGGTGTCGATGTGGCGTGGGATGCGGTACGTCAGGGTGGTGGTCGCCGGGTCGAGTTGCCCACGTACGCGTTCCAGCGTCGCCGCTACTGGTTGACGCCGGCCGGGACTGCTGACGTGGCGTCGCTGGGGTTGACCGGTGCCGGGCACCCGCTGCTGGGTGCGGTGATGGTGTCCGCGGACTCGGGTGCGGTGGTGTTGACGGGCCGGTTGTCGTTGGCGTCGCGGCCGTGGCTTGCTGATCACGCGGTCGGTGGCGTGGTGTTGTTCCCCGGCACCGGGTTCGTGGAATTGGCGATGCGGGCGGGGGCGGAAGCCGGGTGCCCGGTGCTGCGGGACCTGACGCTGATGACCCCGTTGGTGTTGACTGCCGAGACCGCGGTGCAGCTTCAGGTCGTGGTCGACGGACCCGACGGGCAGGGGTCGGGTGCGCGACGCGTGGCGTTGTACTCCCGTGACGCCGAGGGCCCGCAGGCCGGCTGGGTTACTCATGCTGAGGGCGTACTCGAGCAGCGGGACGCTGATGTCGCGAATTCGGTTGCCGCCGGTGCGGTGTCGGAGGCGTTGGCGGTGTGGCCGCCTGAGGGCGCGGTGGCTGAGGCGACCGACGATGTGTATCCGGTGTTGGCTGATCGCGGATATGACTACGGTCCGACCTTCCAGGGGTTGCGGTCGTTGTGGCGTCGTGGTGAGGAGTTGTTCGTCGAGGCCGCACTGCCGGATTCGGTGAGTGATGCGTCGGGGTTCGGACTGCATCCGGCGCTATTGGATTCTGTACTGCATGCCGCGGTGATGGCCGGTGCCGGTGGCGAGGTGATGTTGCCGTTCGCGTGGTCGGAGGTGTCGCTGCACGCGGTCGGCGCGTCAGTAGTTCGGGCGCGGATCTCGCCGACTGATTCCGGTACCGGCGCGTTGGCGATCGAGGTCGCAGACACCGCCGGGCAGCCGGTGCTGACGGCTGGGTCATTGACCTCGCGGCCGGTGTCGCCGGGACAGCTGGGCGCGTCGAGCACGCGGGAGCGGTTGTGCGTGGTGCAGTGGACACCGGCGGAGACTCCGATCCCGGGTGCGGGGTCGGAGCCGGAGTCTCGGGTGTTCACCGCGATCGAGGAATTCTTGGCGTGGACGCGCGACGATACTGCGTCGGTGCCGCCGGTTGTGGTGCTGGACCGACGCGAGATCGGCGACACCTCCGAGGATGTGCTGCGGCGGGTGCATCGGGCGACCGGTGAGGTGCTGGCCGGGTTGCAGGCCTGGCTGGGTGAGTCGCGGTTCGCCGCGAGCACATTGGTGGTGCTGACCAGTGGGGCGGTCGCGCGTGCGGGTGAGCAGATCGCTGATCTGGCTGGTGCCGCGGTGTGGGGGCTGGTGCGTTCGGCGCAGTCGGAGGACCCGGGCAGGATCGTGCTCGTCGACTCCGATCACCCCGTGGATATGCCGATGGCGATGCTGACCGAGGCGCTGGCCTGCGGTGAACCTCAAGTCATGATCCGTTCCGGGTCGCCGCATACCGCTCGACTGGTCCGGCTCACCGATTCGCCGGGTCTGGTTGTGCCGGACTCGATGTCGTGGCGCCTCGAAGCCGGTAATGACACCATCGACGGGCTCGAGCTGAAGCGATGCGGTGCCGCTGATCAACCTCTGGCGCCGGGGCAGGTCCGTATCGCGGTGCGGGCCGGTGGCCTGAACTTCCGAGACATTCTCATCTGCCTGGGTGAAGTGGCTTCGAAGAACACCCTGATGGGCATGGAAGCGGCGGGCGTCGTCGTCGAGGTCGGCCCGGGGGTGGACGGCTTCGCGCCCGGCGACCGGGTGATGGGATTGATCGAAGGCGGTCTGGGTCCATTCGAGGTGACGGATCAGAGACTGATCATCCATATGCCCGAGGGGTGGTCGTTCATCGAGGCGGCCACCGTTCCGATCGTCTTCCTGACCGCCTATTACGGGCTTCGCGATCTGGGTCGCGTCCGGCCAGGCGAGACTCTGCTGGTGCATGCGGCGGCCGGCGGGGTGGGCATGGCGGCTACCCAGTTGGCCCGGCACTGGGGAATCGAGGTGTACGGGACCGCGAGCCAGGGCAAGTGGGACACCTTGCGTTCCCTGGGGTACGACGAGCAGCACATCGGGGATTCCCGGTCGCTTCACTTCGAAGAACAGTTCATGGCGGCTACCGGTGGCCGCGGTGTGGATGTCGTTCTGGACTCGCTGGCAGGGGAATTCGTCGATACGTCGCTACGGCTGCTACCGCGCGGCGGTCGTTTCCTGGAGATGGGCAAGACCGACATCCGTGACAGCGGAGAGATCGCCGCTCGTTATCCGGGAGTGCACTATCGTGCGTTCGATCTGGTGCATGCCGGGCCGGATCGGATCGCGGAGATGCTGGTCGATCTCAAAGCGATGTTCGACACCGAAGTGATCACTCCGCTGCCTGTCAAGACCTTCGACATTCGGCGTGCGCGCGACGCGTTCCGATACTTCAGTCAGGCGCGCCACATCGGCAAGATCGTCCTTACCCTCCCGGCGGGTCCGGGTGGTGTGGATTCCGGTGTGGTGTCGGCGGTTTCGGCGGGCACGGTGTTGGTGACCGGTGGCACCGGAGGGTTGGGAGCGATGCTCGCCCGGCACCTGGTGGCCCAGTACGGGGTGCGGTCGCTGGTGCTGGCCAGCCGGCGCGGTCCGGCCGCGCCGGGAGCGGCGGAGCTGGTCACGGAACTGTCCGAGCTGGGCGCGCGGGTGCGGGTGCTGGCCTGTGATGTGTCCGATCGGGCGGCGGTGGCGCGGTTGCTGACCGCGGTTCCGGAGGACGCGCCGCTGACCGGTGTGGTGCACACGGCCGGTGTGCTCGACGACGGTGTGGTGGTGTCGTTGCGCCCCGAACAGGTGGATGCGGTGCTGGCGGCCAAGGCGGATGCGGCGTGGCATCTGCACGAGTCGACCCGCGAGCTGGATCTCCCGCTGTTCGTGTTGTACTCCTCGGTCGCCGGTGTGCTGGGCGCTGCGGGGCAGGGCAACTACGCGGCCGCGAACGCGTTCCTCGACGGGTTGGCCGAGCATCGCCGCGGCGACAGTCGAGCGGCGGTGTCGATCGCGTGGGGCCTGTGGGCCCAGGGCACCGGGATGACCGGACACCTCGGCGACACCGACACCACACGGCTGGGCCGCGTCGGGATGGCGGCGATGTCGGACGAGCAGGGCTTGGCGTTGTTCGACGCCGCTGTGGCGGAACACCGTTCGGGTGTGGTCGCTGCCCGCGTGGACATGGCCGCACTGGTTGCCGGCGCGCGTGCCGGGACGCTCGCCCCGATGCTGGAGGGCTTGCTCCCGGAGGTACGCCGGGGCGCCGAAGTCGCGGTGGATCTGCGGCAGCGGTTGGCGGGACTGCCGGACGCCGACCGAAAGACCCTGGTACTGGCCACTGTGCGTAGCCAGGCCGCGGCCGTGCTGGGGCACGATAGCGATGTGGTCATCGATGCCGACCGCAATTTCCGGGATCTGGGCTTCGATTCGCTGACCGCCGTCGAGGCGCGCAATCGATTGAACGCCGTCACCGGGCTGCGGCTGCCCGCGACGCTCGTTTTCGACTATCCGACACCCGATGCGGTCACCGCGTACATTCTCGCCCAACTCGCCGACACCGATACCTCGGACTCTTTGTCGCGCCTGGAAAAAGAGGTCATGGATATGGTCGACGGCAACCGGATGACCGACGAGTTCTACTCGAGACTGGTGAATCTGACACGAATCGCCGGTCGGGCGAACGAAGATCCGGATGCGTCCCACTCGGAGGACATCATGGCCATGAGCGACGAAAATCTGATGGACCTGCTGGAAGACGAATTCGGCATCTCGTAGCAACGGCGCTGGGCCGCAACCGAATTCGGTTGCGGCCCAGCATCGGGAGGGCGGGACGCCCGCCTCAGCGGTCGGCTCGGGGTACGGCCTTCAGCCGATATGGCTCGGGGCGCAGCGTCCCACGTTCCCGCATGGCCAGTGGTGTGCCGTCGGTGCTCAATTCGAAGGCGGACAGAATGCGGGCGACCAGCAGCGTGGCTTCGTGTAGCGCGAACTGGCGGCCGATGCAGCTGCGGGGTCCGGTGCCCCACGGTTCGAAGAACCGGTCGGGATGGCTGCGCAAACGGTCGGGTTCGAAGCGATACGGGTCGAAGGCGTCGGCGTCAGCGCCCCAGACGTCTTTGTCGCGGTGCGCGGCGAGCGCGATGACGAAAACCATGTGCCCGGCGGGGATTCGATACCCGCCGAGATCCTGGTCGGTGCGGGCTCTCCGGAAGTATCCGGGCGCCGGCGGCCATAATCTCAGACACTCGTTGAGAACATGCCGGATCAGGCGCATCCCGGTTACTGCCTTGTAATCGAACCCGCCGCGTTCCGAAATTTCCGTGCGGATCTGTTCTTGGAGCTTTTGGTCGGCTGCGATGTAGTGCAGTACCGACTCGAGCAGTGCGGCTGTGGTTTCGTATCCGCCCGCCATGAAGGTCAGCACTTGGTCGCGGACATTGTCCAACGGCAACCGGTGGCCGGTTTCCGGGTCGGTGGCCGTGAGCATGAGGTTGAGCAGATCCTCGTCATCGGTCGGATGAGCTTGTCGTTCGGCGATGATCCTGTCGGAAAAGCGGTGGAGCGCCGCGCTGTTGCGGCGCACCCTGGCTGCGAGTAGCCGCCGCCGGATCGGGCCGACGACAGGCAATGCCAAGCCGGCGTCCGACGCCATGCGCAGTAGGTCCGAGAGAGAATCGATGAACGCGTGCGAATCGGCGCTGTCGGGAGCATCGCGGAAAAGCCCGAGCTCCCTGGAGAACCCGGCACGCCCGATGACTTCCCCCGCGGCCCGCGTCATGGCCGAGTGCGTGTCGATCACGCCGTCACCGGCGGACCACTCCGCGACGAGATCATCGGCGACCGACTGCATCGCCTGGTGATAGCTGCGCATTGCCTTCTGCGCGAAGGCCGGAGTGAAGATGCGGCGTGCCTGGCCCCACAGCGGATTGTCGTTGTCCACCACGAACAGACTGTCCGGCATGAACCGTTGGAACTCGAGCACCGGCCCGTACAGTGCGCGCTCCCAATGCTGTTCATCCGAGCATTGGGCCGCGAGGCGAGCACCTGTCACGTAGGTGAAGTGCAGGCCGAGCGCTCTCCGCTCGAAAATGGGACCGAGCGATGCGGCCAGGGCCTTTTCGTTCTGAATGGGGCGATAGCGGTCGACATGGGTGATATCGCCCAAGAGGGGCACCCGTCCCGGGGGATGCGGGAGGTCTCGGCGAACCAGGGGCGGTGTCATGCGCTCAGGCAGTCGTCGCGGGATTCGATAATCGTCATGGTTTCGCCACCCTCCCCAGTGGTCGACATCTCAACGGAACGGTAGCGTCAACACGTTCCACTGTCCAAAACGACGCTGGGCCGCAACCGGATTCGGTTGCGGCCCAGCGTCGAGCGGTTGGGTCAGGCGTTGGCGGCCGACTTCTCCTTTTCGCGCTGGAGTTCCAGGGCGATGTCGATGAGCTGGTCTTCCTGGCCACCGACGAGCTTGCGCTGGCCGGCGCGGACGAGCATCTCGGCGGCGGAGACGCCGTAGCGTTCGGCCTGGCGCTCGGCGTGACGCAGGAACGACGAGTAGACGCCCGCGTAGCCCATCATCAGGGCCTGGCGGTCGAGGAGGCATTCGCTCGGCATGGCCGGGCGGACGACGTCCTCGGCGGCGTCGGTGATGGCGAAGAAGTCGACGCCGGTCTTGATGCCGAGCTTGTCGCAGACGCCGATGAAGGCCTCAACGGGCAGGTTGCCCGCGCCCGCGCCGAAACGACGTGCGCTGCCGTCGATCTGGGTGGCGCCCGCGCGCACGGCGTACACCGAGTTCGCGACCGCGAGGCCCAGGTTCTCGTGGCCGTGGAAGCCGACCTGCGCGTCGTTGCCGAGCTCGGCGACCAGGGCGGAGACACGGTCGGAGACCTGTTCCAGCACCAGCGCGCCGGCGGAGTCGACGACGTAGATGCACTGGCAGCCGGCGTCGGCCATGATGCGGGCCTGCTTGGCGAGGTTCTCCGGGGTGGTGGAGTGCGCCATCATCAGGAAGCCGACGGTCTCGAGGCCGAGGTCGCGCGCCATGTTGAAGTGCTGGATCGAGACGTCGGCCTCGGTGCAGTGGGTGGCGATGCGGCAGATGCTCGCGCCATTGTCCTGCGAGAT
Organism: Nocardia sp. NPDC004151; assembly: GCF_042874235.1. Classification (NCBI taxonomy): domain Bacteria; kingdom Bacillati; phylum Actinomycetota; class Actinomycetes; order Mycobacteriales; family Nocardiaceae; genus Nocardia; species Nocardia sp. NPDC004151. The sequence goes on along the minus strand of NZ_JBIAMR010000001.1, from coordinate 299,421 downwards.
CTTGATGTCTTCCTTGACGCCGACGCCCGGCAGCATGAGGAAGGCGATCTTGGCCTGCTTGGCGGTCTCGGCCGCGACCTTGATCAGTTCCTGCTCAGGGGTCTTCGAGAAACCGTAGTTGAACGAGGAACCGCCGAGGCCGTCACCGTGGGTGACCTCGATGACCGGCACGCCGGAGTTGTCGAGGGCGGCGACGATGTCACGGACCTCTTCCACCACGAACTGGTGGCGCTTGTGGTGCGAGCCGTCGCGCAGCGACGTGTCGGTCACCCGGACGTCGAGGTCCGCGGAGAACGGCTTGAGAATGTTCGAATTGCTCACTGTCGGTACTCCTTACACCCGAGCCGAGATGATCTGGTCGGCCAGCACATTGCCCACCTGGGTGGCGGCCGCGGTCATGATGTCGAGGTTGCCCGAGTACGGCGGCAGGAAGTCGCCCGCGCCCTCGACCTCGACGAAGATCGACACCTTCGCCATGCCACCGGAAACCAGCGACGGCTCGTCGAACTGCGGCTCGTTGAGCAGGCGGTAACCGGGCACGTACTCCTGGATGGCCTTCTCCATGCGGTGCACCGACTCGGTGATCGCGTCGCGGTCGGCATCCTCGGGGATCGAGCAGAAGATGGTGTCGCGCATGATCATCGGCGGCTCGGCCGGGTTCAGGATGATGATGGCCTTGCCGCGCTTGGCGCCACCGATGTTCATGACACCCGCGGAGGTGGTCTTGGTGAACTCGTCGATGTTGGCGCGGGTACCCGGGCCGGCGGACACCGAGGACACCGACGCCACGATCTCGGCGTAGTCGACCGGCACGACGCGGGACACCGCGTGCACCATCGGAATCGTGGCCTGGCCACCGCAGGTGATCATGTTGACGTTCATCTCGTCACGCAGGGTGTCGAGGTTGACCGGCGGGATCACGGCGGGGCCGACGGCGGCCGGGGTGAGGTCGATGGCACGGATGCCGGCCTCGGCGTACTTCGGCGCGTAGGCGCGGTGCACGTACGCGGAGGTCGCCTCGAACAGCAGGTCCGGCTTCTCCGGCAGCGCGAGCAGCCAGTCCGCGCCCTCGGCGGAGGTCTCCAGGCCCAGGCCGCGGGCGCGCTTGAGGCCCTCGGAATCGGGGTCGATGCCGATCATCCAGCGCGGCTCGATCTTGTCCGAACGCAGCAGCTTGTACAGCAGGTCGGTGCTGATGTTGCCGGACCCGACGATCGCGGCGGTGACTTTGCTTGCAGTCACGGCTTTCTCCTACTCAGGTGAGGTCTGTGTCAGTCGGGGCGGCGCTTACGCGAAACCCAGGTGGACGGAACCGAGTCCGGCGAACTCGGCGATGAACTCGTCGCCCGGTCGGGCGTCGATGGCACGGGTGCAGGAGCCGGGCAGCACGATGTCGCCCGCCTTCAACCGCACGCCGAACGAGGCGACCTTGCGAGCCAGCCACGCCACGGCGATGGTGGGGTCGCCGAGCACGGCGTCGGAACGGCCCTCGGCGATGACCTCGCCATTGCGGGTCAGCACGGCGTCGATGGCCTTGATGTCCAGCAGTTCCGGCGCGACGCGGGCCTTGCCGAGCACGTAGCCGGCCGAGGAGGCGTTGTCGGCGATGGTGTCGCAGAGGCCGATCTTCCACTCCTTGATGCGGGTGTCGATCAGCTCGATGGAGGGCGCGTAGGCGACGGTGGCCTTGCGGACGTCCTCCTCGGTGCAGTCCTCGCCGGGCAGATCGGCGCCGAGGATGAACCCGACCTCGACCTCGACGCGGGGGTACAGGTACTTGGAGGTGTCGACCGGAACGTCTTCGTAGACTTCCATTTCCGCGAGCAGGTGCCCGTAGTCGGGCTCGTCGACGCCCATCATCTGCTGCATGGCCAGCGAGGACAGGCCGACCTTGTGGCCCACCACCTTCGCGCCACCGGCGAACCGCTGCCGCATGTTGATCAGCTGGATCTCGTACGCGTCGACCACGTCGATCTCGGGGTGCCGCGCGACCAGCGGGTCGATCGGGGTGCGATCCCGTTCGGCCGCCGCGAGCTCGTCAGCCAGTTCCTTGCGAAGCGCGTCGGTCAGCACGCTGTGTTCCTTCCATCGGGGGTACCGGCCGGTGGCCCTACGGTAACGAGACTAGAAATTGAAACGAGTTTTTGTGAAGAACATCGCTTCAGCAGTCCCATCTGCCAGACCAACATAGACCAAACCAGGATTGATTCTATAACGTGTTCTACATGACTGATCGGGATTACGACGTGGTGGTGGTCGGCAGCGGTGCCGCCGGTATGTCCGCCGCCCTCACCGCTGCGCACCACGGTCTGCGCACGGTGCTCATCGAAAAGGCCGCTCATTACGGCGGTTCTACCGCGCGTTCGGGCGGTGGCGTCTGGATTCCCGGAAACAAGGTGCTCAAGGCCGCCGGCAAGGGCGACGACCTGGACGAGGCGCGGACCTACCTCTACAGCATCATCGGCGACGTGGTGCCCAAGGAGAAGATCGATACCTACATCGATCGCGGCGCCGAGGCGTTCGACTACGTCCTGGACCACTCCGCGCTGAAGATGACCTGGGTGCCGGGCTACTCCGACTACTACCCGGAGGCACCGGGCGGCAAGGCGGACGGCCGCTCCTGCGAGCCCAAGCCCTTCAACCTGAAGGTACTGGGCGCAGAGCGCTTCAATCTGGAGCCGCCCTACAGCAAGGCGCCGCTGAACGTGGTCGTCATGCAGGCCGACTACAAGAAGCTCAACCTGATCCGCCGCCACCCGAGCGGCATCCTGCGCGTGCTGCGCGTCGGCACCCGCTGGGCGTGGGGCAAGGCCACCGGCAAGGCGCTGGTCGGCATGGGTCAGGCGATCATCGCGGGTCTGCGCAAGGGCCTGCTGGACGCGAACGTGCCGGTCCTGCTGAACACCCCGCTGACCGGTCTGGTCATCGAGAACGGCGTGGTCACCGGCGTCGAGGCCACCCAGAACGGCGAGACCGTGCGGTTCAACGCCAAGTACGGCGTGATCCTGGGCAGCGGCGGCTTCGAGCGCAACGCCGACATGCGGCACAAGTACCAGCGTGAGCCCATCACCACCGAGTGGACCACCGGCGCCGAGGCCAACACCGGCGACGGCATCCGCGCGGGCATCGAAGCGGGCGGCGCGATCGACTTCATGGACGACTCGTGGTGGGGTCCGACCACCTTCCGCGGCGAGGGCAAGCCCTGGTTCTGCCTCGCCGAGCGGAACCTGCCCGGATCCATCATGATCAACACGCAAGGTCAGCGATTCGGTAATGAGTCCGCTCCTTACGTCGAGGCAGTGCACACCATGTACGGCGGCGAATACGGGCAGGGTGAGGGTCCGGGCGAGAACGTGCCGTGCTGGCTCGTGTTCGATCAGCGCTACCGGTCTCGCTACATCTTCGCCGGATTGCAGCCTGGCCAGCCGATTCCGTCCCGCTGGATGGAAAACGACCTCATTGTCAAGGCCTCTTCGGTAGAAGCTCTCGCGGAGAAGATCGGCGTCCCCGCCGACAACCTGGCCGCCACCATCGAGCGCTTCAACGGCTTCGCCGAGACCGGCAAGGACCTCGACTACAAGCGCGGCGACTCCGCCTACGACCGCTACTACGGCGACGAGACCATCAAGCCGAACCCGTGCCTCAACAAGCTCGAGGTCGGCCCGTTCTACGCGGTCAAGATGGTCCCCGGCGACCTGGGCACCAAGGGTGGTCTGGTCACCGACAACGACGCCCGCGTGCTGCGCGAGGACGGCACCGTGATCGACGGCCTCTACGCCGCCGGCAACACCTCGTCGCCGGTCATGGGCCACACCTACGCCGGTCCCGGCGCGACCATCGGACCCGCGATCACCTTCGGGTACCTGGCCGCCCTCGATATCGCCGCCAAGGCGAAGAACGGCGCGCCGGTGAAGGCCGACAAGGCGTCCTGAACCGTCCCAACCCGGTTCAGGATCGGGTTGGGCGCGAGTCGGGTCACGTCGAGTCCGCGCCCAACCCACCCACACATCCCGTCGTACCGCTCTATCCCGGCGGGATGTGTGACGACAACTGAAGAACCCGGATCCGCCATCGCGAACGCTCTTTCCGATGGCGGGTCCGGCGTATATCCCGAGCATCAGGAGCCGAGCGCGGCGACGCGCTACCCGGTCAGCGGGCACAAGCTTGCGGACTCGGCGGCCGCGTTGAACCATCGGACCCAACGAACGGGGCTCGCGGGTTCGGCACTACGACGTCAACTCGGACCCGAGTGGGGTCGCGATCACGAGGAGAACTTTCATGCCCATCGACTTGAGCGTCGCGCTCGGCGCGCAGATCCCGGCGCGCGACTTCAGCTGGTCGGCCAGCGACGTGCAGACCTACAACCTGGCGCTGGGCGCGGGCAACCGCTGGACCGACCCGGCCGAGCTGCGCTACCTCGACGACCGCGAGCCGGCCGTGCTGCCGTCCTTCGGCACCGTCGCGCCCTCGTTCCACGAGACCGAGGCGCCGAAGGTCAAGTTCGACGGCATCGACATCGACCTGGCGAAGGTCGTGCACGGCAGCCAGGAGATCATCGTGCACCGCCCGATCCCGGCGTCGGGCAAGGGCACCATCGCGGGCAAGATCAGCGAGATCTGGGACAAGGGCTCCAACGCCGTCATCTGGCGTGAGGACACCGCGGTCGGCTCCGACGGCGAACCCCTGTGGACCTCCCGCTCCTCCATCTTCGCGAAGGGCGAGGGCGGCTTCGGCGGCGACCGCGGCCCGTCCGCCAAGACCGAACTCCCCGACCGCGCACCGGATTTCGAGGTGCTCACCCCCACCCTGCCGCAGCAGGCCCTGCTCTACCGCATGTGCGGTGACCGCAACCCGCTGCACTCGGACCCCGAGTTCGCCCGCAACGCCGGCTTCCCGAACCCCATCCTGCACGGCCTGTGCACCTACGGCCTGGTCCTCAAGACCGCCACGGACACCGCCCTGGCCTCGGATGTCTCCCGCGTCAAGGGTTTCCGTGCCCGCTTCGCCGGCGTCATGTACCCCGGCGAGACCCTGCGCTCGCGTATCTGGCAGCAGGACGGCGAACTCGTCATCGCGGTGACCGTCGTCGAACGCGACGACGCCCCCGTCCTCGCCGACGTGGTCCTCACCCACTCCTGACCCCGGTCTCCACTGGGCCGCAACCGACTCCGGTTGCGGCCCAGCGTCGTTCAACGGCGACGTCGATCGGTCATGCTTGCGCGGTTGCGGAATGCGGTGGTTGATGGAGCTGTCGATCCGGAGGTCTTCCAGTCCACGGGGAACCCTCGCCGTCGAGGCCAGTTTTTCCCCAACCCTCCCCAATGCGAAAGGCCCCTGTGGATGAAATCCACAGGGGCCTTTCTCTATCGCCAGGGTTCTGGAGGAACCCGCCTCACAGCCAGGTGTCGAGCGTGGTGGTGGTGAGGAAGTGTTCGAGGTCGGCGCGCCAAGGGGCGGGGGTGGTCTTCTCCGGTTCGATGGCCGTGTACTGGCCGCGGTAGAAGAGCAGCGGCCTGCCGGAGTCGGTGGACTCCGACAGGGCCTGTACCCGGCCGATCACGATGTAGTGATCGCCGCCGTCGAGCACGTTGTCCACAGTGCACTGGATCGTGGCCAACGCGCCGTCCAAAACCGGGAGGTCCAGTTCCGAGGTGTGCCAGTCGATTCCGGCGAACTTGTCGGGTTCGCGGGAACCGAAGCGGGCGCACACCGGCTGTTGCTCCTCGGCCAGCATGTTCACGGCGAAGTTGCCGTTGCGTTCGATCGCCTTCCAGGAGCGGGACTCCTTGGTGGGGCAGAACAGCACCAGCGGCGGATCGAGGGACAGCGCGGCGAACGACTGGCACGCGAAGCCGATCGGCGCCCGCTCGCCGCCCTCGTCGTCGAAGGTGGTGATGACGGTGATGCCGGTGCAGAACTGCCCCAGCACATTCCGGAACTGACGCCCATCGATGACGGGGTGCCCGTCGGTGGTCGCTTCCTTGGTCAATTCGGCCTCGGTCATGTTCTGCCGCCCCTCGTAGTCCGTGCTCGCTACTTGAATCCGACGGTGAAGTCGTGGCCCCACAGGCTGACCGCGGTGGATTCCCGCGCGATCCACGAGTGGTCGTCGACTTCGAGTCCCTCACAGCCGAATTCGATGTCGAATCCGCCCGGCGTCTTCATGTAGAAGGAGAGCATCTTGTCGTTGATGTGGCGACCCAGGGTGGCCGACATCTTGACCTTCTTACGGTTCGCGCGATCCAGGCAGAGGCCGACGTCGTCGGAGTTCTCCACCTCGACCATGAGGTGCACGATCCCGGTCGGGTTGGGCAGCGGCAGGAACGCCAGCGCGTGGTGGCGCGGGTTGCAGCCGTAGAAGCGCAGCCAGGCCGGGTCGCCGTCGGCGGGACGGCCCACCATCTGCGGGGGCAGACGCATGGAGTCACGCAGGCGGAAGCCCAGCACGTCCTGGTAGAACGCCTGCGCGGCAGCATCATCGGTGCAGGTGAGGACCACGTGGCCCAGACCCTGCTCCGCGGTCACGAACTTGTGGCCGTACGGGCTCACGAAACGGCGGCCCAGGTACTGCGCACCGTAGAACGCCTCCAGGGTGTTCCCGGCCGGATCCTGGAACCGGATCATGCCCTCGACGCGACGCTCACCGAGTTCTTCCTTGGTGCCCTCGGTGTAGGCGACCCCGGCCTTGGCCAGGCTCTCGCGCAGCTCCTGCAGGCCCTTGGCGTCAGTGACCTCCCAGCCGGAGACCAGCAGGCGGTCCTGCTCGCCGGGCACGATGACCAGACGCGCGGCGAAGTCGTCCATGCGCAGGTAGAGCGCGTCGGGGTTGAGCCCGCTGCCCTCCATCATGCCGAGCACCTTGAGGCCGTACTCGCGCCAGGCCGCCATGTCGGTGGCCTCGATGCGCATGTACCCGAGTGCCTTGATACTCATGGTCACTTCTCCTTGACGCCGAGCAGGAAGTCGGTTGCCAGGCGGTTGAACTCGTCGAACTTCTCGAGCTGAGCCCAGTGCCCGCAACCGCCGAACACGTGCAGCTGCACACGCGGCACCATCTTCAGGGCCACGAGCGCGCCGTCGATCGGGTTCACGCGGTCCTCGCGGCCCCAGATCATCAGCACCGGCTGACGCAGCTTGAACGCGTCCCGCCAGATCATGCCCTTGGCGAAGTCGGCGCCCGCGAAGGACTTGCCCATGGCGCGGGTGGCGGCCAGGGATTCCGGCTGCGAGGCCGAGGCGAAACGCTCCTCGACGAGTTCCGGCGTGATCAGCGACTGGTCGAAGACCATGATCCGCAGGAACGCCTCCAGGTTCTCCTTCGTGGGTTCGAAGTTGAACTTGGACAGCAGCTTCACGCCCTCGGTGGGGTCCGGCGCGAACAGGTTGGTGGACAGGCCGCCCGGGCCCATCAGCACCAGCTTGCCGGCGCGGTCCGGGTAGTCCAGCGCGAAGCGGGTGGCCGCGCCGCCGCCGAGCGAATTGCCCAGCAGGTGAACGCGATCGGTGATGCCGAGGGTGTCGAGCAGGTCCTTGAGCGCCGAGGACGAGTGCACGAAGTACTGCGGGTGCTCGGTCGGCTTGTCGGACTGCCCGAAGCCGGGCTGGTCGACGGCCAGGACGTGGAAGTCCTTGGCCAGCACCGGAATGTTCTTGGCGAAGTTCGACCAGGAGCTCGCGCCCGGACCGCCGCCGTGCAGCAGCACGATGGTGGGGCCGTTGCCGACGCCCGCCTCGTGGTAGTGCAGCTTCAGGTCCGGCCGCACCTGCGCGAAGCGCGAGGTGGACTCGTAGGTGATTTCCTCTACGGCGGTCACGGATTACACCATTCCGTCGGTGACCGGCAGGCCGAACGCGTGGGTGCCGTACATGACGTAGGCGCGCTCGGGATCCTGCGAGGCGTGCACGCGGCCGGCGTGGGCGTCACGCCAGAAGCGCTGCAGCGGAGTGCCTTCCACCAGCGCGGTGGCGCCGGCGGCCTCGAAGAGGCGGTCGACGGAGGCGATCACGCGGCCGGTGGCGCGCACCTGGTCGCGGCGGGCGGCGGCACGCATCTCGAACGGGACGTCCTTGCCCGCGACGATGCACGCGTACTCGTCGGCGATATTGCCCGAGAGCTGACGCCAGGCGGCGTCGATGTCACTGGCGGCCTCGGCGATCCGGACCTTGGCGAACGGGTCGTCCTTGGCGTTCTCGCCGGCGAAGGCGGCGCGCACGCGCTTGCCCTGGTGCTCGACGTGGGCCTCGTAGGCGCCGTAGCCCATGCCGATGATCGGCGCGGTGATGGTCGCGGGATGGATGCTGCCCCACGGCATCTTGTACAGCGGATCGGTATTCTGCTCCAGGCCAGGCGATTTCAGTTCGCCCATGGTCCGCATGCTGAGGAAACGGTGCTTGGGAACGAAAACGTCCTTGACCACGACGGTGTTGGAGCCGGTGCCGCGCAGGCCCACGACGTGCCACACATCGTTGACGACGTACTCGCTGCGGGGGATCAGGAACGAGCCGAAGTCGACCGGCTTGCCGTTCTTGATGACCGGACCGCCGACGAAGACCCAGTCGGCGTGATCGGAACCCGAGGACCAGGCCCACGAACCGTTGACGATGTAGCCCGAGCCGTCCTCGGTCACCACACCCGCGCCCATCGGGGCGTAGGAGGAGGAGATCCGGACCTCGGTGTCGTTGCCCCAGACCTCTTCCTGGGCCTTCTGGTCGAACAGCGCCAGGTGCCAGTTGTGGATGCCGAGGATGCCGGCACACCAGCCGGTGGAACCGCAGGCGCTGGCCAGCTTGCGGACCTGGTCATAGAAGATCACCGGGTCACAGGCGTAGCCGCCCCACTGCTTGGGCTGCACGAGCTTGAAGAAGCCGGTCGCCTGCAGATCCTTGACGGTCTGGTCCGGAAGGCGGCGCAGATCCTCGGTCTCCTGGGCGCGCTCACGCAGGGTGGGCAGCAGCGCCTCGACCCGCTCAACTACTTCTTGCGTCATCTCGCCAGTTGCTCCTGCCTGGTGCTGGTACCGGAAGCGGTCTTCGTTTGCCCCTGAGAGTAGAACACGTTCCTATTCCTGTCGAGAACGCGGTTCACGCCCAGCTCAGAGAGCCCCCATCCAGGTAGTTGGTCCTATCGCTGGCAAACGGCCAGCCGATTTTGTAACGTGTTCTAGTACATCCATAGGAGGATCAGGAAATGGCGACAACCCCCCAAGGGCCCCGCGGGAAGGTCCGCGAGATCGACGTGGGCTCCGCGCCCACCCGTTTCGCCCGGGGCTGGCACTGTGTAGGCCTGGCCAAGGACTTCCGGGACGGCAAGCCGCACTCGGTCAATATTTTCGGCACCAAGCTGGTCGTTTTCATGAACAGCCAGGGTGAACTGAAGGTCCTGGACTCCTACTGCCGTCATCTCGGCGGCGACCTCTCCATGGGTGAGGTCAAGGGCGACTCCATCGCGTGCCCGTTCCACGACTGGCGCTGGGGCGGCAACGGCAAGTGCACCGGCATCCCGTATGCCCGGCGCGTGCCCCCGCTGGCCCGCACCCGCGCGTGGACCACGCTCGAGCGCAACGGCCAGCTGTATGTCTGGCACGACCACGAGGGCAACCCGCCCACCGACGAGGTGACCATCCCCTACGTCGAGGGTCCGTACACCAACGCCGACGGCACCCCGTCGGAAACCCGCAACGACGGCTGGACCGACTGGACCTGGCACTCGCTGCTGATCGAGGGCTCCAACTGCCGCGAGATCATCGACAACGTCGTGGATATGGCGCACTTCTTCTATATCCACTACGCCTTCCCGACGTACTTCAAGAACGTCCTCGAAGGCCACGTCGCCACCCAGTACCTCGAGACCAAGGGCCGTCCGGACGTCGGCAAGGCCGCGGAGAACGGCATCGATGTGCTGCTCAAGTCCGAGGCGTCGTACTTCGGCCCGTCCTACATGATCAACCCGCTGCTCAACATCTACAGCGGCTTCGAGGTCAAGACGGTCCTCATCAACTGCCACTACCCGGTCTCGCAGGACTCGTTCGTGCTGCAATGGGGTGTGTCGCTGGAGAAGCCGAAGGGGCTGCCCGAGGAGCAGGCGGAGAAGTTCGCCGCCAAGATGACCGAGGGCGTGTCCGAGGGATTCCTGCAGGACGTCGAGATCTGGAAGCACAAGTCCAAGATCGACAACCCGCTGCTGACCGAGGAAGACGGCCCGGTGTACCAGCTGCGCCGCTGGTACGAGCAGTTCTACGTCGACGTCGCCGACATCGACCCGAAAATGACGCAGCGCTTCGAATTCGAGATCGACACCTCCAAGGCCAATGAGCAGTGGGGTCTCGAGGTCGAGGAGAACCTGCGCAAGAAGGCGGAGGCCGAAGCGGCCGCCGCGCAGGAGGCGAACGCCTGATGACCACCTGGGCGAAGGCACCCGATTTCGCGGACCGGCCGGAACAGCGAGCGCAGGTGCGCGCCCAGACGGTCGTCGACAAAGAGCACTACATGGAGTCCGGGCTGACGCCGATCGCGTGTCAGACCTGCGGCACCCAGGTGCAGGTGCGCAAGCACAGCCACAACCAGAAGACGGTGCAGTGGACGACCGATCCGGCCGCCACCTGCCCCGTCTTCCGCAAGCTGGCCGAGTCCGGTCCCACCACCGGGAAGCCGGACTCGTGCCCGAACCTCGAGAAGACCATCGACCACGCGGTCGCGGAAGGGATTCTCGGGGTCGACGACTGACGTCTGTCGACCCGCTGGGTTCCACCCGCGGTGGTGCCCGCCGCGCGCACGCATGGCGGGCACGAGAACCGACGAGTGGAAATGCGCTCAGTCGAGTCGGAAGTCTTCGAAGTCGAATCCGGGGGAGACGACGCAACTCACCAGCGCGTAGTCGTCTCCCGCTGGACGGGCGGCCTGGCTGATCCCGCCGGGAACCACCGCCTGGGGGCGCTGCCCCTGCTCGACATCGGGTCCGAGGACGATCTCCTCACCCCCGATGTTCAGCAGCAGGGGACCACCCCGATGCCAGAACCAGATCTCGTCCGAGGCCACCGTGTGCGGCGCGGACTTCTCACCCGGCAGCAGCAGGAAGTAGATCGCGGTGCCACTCGCCCGCGGCCCCGGATAGTCCTCCGGCGTGAATTCCATCGGGCTGCGCCAGGTTTCGCGATACCAGCCACCCTCGGGATGCGGCTGAAGATCCAATTCCACGGCCAGTTTCGGACGGTCGTCGCTCATCGGTTCACTGTATTTCGACCGACCACGTGATGCCGTGCGGCGCGAGCGAATCCAGGAAGTCGGCGGCGTCGAACGCCTCGGCGGGGGCCAGGGCGCCCGCGCGGACGCCGCCCGCGGCGAGCCGGACGGCCACCTCCACCGTGAGCAGTGCGGAATCCCGGTAGGAATCGCCGCCGCTGACCACGGCCCGCGCCCGGACCCCGTCCCGGCCGAAGGCGTCGACGATCACGTCGTACCGCAGGTCCGAATCGGGGGTCTCCGGGATGAGATCGAGTGCCTCGCTGGTGAATCCGCTCAGGTTCGCGTGATACGCGAGTTCGATCGCGCCCGCCGCGTAGGACACGTCGGAGTGGCGCGGAATGGTGAGCACCGCCGACTGCGGGGACTTGGTCACCGCGATGGGGGCCGGCTCGCCCGGGAAGGTCAGTTCCCGATACCGCGTGGCCGGGCCGGTGCGCAGCGCGCCGGCCTCGTAGTGCCAGCCGCCGTCGCGGAACCAATCCAGGTTGGCCAGGACGGTTTTCGCGCTGCCCCTGGAGCCGTCGCCACCGCTGCGGCTGCGATGGGTGACCACCACGTCGACGGGGCCCGCCAGCCGGGGCACGGTCAGATGGGCCAGCAGGTCGGCGGTCAGATTGTTGTCGGTGACGCCGGAGATCACCGTCACCCCGGCCTGTTCGGCCCGCGGCCCGTACTCGTCCAGCACCCGGCGCAGGAATCGCTGCTCGCCGGAGGTGTCGGTGTAGTGCGCGCCCGCTTCGATCGCGGCGGTCAGCACCGCGCCGCCGAGATCGACGAAGGCGACCAGGCTGCTGATCACCACGTCCGCGCCGGTGAACGCGGCGACCAGGGCGGCGTGATCGTTCAGGTCGGCGATCCGGATCTCGGCCGCGGGCAGTCCGGCGGCGTCGGCGGCGGCGCGCAGTCGTTCGGCGTTGCGGCCCACCAGGACCGGGGTGAGGCCGCGGCGGCGCAGTTCGGCGAGGATGTGCCCGCCGGTGTGGCCGGTGGCGCCGTAGAGGGCGACAATCGGGTGCTTCCGCGGTGCTTCGCTGTTCGTCATGCTTTCGAAGTTATCGGCGCTCTATGAGTATCTGAATGGTTACATTGCTCATCTGGATGTCCAAAACGCTCATTCAATGATCGGTATGGTGAAGACGTGGACATCCTGAGCGAAACCATCGCCGCCATTCGGACCGGGAACCCCGCCAGCGGGCTGTTCATCCGCCACGCGCCGTGGGGTCGGCGCTATCCGAAGGTGCCGGGCGCTGGATTCCATGTGGTGCTGCAGGGTTCGTGCTGGGTGCTGCCGCCGGACGGGGAACCGATCGCGATGGGCGCGGGCGACGTGCTGTTCATGCCGCGCGGGGAGAACCACGATCTGGTCGACGCGCTGGGCACGCCGATCGGCGAGGTCGCCGCCCCCGGCGAACCGCGCGAGATCGCGGGTCCCGGAGCCCGCACCGTATTGGTCTGCGGCGCTTACGAACTCGGCAGGCAGCGCAGTCACCCGCTGCTGGAGGACCTGCCCGAGTTCATCCACCTGCCGGCGCGTCCCGGCCGGCATCCGGCGCTGCGGTCCGCCGTCGATCTGCTCGCCAGTGAGATCGCCGAACCCCGGCCCGGAACAGATGCCGTCATTCCCGCGCTGCTCGACACGCTGCTGCTGTTCCTGCTGCGCGCCTGGTTCGACGAGCGGGCCGACTCGACCGGCTGGGCCGGGGTGTTCCAGGATCCCGCGGTGGCGGATGCGCTGCGGGCCATCCACGCCGCGCCCGAGAAGGCGTGGACCGTGCCGGAACTCGGCGCGGTCGCCGGCGTCAGTCGAGCCACCCTGGCCCGGCGGTTCCTCGCCACCGTCGGGGAGCCGCCGCTGTCCTACCTCACCCGCTGGCGCATGCTCACCGCCGCCCGGCTGCTGCGCGAGACCGACACCCCGCTGGCCGGTGTCGCCCGAAAGGTCGGCTACCAGAGCGAATTCGCCTTCGCCAAGGCGTTCAAACGCGAATACGGGCTGGCCCCCGGGCAGTACCGGCGCGCGGAGGATCAGCTGTCGGTCATCGCGGTGTGAGGCGGTCGCGCTGCTGAACGGCCGGTGAATCCGGAGGCGGAAGGGTGGCGCGACGGCCTAGGCTGGCAGGCGTGACGGACTGGCGTGCACGCAAGGGACCGATCGGGGTACTGACGGGCGCGGGCATCTCCACCGATTCCGGGATTCCGGATTTCCGTGGGCCGCGCGGAGTCTGGACCGAGGATCCGATCGCGGAACTGCTCTCCACCTATCAGAACTATGTGGCCGATCCGGAATTGCGGGTACGGGCCTGGCTGGCCCGCCGCGACAATCCGGCCTGGACGGCCACCCCGAACGACGCCCATCGCGCGCTGGCCAGGCTGGCGGCGGAGCGGCAGGTCGGGATCATCACACAGAACATCGACCGGCTGCATCAACGGGCCGGCTCGGACACGGTCGTGGAGATCCACGGCAACATGTTCGAAGTCGTCTGCATCGACTGCGAATTCACCGATTCCATGGCGGCCACGCTGGAGCGGGTCGCGGCCGGGGAACCGGATCCCGCCTGCCCGCGGTGCGGCGGGATTCTCAAGGCGGCCACCATCATGTTCGGGCAGCACCTGGATTCGGATGCTATCCGCGCGGCCGTGCAGATCGCGGAGACCGCGGAGATCTTTCTGGCCGTGGGCAGTACGCTCCAGGTCGAGCCCGCGGCCTCGATGTGCGCGGTGGCCGTGGACGCGGGCGCGGACCTGGTCGTGGTGAACGCGGAGCCGACCCCGTACGACGAGTACGCCGCCGAGATCGTGCGCGACCCGATCGGTGTCGCGCTACCCCGGTTGGTGTCGGAGATCCTGGCGGACTGAGGGTCTCAGCTGAACGGGGTCTTCGGGCGGGCCTGGAGTTCGCCGTCGATCCACAGGTCGACCTTCTCGTTGTAGAAGCAGGCGAGCCCGGCGATCTTCTGACTCTCCGGCAGCGGGGTGCGGTAGATCCAGACCAGGTCCGGGAACTCCTCCTCACCGAGCCGGACCGACCAGTATTCGGCGGTGCCCTTGTACGGGCAGTGCGTCTCGGTATCGGACGGTGTCAGCAGGTCCATCCGGACATCGGTGAGCGGCACGTAGTAGCGGGCCGGCAGTCCGGTCTCGAACAGGATGCGCGGGCTGTGCGAATCGGCCAGCACCTGGCCGTTCAGTTCCACCCGCACGTGCCGGGAACTGCCGAGGATGTCCACCCGGGTGTAGGGGTCACGCGGGTGCACGTAGATCGGTTCGTCCTCCTCGAACCATTCCGTCATCGCATGGAAATCCAGTTTCACCAGGTCACGCAATTCCGGGAGCGGGGAATCGAGGTGCCGGACGGCCGCGCCGGCCGCCACGACGCCGTCGGTCACCACATCGAACTCGGTGCCGGTGCCGCGGCTGGGGGACGGGCGGGTCTTGCCATTGGGTTCCAGCTTGGCCCGCAGGTCGGCGACCGGCAGGTAGTAGGTGGGGTAGTGCGGGGACTCCCACACCAGCGTCGGAGTGACGGTGTCCGCGGCCAGGTGGCCGCCGAGGTAGGCGCGTACTCGCTTGGCGCTCGGTTCGACGCGTACTCGGCCGCGCTGAGTCTCGGTCATACCTTCCGACGGTACGCCCGCCATGGAAGCGGCTGGCGGCGAAGCGGATTCGGGAAGTGGGCCGGTGCGTGTCCGGCCCGGTTCCGGAGGCGATTTTCCCTGGCTGACCAGGCCCGATAGGGTGGTCTGGCAATTTATGGGCAACACAAGAAGGTGGCGGTCAGATGTCGGAACCGGTCGAGGTGCGCGTGACGGGGCCGGACGGCACGCTGACAGTGGGCTCCGACGCCACGCCACCCGAGCCGCAGGGGCTGCGCACCGGGCTCCGACGCCGTCACATGACCATGATCGGCATCGGCGGCGCGATCGGCGCGGGCCTGTTCGTGGGCAGCGGATCGGTCATCCAGACCGCCGGGCCCGCCGCCGTGCTGTCCTACGCGGCCGCCGGGCTGGTGGTGCTGGCCGTGCTGCGCGCCCTCGGTGAAATGGTGGTCGCCCGCCCGGTCGCGGGATCGATGGGGGAGTACGCGCGCCTGGCCATGGGCCCGTTCGCCGGATTCACCGTCGGCTGGCTGTACTGGTACCTCTACGTCATCCTGGTCGGTGCCGAGGCGGTGGCCGGGGCGGCCATCCTCGGCACCTGGGTCGACCTGGACCAGTGGGTGCTCTCGGCCGGACTGCTGATCATCATGACCGCCGTCAACCTGCTGTCGGTGAAGTCGTTCGGTGAGTTCGAGTTCTGGTTCGCCTCCATCAAGGTGGTGGCCATCGTCGGCTTCCTGGCGGTCGGGCTGGCCTGGATCTTCGGGCTCTGGCCCGGGTCGCAGCCCGGATTCGGGAACCTCACCGGCCATGGCGGTTTCGCACCCAACGGGGTCACCGGCATCTTCTCGGCAATCGTGGTGGTGATGTTCGCCTTCGGTGGCACCGAGATTGTCACCGTCGCGGCCGCCGAGACCAAGGAACCGGCCAAGGCGGTCACCCGGGCCACCAACAGCGTGCTGTGGCGGGTGGGCCTGTTCTACGTGGCCTCGATCTTCCTGGTGGTCACGATCCTGCCGTGGAACGACGCCAAGGTGCTGAAGAGCCCCTTCGTCAGCGCCCTCGAGCACATCGGCATCCCCGCGGCCGGCACCATCATGCAGGTCGTCATCCTGACCGCGGTGCTGTCGGTGCTGAACTCGGCCATCTACGTCTCCTCCCGCATGCTCTACGTCCTCACCCGCGACGGCGACGCCCCCGCCGCCCTGGTGAAACTCAACAAGCGCGGCGTCCCCGCCCGGGCCGTCCTGCTCGGCACCATCGCCGCCTGGGGCGCGGTCATCGCCTCCTTCGTCTCCCCGGACAAGGTCTTCACCTTCCTGGTGAACTCCATCGGCGTGGTGCTGGCCTTCGTCTACGTGGCGATCATGTTCTCCCAGCTCCGCCTACGCGCCCGCCTCCGCCGCGAGGACCCCTCCGCCCTCACCTACCGCATGTGGGGCTACCCCTACATCAGCTGGGCCGTGATCATCGCCCTGTTCGCCGTCTTCGTCGCCATGGCCCGCAACCCCGACCAACGCAACCAGCTCATCGCCTCCACCGTCAGCCTCCTGGCGGTCATGGCGATCTACCCCCTGCGCGCCACATTCGGCCGCAAGAAGCCGGTCCGCGAGGTCGAGGTGCTCCACCACTGACGAAATTGCCTGTGACGCACCGAGGCTCGTGATGAACCGGGCGATTCCAGACTCCTACCGATAGATTTCGAACTGGCATTCGAGCCAGTGGCTATGTTCATGGGCATGATGCGTGCCTTTCGACTGCCGACCACCGCCAATCGGGGCAAGGTCGACGCCGTGGCGGCAATGCTGCCGTGGTGGCAGCGAGGGCTGGTGCACGTGCAATACATGCAGGTCCGCAAGCTGAAGGCGGGGGATTCGAAACTGGGTTGGCTGACGGTGCCGGAAACGAAGTCGTTGCCGTCGTATCTTTCTCAGCGTCAGTGGAGATCGGTCGTCAACCAAGTCAACGGCGCCCTGGCGTCGTGGCGGGGGAAGGCGAAAGCCGGACTGCGAGAGGTGATCCGGAGTCTGGATCTCGAGGATGATGTGATCCGCGAGGACCTGTACCGAATCAATGCCTATATGGCCTGGTGGGCGCGGGACGGTCTACTTGATGCCAATCGAGGTGTTGTCGTGTCGGATGCGGCGATTCGCAGATCGGCAGAGCTGGCCGACGGCTGGCTGCGGAAGCATCCCTTTCCCAACCTCTCCCGAGTGCGCACTATGTCGATGGATGGGCCGATCGCGGGAGTGTCGGTCTCGCGCAGCCTGCGTTCCGTGCTAGGTGGCGGATCGATCCGACCCCCCTCCGCAAGCGAGCGACACGCGGTCGCAGTACCGCTACGTCGTTGCCAATGACGATGTCAACCGGAGCCGCGGGTAGCCCTCACGACTCCGGATACTGCCAGCACGCGATGGCTATTGGTTCGGCTTGATGATGACGGCAGTGCCGTAGGCCGCAACCTCGCTCATGGTATTGGCAATCTCATTGCAGTCGAACCGCATTGCTATCACTGCGTTGGCGCCAAAGGCGATTGCATGTTGGCACATCCGCATGATCGCCTCGTGTCGAGATTGGTAGAGGAGCTGCGTGTATTCATGGATTTCTCCGCCGCCGAGGGCACGGAACCCCGCGGCGAAATTCGCGCCCAGGCCGCGGCTGCGGACGGTCAGGCCCGCGACCTCGCCGATCACCTGGATGATCTCCTGGCCGGGCACATCGTTCATGGTGGACACCAGGATCGGGAACTGCGGGGCTGGAGGCTGCTGCGGCTGCGGCTGGCCCTGCGGGGGATACGGCTGCTGGCCGGGCCCCTGCTGCTGATAGGGCTGCTGCGGCGGCATCGGTTGGTTCATGAGCGGGATCGTACGGGGTGCGATCGAACGCGGACCGCACCTTGTGGGTGCGGTCCGCGAACGGCGGGCGATCAGTCGTCGCCGAGTGTGATCGCCTGGGCCTCGGCCGGGGTGTGCGCGGCCGGGACGTGATCATCGATGTGGGACAAGAGCTTTCGGCCGGAGACGAGCACCGCGACCGCGGCGGCGGTGCAGGCCGCGCCGACCCAGAAGGGGAGCGATGCCTGGTGCTCGCCGAGCTTGCCCGCCAGGTACGGGGCGGCCGCGCCGCCGGCGAAGCGGACGAAGCTGTAGGCGGCGGAGGCGGTGGGGCGCTCGACCGGCGCGGCCTCCATGACCGCCTCGGTGATCAGGGTGTTGTTGACGCCCAGGAACAGGCCCGCCAGGACGGTACCGATGATGAGGACCGGCTTGTGCTCGGTGAAGATCGCCATGACCGCGAGATCGGCGGCGAAAAGGGCCAGCGCGAGGGCGATCATCGGCGCGGTTCCGAAGGCGCGCTGCAACTTCGGGGCGACGAACACCGAGGACAGGGCGAGCAGCAGGCCCCAGCCGAAGAAGATGAAGCCGATCGCGTACGTGCCCATGTCCAATGGGAACGGGGTGTAGGCGAGCAGCGTGAAGAAGCCGTAGTTGTACAGCAGCGCGGTGATGCTCACCAGCAGCAGGCCCGGGTAGGCGAGGGCCTTGAACGGTGCGGCCAGGGAGGTCGGTTTCGCGGGCTTCGGTGATTCGGGCAGCAGCACCACCAGGGCGATGAAGGCGACGGCCATCAGGGCCGAGACGCCGAAGAACGGTGCGCGCCATGTGAAGTGCCCGAGGAAACCGCCCAGCAGCGGGCCGGAGGCGATGCCGATGCCCAGGGCCGCTTCGTAGAGGATGATGGCGCGGGCGACGCCGCCGGCGGCCGCGCCCACGATGGTGGCCAGGGCGGTGGCGATGAACAGCGCATTGCCCAGACCCCACCCGGCGCGGAAGCCGACGATCTGCCCGACGGTGCTCGAGCTGCCCGCGAGAGCGGCGAAGACGATGATGATGGCCAGGCCGGCGAGCAGGGTCTTCTTGGCCCCGAAGCGGCTGGAGACCACGCTGGTGATCAGCATGGCCACGCCGGTGACCAGCATGTAGCTGGTGAACAGCAGCGTCACCTGCGAGGGCGAGGCATGCAGTTGCTCGCCGATCGGCTTCAGGATCGGGTCCACCAGGCCGATGCCCATGAAGGCGATGACCGAGGCGAAGGCGACCGCCCACACGGATTTGGGCTGCTCGGGCTTCGCTACGGCGGCATTGTCGGCGGCGACGGCCGCGGGAAAGGCCGGTCGGGTGATCGGGGCGCTGGTGGTCACTGGGAAGTCCTCATCTGTGAATGATGGTGAGTCGCAGCTACTTTCGTTCGAGTTGCGAGAGGGCGGCCGTCCGATCGGCGCCGTTGTCGAGAACGGCCGCGCCCCTCAATTGTTGCATAAGCTAACTATCTAGTTACATAGGCTAACGATATTTGGACGGGTGAGATGGGGCACAACACGAAGCGGCCCGTACGCAGCGAACTGCGTACGGGCCGCTTCCGCGAAGGTGCCGCGCTAGGCCGGGCGGGCCAGGGGGCGGGCCGGGGTGCCGAAGAGCTGGGCGTCGGCGTGCGCGCGCTTGAAGAACAGGTGCGCGTCGTGTTCCCAGGTGATGGCGATGCCGCCGTGCATCTGGACGGTCTCCGAGACCACCGAGTTGAAGGTGTCGATGGCGTGCAGGCGAGCGGCCTGGATGTCGATCGGCTCCACCGCGCCCTCCGCGAGACCGGCGATCGCCAGATAGCCCAGCGAACGGGCCGACTCCACCAGCACGTACATGTCGGCCATGCGGTGCTTGAGGGCCTGGAAGCTGCCGATCGGGCGGCCGAACTGCACGCGCGACTTCGAGTACTCGACGGTCATGTCGAGGCACTGCTCGGCCGCGCCGATCTGCTCGGCCACCATTGCGGCCCAGGCGATCTCACGCAGGCGGGTGACATCGAGCTGCCCCAGCGGGGTCGCCGCCACGGAGTCGAAGTCGATGCGCGCCAGCTTGCGGGTCGGGTCCTGGGTGACCACGGCGGTGCGGGTGACGCCCGCCGCGTCGCCCGCGACCTCGAACAGGCCGTCGGCGGTGAGCACCAGCAGGGTGTCGGCGAACGCGCCGTCGAGCACGTAATGCGCGGAGCCCGAGAGGGTTTCACCGGTCGACCCGACCCCGAAGGCGTCCCAGCCGCTCGCCGCCGCCCAGCACAGGGCCAGCGTCCGCGCGCCCTCGGCGACCTCCGGCAGCAGCCGCTCGCCGGCCTCGGCGTTCCCGGTCAGCAGCAGCGCCTGCACACCCAGCACGGCAGAACCGAGCATCGGGGGCGCGGACAGCGTGCGGCCGAGTTCCTCGACCACCAGCAGGGATTCGACCAGGCCGACCCCGATGCCGCCGAACTCCTCCGGAATGGCCAGGGCCGCGACGCCGACCTGCTCGCACAGCAGCTTCCACAGCTGTTCGTCATAGCCGAGGTCGGTCTCCAGCCCGCGCCGCATGGCCGCGCTGTCACCGTGCTTGGTCAGCACCGCGCGCACGGTGGTGACGAGTTCCTGCTGTTCGGCAGTGAGGCTCATGCCTGCGCTCCCAAGGGGTAGAAGTGATTCGAGTCAGAGGTCCGGTGGCCGGGCCGGTCCGCACCGGCGGCAGCGGCCATGAGCGAGCGGACGCACCGGGCGACGAGCGGGGTGTGTGCCCCACCCGCGCACGGGGTGTCGAGCGTGGCGCCGGCCACCGGGGTGCTCATGCGACGTTCCCGGCCCGGAGCGCCGCGGCGATGCGGGCGCGGTGCTGCGCGGGGGTGCCCCAGGCCGAACGCAGGGCGGTGACCTTGGTCAGCCACAGCGACAGATCGCATTCGGCGGTGTAGCCGATCGCGCCGTGCACCTGCAGCGCGATGCGCGCGGTCTGGTACGCGGCCTCGCCGCAGGCCAGCTTGGCGGCGGAGATGTCGCGGCCCCGGGTCTCGGCGTCCGCGCCCGACTCCAGGGTCAGCGCGGCGCGGTAGAGCAGCGGCAGCGCCATCTCCAGGCCGATGTGGGCATTGGCCAGGTGGTGCTTGATGGCCTGGTTGCGACCGATCGGGGTGCCGAACTGCTGGCGCTGCTTCACGTACTCGACGCTGGTGTCCAGCATGGCCCGGCCCGCGCCGAGCAGCTGCGCGGCGGCGGCCAGGGCGGCGGTGTCGAAGGCGAGATCGATTGCGGCGGAAACGCCTTCGCCCTCCGCGAGGGTCTCGCCCGCGGTCACGGTGAAGAGGCGGCGCGCGGCGTCCACCGAGGTCACCAGGTCACCGGCGGTGCCGAGCGCGATGCGGTCGCCCTCGGCGATCAGCACCAGGTCGGCGATGTCGGCGTCCAGCGCGGTGGCGGCACCGGCGGAGCGGCCCGCGTTGGCACCCGCGGAGGCGGTCACCGCGAGGGTGCCCAGCTTCGCGCCCTCGGCCAGCTCCGGCAGCCGCTCGGCGGCGAGCGCCGAGTCCGGAAGCGCCTGCAGCAGTGCGGGAATCGCGGCGGCGGTCTCCACCAGCGGTCCCGGCACGGCGGCCCGGCCGATCTCGGTGAAGGCCACGATCATCTCGACCGGGCCCGCGCCGAAGCCGCCGTTGTCCTCGGAAATGGTCAGCCCCAGCGCGCCCGCCTCGGCCAGCTGGCCGATCAGCGCGCGCCCGGCGGCGGCCTCGCCCTCGCCCCACGCCCGGACCAGGCCGGGAGTCTTGGCGGCCTCGCCCATCTTGCGCAGGCTGGCGGCGAAATCATTCTGTTCTGCGGTCAATGCGAATCGCATGTCGTCGTCCTCCCTGTGGCTATCGCGGCAGGCCGAGCAGGCGTTCGGCGATGATGTTGCGCTGGATCTCGTTGGTGCCGGCGTAGATCGGGCCCGCCAGCGAGAACAGGTAGCCGTCGGTCCAGGCCGACTCCTGCTCCGCGGCCGCGCCGTGCAGATCGAGCGCGGTCTCGTGCATGGCGATGTCCAGATCCGACCAGAACACCTTGTTCACCGAGGACTCGGCGCCCAGCTGGCCGCCATCGGCCAGGCGGGTCACGGTGGCCCAGGTGTTGAGGCGGTACGCCTCCGCGCCCACCCACGCGTCGACCACGCGGTCGGCGGCGGCGGTGTCGGACTCGGCGGCCGAGTCCTTCCACAGCTCGACCAGCTTGCGGGCGGTGGCGTTGAACCGGCCCGGCGCGCGCAGCGACAGACCACGCTCGTTGCTCGAGGTCGCCATGGCGACCTTCCAGCCGTTGTTCGCCTCGCCGATCACGTCCTGATCCGGCACGAACACGTTGTCCAGGAAGATCTCCGCGAAGCCCGGCTCGCCGTCCAGCTGCGGAATCGGCCGCACCGTGATGCCTTCCGCGGTGAGCGGGAACATCAGGTAGGTGAGGCCCTTGTGGCGCTGCGCCTCCGGGTCGCTGCGGAACAGGCCGAAACCCCAGTCCGCGAACGAGGCCCGCGAGCTCCAGGTCTTCTGGCCGTTGAGCAGCCAGCCGCCCTCGGTGCGCTTGGCGGTGGAGCGGATACCGGCCAGATCGGAACCGGCCTCCGGCTCGGACCAGGCCTGCGCCCAGATGTCGTCCGCGCGCGCCATTCTCGGCAGGATGCGGGCCAGCTGCTCGGGCGAACCGTGCTCGAACAGGGTCGGCGCGAGCAGGAAGATGCCGTTCTGCGAGACGCGACCGGGCGCGCCCGCGGCGTAGTACTCCTCCTCGAAGATGACCCATTCGGTCAGCGAGGCGTCGCGGCCGCCGTACTCGGCGGGCCAGGCCACACACGACAGGCGGGCGTCGGCCAGCTTGGCCTCCCACTCGCGGTGCAGTTCGAAACCGGCCTTGGTGTCCATGGACGGCAGGGGAGCGGCGGGCTTGTTGGCCGCCAGGAAGTCGCGCACCTCGGCGCGGAATTCCTCGGTCTTGCTGTCGAATTCGAGATCCACTTACTTTGCCCCGTCGTTGATGGTGCTGGATTCACGGCTCGCCGTGGCAGCGGCAGCCTTCATGGACTTGGCGTCCATACCGCCCAGAGAGCCCGTGCCGACCTCGGCGTTGTGCGCGTGCGCGAAGTGATGCAGCCCAAACACGGAGTCCATGCCCGCGCGCATCCCCATCAGGTCCTCGCACTGGTTGACTGCCTTCTTGGTGAGCGCCAGCCCGAACTGCGGCATCTCCGCGATCTTCTCGGCGAGCGCGAAGGTCTGCGCCTCCAGCTCCTCGCGCGGGACAACGCGATTCAGCATGCCCCACTCGTAAGCCTGTGCCGCGGTGAAGCGCTCACCGGTGAACAGCACCTCCTTGGCGCGGCGCGGACCCAGCACCCACGGGTGCGCGAAGTACTCGACGCCCGGAATGCCCATGCGCACCACCGGATCGGAGAAGAACGCGTCCTCGGAGGCCACGATCATGTCGCAGGCCCACGCCAGCATGAGCGCGCCCGCGATGCACGCGCCCTGCACCATGGCGATGGTCGGCTTGGGGATCTCCCGCCAGCGCCGGCACATGCCCAGGTACACCTCGGACTCGCGCGCGAAGCGCTGGTCGCCGCCCGGCCGGTCCACGTGGTCCCACCACATGACGGCCTGGTTCTCGTAGGAGATGTGGTGGTCGCGGCCCTGCGTGCCGATGTCGTGCCCAGCGCTGAAGTGCTTTCCGGCCCCGGCCAGGACGATCACCTTGACCTCGGCGTCCTCGACGGCCTTGGTGAAGGCGGCGTCGAGCGCGTAGGTCATGACCGAGTTCTGCGCGTTGCGGAAATCCGGCCGGTTCAGCGTGACGACCGCGATCGGGCCGCGCTTCTCGTAGAGGACGACTTCGCCCTCATCGGGGATGGGCCCCAATTCCTGGCTCACACTGCCTCCTTATGCGTGATCGAGCGCCCTGCGTGGTTACGCTGCGCTACCGCCTCCGGGCTGGACTCGATCACGCGGTCTCCTCATCACGTAGGTTGCGCTTCAGCACCTTGCCTGCGGCGTTGTACGGCAGCGCGTCGCGGAATTCCACGAACCGCGGCACCTTGAAGTTGGCCAGCATGGTCTTGGCCTTCGCGATCACGTCTTCGGCGGTCAGCTCCGAGCCGGCCCGCCGGACCACGTACACCTTGCCGACCTCGCCCATGCGCTCGTCGGGCACACCGATGACCGCGGTCTCGGCGACGCCCTCGATGCGGGCCATGGCCTGCTCCACCTCGGCGGGATACACATTGAAGCCGCCGGAGATGTACATGTCCTTGAGCCGGTCGGTGACCTTCATGTACCCGCGCTCGTCGATCACCGCGACATCGCCGGTGTGCAGCCAGCCGTCCGGGTCGATGGTGGCGGCGGTGGCCTGCGGGTCGTCGAGGTAACCGCGCATCACCTGACTGCTGCGCAGCAGCAGTTCGCCGTTGTCGGCCAGCTTCATCTCGAAGCCGTCGATGGTGCGGCCGCAGGTGTTGGCGATGGTCTCGCTGGAGTCCTCGGGCCGGCACATGGTGCCGAAGCCGCCGGACTCGGTCTGGCCGTAGGCGGTCAGCACCACGTCGAAAGTCAGCTCCGAGCGCAGTCTTTCGATGAGCACGACCGGCACGGTGGCCGCACCGGTGACCGCGACGCGCAGGCTGGACAGATCCGCCGCATCCCGCTGGGGGTGATCGAGGATGGTCTGGTGAATGGTCGGCGGGCCGGTGAGCACGGTGATGCGCTCGGCGGCGATCAAGCGCATGGTCTCGGGCACGTCGAACACCGCCTGCGGCACGATGGTCGCGCCGGTGGCCAGGCAGGTGATGATGCCCGCCTTGTAGCCGAAGCTGTGGAAGAACGGCGGCACCACCAGGTAGCGGTCGTCGCTGTTCAGGGTGGCGCAGTCGGCCCAGGCCCGGGCGCTGGCCAGCAGTTGACCGTGCGCGATGAGCGCGCCCTTGCTGCGCCCGGTGGTGCCCGAGGTGAACAGGATGTCGGAAAGATCTTCCGGCGATACCGATTCCGCGCGCGCGACGACCTCGTCGAGGCTCACGGTCTCGGCCACCTTGCCCAGATCGGACCAGGCGATGGCGTTCTCCACCGGCGCCTCGCCCTCGACCGGAATCACGACGATGGTCTCGATGCCCAGTTCCGGTGCGTGCGCCCGCAATTCGGCCAGCCGGTCGCGGCCGAGGAAATCGCCGGCGATGAACAGCGCCTTGGCGTGCACCCGCGACAGCGTGTCCGCCGCCTCGTCGGCCACGTACCGCGTGTTCAGCGGCACGATGGTCGCGCCCACGTAATGGGTGGCCAGCACCGCGGTCACCCAGTGGTGGGTGTTGGGCGCCCAGATGCCGATGCGATCGCCGCGTTCGATGCCGCGGGCCATGAGCGCACGGGCGGTCTCACGGACCGAGTCCAGCAGTTGCGACCAGCTCAGTCGCACGGCACCGTCGGCCACGGCGGGCGCGTCACCGTAGGCGTGCGCCGCCGCGTGCAGAGCGAGCGGTGTGGTCTGCGGAGGAGATGTCACTGAGCTTCCTCGCTGTCCGGGAATGGGTCTAACAAAGCAAGTGCTTGGTAGGTTACTCTACCGACGTGAGCATGATCCAGACCCCCGAACCGGCCAGCGGGACTGAGCCCCGCGAGGATGCCGAATTCCGTACCGAGGTGCGGGAATGGCTGGCCGAGAACCTGAACGGCCAGTTCCGCGAGCTGCGCGGTCTGGGTGGTCCCGGGCGCGAGCACGAGGCTTTCGAGGAGCGGCTCGAATGGGACCGCGCCCTCGCCGCCGCCGGGCTGACCTGCCTGGGCTGGCCCAAGGAATGGGGCGGCCGCGACGCCACCCTGCGCCAGCAGGTCATCTTCCACGAGGAATACGCCAAGGCCGACGCCCCGGCCCGGGTCTCGCACCTGGGTGAGGAACTGCTCGGCCCGACCGTTCTGGCCTTCGGTACCGAGGAGCAGAAGCAGCGCTTCCTGCCCGGTATCCGCAATGTCACCGAACTGTGGTGCCAGGGCTACTCGGAGCCGGGCGCGGGTTCGGACCTGGCCGCCGTCACCACCTCCGCCCAGCTCGAGGGCGACGAGTGGGTCATCAACGGTCAGAAGGTCTGGACCTCGCTGGCGCATCTGTCGGACTGGTGCTTCGTGGTCGCCCGCACCGAGAAGGGCTCGACCCGCCATCACGGCCTGTCCTATCTGCTCGTGCCCATGAAGCAGCCGGGCGTCGAGGTGCGGCCGATCATCCAGCTCACCGGGACCGCGGAATTCAACGAGGTCTTCTTCGAGAACGCCCGCACCGCCGCCGATCTGGTGGTCGGGCAGCCCGGCGACGGCTGGAAGGTCGCCATGGGCACGCTCACCTTCGAGCGCGGCATCTCCACGGTAGGCCAGCAGATCCGCTACGCGCGGGAGCTTGCCGATCTGGAGGCCGTGGCCAAGGAGAACGGGGCCATCGACAACCCGGTCATCGCCGATCGCCTGGACAAGGCGTGGGTCGGTCTGCGGGTGCTGCGCGCCCACGTGCTGCGCACCCTCGAGTCCGGCCATGACGGCGCGTCGGTGGACGCTCGCACCGCGGCCGGCCAGGCGTCGGTCACCAAGCTGCTGTGGGCCAACTGGCACCGCGACCTCGGCGAGCTGGCCATGGACGTGCTCGGCGCGCCCGGCCTGATCGCCGACGGCGAGGGCGATGACCTGAACGCCTGGCAGCGCATGTTCCTCTTCACTCGCGCGGACACCATCTACGGCGGTTCGAACGAAGTGCAGCGCAATATCATCTCCGAGCGCGTGCTCGGACTTCCCCGAGAGGCTCGACCGTGACGGATCTGTCCACCGCCCCCGAAATCACCCCCGGCCACAACCTGCTCGCGGGCAAGATCGCGGTCGTGACCGCCGCCGCGGGCACCGGCATCGGTTCGGCCACCGCGCGCCGCCTGCTCTCCGAGGGCGCGGACGTGGTCGTCTCCGACTGGCACGAGCGTCGCCTGAAGGAGACCGAGGAGGCCCTGCAGGCCGAGTTCCCGGATCGCCGAGTCGCTTCGGTGCCGTGCGACGTCAGCTCCACCGAGCAGGTCGACGCCCTGATCGCCGGCGCTGTGGCCGCGTTCGGCCGCATCGACGTCATGGTCAACAACGCCGGTCTGGGTGGCGAGGTCCCGGTCGTCGACATGACCGACGAGCAGTGGGACAAGGTCCTCGACATCACCCTCAACGGCACCTTCCGCGCCACCCGCGCGGTGCTGAAGTACTTCCGCGAGGCGGGCCACGGCGGCGTCGTCGTGAACAACGCCTCGGTGCTCGGCTGGCGCGCCCAGCACGGCCAGGCCCACTACGCCGCCGCCAAGGCGGGCGTGATGGCGCTGACCCGCTGCTCGGCCGTCGAGGCCGCCGAGTACGGCGTGCGCATCAACGCGGTGGCCCCGTCCATCGCCCGCCACGCCTTCCTGGACAAGGTCACCTCGGGCGACCTGCTCGACCGCCTGGCCGCCGGTGAGGCGTTCGGCCGCGCCGCCGAGCCGTGGGAGGTGGCCGCCACCATCGCCATGCTCGCCAGCGACTACACCACCTACCTGACCGGTGAGGTCGTCTCCATTTCGAGCCAGCGCGCCTGATTTCGAACGCAATTCCACAAAGTCCGGCCCCGCCCAAGAATGGGCGGGGCCGGACTTTTCTGCATAAGGAGAAGAACTGTGGTGGTTCGCGGCGTCCCGATTCTGGACTGACGGAGCGGGGGAGCGAAGCGGAGGAGGGAAGAATCGGGACCAGGGGCCGCGAACCCGCCCGGAGCGTAGCGGAGGGCAAAAGAAAATCGCTGGCGCGCCGACCCTGTCGTTGTGCAATCCTTGTTTAGGCCGGTACCGCTAGTCGAAGGGCACGACCCATGGGTCCGGATCGCCGACAACAAGCACCTCCAGAACGAGCCCACGAGGAAATGGAACTCGAGCTGGTGCGCGAGGTCGTCCTGGCGCGCCGCAGGCTCGACAATGTCGTTCTGGCCGCACTGACTTTGGGTGCGGAATTACTCGACCACGACTCGGAGTGCGCCACCGCCATGCGCGCGGCGCAGATCCTCGAACAACACGCGGTGGATGAATCCGACGTGACGCGCGATCCGCGTGCCGCGTTGCGGCAGGACATGATTCGCGACCGCGATCGCGCCCGCCGCCTCGGTCTGTCCCGGGCCGCCGGGCATCTGGACACCGAAGCCGAACAACGCCGCCGAAAACGAACGGCCCTGCTGTGCGAGGTGCGGGCCGACCTGCTCGAGGTGGTCCGGACCTGCCGCCGCCTGCGCTACGACCACGTGGCCTTCGCCGACGGGATCGCGCAGGGATTGTGCGCCGCCACCGACAAATTGGTGGTCGGCGCGGATATGGAGACCTACCGCGCGTGGCAGCGCGGCATGGTGCTGAAACTCATCGAGGAACCCGCGCGGGGAGGCGCGCCGCCGCGGGTCATGGCCACCGTGGACGCCGGCCCGGGCCGCGATCCGCTGACCGTCGAATGGGACAGCCCCGAGCGCCGATTGGCTCTGGTGGCGCGCATGGCCCGGGCGGGGATCTCGCCCATTGTCATCTGCGACCGCCTGCTGGCCGACCTGTCGGTGTCCTCACCCCTGCGTTTCTCGATGCGTTGATCGCCAACCAGCAGGTGATGCGGCACTCACAGGCCACGGCCCGCCTCGGTGTGGACCGACGGAGCGGGGGAGCGAAGCGGAGGAGCGGAGGAGGGAAGACCGAGGTAACAGGGCCGTGGCCCCGCGACGCCGGAGGCGGCGCAATAAGACACCGCCTAGACCAAGCAAATGCTTGGTTGTATATTGACGGGGTGACCCAACCAGACCCCTCCAAATCGGCACGTCGCACCGAGCTGCTCGGCCTCGCCGCGAACCTATTCGCGGAGCGTGGCCTGCGGGCCACCACGGTGCGCGACATTGCCGACGCGGCGGGGATTCTATCCGGGAGTCTGTACCACCACTTCGATTCCAAAGAAGCCATGGTGGACGAAATCCTGCGCGGGTTCCTCGACGACCTCTTCGGACGCTACCGCGAGATCGTGTCGGCCGGCGTGCCCGCGCGCGACACCCTCGAGGCCCTGGTCACCGCGTCCTATGAATCCTTCGACCGGTTCCACGCCGCCGTCGCCATCTACCAGGCCGAAGCCAAACGCCTCAGTGGCACTCCGCGATTCGACTACATCGCCGAATACAACAAGGAGTTCCGCGAGCTCTGGCACCAGGTGCTGGCCAAGGGCGTCGCCGACGGCAGCTTCCGTCCGGAGATGGACATCGAGCTGGCCTACCGGTTCCTGCGCGACACCGTCTGGGTGTCGGTGCGCTGGTACCAGCCCGGCGGCCGGATCACCGTGGACAACCTCGCCAAGCAGTACCTGACCATCGTTCTCGACGGGCTCACCAGCCCCGACCAGCGCGCCTAGAGCAGTAGGAGTTTTCATGTCAGCACCGTCCCGCCGCCAGTACTCGCCGATGCGTGAGGCGTACGTGATCGACGCCGTGCGCACCCCGGTCGGCAAGCGGGGCGGCTCGCTGTCCGCCGTGCACCCGGCCGACCTGGGCGCGGCCGCCATCAAGGGCCTGCTCGAGCGCCACAACCTGGACCCGGCCGCCGTGGACGACGTGGTGTTCGGCTGCTGCGACACCATCGGCCCGCAGGCCGGCAATATCGCCCGCTCCTCGTGGCTGGCCGCCGGTTACCCCGAGTCGGTGCCGGGTGTGACCGTGGACCGCCAGTGCGGTTCCTCGCAGCAGGCCATCACCTTCGGCGCGCAGGCCATCATGTCCGGCACCGCCGAGGTGATCGTGGCGGGCGGCGTGCAGAACATGAGCGCCATCCCGATCTCCGCGGCCATGCTGGCCGGCCAGCAGTACGGCTTCGACTCGCCGTTCGTCGGCGCGCAGGGCTGGGACCACCGCTACGGCACCGGTGAAGTGTCGCAGTTCAATTCGGCCACCATGATCGCCGAGAAGTGGGACATCTCCCGCCAGGAGATGGAGGAGTGGGCGCTGCGCAGCCACGACCGCGCCCGCAAGGCCATCGTGGACGGCAAGTTCGACCGCGAGATCATCCCGGTCGGCGAGTTCTCGATCGACGAGTGCCCGCGCGAGACCACCCTGGAGAAGATGGCCGGCCTGCAGCCGCTCGCCGAGGGCAGCCGCATCACCGCCGCGCTGGCCAGCCAGATCTCCGACGGCTCCAGTGCCACCCTGCTCGCCTCGGAGTGGGCGGTGCAGGAGTACGGCCTGACCCCGCGCGCCCGCATCCACCACGTGAGCGCCCGCGGCGCGGACCCGATCTTCATGCTCACCGCGCCGATCCCGGCCACCCAGTGGGCGCTGGAGAAGACCGGCCTCACCATCCACGACATGGACGTCATCGAGATCAACGAGGCCTTCGCCTCGGTCGTCCTGGCCTGGATCAAGGAGACCGGCGCCGACCCGGACAAGGTGAACGTCAACGGTGGCGCCATCGCGCTGGGCCACCCGCTGGGCGCGACCGGCGCCAAGCTGTTCTCCACCCTGCTCAACGAGCTGGAGCGGGTGAACGGCCGCTACGGTCTGCTCACCATCTGTGAGGGTGGCGGCACCGCCAACGTCACCATCATCGAGCGCCTGGGCTAGTCCCGCCCGACCGTTTCGAAAGCCGCACACCGGATTACGGTGTGCGGCTTTCGGCGTTGCGTGCCCGTTCGTCGGTTATCGTCGAAGGCGGACCCGTTGACAGTCGGGCATTGTCCAGGGGTTGAGCTGGATGAATGAGAACCTGCCGCGACGGGGGTTCCTCTTGGGGGCCTTCGGAATCGCGGGCATGGGCTACCTGGCCTCGGCCGCGGCCGAACCGTCGCCCCTGCCGCCACCGCCGGTGCCGCTGCCGGCCCTTCCGGCGCCCCCGGTGACGCCGTTCAACTATCACTCGCCGCCGTTGCGGCCTTTCGTCGACGAGCTGCCCATTCCCGAAACACGCGTGGCGGCAGGGGAATTGGACGCGATGTCGGGGACACACCGCTACCATCGTGACCTCCCCGAAACCCGCAGCTGGGGCTTCGGGCAGCCGGTGCTCGGCCCGAACCTGGAGGCCGTGCGGGATCGTGTGGCACGCATCAGGTTTCGCAATCAGCTGGGCGAGCATGTGCTGGCTGCGCATGTGGACACCACGATGCACGGCGTGACCGAGGCGGATCGCACCGATCCGCGCTTCACCGTGCATCTGCACGGCGGCGCGAATTCTCCGGGCGCCGAAGGGCATCCGCTGATCGGGTGGCGCAATGGTGGCGGGCCGGCCTTCACCTACGGCAATCGGCAGGAGGCGGCCACCCTCTGGTATCACGACCACGCCATGGGGATCACCCGATTGAACATCCAGGCCGGACTGGCCGGAATGTATTATCTGCGCGACGAATTCGACACCGGCCGCGACGGCAATCCGCTCGGGCTGCCCAGCGGTGAATTCGAGATCCCGCTCATCGTGCAGGTCCGCACTTTCAATGCCGACGGAAGCCTGCAACCCATGGTGGCCACCTATATTCCGCAGGGCTCCAACCAATCCGGGCAGCTCGGCGACGTGTGCTGCGTGAACGGGGTGGTGTGGCCGCGGCTGGAGGTCCGGCGCACCGTCTACCGGTTCCGGCTGCTCAATGGATCCAATTCGCGGCCCTACGTCTTCGAGTTCTCCGATGCCCGGCCGTTCTTCGTCATCGGCGGTGACCTGGGGCTGCTCGACGCGCCGGTGGCCGCGCCGGGGGTGCGGGTGAGCCCGGGGGAGCGGGTGGACCTGCTCGTCGACTTCCGGGGGATTCGGGACGGGGAGCACGTCGACCTGATGAACACCGCGGATTCGCGTGCTGTCCTGACGGCGAGTGCGCGAAGTTCTCTATGCTGCACGGCATCTCATCGATCCGTCCTAGGCTTTCCCCATGTCGAATTCCGTGGATGCTCGGTTCGAGGAGGTGGCGCGCCTGGCCCGGCGCGTCCAGGACGCGGTTGAGCGGGTCCACGCCGGCGCCGCGGTGGGCGGCGTGCGCGTCGAGGTGGCGTTCGACGGCCGGATCACCACCCTGGTGCTACCGGATTCCGGTATGGCACAGTCGGTTACGCGGGCGCACGAGCGCGCGTACGCGCGAGCGCGGGAGCGGGTCGCCGCACTGCGACGCGAGTTCACCGCCGATCCGGCCGTGGCGGCGGCCCTGCGTCGATGGCTACCCGCGGCCGTGGAGCCGTCGAATATCTGTGTCTCACAGAATATTTCCGGATCCGGCTCGGCGGAGGCTCCGAATCCGTACGCGCTGCCGTTCGACATCGGGCGGCGCTACGGCGTGGACCGGCGACGGTGAAGGTTGCGGAGCATTGTCTCCGGAGCGGGTTCAGGCCGTGAATCCGGGCATTGGTGATCTTGAAGCCCACGTGCCCGACATCGGCCCCGGCCGCGTGGGGTGGTGAACTGCAAGTTTGCTCGGATTATGATGGCCGCGGACGCATTTCGGACCTTCGGGAGAAAGCGGGCAGTTCATGGATTTGGGTGTCCGCTGGACGGTGCACGGCGACGGTCGCACGCCCGCACCGGGAGCCGTGGTGCGGCCCGACGAGCGGCTGTCCTGGCCGCGCACCTTCGGCCTCGGCGCGCAGCATGTGGTGGCCATGTTCGGCGCGAGCTTCGTCGCGCCGGTCCTGATGGGTCTGGATCCCAACCTCGCCATCATGATGTCCGGCGTCGCGACCGCCCTGTTCCTGCTGGCCACTCGCGGCCGGGTACCCAGCTATCTGGGCTGCTCACTGTCGTTCGTCGGCGTTGCCGCGGTGATCCGGGCGCAGGGCGGCAGTAGCGCCACGGTCACCGGGGCCTGCCTGGTGGTCGGGGCCGCCCTGTTCCTGATCGGCCTGGCCGTGCAGCGCTTCGGCGCGCGCGTCATCCACGCCGCCATGCCGCCGGTGGTGACCGGCGCGGTGGTCATGCTGATCGGCTTCAACCTGGCTCCGGTCACCGCTGCGACCTACTGGCCGCAGGACCAGTGGACCGCGCTGCTGGTCATGCTGTTCACCGGGCTGGCGGTGGTGGCGCTGCGCGGCTTCTTCGCGCGCATCGCCATCTTCCTGGGCCTGGTGTTCGGGTATGGGCTGTCCCGGCTGCTGGACCGGGTGTTCGGGCGGATCCACTCCGCCGACGGCAGCGGCAAGGTCACCGACCACTGGCGGCTCGATCTTTCCGGTGTGGCCCAGGCGGATTGGATCGGACTGCCCGGTTTCCATGCCCCGGCCTTCCAGTGGTCGGCCGTCCTGGTGGCCCTGCCCGTGGTGATCGCGCTGGTCGCCGAGAACGCCGGCCATGTGAAGGCGGTCGGCGAGATGACCGGCGGTGACCTCGACGACAAACTCGGCGCCGCCATCGCCGCGGACGGCGCGGCCTCCATGCTGTCCACCGCGGTCGGCGGCCCGCCCAACACCACCTACTCCGAGAATATCGGGGTCATGGCCGCCACCCGGGTGTACTCGACGGCCGCGTACTGGGCCGCCGCGTTCTTCGCTCTGCTGTTCGGCCTCTGCCCCAAGTTCGGGGCCATCGTCGCGGCCATCCCCGGCGGCGTGCTGGGCGGGATCACCGTCATCCTCTACGGCATGATCGGCCTACTCGGCGCGCAGATCTGGACCAATGCCCGGGTTGATCTGCGCAATCCGCTGAACCTGGTCCCGGCCGCGGCGGGCCTGATCATCGGCATCGGCAATGTGAGCATGAAGTTCACCGACACCTTCACCCTGAGCGGTATCGCACTGGGCACGCTGGTCGTCATCACCGGCTATCACGTCCTGCGCGTGTTCGCGCCCGCGCATTTCAAGGGGGAGGAGCCGCTGCTGGACGAGGGCACCTCCTCCTACGACGAATCAGGCGGGTAGCGAACGGGGTTCGGCCGTGTCCGCCCCGGCATAAGGGAGTTGCAGGACATACCAGGTGTGGTCGGTCGAATACTCCAGGTACTGCGAGGCGTCCGGATCGCAGGCCAGGCCCTCCACCCGGGTCCAGTCGCCGTCACCGGCGGCGATGGTGTCGGTGTAGCGGACGTGCAGGTGGCCGTGGAAGAGCAGGTCCGGCCGCAGGGTGCGCACCACGGTCTGGATGCGGTCCTGGTTGGGATAGCACTCGGGCTTGTCCTTGCGGTTCCACTTCGGTTGCGAGGCGCGGGGTTTGTCGTGGGTGAGCAGCACGTCCACCGGCGAGCTGTCGGCCGCGAGCAGCTCGGCCAGCTCGTCGTCGGTCATCTCCTCCTCCGGAAACCACAGCGTGCCCGCGGTATCCGGGCTTCTCGAGGAACCGTAGCGGCGGCGCTTGTCGAGCTGGGCGGCCTTGCGCGCCTCCCAGGCCAGGCGGCGGCCCTTGTCGGTGGAGCGGGCCCCGCCGAACGCGGCGAAGGTGGTGCCCTCCCAGGTCCAGCGGTGTCCGCGGGGCGCGTACCGCAGGTGTTTGCGGCAGATCAGGAAGCCCTCGTCGTCGCGCTGCCCGTCGTAGAGCTCGTGCAGCAGCGAGGTCTTGTCGTGGTTGCCGTCGAGGAAGTACACGGTGATCCCGGCCTTCTTGGCGGCCTTGTTCACCACGTCGAAGTACCGCCGCCCGGCGGGCGTGTGCTCCCAGGCCCCGAAGTCGCCGACCGCGAACAGCTTCGCGCAGTCACGGTGTGCCGCGACCCGCACCAGCTTCAGCGCGTGCTCGGTGTTCCCGTGCAGGTCTCCGACAACCAGGACATTCCCCATCGCCACATCGTGGCATGACGGAATTAGGCTGACCACATGAATTCTGTCTTGGTCACCGGAGCGGCCCGTGGTATCGGAAAAGCCATCTGCCTGCGGATGGCGCAGCGGGGCTGGCAGGTCTACGCGGGCGTCCGCAAGCTCTCCGACGGCGAGGCCCTGACCGCCGCGAATCCCGCCATCACCCCGATCGTCCTGGACGTCACCGACCCCGACCAGATCGCGGCCCTCGACGCGGTGCTGCCCGCCGACCTCACCGCCGTGGTCAACAATGCGGGCGTCGTCGTCGACGGCCCGGTGGAGCTGCTCACCCAGGAGGAGCTCCGAACCCAGTTCGAGGTCAATGTCTTCGGCGCGGTCGCCGTCACCCAGGCCGTTCTTCCGCGTCTGCGCGCCACCCAGGGCCGGGCGGTCTTCATCTCCTCGCTGTCCGGCCGCATCTCCACCCCCGGCACCGGCGCCTACAACGCGTCCAAGTTCGCGCTCGAGGGCCTGGTCGACGCCCTGCGAATGGAACTGCGCCCCTGGGGAATCCGTACCTCGCTGATCGAGCCCGGCCCGATCGCCACCGACCTCTGGTTCGGCGCGACGGACATGGTCGACTCCACCACCGCCCACCTCACCGATGACCAGCGCACCCTCTACGCCGCCCACCTCGCGGGCCTGCGCCGGATGTCCCAGCAGGTCCCCAAGATCGCCGCCCCCGTCGAGTCGGTGGTCAAGGAGGTCGAAAAGGCGCTCACCGCAAAGCGACCGAGCGTCCGCTACATTCCCGGCCTCGCCGGAAAGGTCCAGGTGGTCGCCACCGCCCTGACCCCGACCCCGGTGCTGGACGCCCTCTTCTCCCTGGTCGCGGGCATCAGCAAGAAGAAGTAGTCCGAAACGCGAACCGCCGGTACCCATCGAGACGGGTACCGGCGGTCGAAGCGCTTCGGGCGGTGCGTATTACGCGCCGTAGACCGGCTCCGGGGTGACGGCCTTGGCGAGCAGGTCGCGCACGGCCGGGCCCAGGTCGGCGGGCTCCCAGCGGGCGCCGCGGTCGACGGAGACGCCGTGCCGCCAGCCGTCGGCGACCGTGACCTTGCCGCCCTCGACTTCGAACATGCGGCCGGTGACACCGGCGGAGTCGGTGCTGCCCAGCCAGACCACCAGCGGGGACACGTTTTCCGGTGCCATGGCGTCGAAGCCGTCCTCGGGGGCGGCCATCATGTCGGCGAACACGGTCTCGGTCATGCGGGTGCGCGCGGCCGGGGCGATGGCGTTCACGGTGATGCCGTAGCGGGCGAACTCGGCCGAGGCGGTGAGGGTCAGGCCCGCGATGCCGGACTTGGCGGCGGAGTAGTTGCCCTGGCCGACCGAGCCGAGCAGGCCGGCGCCGGAGCTGGTGTTGATGATGCGGGCCTCGGGCTGACGGCCGGCCTTGGACTCGTTGCGCCAGTAGTCGGCGGCGTGCCGCATGGGCGCGAAGTGGCCCTTGAGGTGCACCTTGATGACGGCGTCCCACTCGTCCTCGCCGAGGTTGACCAGCATCCGGTCGCGCACGATGCCGGCATTGTTGACCAGCACGTCCAGGCGGCCGAAGGTGTCGACGGCGGTCTGGATGAGGCGGCGCGCGCCCTCCCAGTCGGAGATGTCGTCGCCGTTCACGACGGCCTCGCCGCCGAGGGCCTTGATCTCCTCGACGACCTGCGCGGCCGGGGAGTCCGGGCTGGGCGCGCCGTCGAGCTCGGCGCCGAGGTCGTTCACGACCACCTTGGCGCCGGC
Source organism: Nocardia sp. NPDC004151 (assembly GCF_042874235.1). Taxonomy (NCBI): domain Bacteria; kingdom Bacillati; phylum Actinomycetota; class Actinomycetes; order Mycobacteriales; family Nocardiaceae; genus Nocardia; species Nocardia sp. NPDC004151. Next base: position 263,229 of record NZ_JBIAMR010000001.1, on the reverse strand, counting down.
GGCCGCGAAGGCCAGGGCGTGCGCGCGGCCGATGCCACGACCGGCTCCGGTCACGATGACGACGCGGCCGTCGCAGATCTTGTTGTCCGTCATATCGATTACCTCTTCGTTTTCGATCGGTCTAGTGGCCCGAGACGGCCGGAACGTCTGCGGTGGATGCCTCGAGGAAGGCGGGCTTCTCGCCGCCACCGTGCACCAGCAGCGCGCTGCCGGTGACGTAGGACGCGAGGGGCGAGGCCAGGAAGGCGGCGGTGCGGCCGATGTCCTCGGGGGTGGCCATGCGCCCCATGGGCACCGTGGCGCTGACCGAGGCGATGCCGTCCTCGTCGCCGTAGTGCAGGTGCGAGGACTCGGTGTTGACCAGGCCGCAGATGACGGAGTTCATTCGGACCTTGGGCGCCCACTCCACCGCGAGCGACGAAACCAGGCTGTCCACACCGGCTTTGGCGGCGCCGTAGGCCGCGGTGCCGGGCGAGGGCCGGTGCCCGGAGACGCTGGAGATCATCACGATCGAGCCGCCGGTGTCCTGCTTCTGCATGACCTCGTTGGCGATCTGCGAAACCAGCAGCGGCGCGAGCAGGTTCAGCTGCACGATCTTCGAGTGGAAGTTGGCGCTGGCGTCGGCGGCCAGGGCGAAGGGCGCGCCGCCGGCATTGTTCACGACGGTGTCCAGGCGCCCGTACTTCTCGACGATCGTCTCGATGAGCCCGCGCACCGAATCCGTATCGCGCACGTCGCACGGCAGGAAGTCGATGGTGCGGCCATTGCTCTCGACGGGGGTGTCGCCGGGCCGTCGCGCGCAGGCCACCACGGTCGCGCCCGCGTCCAGGAACACCCGGCTGATGCCGGCGCCGACGCCGCGCACGCCGCCGGTGACCAAGACGACCGAGCCGGACAGGTTTACTTCGATTCCCACCGTGCTAACCTACCAAGCACTTGCTTGTTTTGCCAACGATGGGACTCGCGATGGGGATCAACCGTCACACCGAAACCGAGGGCGTCGAAGTCGTCACTGTCGACTACGCCCCGGTCAACGCTCTGCCTTCCGACGGCTGGTTCGCCCTGGCCGACGCCGTCACCCAGGCCGGTAAGAACCCGGAGACCCGGGTCGTGGTGCTGCGCGCCGAGGGCCGCGGCTTCAACGCCGGCGTGGACATCAAGGAGATGAACGCCGACACCGGCCACACCGCCCTGATCCGCGCGAACCACGGCTGCTTCGCCGCGTTCGCCGCGATCTACGACTGTGAGGTCCCGGTCGTCACCGCCGTGAACGGTTTCTGCCTCGGCGGCGGCATCGGCCTGGTCGGCAACTCCGACGTCATCGTCGCCTCCGACGACGCGACCTTCGGCCTCCCCGAGGTCGACCGCGGCGCGCTCGGTGCGGCCACCCACCTGGCCCGGCTGGTCCCCCAGCACCTGATGCGGACCATGTTCTACACCGCGGGCACCCTGACCGCGCAGCAGCTGCACCACTACGGCTCGGTCTTCAAGGTGGTGCCGCGCGCCGAACTGGACGCCGCCGCCATGGAGGTCGCCAAGAACATCGCCAACAAGGACGGCCGCGTGATCCGCGCCGCCAAGAAGGCGCTCAACGGCATCGACGTGCAGGACGTGCACCGCTCCTACCGCTTCGAGCAGGGCTTCACCATGGAGCTGAACCTCGCCGGTGTGGCCGACGAGATCCGGGCGCGCTTCGACGACGACCTGGCCGCGCAGAAGAAGGGGAAGTAAAGCCATGCGCGACAAGCGAATGAGCCTTGACGAGGTCGTCGGTGAGCTGCGCAGCGGCATGACCATCGGCATCGGCGGCTGGGGTTCCCGGCGCAAGCCGATGGCGTTCGTGCGCGCCCTGCTGCGTTCGGACGTCACCGATCTGACCGTGGTCACCTACGGTGGCCCGGACCTGGGTCTGCTGTGCTCGGCGGGCAAGGTGAAGAAGGCGTACTACGGCTTCGTGTCCCTGGACTCCGCGCCGTTCTACGACCCGTGGTTCGCCAAGGCCCGCACCGAGGGTGCGATCACCGTGCGCGAGATGGACGAGGGCATGGTCAAGTGCGGTCTGCAGGCCGCGGCGGCTCGCCTGCCGTTCCTGCCGATCCGCGCCGGATTGGGCTCGGCCGTTGTCGATTTCTGGGAGGGCGAGCTGAAAACCGTTCAGTCGCCTTACGAGACGGACGGCAAGACCGAGACCCTGGTCGCCATGCCCGCGCTGAACCTGGACGCCGCTTTCGTGCACCTGGACCTGGGCGACAAGCACGGCAACGCCGCCTACACCGGCGTCGACCCGTACATGGACGACCTGTACATGCTCTCGGCCGAGAAGCGCTACCTGTCGGTGGACCGCCTGGTCGAGACCGAGGAACTGGTGAAAGCCGTTCCGACGCAGGCCCTCATCCTCAACCGCATGATGGTCGACGGGGTCGTCGAGGCTCCCGGCGGCGCGCACTTCACCTTCTCCGGCGGCTACGGCCGCGACGAGAAGTTCCAGCGCCACTACGTCGAGGCCGCCAAGACGCCCGAGTCGTGGGCCGAGTTCAAGGCTCGCTACCTGGACGTGTCCGAGGCCGAATACCAGGCCGCCGTCAAGGCTTTCGCCGAGGAGCAGAAGTAATGAGCGACACCAACAGCACTGCATCGCGTAGCGATTCCCACAGGGGCGGCGGCGGGGAGACGGGTGGGCTCACTCGGGCGGAGATCTGCGTCGTCGCGGCCGCCGAGATCTTCCGGGGCGCGGGCGAGATCATGGCCTCCCCGATGTCCACCGTCACCACCATCGGCGCGCGTCTGGCGCGGCTCACCTTCGAGCCCGACCTGCTGCTGTCCGACGGTGAGGCGCTGTTCTTCGCCGAGGTTCCGCCGATCGGCGGCAAGGCTCCCATCGAGGGCTGGATCCCGTTCTCGAAGGTCTTCGACGTCGTGAACTCCGGTCGCCGCCACGTGGTCATGGGCGCCAACCAGCTCGACCGCTTCGGCAACCAGAACCTGTCGGCGTTCGGCCCGCTGCAGCAGCCGACCCGCCAGATGTTCGGTGTGCGCGGCGCGCCGGGCAACACCATCAACCACGCCACCAGCTACTTCGTGCCCAAGCACAACAAGCGGGTGTTCGTGGACCAGGTCGACATCGTCTCCGGCATCGGTTACGACAAGATCGATCCGGAGAACCCGGCCTACCGGTTCCACCACCTGCACCGGGTGGTCTCGAACCTGGGCGTGTTCGACTACAACGGCCCGGACCACACCATGCGCGCGCTGTCGCTGCACCCCGGTGTGACCGCGGACGAGGTCGCGGAGAACACGTCCTTCGAGGTCGCCGGTCTGGCCGAGGCGGGCGAGACCCGGCTGCCGACCGAGGAAGAGCTCACCATTATCCGGACCGTGCTGGACCCGAAGGGTTTCCGCGAGAAGGAAGTGACGGCATGACCGCCCAGCGTTTGAAGACGCCGCTGACCGAACTGGTCGGCATCGAGCACCCGGTCGTGCAGACCGGCATGGGCTGGGTCGCCGGACCCGGTCTGGTCGCGGCCACCGCCAACGCGGGCGGCCTCGGCATCCTGGCCTCGGCGACCATGGACCTCGACGAGCTCGAGGTGGCCATCGCCAAGACCAAGGCCAAGACCGACAAGCCCTTCGGCGTGAACATCCGCGCCGACCTGTCGGACGCTCCGGACCGCATCGACATGATGATCCGCGACGGCGTGAAGGTGGCCTCGTTCGCGCTGGCTCCCAAGAAGGAGCTGATCGCGAAGCTGAAGGACAACGGCGTCGTCGTGATGCCGTCCATCGGCGCGGCGAAGCACGCGGTGAAGGTCGCCTCCTGGGGCGCGGACGCCGTGATCGTGCAGGGCGGCGAGGGCGGTGGCCACACCGGTTCCGTCGCGACCACCCTGCTGCTGCCGTCCGTCCTGGACGCCGTCGACATCCCGGTCGTGGCCGGTGGCGGCTTCTTCGATGGCCGCGGCCTGGCCGCCGCGCTGTCCTACGGCGCGGCCGGTGTCGCCATGGGCACCCGCTTCCTGCTGACCCAGGACTCCAGCGTGCCGGATTCGGTGAAGCAGGAGTACCTCAAGCGCGGGCTGCAGGACACCGTGGTCTCGCTCAAGGTCGACGGCATGCCGCACCGCGTGCTCAAGACCGAGCTGGTCGAGAAGCTCGAGCACTCGGGCAACATCCGTGGCCTGTACGCCGCGCTGGTCAACGCCGCCAAGTTCAAGTCGATGACCGGCATGAAGTGGACGACGCTGGCCAAGGAGGGCCTCAACACCCGCAAGCACAAGGACCTCACCTGGTCGCAGGTCATCATGGGCGCGAACACCGCCATGTACCTGAAGGCCGGTCTGGTGGAGGGCAACACCGAAGCCGGTGTGCTCGCCTCGGGTCAGGTCGCGGGCATCATCGAGGATCTGCCGAGCGTGGCGGACCTGATGGACAGCATCATCACCGAGGCCGTCGAGCGCATCGACAGCCTCAACAAGTACCGCGTCACGACTTCGGCCTGACGCCCCCGACGTGCGCGGCCACCACAGCCCGGCCGCGCACTCCGGATCCGCACACCATCGGATCCATCGCGCGCCGCATGTCCGGCGCACCGAGCCGCTCCCGGAACCTCTCGCCCGGGGGCGGCTTCGCGCGTTGGGGGGCGATCGCCGTTTGGATGGTTGCTGCGATCTGTCTGAATTGTCGGCAATCTGAACGGCGGTGAAACCTCTCGGTCGCCAGGATTCGGCTGTGAGGGGTGGGGGTGAGGCACCGGTTCGGGTCAATTGGCCTGGGGCGCTTGGTGATATTGGCTACGCGGGGGTAAGCGCAGGCGTACGGTTTGCGAGCACCCCTAATGCGATCGGGACTTGTGCGGAATCAGGTAGCGACCGGTACGATGACCGCGTTCCGCAACAGTCCGGCAATCGGGGCGACAGTGTGAGCTCGAAACCTGTCCCGAACCGCCTGTCGCGGATCGGGATTCCGTACCCCTGGTGCGGAGAGAAGCCAAGTGCGCGGTACCGATGAGGGGATGGCTGTCGCATGATCGTGGATCGTGCAATGCGACTGGCGGCAGTGATAGCGGCTGTCGCCGGTTCGGCACTGCTCGGGCCCGCTGCCGCCGACGCGCAGCCGGGCATCCCACTCGACCCCGCACCCACCGGGCAGGATCCGGCGCAGCCCCGGTCCGTGGCCCCGCAGTCGCTGCCGGGGGCTCCGCGGTCGCAGGCCGTGACCGTGCCCGCCGCCCCGGTGGCCGGGCCCCAGGACCTGCTCTCCATTCTGCTCGGCCTCGGTACCGGCTCGGCCGGACTGGGCGTCGGCTCGGCAGCGGTCGGCTCCGCGGGCCTGGGCGCCGTGCTGGGCGGCACCGGTTCGGCGGCGCTCGGCAGCGGTTCGGCCGTAACCGGTTCCGCCGGCGCGGGATTGGGTTCCGCCGTGGCGGGCACCGGTTCCGCCGGCGCCGCCACCGGCTCGGCTGTGCTGGGCACCGGCTCCGCCGCCGTCGGTTCGGCCGGACTGGGCACCGGATTGGCGCTGGGCCTGGGCTCGGCTGGAGTCGGCTCGGCGGGAGTCGGCACCGGCTCCGCGCTACTGGCGCTGCTGCTCGGCACCGGCTCGGCCGCAACGGGTTCCGCCGCGGTCGGCTCCGCGGCCGTCGGCTCGGCCGGATCGGCGGCCCTGTGCACCGGATCCGCGGCCGTCGGTTCCGCCGGAATCGGTTCCTCCGGAGTGGGTTCCGCGCTCGCCGGCTCGGCCGGTCTGGGCGCCGGCCTCGGCTCGGGTGCCGGTTCCGCCGGTATGGGTTCGGCCGCCGGTTCGGCCGGCGCGGGGTCGGGGGTGGGTTCGGCGGCCAGCGGTTCGACCGGCGCCGGTTCCGCCGCCCTCGGTTCCGCCAGTGTCGGAGGCCTGGGCGCGGGCTCGGCCGAGCTCGGTTCGGCCGCCGTCGGTTCCGCGGCCGTGGGTTCGGCGGGCATCGGTTCCGCCGCCATCTGCGCCTCACCGTTGCTGCTGTTGCTGATTCCGCCGCCCGCCGCACCCGCGGCGCCGCCGGTTCCGCTGGAGATTCCGCAGCCCCCGGCCGTTCCGGCGCTGCCCGCGGTGGTCGCCGAGCCCGCGCCGGAGGCCGTCCCCGCCGCGCCGGCGCCCCCCGCGCCGAAGCCCGCTCCCGTTCTGGCGCAACCGGATCCGGATGTGAAGCCGACCTCGCACAACTCGCCGCTGCCGCCGTGGAAGCCGCTGTCGGTGATCGGCGGCATGATCGCCATGGCGCTGGCGGGCACCGGGTCGGGTGCGGTCAGTTTCCAGAGCGCGTCCGCGGCGCAGGGGCGGGTCGACGCCGCCCGCGCGGCATTCTTCGGACCGAGGGCATGAGGGGACCGCGATGACCGAGAGCAAGGCTCATAGCCTCGGGTCCTACCGCCGGGTGGCCGCCGCGGTGGACGCGGTATGCGCGGTGGCGGCCGACTTCGACGCCACCGACCTGGACGAGGTGGTGCTCGCCATCTCCGCCGAGCGGCGGCGGCCGATCGAGATAGCCAGCGCCACACTGGGTCCGGGCGTCTGCGGCCAGCGCCGCAGCTATCCGGACCGGGACGTGATCGTGCTGGCGCAGGCGCTGCCCAGCCGCGAGCACACCCTCGCGCACGAGCTCGGCCACATCGTCTTCGATCATCCGGGCGAGGCGGCGACCGAGGTGGTGCTGGAGGCCAGCGACGATCTGATCGCCTACATGCTCAGCCAGCGCGCGCATCAGAAGGCCATCGATCTGGGCGACGACGAGCAGTGCGAATGGGAAGCGGAGACTTTCGCGAGCATGCTGATGACCCGCCTGCGGGTGTTCAACAGCCGGGGCGCTGGCGTCTCGGTCCTTCGATTCGATGAGGCGCTGGGATGACCGAGTCAGGCCCCGGAGGCGGCACCTTGCGTAATCACATAGGGGCCCTGGGGCATCTCCGAAAGGACGCGGCATGACCTTCTGGTTGGTGGCCATGCTGGTGTGGATGGCCTCGGGCGCACGCGTCGGGCGCGTGCTGGTGAAACCGGCGACCACGGCTCGGGTCGCGATCGTCATCGCGGTGGCCGCGGTGGCGCTGGCGGCGACGGTCGGAGTGCCGGAAATCGGTCTGGCCGTTGACCATCTGATGCCGAACGGTGTGCACGGTATGTGGCTGGGCGATCGGGTGGTGACGGCGGCGTGGATCATGTTCGCCACCGCCACCTCGGTGGTGGCGTCGGCCGCGTGGCCGGTGGTGTCGCGTCGCAATCTGCGCCAGATCGCCATGATGATCTATGGCGGCGGCGCGCTCGCCATGCTGCTGACCCTGCTCTGGTCGGTCACCTTCGGTTGGGCGATCGTGCTGGTGGAGTGCGTCTTCATCGTGATCACCGGTGTGCGCAACCTGGATTGGACCACCCTCGGCCGCGGCATCGCGCTGTACACGACCGGCACCGGGGTGGTCGGCTTGCTGGCCGCCCTGTCGATTCGCCGCGAGGTGAACGACGAGCCCGTGCCGAATCCGGGTGACGAGGGCTGGTTCTGGCCGATATGGCAGATCGCGGCGCTGCTCATCGCCATCGGCGCGGTGTGGATCGTGATCGAGCTGTGGTGGCGGGCGCGGGTGCTGCTCAAGCAGATTCACACCCTGCACCGGGTGTTGATCGCCCGGTTCCCGGAGGTGGTGGCGCACGAACAGACCGGTTCGGGTACCCAGCTCAAGGCATCGGACCAGGTCGCGCAGATCATGGACGCGCTCTACCTGCAGTCCGGCGGCGGTGTGGAGCTGGCCGCGGCCGGTCAGCCGCCGGTCTCGGTGGCCGAGCGGGCGCGGCGGGTGGCCGAGTGGGCGCGAAATCCGTTCGGCGAGGCGATGATCGACGGCCGCTGGATCTCGCCGCCCGCGGGTGTCAGCCCGCGCGGCTGGGTGCAGGCCATCGCCCGCGCCTATGACGCGGCGCCGGCGCGGGCCGCGGTTCCGGGGTCCGCCAAGCGGTAGACATTACTCTTCCATTACCTTTCGAGGCGGGCGGGCATTACCGTTCGGAAGGGCCTCGAAGTTGATCACGCGGAGATCACCGACCGATTTGAGATCTTGTCGCAAATGCGCAAGTCCCGCACCTCGCGTGATTGCCATGGGCGTGGCATTCCGTCGGGCCTTCTCGATGAGACTTCGTATCCGAGGTTTCGTCTCACCGAACCCGCCGTGCGTGGTACGGGACTTTGCTTGTCACTTGAAGTTGTCACTCTTGCTTGTCGCGGTTAGTGCAATGGGCCGAAACACTCACAGTGCACAAAACGACATAGTGCACAAAACAACTGATTCGGCCATCCGGGTGCACCTGGACAGCGTTATGCCAGTTTTGTGCATACTGCACCAGCGCAGGGGTCTGCGCCACATGGCCTCAGCGCGCTGAGACCGGTGCAACATCCTTCACACGGACCGCATGGTCCGGCGGGGACGCCGGTACTGCCCTGCAAGCAGCACCGGCGACCGCCTTATGTCCGGTCTGAAGCAAGCCCTGTAACAAACCAACACAGTGCGGCCTCCGAGCTAGCCGCACTGTGTTGCTCTGTGGCAGCGCTTATTCCGTGCCATCCGGAGGAATTTCGGGCAAACCTTCGCTTGCCCGCAACTTCTCCGCCATAGACGTGAGGAGATTCTGAGATTCTTCGGACAGGTCGAACGCCCTGCTCGACAGACGACGGAGTCCATAGCCCTGCAGCTGGGACAGCAGCTCGAGATCGTGATCGATCTTCGCCGCGTAGATGTCGTTGAAGAAGTAGTCCGGTTTGACCTTGAAGAACTTTGCCAGAGCAGCCACCGTCTCATCCGACGGGTTCGTGCGCTGTCCCGACCGCAACTGCGACAGATACGGTTTCGAGATCGGGTGGCCGGATGCCGTCAAAGCGGCCGCCACCTCTGCGTTCGTGTGCGGCTTACGCCCCGGGGGATGCACGGTTTCGAACAGCTTGTTCAGCCGCGCCGCGAAATCAGCCATTGTGAGCCGCCCAATTCCCTTCGCTGTACTAACAGTCGTTATCTCGGATACGTATCATTGATATTAGCGGCTCAGTAACTGAAAACCTACGCCTGATTCGCGATTTCCTTGAAGCTTCTAGGCGGTGATCCGGTTCACCCGCTGTGGCTTGGGCGTTTGCGGGCCAACCCCCCCGGTTCTTGCCAAGGGCTTAAGAGCCCCGGTTCTGGCCCGTCGCGGGGGTCTTCCCGGACGGGCCAGAGGTAGCCATAAGATAGCTGACGGATCATCTTCTTGTCTGTACCGGATTTTGTGTGGCGTACGCCACGTCTCACGGCGAGACGGATGAACGTTCAACCTGGCCGAAAATCGTTGAGGGACTAGATCCGTTCGATGATCGTGCCCGTCGCGAGGGCCCCGCCGCAGCACATCAGGATCATGGCGGTGCTCTTGTCGGTGCGCTCCAGCTCGTGCAAAGCCGTTGTGATCAAGCGGGATCCGGTGCTGCCGACCGGGTGGCCCAGCGCGATCGCACCGCCGTTGACATTCACGCGATCGAAATCCGGCTTGTGCACCGAGGCCCACGACAGCACCACGGAAGCGAAAGCCTCATTGATCTCGAACAAGTCGATATCGGAGATGCTCATGCCGGAACGCTCGAGCAGTCGCTCGCACGCCTGCACGGGTCCGTCGAGGTGGAATTCCGGCTCGCCGCCGACCAGGCACTGCGAGACGATGCGGGCGCGCGGACGCAAACCCTCACGCTGCGCGGCCTTTTCGTCCATCAGCAGCACCGCGGCGGCCCCGTCGGAGATCTGCGAGGACGTACCGGCGGTGTGAATTCCGCCCTCCAGCACCGGCTTCAGCTTCGCCAGGCCCTCGCGGTCGGTCGCGCGCAGGCCCTGGTCCTTGCTGATGTCGGCGAACTCGCCGGTGAGGTTGCCCTCCTTGTCGACCTGCGGGGCGTTCTTGATGGTCAGCACCTCGCGGTCGAAGCGGCCCTCGGCCCACGCCTGCGCGGCCAGCCGCTGCGAACGCACGCCCAGCTCCTCGACGTCGTCACGAGTGATGCCGCGCCGCTTGGCGATTCGCTCGGCGGCCTCGAACTGGTTGGGCATGTCGATGTCCCACGACGCGGGGCGGCGCGGCCCGGCGTGCGTTCCGACGTTGGCGCCCAACGGAACATGGCTCATGGACTCGATGCCGCAGGCCATGCCGACCTCGATGGCGCCGGTGGCGATCAGGCCGGCCACCATGCCCGCGGCCTGCTGCGCGGAACCGCACTGGTTGTCGATGGTGACGGCGCCGGTCTGCCACGGCAGTCCGGCGTGCAGCCAAGCGGTGCGAGTGACATTGTTGCCCTGCTCGCCCACCTGCATGACACAGCCGCCGACGACCTGCTCGACCAGAGCCGGGTTCAGCTCCGCGCGCTCGAGCACGCCCTGCTGTGCGGCGCCGAGCAGCTCGGCGGCGTGCAGGCCGGCGAGCCAGCCGTTGCGCTTGCCGATCGGGGTGCGCGCGGCCTCGACGATGACGGGAGTACCCATTGTCTTTCCTTCCGGATCAGAACTGCAACGAGTTCACGACCAGTAACGTAAGTCTGTTCCGGACTATTACCTAGTCCCTTCTCTTGTTCTACCCCCTGTGCTTCAATAGCGGTAGAACGTGTTTCAGTTGGTCAAAGGAGACTGCTGGTGGTTGACACTGCAGCCCGGCCCGGAGTGCCGGATGGATTCGACGTCACCGACCCCGAAATTTGGGCGAAGCGAGTGCCGGCCGAGGAGCTTGCCGAACTGCGCAAAACTGCGCCTATCTGGTGGAACCCGAAGTCGCCGGAGGTCGGTGGGTTCACCGACGACGGCTTCTGGGTGCTGTCCAAGCATGCCGATGTGAAGACCGTCTCGCGCCGCGATGACGTGTTCTCCACCTACGAGAACACCGCCATCCCGCGGTTCCAGGATGACATCACCCGTGAGCAGATCGATCTGCAGCGTTTCGTTCTGCTGAACAAGGACGCCCCGGAGCACACCAAGCTCCGCAAGATCATCTCCAAGGGCTTCACGCCGCGCGTCATCAACGGCCTGCGCGCCGAGCTGACCGCCCGCGCGGAGTCCATCGTGAAGGCCGCCGTCGAGTCCGGCAACGGCGACTTCGTGGAGCAGGTGGCCGCCGAGCTGCCGCTGCAGGCCATCGCCGAGCTGATCGGTGTGCCGCAGGAAGACCGCATGAAGCTCTTCCAGTGGTCCAACGATATGACCAGCTACGACGATCCGGAATCGAACGCCGACCCGGTGGTCGCCTCCACCGAGATCCTCGGCTACTCGTACCAGATGGCCGAAGCCCGCCGCGCCTGCCCGGCCGACGACATCGTCACCCAGCTGATCAACGCCGACATGGACGGCGAGGCGCTGCTGCCCGAGGAATTCGGCTTCTTCGTCATGATGCTGGCCGTCGCGGGCAACGAGACCACCCGCAACGCCACCACCCACGGCATGATCGCCTTCATGGAGAACCCCGACCAGTGGGAGCTCTTCAAGAAGGAGCGGCCCAAGACCGCCGCCGACGAGATCATCCGCTGGGCCACCCCGGTCAGCTCCTTCCAGCGCACCGCGCTCGAGGACGTCGAGGTCGGCGGCGTGGAGATCAAGAAGGGTCAGCGGGTCATCCTGTCCTACCGCTCGGCCAACTTCGACGAAGAGGTGTTCGAGGACCCGTACACCTTCAATATCCTGCGTGACCCGAACCCGCACCTGTCCTTCGGCGGTACCGGCGCGCACTTCTGCATCGGCGCGAACCTGGCTCGACTCGAGATCGAGATCATCTTCAACGCCATCGCCGACCACATGCCCGACATCAGCAAGCTGGGCGACCCCAAGCGCCTGCGCTCGGGCTGGCTGAACGGCATCAAGGAGTTCCAGGTGGATTACAAGGGCGGCTGCCCTGTAAAGCACTGAGGCACTGATGGTTTGATCCGCCCTGTACCCCTCTCACTCCTCAGGGCGGAGACAAAGAGAAGCGGGCGACTGGATGAATCCAGTCGCCCGCTTCGGTTTTCGAGGCGCTAGGCCTTCTTCGTCGTCGCCATGGCGCGGTCGGTTTCCCAGAACGCGCGCAGGGCAAGGATCTTGCCGTCCTCGTCCACCTTGTAGGTGAAGACGCCTTCGGCATCGATGATGTGCCCACCCATGGTGGTGCGGATGCGGCCGGTATAGGCGACCTCACGCCCGCACGCGAACGAGTCGTCGAAGAGGAACTCGATCGACTCGGTCTGGGCGATCGCCTTGTCCCAGAACGCCGCGATCGCTTCCGCGCCACGGTGTCCCACGCCCTCGGGATCGAAGAAGGACGGGCCGACGGGATCCTCCACGATGCCGTCGGCGGCGAACAGCGCTACCCAGGCGTCCTTGTCCTTGGCGCGCACCGCGGCCTGCGAGGCCGCGCCCGCCACCCGTGCGGGGTGTTCGGTGGTGGTGGTCATCGCTGCTCGCTACCGACGACCCACATCGAGAAGTACTGCGAGCCACCACCGTACGCGTGGCCGAAGGCCTTGCGCGCGTTCTCCACCTGGTAGTCGCCCGCGCGGCCCATGACCTGCTTGGCGGCCTCGGCGAAACGGATCATGCCGGACGCGCCGATCGGGTTGGAGGACAGCACGCCGCCCGACGGGTTGACCGGCAGCTTCCCGCCGATGGCCGTCTCGCCGGCGTCGGTGAGCTTCCAGCCCTCGCCCTCGGGCATGAAGCCCAGGTTCTCCAGCCACATCGGCTCGAACCACGAGAACGGGACGTAGATCTCGGCCGCGTCGATCTCCTCGAGCGGGTTGGTGATCCCGGCCTGCTTCCACAGCGCCGCCGCCGCGGCCTGACCGGCCTGCGGGTTCACCTGGTCGCGGCCCGCGTAGGCGAGCGGCTCGGTGCGCATGGCGGTGCCGTGCACCCACGCGACCTTCTTGCCCTGCGCCTCCACGGCCTTGGCCGATTCCTCGTCACCGATCACGATGGCGCAGGCGCCGTCCGAGGACGGGCAGGTCTCGTCGAAACGGATGGGGTCCCACAGCATCTGGGACGCCATCACCGATTCCACGCTGATGTCGGGCTGGTGCAGGTGCGCGAACGGGTTCCGCGCGCCGTTGCGGCGGTCCTTCACCGCGACCATGGCGCCCACGTGCAGCGGGGCGTTGGAGCGGCGGATGTAGGCGCGCACGTGCGGGGCGAAGTAGCCGCCCGCGCCCGCGCCGACCGGCATGGTGAACGGCACCGGGTTCGACAGCGCCCACATGGCGTTGGACTCGGACTGCTTCTCCCACGCCACGGCCAGCACCCGGCGGTGCACGCCGGCCTGGACCTGGTTGGCCGCGACCACGGCGGTGGAACCGCCGACGGAACCGGCGGTGTGCACCCGGAGCAGCGGCTTTCCGGTGGCGCCCAGCGCGTCCGAGAGGAACAGCTCCGGCATCATGGAGCCCTCGAAGAAGTCGGGGGCCTTGCCGATGACCACGGCGTCGATATCGGCCATGGTCAGGCCGGAGTCCGTGAGAGCCCGGTCGATGGCCTCGCGGATCATTCCGGCCATCGATACATCGGACCGTTTGGTCACGTGATGGGTCTGTCCGGTGCCGAGGACGGCAGCTGCGTAGCTCATGAACGTGCCTCCAGGGTGGCCACCAGGTTCTGCTGCAACGCGGGGCCGCTGGCGGCATGCGCCAGTGCGCGATTCGCGGTGCCATTGATGATCTCGCGGGCGGCGAAGCCGATGCGCTCCAGTCCGGCCGCGAACATGGGGTTGCCCGACAGCGCGCCGCCGGACGGGTTGATCCGGGTGTCCCCGTTCAGGCCGATGGCCTGCTTCAGGATCAGCTCCTCGTGACTGAACTGCGCGTGCAGCTCGGCCACATCGAAACCGCTCGCGTCGCCGCCGGTTACGGCGTTCGCCGCCTTGGCCGCGGACTCCGAGACGGTGAGGTCGCGGGCGCCCAGCACGGGGGAGTCGATGTAGTGCGCCATGCCGGTCAGCCAGGCCGGACGCTCGCACAGTTCGCGGGCCCGGTCGCCGACGGCCAGCACGATGGCGGCCGCGCCATCGGTGATGGGGGCGATGTCGTGGGCGCGCAGCGGATCGTTGATCTTCGGCGCGGCCAGCAGCTTGTCGATGTCACCGCCGGTGGTACGGGCGGCTACCGCGGCCATGTCGGCCTCGGTCCAGCGGCCCGCGTCCAGGCCCGCGCGGGCCTGCAGGCCGGCCATGGACAGCGAGTCCACGCCCAGCGGCGCCACCAGGTACGGGTCGGTCTGCAGACCCAGGATCTGGCGCAGGGTACCGGCCGAGGACTTGCCGAAGCCGTAGACCAGCGCCGTCTGCGCCTGTCCGGAGCGGAGTTTCACCCACGCCTCGTACAGCGCCCAGGCCGCGTCCATCTCCACGTGCGACTCGTTGATCGGCGGCACCGCGCCGATGGAGTCGATCGCCGAGATGAACGAGAACGCGCGTCCGGCAAGGTAATCCGAGGAGCCGGAGCACCAGAAATCGATATCGGACACGCCGACGCCGAGCTTCTGCTTGAGCTCGTCGAAGCAGGGCGCGAGCATTTCCACGCCATTGGTGGTGCCGAAGGTCTCCGGCACGTGCGGCGCGTGGGCGAAGCCCACCACCGCGATGTCGGTTGCTGTGTTACTCAAGGTATTTCAGCGCCTCTCTACAGGTGGTGCGCGAAGCTGTCGTAGTCGGCGTCGGGTTCGCCGGTCGGCCGGAAGTGGTCGATATTGGCCATGGACAGGCCCCACTCCTCGCGCGGCTTCCACACCGCCTCGATTCGCATGCCCATCCGGACCTCGCTCGCTTCGACGCCGAGCACCAGGTGCAGGAAGGGAATGTCCGCGCCGTCGAGCAGCACGTAGGCGGCCACGTACGGCGGCTTCAGGCGCTGGCCCATGAACGGCACGTTCACGATGCAGAAGGTGGTCACGATGCCCTTGTCGGACACCTCGACGAAGTCGTCGGTCGGCGAGCCGTCGCGCGGGTCGGCGCCGCGCGGCGGGAAGTACACCTTGCCGTCCAGCTTCGCGCGGGCGCCCAGCAGCTTGCCCTCCATGAGGCCCTTCAGGAAGACGGCTTCCTGCGGTGCGGCGGTGTGCTTGACCGAGAAGTCGATCGGGGTCACGATGCCGGTGACCGGCTCCGCGTCGGCGGTGGACGCCGTTGCCGGAGCCGAGGTCTCGCCCGGTTCGAAGGCCACGATGTCGTGGATGTCGCCGGTGCGCTCGGCCGCCCAGCGGGCCCGCACGCGCATGCCGGTGCTGATGTCGGCGGGGCTCGCCACATCCACCGCGTGCAGGATGGCGGTGTCCGCGCCGTCCAGCTTGATCAGCGCGTAGGCGAAGGGCCGGTCGAACGGCTGGCTCGGGAGCGGCTCGGCCACCCAGGACCAGGTCTGCACGGTGCCGACGTCGGAGACGTCGACGAATTCCGTCAGCGGTTCGGCGGTCTTCGGATCGTATTCCGCGGGCGGCACGATCACGCGCCCATCGGAACCCCGCACCCCGACGACCTTGCCGGCGCGCAATTCCGTGAGGAAGCGCCCGATGGTCGGACCGGTGGAGCGGGTGTAGTCGAATTGCATCCGCAGCGGTGCGGACAGTACTTCGGTGTTCCCCAGAGTCACGAGATCGAGTAGAACAGGTTCTAGTGACGGTGGCAAGAGTACGGGCTGCGGCCCTGACGAACGGTCCCGGATGTTCTAGGAAGGAACACGGAAATGCGCTTTGGCTTGCAACTCGGATATTGGGGCGCGCAGCCGCCCGCCAATACGCGGGAGCTGATCGCGGCTGCTGAGGAGACCGGCTTCGACGCCGTCTTCACCGCCGAATCGTGGGGCTCGGACGCCTTCACCCCGCTGGCCTGGTACGGCTCCGGCACCAGCCGGGTCCGGCTGGGCACCTCGGTCGTGCAGATGTCGGCCCGCACCCCCACCGCGACCGCCATGGCCGCGCTGACCATCGACCACCTCAGCGGCGGCCGGCACATCCTCGGCCTCGGCGTCTCCGGCCCGCAGGTGGTCGAGGGCTGGTACGGCCAGCCCTTCGCCAAGCCGCTGGCCCGCACCCGCGAGTACGTCTCGATCGTGCGGCAGGTGCTGGCCCGCGAGGGCAAGGTGACCAGTGCGGGCCCGCACTACCCGCTGCCCTACAGCGGTCCCGGCGCCACCGGATTCGGCAAGCCGCTCAAGTCGATCACCCACCCGCTGCGCTCGGACGTGCCGATCTGGCTCGGCGCCGAGGGGCCCAAGAACGTGGCCCTGACCGCGGAGATCGCCGATGGCTGGCTGGCCATCTACTACACGCCGCGGCTGGCCGACATGTACAACGAATGGCTCGACGAGGGCTTCTCCCGGCCGGGCGCGCGGCGCTCGCGCGAGGACTTCGAGATCGCGGCCACCGCGCAGGTCATCCTCACCGACGATCCCAAGGCCGAACTGGATCGGCTGCGGCCGTTCATGGCGCTCTACATCGGCGGCATGGGCGCGGAGGAACTCAACTTCCACGCCGAGGTGTACCGGCGCATGGGCTACGGCGAGCAGGTCGACGAGATCACCCGGCTCTTCCGCACCGGCCGCAAGGACGAGGCCGCGGCGGTGGTGCCCGACGAGCTGATCCTCGACACCACCATCATCGGCAACGAGGCGCAGGTCCGTGACCAGCTGAAGGTGTGGGAGCAGGCGGGCGTCACCATGATGCTGGTCGGCGTCCGCGACGTGGAGCAGTTCGAGAAGCTGAAGCCGCTCATCGAGTCGTAAGAACCGGTGCGGTCCGGAAGAGCGCGCCCTGCTGAGCGGGGTGCGCTCTTTCTGTTTGTCCCCATCCGGGGGTACGTCACCGTACTGTTGTGACAGGGGGGCACTTCCGCTCAGTGGGACGGGTGCGAAAACAGTGGCTTGTCACACACAGGAACACGTTCTATTTTGGTCCCTGTGAGCTACAACATTGCGGACCTTGTCGAGCACACCATCGACCTCATGCCGGAACGTGTCGCGCTGGTTGACGACACCCGCTCGGTCACCTACGCCGAGCTGGAGGACCGTGCCAACCGGCTGGCGCACTACCTGCAGGAACAGGGAGTGCAGCCGGGTGACAAGGTCGGCGTCTACTCGCGCAACACCATCGAGGCCGTCGAGGCCATGGTGGCCATCTTCAAGGCGCGGGCAGTCATGATCAACGTGAACTACCGCTACGTTGAGAACGAGTTGCAGTACATCTTCGAGAACTCGGACATGGTCGCGCTGCTGCACGAGCGTCGCTACAGCGACAAGGTGGCCAACGTGGTCCCCAACGTGCCCGCGATCAAGACCGTGATCACCGTCGAGGACGGCACCGACCTGCCGCTGCCCCCGACCGCCGTCGAATACGAGGCGGCCCTGGCCTCCTCGCACGGCGAGCGCGACTTCGAGGAGCGCACCTCCGACGACATCATGATGATCTACACCGGTGGCACCACCGGTATGCCCAAGGGCGTCATGTGGCGGCAGGAGGACTGGTGGCGCGTGCTCGGCGGCGGCATCAACTTCTACACCGGTGAATTCGTCGAGGACGAGTGGCAGCAGTCCAAGGGCGGCGCCAGCGGCAGCGCCCCGATGGTGCGCTACCCGATCCCGCCGCTGATCCACGGCGGCGCGTTCACCGCGACCCTGCACAGCCTCTTCGACGGCGGCAAGGCCGTCATGCTGCCCGAGTTCAGCGGCCACGGCGTCTGCCGCGCGGTGCAGAACCACGGGGTCAACATGATCTTCATTACCGGTGACGCCATGGCCCGCCCGATCCTGGACGCGCTCGCCGAGGGCAACCCGGAAACCGGTGCGCCCTACGACCATTCGGCCCTGTGGGTGCTGGCCAGCAGCGCGGCGCTGTTCTCGCCCGTGCTCAAGGACGAGTTCATCGAGCGCTTCCCGAACGCGCTCATCACCGACTCCATCGGCGCGTCCGAGACCGGCTTCGGCGGTCTGGCCGTGGCCACCAAGGGCGCCACCCACACCGGCGGCCCGCGCGTGAAGATCGACGGCTCCACCAAGGTCATCGACGAGGAGGGCAACGAGGTCGCCCCCGGCTCCGGCCAGGTCGGCATGCTCGCCCGCACCGGCAACATCCCGATCGGCTACTACAACGACCCGGTCAAGACCGCCGAGACGTTCAAGGAGTTCAACGGCAAGCGCTACTCCATCCCCGGCGACTTCGCCCGGGTGGAGGACGACGGCACCGTCACCATGCTCGGCCGCGGCTCGGTGTCGATCAACTCCGGTGGCGAGAAGATCTTCCCCGAAGAGGTCGAGGGCGCGCTGAAGGCGCATCCGGACGTGTTCGACGCGCTGGTCGTCGGCGTGCCGGACGAGCGCTGGGGCAACCGCGTCGTCGCGGTCGTGGCCTGCCGCGGCGAGGCCCGTCCGACCCTGGAGGAGCTGCGCCCGACCCTGGTCAAGGAGATCTCCTCCTACAAGATGCCGCGCAGCCTGTGGTACGTGGACGAGATCAAGCGCTCGCCCGCCGGCAAGCCGGACTACAAGTGGGCCAAGGCCCAGACCGAAGCCCGCGAGGCCGACAACCACGCCCAGGCGTCGTCGAAGTAGCTCGGCCCAGCTCTCCGAACCTCCCGTGCCCGCCTGCTGTCGCAGGCGGGCACGGCCCTAGGTTTGTTGTGGGTTGAGTGCGCCGGCCTGCGGTCGCAGGTGGGCGCGGCCCGAGATTTGTTGCGGGTGAATAGTGCCCGTCCGCTTTCTGCGGGCGGGCATTCGCTCATTTCGACGGGTGTTTCTTGTCGGTGGGCTGTGCGAGGCTGTCAGGCATGAGCGAGAAGGTGGGCGGCACCGTATCGGATGAAGTACTGCGGTCTTTCGAGAGCCATCGGCGCGAACTGTGCGCCTACGCGTATCGAATGCTCGGATCCTCGTTCGAGGCCGAGGACGCGGTGCAGGAGACCTTCACGCGGGCCTGGAAGTCCTACGACTCGTTCGAGGGCCGGGCCAGCGTCCGCTCCTGGCTGTACAAGATCGCCACCAATGTCTGTCTGGACATGCTGGACGGCCCGCAGCGCCGGGCCCGGCCCATGGACCTCAACGGACCCTCCACGCCCGATTCGCAGTTGCCCGCGCCGGAGCCGGATTACGTGTGGGTGGAACCGATTCCGAACGCGCTCGCCTTCGGCGCCGACCCCGCCGAGGCCGCCAGCACCAAGGACACCCTGCGCCTGGCCTTCGTCGCCGCCGTGCAGCACCTGCCCGCCAGCCAGCGCGCGATCCTCATCATGCGTGAGGTACTGCGCTTCTCCGCCGGCGAGACCGCCGACATGCTGAATGTCTCGCCCGCCTCGGTGAACAGCGCTCTGCAGCGGGCCCGCGCCACCATGTCGAAGGTGCAGGAGACCGCCACCGTCTCCGATCCCTTCGACGAGCGCAACGAGCAGCAGCGCAAGCTGGTCGACGACTTCGTGAAGGCCTTCGAGGCCTACGACATGAGCGCCCTGACCGAGCTGCTGAAAGCCGATGTGGCCCTGTCCATGCCGCCGTTCTCGCTGTGGGTGTCCGGCCCCGAGAACGTGGCCGCCTTCATGCTCGGCACCGGCCAGGCCTGCCGCGATTCCCGGATGGTGCCCTTGGAGGGCGCGAACGGCCTGCCCGCCTTCGGCCACTACAAGCCCGGCGACGAGCCCGGCGTCTGGATCCCGTGGTCCATCACCACGCTGGAACTCTCCGGCGACCGCATCTCCGGTCTCACCTTCTTCCTCGACACCGAGAAGCTGTTCCCCCTCTTCGGTCTCCCCCCGGAGCTACGCCCGAACTAGGCTCTCCGGCACGGGAGTTCACGGGCGCCGCAGCCCGGGGGAGGGGCGTCGTGACCGTCGAGCTGAACGCGGACGAGCAATGGGCGGAGAACCTGCGCCGCATGCTGGTGGGAGTGCGTCACGAAGCCGTGATGGCCATCGCCCGGCCGGTGCGGCCGGAGACCGAATACGGTGCGGAGGACACGGTTTTCCGGCAGTTGCACGAGGCCGGGAAGAAGGTGCGGCTGCTGTTGTCGACGGCCTATGTGGGCAGCCGGGGCCGGCAGTCGGTGCTGCGGCAGTTCACGCTCGGCTCGCAGATCCGGGTGACCGACACGGACTTCTGCAATGCGCTGATCGTCGATCGGGAGCGGGCGGCGCTGTGGGCGGCCGCACCGGGGCAGCAGCCGCGCGGGTATCTGGTGGCCGAGCCCGCCCTGCTCGGGGTGGTGCACCAGTTCGCCACCAGCACCTGGCATTCGGCGCGGAGGTTGCGGGACCACCTGGAGCTGCGGGAGGGGCTGGACTCGGTCGCGTTGGCGGTGGTCGAGCAGCTCCACTCCGGGGCCAAGGACGAGACGGCGGCGCGAGTGCTGGGGGTGTCGCTGCGCACCTATCGGCGCTATGTCGCTCAGCTCATGGCCCGCTTCGAGGTCAGCACCCGCTTCCAGCTCGGGGTGCGGGTGCGGGAACTCGGGCTGCTGAGCTGAGCGACACCGGCGGACCGTGTCGGCGCTGCTCGATCGTCAGCGAGGCGAGCGCATCTCGTCCGCGTGCTCGCTCGCGTAGCGCTTGGCGGCGGGATAGTTGGCCTTGCCGCTGGGCTGCCGCATGACCGCGTCCACCAGCCAATATCCGCGCGGCGCTTTGTATCCCGCCACCTTGGTGCGCAGGTGTGCGTCCAGCTCGGCGAGGTCGATCACCGCACCGGGTCGCGGTTGCGTCACCGCGGCCACGGCCTGCCCGAACCGCTCGTCCGGAATGCCGATGACCAGCGCGTCGAAGACGTCCGGATGGGACTTCAACGCCGTCTCGACCTCCTCCGGGAAGACCTTCTCGCCACCGGTATTGACGCATTCCGAGCCGCGTCCGAGCAGGGTGACGGTGCCGTCGGCCTCGTAGCGCGCGTAATCGCCCGGCGCCACATACCGTTTGCCGTCGACCTCGAAGAAGATCGTCTTCGTCTTCTCCGGGTCCTTGTAGTACCCGAGTGGAACGTGGCCGGTTCGCGCCATCCGGCCCACCGCGCCGGATACAGGCTCGACGAGCCGCCCGTCGTCATCCAGCAGGGCGGACTGCGCGCCGAACTTCACCCGCGGGCCCTGGGTGTGGTCGGAATCCTTGGTGACCGTGGACAAACCGGTGCTGCCGCTCTCCGAGGACCCGATCACGTCGGTGATGAACAGGTCGGGGAAGGCCTCGAGGTACTGCTGTTTGAGCGAGTGCGAGAACAGCGCGGCGTGGCTGCTGAACGCCCAGAGGGTCGGAACCTCGTACCGACCCGCGTGGTACGCCTCCAGCAGCGGTTTGGCCATGGCGTCCCCGACCACGGTGAGTACATGGACGCCGTGCCGCTGCACGGCCCGCCAGACTTCGTGCGCATCGAACCGCGGGACGAAAACGACTGTGCCGCCGGCATTCAGACCCATGAAGGCGGCCCACTGCGCCGCACCGTGGATGAGCGGCGAGAGCGGGGCCATGACGATCCCCTCGGGCGCGGCGGCGGCGTTCCTCGCCAATTCCCATTCGTCCGAGACGTATTCGCCGGTCACGTGATTGATGCCGCCACCGAGCGTCCGCCAGACGTCCTCGTGCCGCCACATGACGCCCTTGGGCATGCCGGTGGTGCCGCCGGTGTAGAGGATGTACAGATCGTCGCCGCTGCGCGGTCCGAAATCGCGTTCCGGGGATTGGGCGGCGAGCGCGGCATCGTATTCGGTCCCGATGGCGAGTGTTTCGGTCAGGTCCGGAGCGGAGTCGCGTACCTCGGCGATGATTTCGGTGAATTCCGCTTCGTGGATAATTGCTTTCAAATCCGCGTTCTCGACGATATAGCGCACCTCGTCGGCCACATACCGATAATTCACGCTCACCGATACGGCGCGCAGTTTGAAGGTCGCCAGCATCGTTTCCAGCGCTTCGATGGAATTGCGGGAGTAGACGCCGACGTGATCGCCGCGGCCGATGCCGCGGGTGGCCAGGTGGTGGGCGAGCCGATTGGCCCGCTCGTCGAGTTCGCGGTAGGTGAGGCGGCGGTCCTCGCAGATGAGGGCGGTCCGCTCCGGGACCGCGTCGACCGCGTGCTCGAAAAGGTCTGCAACGTTGAAAGCCATGGATCCACCCTGGTTTTCACGGGAGTGGAGCACCGGTTCACCGGATGGCAGGAAGCTGTCACGGCCGCCCGCGCCGGGGGTGTTCCGCGGGCCGATCCCCTCCTGTCCAGATGTAGACATGAACCCGGCCCGCGGTCCCTCTACCCTCGCCGCCGGGCTGACCAAGATCAAGATCAGCAGGTCACCCGTATTGGGTGGCAGCCGGATTTGCGGATTACCAGAGGGCGATGTCCGAGGTGTCGGGATCGGCCGTGGCGGGGTCGGGGTGACGGGGCGTGAGGCTGAAGAGCTCCACGTCTCGGTTCGGGAACGCCCAGCGCAGGCAGTCCATTTGGTATTCCGTGACGACTCCGGTGGCGGGGTCGCGGAGCAGGAGGGAATCGTCGTCGAGGATCCGGCGTGGGCACGGGGTGTTCCAGATGCGGTCGAATTCGGGGCTCGACCGGCAGGCTTCGCGGATCTCGCGGACGCGTTCGACCGGGGTGTTCGCCAGGGAGTACTCCGTGAGCGCCCAGACCAGGCGGTGAACGAAATCGGCCCAGTTGACCAGGTATTCGGATGCCCGAGGTTCGTTCATCGTGGCGACGATGACGTTGAGGGGGCGGTCGGGAGCGCCGAGCCGCGGATCCAGCCACGGGAACAGGCGGCAGGCCACCGCATTGGCCGCCAGGATATTGTTCTCGGGAACCTGGTGCAGGGAGGCGGGGCCGCGCAGGTTGCGCATGAAAGCCAGCATGCCGTCGGTCACCGAGCCCCCGGCCGCGGCCGACACCGACAGGTCGTCGCCGGTGGCGATCGACCACAGCACCCGCCGCCGGTTCACCGGTATCTCGAAGAGCACGGCCAGCGCGTTGAGCATGCTGGGATGCGGGAGGCGCTGCCCGTTCTCGATCTTCTCGTAGCCGCTGCGGGACATGTGCAGCGCCTCGGCGACGGCGCGCTGGGTCATGCCGTGGCGGAGTCGTTCCCGTTTGATGTACGCGCCCAGTGATATCCCGTGGGGGCCTTCGGACTCAGGACAATCGGCGCGCATCGATCACACAGGATAAGCCATGTAGAACGGTTCCCACTGGTGGCCGTCGGGGTCGAGGAAGGTGCGGCCGTACATGCCGACCTCGGATTCCTGGGCCCGGCGGTCCGCGCTGACCTCCTCCTGGCCGCCCGCGGCCAGAGCGGCCTCCAGCAGCGCGTCGACCTCGTGGGTACTGCCCAGGGCGAGGGAGTAGACACTGCCGACGGTGCCGCGGGTGTCGCCCAGCGGGCGGCGGCCGAAGGTCGTGAAGAACTCGTGCGTCAGCAGCATGACGCAAATGTTGTCGTCGACCACGATGCAGGCGGCGTTGCCGTCGGTGAAGTCCTGATTCACCTTCCAGCCGACGGACTCGTAGAAGCGCTTGGACCGGTCCAGGTCGGCGACGGGCAGATTGATGAAGATCATCTTGCTCGGCATGGTGGCGCGTTCCCTCTCTCATTCGATGTACTGATGAGGACGAAGCGGGTGCGGGAAACTCATCGGTCGTGCGAGAGTTGCCGGTGGAGGTGCCCGATGAGCCACAGCTATCTGATCGCCCTCACCGGCAGCGGGGGAATGGTTCCGCCCGAGCTGGGGGTGGTGCGACGGCTGGTGCGCCGGGGCCATCGGGTGACGGTGCTGGCGGAGGAATCGCTGGCCGAGGCGGTGGCCGCGACGGGCGCGCGGCTGCGCCCCCGGGCCGGGGCCGGATTCGCGCGCGACACCGCCGACGAGATCGACGCGAATCGGCCCGATCTGGTGCTGGCCTCGTTCTTCGCCTTCGGCGCCATGGTCGCCGCGCAGGCCTGTGAGACGCCGTTCTCGGTGCTGATCCCGGGTGTCTATCCGCTGCCGGTGGAGGGCGGTCCGCCGCCGGGCAGCGGCTTCGCGCCCGCGCACGGACCGGTCGGGCGGCTACGTGACCGTTTGGTCGGTTCGCTGGTGCAGCGGCGCTGGGACGAGGAGCTGCTACCCAAGCTCAACGCCCTGCGCTCGGATTTCGGGCTGGAACGTCTGGCGCACTACCAGGATCAGGCGCGACTGGCCCGCCGTCAGCTCGTCTTGTCCAGTGCCGCTTTCGATTTCCCCGGTCAGGGACCCGACGGGGTGCGCTGGGTCGGCCCCATCCTCGACGAACCCGACTGGGTCGCCGACACCACCTGGACTCAGACCGACGGCGGCGATCCGCTGGTGCTGGTCGCGTTGTCCACCACGTTCCAGCGTCAAACCGACTGCCTGCAAAGAATTTCCGAGGCGTTGGGCCAGCTACCGGTGCGCGGCGTCATCACCACCGGACCCGCGATCGATCCCGCCGAACTCCGTGTGCCCCATAATGTGTCGGTCCTGCGCGACGCCCCGCACCGCGAGATCATGCGCCACGCCAGCCTGGTCGTCACCCACGGCGGCCACGGCACGCTGATGAAATCCTTCGCCGCCGACCTGCCGGTCGTGGTCCTCCCGCACGGTCGCGACCATGCCGACAACGCCGCCCGCGTCCGCGGTCACGACGCCGGAATCGTCCTGCCGCGCACCGCCACTCCGCAGCGCATCGCCCGCGCCGTCCGGCACACCCTGCGCACCCCGGCCCACTATCGCGCCGCCGCCGAACTGGGCCGCGCCATCCGCCGCGACGCCCGCGGAGAGGCGTTGCTGCGCGAGCTGGAGCCGTCGCCCGAACACCCCGAACAGGTGGGGGAGCGAGTCTTCTCGGTCCGCGAACTCGAGTCCTGAGCATCCGCGCGACACCGGAGGTTTGGCCGAATTTCGCGCACCACCGGCCGGATATGGCTGGCACGCTGCGGTTTCTCTGTTTAGCGTGAGCCGCATGGATTTCCTGGCCGTTGTGCGCGAGAAGTTGAACGAGTTCGGCGAACTGATCACGCCGGAGGTCGAGCTGTCCACGCCCGTCCCGTCCTGCGGCGACTGGACCTTCTATGACCTGGCCGACCATGTCGGTCAGGGGAATCTGTGGGTGACCACGGCGGTCCTGGAGCAGCGGGGGGACTTTCAGGGCGAGCCCGCGCCCAAGGACCCGGTGGGACTGCGGACCTGGTACGACGGCACGGCGAAGGCGATGATCGACGCGCTGTCGGTCGATCCCGAGACTCCGGCCTGGACCTTCACCTCGCAGATGCCGCGCAAGGTCGGCTTCTGGCAGCGTCGCCGCGCGCAGGAAACCCTCATGCACCTGTGGGACGGCCAGGATGCGCTGGGCACGGCCGAGGCGTTCGATCCGGCGCTCGCCGCCGACGGTGTGACCGAGGTGTTCGAACTGTTCACGCCTCGCATGATCCTGCGCGGCCTGGCGAGCGTGCCGACCGCGGCGATCAGCGTGCGCGCCACCGACACCGGCGACAGCTGGACCTACGGCCCGGGCGCGCCGGTGGCCGAACTCTCCGGCGCCGCGTCCGATCTGCTGCTGGCGCTGTGGGCTCGCAAGGAGCTCGACGACGCCGCACTGAGCTGGCAGGGGAACTGGGCCGAGGGCAAGCAGGTTCTCGTGGGTCCGCTGGTGCCGTGACGGCACAAACCGTTCCCCGACACGGAGAACGGCGAGGTGGTGACACGGAAACGGCGAGGCAGTGGCCGGTATGGGAGCCACCGCCTCGCCGTCGGCCGCGTTTGCAGGGTCGGCCGAGTCTCCAGGCCCAACCGGGCCGTGGGGTCTCAGGGGCTAGCCCCTGAGATGACGAGAGTTGTTCGTTCTTACTGCGCGTCGGCGAGCAGGGAGCCCAGGGCGCGCAGGTGATCGGTCGCGCCGCCGAGCGCGAACTCGTTGTGCTTGGCCGCCGTGAAGTACTGGTTCACGATGTGGTCGCGGTCGATGCCGACGCCGCCGTGCACGTGCACCACGGTGTGGGCGACGCGGTGTCCGGCCTCGGCGGCCCAGAACTTGGCGGTGTGCACCTCGGCGGTGGCGGGCAGGCCCTCGGCGATCCGCCAGGCCGCCTGCTGCACGGCCAGGCGCACGCCCTGCACGTCGATGTAGCCGTCGGCGAGGCGCTGGGCCACGGCCTGGAAGCTGCCGATCTTGCGGTTGAACTGCTCGCGCTCGCGGGCGTAGTCGGCGACCAGTTCCAGGCCCTTCTCGACGACGCCGAGTTGGGTGGCGGCCAGGCCGAGCCAGGCGCGCTCCAGCAGCCAGGTCAGGATCTCGCCGCCCTGTTCGAGGGTGCCCACCAGTTCGGCGGGGGTGCCGGCGAATTCGACCTCGGCCTCGGGGGAGCGGTCGGTGACGATCTGGTCCTCGATGCGCATCGAGGCGTGCGACGGGTCGACCAGGAAGACGGCGGGGGCGCCGTCGACGCTGGCGGACACCAGGATTCGCGCCGCCTGGCGGGCGAAGGGCACGGTGGTCTTGAGGCCGGTGAGCTGCCAGCCGTCGCCCGCGATGGCGGTGGTGACGGGCTTGGCCGGCTCCCAGTTGCGCTCCTCGCTCAGCGCGGCGGTGAGGATGACCTCGCCGGTCGCGGCCTGGGCGGCCAGTTCGCGCTGGGCGGCGGAGCCGAACTGCGCGAGCGCGCCCGCGCCGAGCACGATCGACCACAGGTAGGGCACGGGGGCGACGGACTTGCCGATCTCGCGCAGGATGGCGGTCTGCTCGAGCACGCCGAAGTCGCTGCCGCCCACGCTCTCCGGCAGGGCCGCGGCCAGCACGCCGGTCTCGGCGAGCGAGTCCCACAGGCCGGCGTCGAAGCGCACGGTGCGGTTGCCGTCGGCGTCGGTGTTCTTGTCGAGCTCACGCAGCCGGTCGGCGGTGACCAGCTTGCCGGTGACCTCGGCGGTGAGGCGGGCCAGATCCTGCTGCGCCTCGGTGAGGGTGAAATCCATGATGGGTACCTTGGTTTTCGTGCGATGTGAGGGTCAGGCCCGGAGGAGGCAGCTTGCGTAACCACGTAGGGCCCGCTCACATCGCTGATGGGCACAGCTAGCGCGCGGCGGCGGGCTGCTTGAGGGCGGTCATGGCGATGATGTCGCGCTGCACCTCGTTGGTGCCGCCGCCGAAGGTGAGGATCAGGCAGGCGCGGTGCATGCGCTCGAGGCGGCCGCGCAGCTGCGAGCCCGCCGAGTCCTGGCGCAGGTAGGCCTGCGGGCCGAGGATCTCCATCAGCGCCCGGTAGGCCTCGGTGGCCAGTTCGGTGCCGTACACCTTGGTGGCGGAGGCGTCCCACGGCCGCGGCGCGGCGTCGCCGCCCTGGTCGGCGCGCGAGGCGATCTCCCAGTTGGTCAGCTTCAGGTATTCGACCTTGGCGTGGATGCGGGCCAGCGAGACCTGCACCCATTCCTGGTCGATGACGCGCTGGCCGTTGGCGGTCTTGGTGTTGCGCGCCCACTCGGTGACCTGGGCGACGGCCAGGGCGAGCGGCGCGGAGGAGGTCAGCGCGACGCGCTCGTGGTTGAGCTGGTTGGTGACCAGCGCCCAGCCGCCGTTCTCCGGGCCCACCATGTCGGAGTTCTTGACCCGCACGTCCTGGTAGTAGGTGGCGGAGGTGTCCGGACCGGCCATGGTGTGCACCGGCGTCCAGGAGAAGCCCTCGGCGTCGGTCGGCATGATGAACATCGAGATGCCCTTGTGCTTCTTGGCATTCGGGTCGGTGCGCGCGGCCAGCCACACGTAGTCGGCGTAGGCGATGAGGGAGGTCCACATCTTCTGGCCGTTGATGATCCAGTCGTCGCCGTCGCGGACCGCGGAGGTGCGCAGCGAGGCCAGGTCGGTGCCGGCGCCGGGCTCCGAATAGCCGATGGCGAAGTGCAGCTGACCGGCGGCGATCTTGGGCAGGAAGAACTTCTTCTGCTCCTCGGTGCCGTAGTGCATGATGGTCGGCGCGACCGAGTTGATGGTCAGGAACGGCACCGGGGCGCCGGCGATGGCGGCCTCGTCGGTGAAGATCAGCTGATCCATGGTGGACCGGTCCTGGCCGCCGTACTCCTTGGGCCAGCCCAGGGCGAGCCAGCCGTCGCGGCCCATCTCCTCGACGACCTCGCGGTAGACATTGCCCTCGCCGTACTCTCCGGTCTGGGCCGAAAGCGCTTGCCGCCGTTCGGGAGTGATGAGCTTGGTGAAATAGTCACGCAGCTCGGCACGCAGCTGTTCCTGTTGCGGCGTGTAGGCGATACGCATAGCAGTACCTCTAGCCTTCGTTTCTCGGTTCTGCCGATCATCGCACGCGAGTGAAACATGTTCCAGTATTGGTTCCGGTTAGGGCTGCTTTGCTGTTCCGGGCGGGGGTCTGCTTGTTAGGCTCGTGCTGAACCTGTGTTGAAGGAGAGAACTATGAAGGTCATCGTCGATTTCGATCAGTGCGAAGCGAACGGGATCTGCGTTGGAATCGCCCCTGACGTGTTCGATCTCGATGACGACGACAACTTGCACGTCAACGAGGTCGCGGTCACCGAGGACAACCGCAAGGACATCGAGTCTGCCGTGGCGCAGTGCCCCAAGGCCGCGCTGAAGCTGGTCTGAGGCCGGCCCCGCCCGTCGGGACCGGTCCTTGCCCGGCGGGTGGAACACGTTCTAGAGTCGCCGTCGTGAGCGAATCTGATGTGAGTCTTTCCGGCCGGGTTGCCGTCGTTACCGGTGCCGGCGCCGGGCTCGGCCGGGCCGAAGCCCTCGAGCTGGCCCGCGCGGGCGCGTCGATCATTGTCAACGACCTTGCCGAGAACGACGCGGTCAGCGCAACCCTCGCCGATATCCGGGCGCTGGGCGTGAAGGCGGAGTTCGTCGGCGGCAGCATTGCCGAGCGGTCCACCGCCGATGCCATCATCCGTACCGCGGAGGAGTCCCTCGGCGGCCTGGACATCGTGGTCAACAATGCCGGGATCACCCGGGACAAGATGTTGTTCAACATGTCCGACGAGGACTTCGACGCGGTCGTCGCCGTGCACCTGCGCGGGCACTTCCTGCTGACCCGCAACGCGGCCGCCTACTGGCGTGCCAAGTTCAAGGAGACCGGTGCCCCCGTCTACGGGCGCATCATCAACACGTCCTCCGAGGCCGGTCTGCTCGGCCCCGCCGGTCAGGCGAACTACGGTGCGGCCAAGGCCGGTATCACCGCGCTGACCCTGTCCGCGGCCCGTGCTCTGGAGCAGGTCGGTGTGCGCGCCAACGCGATCGCCCCCCGCGCGCGTACCGCCATGACCGAGAACGTCTTCTCCGCGGCTCCCGACGAGGGCCCGGACCCGCTGTCGCCCGATCACGTCGCGCGCCTGGTGGCCTTCCTGGCCTCCCCGGCGGCCGAGAAGATCACCGGTCAGCTGTTCGTCGTCTACGGCCCGATGGTGGCCCTGATGGCGGCGCCCGTCGTCGAGCAGCGCTTCGACGCCGTCGGCGAGTTCACCCGTGAGGGCCTGGCCGAGACCCTCGGCGGCTACTTCGCCGATCGCGCGTCGGACGCCACTTTCTCGGCTTCCTCCCTGAAGGATCTGGGCTGAGGTTTTCACCTCGATTTCCCCGTATGGGGGCCGCGTGTCGTCTTGACGGACCCGGCCCCCGACCCTGCAGTTGATCGCGAGATCGAACATTGGTAGGAATGGGGATCAACTATGTGTGTCGCCTCACAATGCGGCATACGTCTGACGGTTAGGCTCACCTGAACATGTTCTTGAAACTGGACACCAGTTCAGAAAGAGGGCCTGTTCAAAGCATTGGAAACCTTCCCGAACCGTATGAGAACGTGTTCTAATCTTCGGCGGGACCGAGATCACATTCAGATTTCGGTTGCTATCGCTAGGCAGGGGCAGGAGGAATAGCGGGAATGAATGAAGTCCTTGCCGTACCGCTGCGGGCGGTCGGAGGGTTCTTCGAACTCGCCGGCGCGGTCGCTCGCGCTGCAGTACGGCCCCCGTTCCAGCGACGGGAATTCATCGATCAGTCCTGGTTCATCGCCAGGGTCTCCATGTTTCCCACACTGATGGTGGCGATTCCGTTCACCGTGCTCGTGGTGTTCACGCTCAACATTCTTTTGCGCGAGATCGGTGCGGCCGACCTCTCGGGCGCGGGTGCGGCCTTCGGTGCGATCACCCAGATCGGCCCGATGGTCACGGTGCTCATCGTGGCCGGCGCGGGCGCGACGGCCATCTGCGCCGACCTCGGCGCCCGCACCATCCGCGAAGAGATCGACGCGATGAAGGTGCTCGGCATCGATCCGATTCAGCGCCTGGTGGTTCCGCGCGTGCTGGCCTCGATGTTCGTGGCCTTCCTGCTCAACGGCCTGGTGTCCGCCATCGGCATCCTGGGCGGCTTCGTGTTCTCGGTCTTCTTGCAGGGCGTGAACCCGGGCGCGTTCGTCAACGGCATCACCCTGCTGACCCATCTCCCGGAGCTCGTCATCTCCGAGGTGAAGGCCATGCTGTTCGGTCTCGTCGCCGGACTGGTCGCCTGCTACCTGGGCCTGAACGTCAAAGGCGGTCCCAAGAGTGTCGGCGACGCCGTGAACCAGACGGTCGTGTTCGCCTTCATGGCACTGTTCGTCATCAACGTCGTGATGACCGCCATCAGCATCAAGTTCGCGGCGCGGTGATCAGATGGCTTTCGTAATCCAGTCTCGTTTTCCCAAGGTGACCAAGCGCTTTCAGCGCTTCACCGAGGCGCTCGACTCGGTCGGCAAGCACGCGGTGTTCTACGCGCGCTCGATCGCGTCGGTGCCCAAGGCGCTGGTGCACTACCGCACCGAGACCATCCGGCTGATCGCCGAGATCTCGATGGGCACCGGCGCTCTCGCGGTCATCGGCGGCACCGTCGTGATCGTCGGCTTCCTGACCCTGGCCGCCGGTGGCACCATCGCCGTGCAGGGCTACAGCTCGCTCGGCAATATCGGCGTCGAGGCCCTCACCGGCTTCTTCGCGGCGTTCATCAACGTTCGCATCGCGGCACCGGTCATCTCGGGCATCGGCCTGGCGGCGACGCTGGGCGCGGGAACCACGGCACAATTGGGCGCCATGCGCGTCTCCGAAGAGATCGACGCCCTCGAGGTGATGGCCATCCGGCCCATCCCCTTCCTGGTGGGTACCCGCATGCTGGCGGGCATCCTCGCCATCATCCCGTTGTACTCACTGGCGGTCATCGCCTCGTTCATCGCCTCGCGTTTCGCGACGGTGCAGATCTACGGGCAGTCGGCCGGTGTGTACGACCACTACTTCTCGACCTTCCTGATCCCCAGCGACATCCTCTGGTCCTTCGCGCAGGCGATCTTCATGGCCATGGCGGTCATGCTGATCCACACCTACTACGGCTACAACGCCGCGGGCGGACCGGTCGGCGTAGGCGTGGCGGTAGGTAATGCGGTGCGGGCCTCGCTGATCGCAGTCGTCACGGTGACGCTGCTGATGTCGCTGGCCATCTACGGCACCTCCGGCAATTTCCATCTCTCCGGGTAGGGGCGGGACGAACACATGGTTCAACAACAAGGCGGGACGGCGAGCCCGATCGGCTCGCCGTTCGTCCAGAAGCCGGCGCCGAAGCGCTACCTCGACCAGGGGTGGGTGATCCGGCTGGCCGGCGCCGGCCTGGTGCTCGGCCTGGTCGCCGTAGTCGTGTTCTGCCTGGTGAGTTTCGCCGGCGGTTTCACGAATACCGCTATGGTGACTGTCAATTCGCCGCGCGCGGGTCTGGTCATGGATCGCGACGCCAAGGTGAAGATCCGCGGTGTCGAGATCGGCCGGGTCAAGTCGATCAACGAGACGCCCGAGGGCGCGCGCATCGAACTCTCCATGGATCCGGACAAGCTGAAGCTGGTGCCGGCCAACGCCACCGTGGACATCAACTCCACCACCGTGTTCGGCGCGAAGTACATCAACTTCATCGAGCCGCAGAACCCGTCGGGGCAGCTGCACGCGGGAGCCGTGGTGCAGGCCGATGGCGTGACCGTCGAATTCAATACGCTGTTCCAGCATTTGAGCGACGTGCTCAACAAGGTGCAGCCGGAGAAGCTGAACGCCACGCTGACCGCGCTGGGCACCGCCCTGCAGGGTCGCGGCGAGAAGCTGGGCCTGCTGCTGTCGGACAGCGACGAGTTCCTCAAGCAGATCAACCCCTCGCTGCCCACGTTGCAGGAGGACCTGCGCAAGACCGCCTCGGTCACCGGCACCTACTCCGACACCGTCGGGGACCTGCTGCGCGTCACCGACAACATGCAGGTCACCGGTAAGACGATTACCGATGAGCAGGCTCGCGTGGACGATCTGCTGACCAACCTCATCGGGTTGGCCGACACCTCGAACTCGGTGCTGAAGCCCAACGAGAACGATCTGATCAAGTCGCTGAACCTGTTGCGGCCCACCACGGATCTGCTGTTCGAGTACCGGTCGGCGCTGTACTGCACCATCATGACCTTCGGTCTGAACGTGCCGCTGATGGACGAGCTGATCGGTGGCCGGTACCCGGCCTTCTCCATGAACGCCGGCATCATGCCCAGCGGTACGCCGTACCAGTATCCCGAGGACCTGCCGAAGGTGAACGCCACCGGCGGCCCGCACTGCGAGAACACCTTCGACCTGACGGGCGGTCAGAAGGCCAACTTCCTGATGACCGATACCTCGGAGGGCCACATCTGGGCCCCGGCCACGCAGCCGCATCCGTCCAAGACCGTCTTCGAGATCCTGTTCGACCAGCTCCCGGGGGTCGGTAAGAAGTGAAATTCAAACCACACGCCACCACCGTCAAACTCAGCGTTTTCGGCATCGCCATGCTGCTGATCCTGGCGCTGCTGGTGGTCGTCTTCAGCCAGATGCGGTTCGCCCGGGAGACCGGCTATCGCGCGGTGTTCACCTCGTCCTCGGGCATGCTGCCCGGGTCGAAGGTGCGGATCGCGGGCGTCCCGGTCGGTTCGGTGAGCCGGGTCTACGTCGGCAAGGACCACCAGGCGCACGTCGAGTTCGACGTGGATCGCAAGTACAAGCTCTACGCCAGCACCAAAGCGGCCATCCGGTACGAGAACCTGGTCGGCGACCGCTACCTCGAACTGATGGACGGCCCGGGCACGGCGACCGCGCTGCGCTCCGGCGGCACCATCGATCTCGACCACACCCAGCCCGCGCTGGATCTGGACATGCTGCTGGGCGGGTTCAAACCGCTGCTGCGCGGCCTGAATCCGACCCAGGTCAACAGCCTGACCGAGGCGCTGCTGCAGATCTTCCAGGGACAGGGCGGCACGCTGGTCTCGCTGCTGAACAGCGGCGGCGACTTCGGCAAGACCCTCTCCTCCCGCGATGCCCTGATCGGCAGCGTGATCGAGAACCTGAAGACGGTGCTGGCCACCATCGACGACCGCGACAAGGCCTTCGGCACCACCCTGGACGAATTGCAGCGTCTGGTCAGTGGATTGGCCGCGGACAAGGACCCGATCGGCGCGGCCCTGCCCCGGATCGCCGGAGCCACCGGTGATCTCACCGACCTGCTCAGGACGGCCCGGCCGGACCTGAAGAACACGGTGGAGCAGTTGGGCCGCGCGGCAACGGTTCTCGACGACGGCCGCGACGAGTTCCAGACGGTGCTCTCGGCGCTGCCGAGTACCTACAAGAAGCTGACCCGCATCGGTGCCTACGGATCGTTCCTGAACATCTACGCGTGCAGCACCGACATCATGTTCACTGGGCCCGACGGCAAGGACGTGCGTCTCGCCCTGCCTGGCAGCCAGTTCGACGGGAGGTGTGGATAGTCATGGGACAACGCGTCATCAATATCGGCGTCGTCGGCATCGTCGTGGTCGTGAGCATCTGCCTCACCGCCCTGCAATTCGATCGGCTGCCGTTCGTCCGCTCGGGCGCGCAGTTCAGCGCGTACTTCGCCGACGCGGGCGGACTGCTGCCGGGTGATCAGGTCCAGGTGGCCGGCGTGAAGTCCGGCCGGGTGGACAAAGTGGCGCTGGACGGCCCGAAGGTGAAGGTCACCTTCACCATGGACGAGTCGATCGTGCTGGGCACGAAGACCACCGCCGCGATCAAGACCAACACGGTGCTGGGCCGCAAGTCGCTCGAGGTGGCTCCGGAAGGGGACGGCGCGCTGAAGCGTGATCAGCCGATTCCCTTGGAGCGCACCACGTCTCCGTACTCGCTCAACGACGCGCTGCAGGATCTGTCCGGCACCGTGAAGGACCTCGACATGGACCGGGTCAACCAGACCCTGGACGCGCTGTCGAGCACCTTCAAGGACACGCCGGCTCCGCTGCGCTCGGCACTGGACGGCATCACCCAGCTGTCCAAGAGCATCAACACCCGCGACAAGGCGCTGACCGACCTGCTGGGCAAGGCCCAGGGCGTCACCAAGGTGCTGTCCGATCGGGCCGCGAAGATCAATTCGTTGCTCGTGGACGGCAACAACCTGCTCGGTGAACTGGATGCCCGCCGGGGCGCGATCAGCCAGCTGATCACCTACATCAACGGCCTGGCCAAACAGCTCAGCGGCTTCGTCAACGACAATCAGGTGGCGCTGAAACCGGCTCTGGACAAGTTGAATTCGGTGCTGGGACTGCTGCAGAAGAACAAGCAGAACATCTCCGACGCGCTCGACGCGCTCGGCCCCTACGCCGGTGCGCTCGGTGAGCAGGTCGGCAGCGGTCCGTACTTCCAGGCGTACATCGTCAACTGGAACAGCCCGATGCTGCAGGCTCTTTCCGACGCGCTGGTCTGGCCGCAGAACCTGCCCGAAGCGCTGAAGAACATGCAGAGCGGCGGCCTCCAGCCTCGCCCGCTGATCACGGAGCTGCCGAAATGACGACTTTGCTCGACAAAATCCGCGGTCTGCCGCGCTGGACCCGCGTGGCGGCGATCGTGGCATTGGCCGCGATCGTGGCCGGGGGTGCGTACACCGGGATCTCCCGGATCGGCAAGCCGCAGATCACCGCCTACTTCCCGTCCACCGTCGGCCTGTACAAGGGCGACGAGGTGCGGATCCTCGGTGTCCGCGTGGGCACCGTCGACTCCGTGGATCCCGGCAAGGACAAGGCCACGGTCAAGATGACCATCGACCGCGGCGTCGACATCCCCGCCGACGCCAAGGCCGTGCTGGTCTCCCCGTCCGTGGTGTCGGCCCGGTTCATCCAGCTGGCCCCGGCCTACACCGGCGGCGCGAAGATGCACGACGGCTCGGTCATTCCGCTCGAGCGGACCGCCGTCCCGGTCGAGTGGGACGACATCAAGACCGAATTGAACAAGCTGGCAACGTCTCTCGGCCCGGTCGGCGAGGACAAGCAGGGCTCGTTCGGGCGCTTCGTCAATACCGCCGCCGACAACCTCGACGGCAACGGCCAGGCCTTCCGCGACACCCTCAAGGAGCTGTCGGCCACGCTGACCACGCTGTCGGACGGTCGCACCGACCTGTTCGGCACCATCAAGAACCTGCAGCAGTTCGTGGACGTGCTCTCCAAGAGCAACGACCAGATCGTGCAGTTCGGCGGTCGGCTGGCGTCGGTGTCACAGGTGCTGGCGGGCGTATCCGGTGATCTCGGAGCGGGTTTGGACAATCTGGACTCCGCGGTCTCCGATGTGAAGAAGTTCCTCGACTCGCACGGCGGGGCGCTGAGCACGGACCTGGCGCAGCTCGCCGACGTCACCAACACGCTGGTACAGAGCAAGCCTCAGATCGAACAGGTGCTGCACACCGCGCCGACCGCTCTCGTGAACTTCTATCAGCTGTACAACCCCGCGCAGGGCACGGTCGCCGGCTATCCGGTGTTCGCCGGCTTCAACTCACCTTTGAGCTTCATCTGTGGCTCCATCGACAACCTCTCCACCGGCAACGGCCATGAGAGCGCCCAGATGTGTGCGCAGTACCTGGCCCCGGTGATCCAGAACCTGGCGATGAACTACCCACCGCTGCTCATGAACGACGGTACGGGCGCCACGGCGTTGCCGCGCCAGCTGGTGCCCAGTACGCCCGACGTCGCCGCGCGCTACGCCGGACAGGGCGAACGGGCGCCGGTCGGGATCCCGAACGGGCTTTCGGGCCTCGCCATTCCGGGAGGGAACTGATGAATACTCGTCGCCGCGGGGTGGCGGGCCTGGCGATCGGTGTCGCGGTCGCTCTGAGCGCCACCGGATGTGATTGGGACGGCCTCAACACCGTCTCCATGCCGGGTTCCGCCGGAACCGGTTCCGATGCTTGGCACATCAAGGTGCAGATGCCGAATGTCACCACTCTGACCCGCAATTCGCCGGTCCTGGTGAACGACGTGACGGTCGGTACCGTCACCGGTATCGAGGTGCAGGACTGGCACGCGCTGGTCAGCATCGGGCTCGACAAGGACGTGAAGCTGCCCGCGAACGCCATCGCGAAGATCGGGCAGACCTCGCTGCTGGGCAGTAATCACGTCGAATTGGCAGCGCCGGCCGATATTCCCGCCACCGGGCAGTTGCACGACGGTGACACCATCACGCTGGAGCGGGCGGGACAGTACCCGACCACCGAGCAGACGCTGTCCTCGTTGTCGGTGGTGCTCAACGGCGGCGGTATCAGCCAGCTGGAGAACATCACCCACGAGCTGA
The DNA here is from genome assembly GCF_042874235.1 of Nocardia sp. NPDC004151. NCBI lineage: Bacteria > Bacillati > Actinomycetota > Actinomycetes > Mycobacteriales > Nocardiaceae > Nocardia > Nocardia sp. NPDC004151. Next base: position 226,650 of record NZ_JBIAMR010000001.1, on the reverse strand, counting down.
ACACCGCGTTCACCGGCCGCACCGACGCGATCCGCGACCTGCTGCCGCAGTTGAACCAGATGGTCGGGACGCTCAACGCCCAGACCACCGACATCATCAACGCGATGAGCGGGCTCGACCGTTTGTCGGGAACGCTTGTGCAGGAGAAGGATCGGGTCGCGAGCGCGATCGACAACATCCATCCCGCGCTGACCGTGCTCGCGAACAAGCGGGAGCAGATCACCAATGCGCTGACCGCGGCGGGTGACCTCAGCGAGGTGGTCAAACGGATCATCGACAATGCCGGTGACGATCTGAAGGCCGAGATCGCCGATCTGGGACCGACTCTGGAAAAGATCGCCGACACCAGCGACAACTTCACCAGGTCGCTGAACATGATGCTGACCTTCCCGTTCCCCTTCAAGTACATCGACCGGTACATCCGCGGTGACTACATGAACGTGAAGATCACCTTCGACCTGACCGCGGCCCGGCTGGATTCCAACTTCCTGACCGGAACCCCGCTGGGTGGACGGTTCGGCGGTGTGGAGGGTGCGCTCGGCCAAGGAGCCGGTGTGGCGGGCGATCAGGGCGATCCCGCCAAGACTCCGCTGCAGCAGCAACCGTCCTCGACCCAGCCGTCGCCGACCGTGCCCGGCCTGCCGGGCCTGAACATTCCGGGCCTGCCCGCCATTCCCGGAATCACCGTGCCGCAAGGGGATCCGGGCAAATGAAACTGAGTCGCTTCGTCAAGATTCAGCTCGCCATCTTCACCGTGCTGACCGTCATCGGCATCACGGTGATGGGTGGGGAGTACGTGAAGCTGCCCGCCATGTTCGGCATCGGCCGGTACGACGTGACGGTGAAGCTGGCCGCTACCGGCGGTTTGTACGAGCATGCCAATGTCGCCTACCGCGGAACCAATGTGGGCAAGGTGGATTCGGTGGTGCTGACCCCGCAGGGTGTCGACGCCAAGCTGTCCATCGAGTCCGACTTCAAGATCCCGTCCGATGTGGACGCCTGGGTCAAGTCGGTCTCGGCCATCGGTGAGCAGTACGTGGATCTGGTGCCCAAGGACAACCCGCAGGGCGGCAATCTGCGCGACGGTTCGGTCATCCCGGTCGACCGCACCAAGCTGCCGATGGATATCGGCGGCATTCTGGACCGCACCGACCGGCTGCTCTCCAGCGTCGCGGACACCCGCCTGCAGCAGGTGATCGAGCAGGCGTTCCTCGCCTTCAACGGCGCGGGCCCGGATCTGGAACGGCTGCTCGACTCCGCGTCGCTGCTGGTCCAGGAGGCCAAGAACAACACCGATGCCACCAAGGATCTGATCGACAAGATCGGCCCGCTGCTGGACACCCAGATCGAGTCCGACTCCGCCATCCGCGGGTGGACCAAGGACCTGGCCACCGTCACCGATCAACTCCGCGAGCACGATCCGGCGCTGCGCAATGTGATCGACCACGGCCCGGGCGCGCTCAACAAGGCCACCGAGCTGTTCGAGGACTTGAAGCCGACCGTGCCGCTGCTGGCGCAGAACCTGGTCAGCCTCGGCCAGGTCGGCGTCACCTACCACGCCAGCGTGGAGCAGTTGCTGGTCATTTTCCCGCCGCTGATCGGTGCGCTGATGACGCTCGCCAAGGGCAGCCCGACCGAGTACGGCGGCAAGGTCGACTTCAAGATCGGCCTCAATGACCCGAAGGGCTGCACCACGGGCTTCCTGGCGCCTGAGGACCGGCGCTCGCCGGCCGACTACACGGGTCCGGTCCCGGAGACCCCGAAGGGGCTGTACTGCAAGATTCCGCAGAACTCCCCGGACGTGGTCCGCGGTGTCCGCAACAACCCCTGTATGGACGTGCCCGGGAAGCGAGCGGCCACGGTCGAACAGTGCCACGCCCCCGAGGGCTACCAGCCGCTCGGCGACAACCCGGCCTTCGGTAAGCCGAACCCGGTGGACAACAACGGCAAGCCCACGTTCACTCCGAGTTCGCTGGAGACCGGCGGGCAACCGGGAGCCGCGCCTGCGAGTGTGACGACGAGAACGTACGATCCGAAGAGTGGCACGTATCTCGGGCCGGACGGTGTACTCACCCGCCAGGCCGATATCGGGCCCGATGGTTCCGGCATCGTGCCGGCTAACTGGCAAACAATGCTTCAGGAGCAACAACGATGAGTGATCCCACGGTGGTGAACAGCAAGACCCGGCGGAAGGCCGTGCGGTCAGAAGGACCGCCGGTCCACGACGGGGATGCACCCATAGCGGAGGTCACCACCGTGAAGGCCGCGGGTGTCGAGGCTGCTGCCGCGACCCCCGAGGCCGAAGCCCCCGAGGTCGCCGAGACCAGCGTCACGATCGCGAAGACGGTCGTGACGCCGGAAGCCGGCGCCGACGCGGGGGAGGCCGTCGACGCTCCGGACGCGGCGGAATCGGCTGAGCCGGAGGACGAGTCGCTCGAGGTGGTCGAGGGCGCTCCGGCGGTCGCGGCCGACACCGAGGACTCCGAGGCAACCACCGAGGACGAGGAGTCGAAGGACGGCCGCAAGTGGCCGGTCCTGCTGCTCGGCGCCGCGGCGGCGCTGTGCCTGGTCGCGCTGGCGACCAGCCTGATCTTCTGGATTCCGGCGCACAACGCCGCGGACAAGAACGAGCAGCTGCGCGCGGACTACACCCAGACCGCCAAGCAGGCCGTCCTGAACATCACCACCATCAAGGTGGATACCGTCAAGGACGACATCAACCGGGTGCTCTCGGTGGCGTCGGGCCAGCTCAAGGACGAATACTCCTCCCGCAGCGACGCTTACGCCGACGTCATCAAGCAGGCGAACGTGAAGGCCAGCGGCCAGGTCGTGGAGACCGCCGTCGAGTCCTACGACGACCGCTCCGCCCAGATCCTCGTCGCCGCCAAGCAGAACCTCACCAACGCCGGCTCGGACCAGCCGCAGCAGCGCGTCTACCGATTCCGTGTGACGATCACCCACGACGGTGACCAGTTCACCGCCTCGAAGCTGGAGTTCGTCTCGTGAGCAAGAACCGCATCCGGATCTCGGCCATCGCGGCCGTCATGGTGGCCATGCTGGCGGCAGCCGGCTGGTTCGGCTACGACGCCTGGCACATGAAGCAGCTCGACCACGCCCGCACCGATTCGGTGGACGCCGCCCGCAAGACGGTCGAGTCGATGTTCAGCTACAACTTCAATTCCGTCGACAAGGAGCTGCCCAAGGTCGCCGACGACCTCTCCGGCGGCTTCAAGGACGACTACCTCAAGCTCGTCAACGAATCCATCGCCCCCGGCGCCAAGGAAAAGCAGCTCACCGTCATCGCCTCCACCCAGGCGGCCGGCGTCATCGACGCCGACACCAAACACGCCAAGGTGCTGCTGTTCCTCAACCAGATGACCACCAGCAAGGACAACCCCCAGGCCACCGCGAGCGGCAGCCGGGTGCGGGTCGACCTGGAGAAGAGCGGCAACCGCTGGCTGGTCTCCGAGGTCACCCCGATCTGACGAACACCGTGTAAGGCCGTGGCGCGCGGGATAACCCAGCGCGCCACGGCTTTTTCTGTGCGCGGATTTACGACAGCGGGCGACTCTCGTCCGTGCGCGCGTCCTGCCGTCCAGTCGGGTCGACAACACGCCAATCGCCGAAGCCGGTGGAAAGGGGGGATGCCGGAGCGGGAGACGGTGCGGTGGGCGGTATTTCGAGACGGTCGATGGGCTAAGTGGAAGCGGACCGTTCAGGATGTAACGCATGGGTACCAAGAACACGCGCTGGACCGCCGCTGACATTCCGGATCTCCATGGGCGCACCGCGATCGTCACCGGAGCCAGTGCCGGCCTGGGGCTCGAGACCGCGCTCCGGCTGGCCGAGCATGGGGCTCGGGTGGTCATGGCGTGCCGCAACGCTGAGAAGGCCGGGGCCGCCGCGGATCTCATCCGTGCGCGGGTGCCGGACGCCGAATTGTTGTTCGTGGAACTGGATCTGACTTCGCTGGAGTCGGTGGGGAAGGCCGCGGTGCGGCTGCACGACGAGGTCGAGCGGGTTGATCTGCTGGTCAACAACGCGGGGATGTTGAGCCGGGCACGGAGTCTCACCGAGGACGGGTTCGAGACGACGTTCGCGACGAATCATCTCGGGCCGTTCGCGTTCACCGGACAGGTGCTGGATTTGCTGCGGGCCGCGCCGGCCGGGCGGGTGGTGGCCGTGACCACGGGGTTCGCCTCCAAGAAGGATGCCCCGATCGATCTCGATGATCTGTTCTTCGAACGGCGCACCTACAAGGGATTCCAGGCTTACGCGCAGTCCAAGCTGGCCAATGTGCTGACCGCGTTCGAGTTGCAGCGGCGGCTCAACGGCACCGACGCCGCAGTGATGTCGATCGCCGCGCATCCGGGGGCGGCCGAATCGGATTTCGCCCAGAACCTCGGGCCCGCCGTCACCTTCCTGTCGCGACCGTCGCTGCGCTGGGTGTTCCGGTTCGCCATGCAGACCGTCGAAATGGGTGCGCTCCCAACGCTGCGGGCGGCCACCGACCCCGCCGTCAACCCCGGAGATCTCTTCGGGCCGACCGGCTTCACCAAGGGCTACCCGGTCCTGAACGAACCCAGTGCACAGGCGCTCGATCCGGAACTGGCGGCGCGGGTATGGGAAGCGTCGGAGCGGCTCACCGGAGTCACCTACGCGCTGTAGAAACGGCGAACGCCCCCTGGAATATCCAGGGGGCGTCCGGTTTCCGTGGTCAGCGGCTCAGGCCCGGGTCCACATCGTCGTCGGTGAGCAGGGCGCTGCCCGCGACGCGGTCGGTGGCCAGGGCGTCGAGGAAGGCTCGGGCCCACCGGTCGACGTCGTGGGTCAGGACCTGGCGGCGCATGGAGCGCATGCGTCGGCGGCGGGTGTCGCGGTCGTCGTCGATCGCGCCGATCAGCGCGTCCTTGACGCTGTCCAGGTCGTGCGGGTTGCACAGGTAGGCCTGCCGCAATTCGGCTGCCGCGCCGGTGAACTCGCTCAGCACGAGTGCGCCGTTGAGGCTGCCCTGGCAGGCCACGTACTCCTTGGCGACCAGATTCATGCCGTCGCGCAGCGGGGTCACCACCATGACGTCGGCGGCCACGAAGAACGCGATCAGCTCCTCGCGCGGGATGGGACGGTGCAGGTAGTGCACCACCGGATAACCCACCCGGGCGAACTCGCCGTTGATGCGGCCCACCTGGCGTTCGATATCGCCGCGCATCTGCTTGTAGGACTCGACGCGTTCGCGGGACGGCGTGGCCAGCTGCACCATCACCGTGTCCGCGGGGTCGATGCGGCCGTCGTGCAGCAGCTCCTCGAGCGCGGCGAGCCGGATGTCGATGCCCTTGGTGTAGTCGAGGCGGTCGACGCCCAGCAGGATCGTCTTCGGATTGCCCAGTTCCGCACGGATTTTCGCGGCCCGCTCCCGCACATCGCGGCGGCGCGAATACTCGTCCAGTTCCGCGGAGGTGATGGAGATCGGGAACGCGCCCACCCGTACGGTGCGGAAACCCACCTGCACCACACCGAGTTTCGAGCGCACGCCCACATTGCCGCGTGACGTCGGCTGCCCGGCCAGCCTCCTGGCCAGATACAGGAAGTTCTGCGCGCCGCCCGGGAGATGGAAGCCGATCAGGTCGGCGCCGAGCAGGCCCTCGACGATCTCGGTGCGCCACGGCATCTGCATGAACAGTTCCACCGGCGGGAACGGAATGTGCAGGAAGAAGCCGATGGTCAGGTCGGGGCGGAGCATGCGCAGCATCTTCGGCACCAGCTGCAGCTGGTAGTCCTGGACCCACACGGTCGCGCCCTCGGCGGCCACCTTCGCGGTGTACTCGGCGAAGCGCCGATTCACCTGCACGTACGCCTGCCACCACTGGCGGTCGTAGACCGGCCGCACGATCACGTCGTGATACAGCGGCCACAGCGTCGCGTTGGAGAAGCCCTCGTAGTAATCGGCGACCTCGTCGCCCGACAACGGGACGGGATGCAGTTCCAGACCGTCCTCGACGATCGGATCGAGCTCCACGTCCGGGACGCCGGCCCAGCCGACCCAGGCGCCTTTGTTATTGCGCAGTACCGGTTCCAGTGCCGTGACCAGGCCGCCGGGGCTGCGCTTCCAGCGAGTGGTTCCGTCGGGCAGGCGCTCCAGGTCCACCGGGAGCCGGTTGGCGACGACGACGAAACCGGAGCCGGAGCTATCCGGGTGCACGGGTCATTCGCCTCGCGTCGGAGCGATGCCCAGCATCGACAGCAGCATGCGGCATTCGTCGGCGTCGGTGGCGTACGCCGCCACCACCCGCTGCGCCTGGCGAGCGGTTTCGTCGGCGAGCGGCTCCAGATCGTCGTCCGCGATGTCGTTTGCGCCGGTCTTCGCGGCCATCTCATGTCCTCTCGGAGAAGTCTGCTCGGTGCGAGGAGTCCATCGTATCCGCCAGGTAAGTCGGGCCTCGCCGCTGCGTGCATTGCGAGCCCTAACCGCAATGCGAGCGGGGAAGAAACATTCCGTCGGCTCGGACCTATACGGTGGACGCAAAGAGAGTGGCAACACCAGATGTGAGGGGTCGCAAGCATGCCGTTGGCGACGGTGAACGGAATCTCGCTGAACTACCAGGTCAAGGGAGACCGGTCCAAGGGCACCGACGTCAAGGGGTCGGCGCCGCTGGTCGTCATGATCATGGGCACCGGCAGCGGAGGCCGGGTCTGGGAACTGCACCAGGTTCCCGCGCTGGTCGCGGCCGGTTACCGGGTCTGCACCTTCGACAACCGCGGCATCGCGCCCTCCTTCGAATCGCCCGCCGGGATCACCATCGAGGACCTGGTCCGCGACACCGTCGCCCTGATCGAATTCCTCGGCGAGGGGCCGGTCTTCCTGGTCGGCCAGTCGATGGGCTCGCGGGTCGCGCAGGAAGTCGCGCTCGCCCGTCCCGACCTGGTCCGCAAGGCCGTGTTCATGGCCGGACACGCCCGGCTCGACCAGTTCCAGAAAACCCTCGGAATCGGCGAGCACGACCTCGACGACGCCGGTGTGCGGCTGCCCGCCAAGTACGAGGCCGCCATGACCGCCCTGATGAACCTCTCCCCGGCCTCGCTGGCCGACCAGCACGCCGCCCGCGACTGGCTCGACCTGTTCGAATTCACCGGCGGCCCGGTCACCCCGGGCGTGCGGGCCCAGCGCCGCATGGACCACGATTTCGACCGCACCGCGGCCTATCGCGGCATCACCGTGCCCTGCCTCGCGCTGGGCTTCGCCGACGATCGGATGATCCCGCCCTACCTCGCGCGAGAGGTCGCCGATATCATTCCGGGTGCCCGCTACCAGGAGGTTCCCGACGCCGGGCACTTCGGCTACCTGGAACAACCGGAGGTCGTCAATAAGATCCTTGTCGAATTCTTCGTGGCCTGAACGAAGTGCAGGTAACCGCCCAGCGGTAACGCCTGCCTTGCTAGGGTCGAATCAACGTCGGGGGCTCGTTCCAACACTGCGGTGGCTGGACGATCCGTCTACGTACCCGTACACAGCGCCAGTATCCAGTGAGGTGAAATGAGCACCAATCCCTTCGATGACGAAGACGGCCGGTTCTTCGTCCTGGTCAACGATGAGGAACAGCACTCCCTCTGGCCGGCCTTCGCCGAGGTTCCGGCGGGTTGGCGAGTCGTGTTCGGCGAGGACTCCCGCGCCGCATGCGTCGAGTACGTCGAGAAGAACTGGACTGACATGCGGCCCAAGAGCCTGCGTGACGCCATGGCGGCGGACGACGCGGCTCGTCAGGCGGCCCAGTCCTGACACTCAGCGGTTAGTCCGATACTGCGCGAACGACTTCCGAACGCGGCCGTCGATGCCACGAGCGTCGACAGGCCGTGTCCCGGTGTTCGCAGTCAGCATCGTTCCGACCGGGAAGCCGGCTTTTCCGCGCAGCCGGCCACCCCGGTTATGATGGCTCCGCTTTCCGCCTCCTTAGCTCAGTGGTAGAGCACCGCTCTTGTAAAGCGAAGGTCGTCAGTTCAATCCTGACAGGGGGCTCGTGCACGAACGCCGGTCGAGACATCGACCGGCGTTCGTCGTATCCGGGGGTCCCGGCGCGTTCGCAGGAAACTCCCAGGGAAGGACCAGCGTTCTCGCGGGCGCGGCGCAGAATATGAGGCCATGACAGGTGTGCCGGCGCAAGGACGCGAACCCGAGGCCAGAGTGCTCGTCGTCGACGACGAGCCGATGATCGTCGAGTTGCTGTCCGTGAGCCTGCGGTATCAGGGCTTCGAGGTCGCCAGCGCCGCCAGCGGGACCGAGGGGCTGGACCGGGCCAAGACCTTCCGGCCCGACGCCATGATCATCGACGTGATGATGCCCGGCATGGACGGATTCGGGCTGCTGCGGCGGCTGCGGGCCGACGGGATCGACGCGCCCGTGCTGTTCCTGACCGCCCGCGACGACGTGGACGACAAGATCACCGGGCTGACGCTCGGAGCCGACGACTACGTCACCAAACCGTTCAGCCTCGAGGAAGTGGTGGCCCGGCTGCGGGTGATCCTGCGCCGCGCCGGACGGTCCGCGCCGGAGACCAAGTCGTCGCGGCTGCGGTTCGCCGACATCGAGCTCGACGACGACACGCACGAGGTGTGGAAGGCGGGCGAACCAGTCGCCCTGTCGCCCACCGAGTTCACGCTGCTGCGGTACTTCCTGGTCAACGCGGGCACCGTGCTGAGCAAACCGCGGATCCTGGACCACGTGTGGCGCTACGACTTCGGCGGCGAGGTCGGCGTGGTCGAGACCTACGTGTCGTACCTGCGCAAGAAGGTCGACACCGGGCCCGATCGGCTCATCCACACGCTGCGCGGGGTCGGATACGTGATGCGGGAGCCGCGCGGTCGCACGGCGGCACAGTGAACGCGGCCGAGGCGGCTCGCGGATTGCGCGGCAAGATCACCGACCGGCTCGCCGCGGTGCCGCTGCGCACCACCCTGGTGCTGGCGCTGGTGTCGCTGGTCGGGTTCGGGCTGCTGGTCTCGGGGATCGCGGTCACCTCGCTCATGCGGAACGTGCTGGTCGAGCGCATCGACCGGCAGCTGTCCGACGCCGCCCACAGCTGGGCCGCGCCCGGCGCGCAACGACCCGAACCGCTGCCCACCGTGCGCGGGCGGGAACGACCCCCGCACCTGTACTGGGTGCAGGTGCGTGACGCGGCCGGGCAGTCGACCCTGACCCTGACCGCCGGGGTGCAGGAACCGGACGTGCCCGCCGATCTGGGCAGCAAGCCGCGCACGGTCGGCTCCATCGGGGCCTCGGGTGAGGAATGGCGGGTGCTGCGGACCGTCAACGACCAGGGCACCAGCACCATCGCGCTGCGCATGGACGAGACGAACTCGCTGCTGGACAAGCTGATCGTGCTGCAACTGGTGATCGGCGCGCTGGTGCTGGCGGCGCTGGCCGCGGTGGCGCGCATGGTGATCCGGCGCAGTCTGCGGCCATTGCGGGAAGTCGAGGGCACGGCCGCCGCCATCGCGGGCGGTGACCTGCATCGGCGAGTTCCGGTGCGCGGCACCGATACCGAGGTCGATCACCTCTCGCAGTCGCTGAACACCATGCTGACCCAGATCCAGCAGGCCTTCGCCGCCACCGAGGCGTCGGAGGAGGCGGCCCGGCGTTCCGAGGCCAAGATGCGGCAGTTCGTCGCCGACGCCAGCCACGAACTGCGCACCCCGCTCACCACCATCAAAGGCTTCTCCGAGCTGTACCGGCAGGGCGCGATCACCGAGCCCGACCTGCTCATGGACCGCATCGAACGCGAATCCAACCGGATGGGGTTGCTGGTCGAGGACCTGCTCATGCTGGCCCGGCTGGACGCGCAGCGGCCCGTCGAACGACGGTCGGTGGATCTGCTCATGCTCGCCAGCGATGCCGTGCACGGGGCGCGCGCCCTGGCGGCGGCGCAACATCCGGAAGGGCCGGAACGCAAGATCGACCTCGAAATCCGGCCCGGCCCCGGCACTTTGGAGATCCTCGGCGACGAGACGCGGCTGCGGCAGGTGCTCGCCAATCTGATCAACAACGCGCTGGTGCACACGCCGCCGGACGCCGAGGTGGCCGTGCGGCTCACACCCGCCACCAGCGAGGTGCTGATCGAGGTGGCCGACACTGGGCCGGGATTGGCCGCCGAACAGGCCGAGCGGGTGTTCGAGCGGTTCTATCGCACCGATGTGTCGCGCAGCCGGGTCAGCGGCGGGACGGGGCTGGGACTGTCGATCGTGCAGGCGCTGGTCGCGGCACACGGGGGAGCGGTATCGGTGACGAGCGTGCCGGGGGAGGGCGCGACGTTCACCGTGCGGCTGCCGCGCGCGGAGTCGTGAACCGGGCTGCGAGTTGTCAGCCCTGCGGAGCAGCCGAAGGGTGGATGCGGGCGGTGAGCCGCAGGAGGTGACTTCACGCGGCGTGGCCACCGGCGGGTGCGCGCTGTGGGCGCGCACCCGGTCGGGTCACTCCGGGACGTTCGCGCCGTAGCCGAGGTCGCGCAGGGCCTGCTTGATCCTGGTCTGGGCCTCGTCCAGGGATTCGACGCTGGGCTGCGGGTCGGCGCCGGAGATGTCGAAGTTGCCCATCGAGAAGGCCGGGAACACGTGCACGTGCAGGTGCGGCACCTCGAGTCCGGCGATGAGCAGGCCCGCGCGCGGGGCGTCCCACGCGGTGCGCACGGCCTGGCCGATCTTCTGGGCGACACCGGTCAATCGGGCCATGGTGCCCGGATCGACGTCCTGCCACTGGTCGATCTCCTTGCGCGGCACCACCAGGGTGTGCCCCTGCGTCACCGGGGCGATCGTGAGGAAGCCGACGAATTCGTCGTCCTCCCAGACGAATCGGCCGGGCAGCTGACCGTCGATGATTGCGGAGAAAACAGAAGCCATGAGCTGAGTCTATTGGCCCTCCCGCTCCGCTCCGGGGTCGGTTCGGGGCGCTGGAGGTCTCGTTCTTCCCTCCCTCCGCTCCTCCGCATCGCTTCCCCGCTCCACTCGGTCCGGAACGAGACGCGCCCCGAACACTGGGCGGAGCATCCCGCACCGACGCATGGCAGACCGCTCCCCGGTGCGTGAGTCCAGCCCTTTAAGCTGTCTGCCGTGCGCGTACTCGTCATCGGTTCCGGAGCCCGTGAACATGCCCTCGTCCTGGCACTGCGCAAGGACCCGGCGGTGACCGCGGTCTATGCGGCGCCCGGCAATGCCGGCATCGCCCAGCATGCCGAGGTGCGGGCCGTCGACGCCTCCTCCGGCGACGAGGTGGTGGCGCTGGCTCAGGAGCTGGCCGCCGACCTCGTGGTGGTCGGGCCCGAGGTGCCGCTGGTGCTCGGCGTGGCCGACGCGGTGCGCGCGGCCGGGATCCCGGTATTCGGCCCGTCGGCCGCCGCCGCGCGGATCGAAGGCTCGAAGGCGTTCGCCAAGGACGTGATGAACGCGGCCGGAGTGCGGACCGCGCACAGCGAGATCGTGGATCACCCGGGCGAATTGGATGCGGCGCTGGACCGTTTCGGCCCGACCTGGGTGGTCAAGGACGACGGGCTGGCCGCGGGCAAGGGCGTCGTGGTGACCCCGGACCGGTCGGTCGCCCGCGAGCACGGGGCCGAACTGCTCGAGCAGGGCCACCCGGTGCTGCTGGAGTCGTTCCTCGACGGCCCCGAGGTGTCGCTGTTCTGCCTGGTCGACGGCGAGACCGTGGTGCCGCTGCTGCCCGCCCAGGACCACAAGCGGGTCGGCGACGGCGACACCGGCCCCAACACCGGCGGCATGGGCGCCTACACGCCGCTGCCGTGGCTGCCCGAAGCGACTCTGCAGGCCATCGTCGACGACGTGGTCAAGCCCGTCGCCGCCGAGATGGTGAAGCGTGGAGTGCCGTTCAGCGGCCTGCTCTACGCCGGCCTCGCCATCGGCCAGAACGGTCCGGCCGTGGTCGAATTCAACTGCCGCTTCGGCGATCCCGAGACCCAGGCCGTGCTCGCCATGCTGGACAGCCCGCTCGGTGAACTCCTGCACGCCACCGCCACCGGCACCCTCGACCAGGTCGCCGCACCGCGCTGGAAGGACGGCGCGGCCGTCACCGTGGTGCTGGCCGCCGAGAACTACCCCGCCCGCCCGCGCAGCGGCGACGTCATCACCGGCGCCGAATCCACCGGCACCGGAGTCGAATCCGAGGTGCTGCACGCCGGCACCGCGCAGCGTGAGGACGGTGCGCTGGTCTCCGCCGGCGGCCGCGTGCTCGCCATCGTCGGCCAGGGCGCCGACCTGGTCGAGGCCCGCAAGAACGCCTACGAGCGCCTCGCCGGCATCAAGCTGCCGGGCGGCCACTTCCGCACCGACATCGCGCTGGCCGCCACCGAGGGCCGCATCACGGTGCCGACCGCGAACTGAATCCCGCTCGCCGCGGCCGACTCCGACACCGCGACCGACGAGAGATCGCCCGCCCGAACCTGGTTCGGGCGGGCGATCCGGTATTCGGCTGGAGCCCGGCCATATTCCGCGCTCCAGGCCGGATCAGCCGAGGACGATGCCGCGTTGGGCGAGCCAGGCCTGGGGGTCGACGTGCTGGCCGTTGATGACGATCTCGAAATGCAGGTGGGGGCCGGTGGAGTCGCCGCGGTTGCCGATGCGGGCGATCTGCATACCCGCCGGGATGCGTTCACCCACGGAGACCGAGAAGTCGTACATGTGGCCGTAGACCGAGATGGCGCCGTCGTCGTGGCGGATGCGCACCCAGAGACCGAAGCCCTGGGCCGGGCCCGCGTCGATGACCGTGCCCGCGGCGACCGCGTAGATCGGTGAACCCAGCGGGGCGGCGATGTCGATGCCCGCGTGGAAAGTGCCCCAGCGCGCGCCGAATCCGGAGGTGAACAGGCCCTTCGCGGGCAACGCGAAACCGCCGACGCCCGGGAGCACGAATCCTGGCGGCAACGTCGCGTCGGGAGACGGGGTCAGCCACGGCTGCGGCTGCCCGGCCACGGCGGCTGCCGCCTCGGCCTTGGCGCGTTCCAGCGTTGCCGCCGCGGCCGCCGAGACCACGGCCTGCTCGCGCAGGTGTTCACCATTGTTGATGGCGTCCAGGTACCGTTTCGACGATTCCCGCGTGGCCTGGATCTGCAGCGGATACTGCACCGGAACACGCACCGCCACACCGGGACTCACCGCGGCGTCGGTGGGGATCAACCCGAGCGCCCCATCCGCGCTCGCGAACACGAGTACCGCCGTCATCCCCCCGATCAGCACCCGATGCTGAATACTCCACGCCCGCAGCACAGGCCACTGCCGCCGCGCCTCCGCACGCCCCCGCCGCGCCAACGCGACGGCTTCGGCCCAGGAGCGCGGTCGCCGCGACCACAATTCGACGGCTCGCGCCCGCACGATCGGCGCGTACGCCCGCAGGGAGGCGATCACCCGCCCGACGAGCTGGACCGCCCGCAGCCCGGCTCGCTTCGAAGCCGCTCGGACGCGTGACGGTCTTTCGACGTTCGGCAGCGACCGCAGCCCGGGTGTGTAGGTCTCGGTGGTCCGGCGCTGACGACGCAGATCGGTGTCCACGCTCTGCGGCTCGCCTATTGCGGTGCCGGGTCGAAGGTCGGAGGTGGCCTCGGTGTCCGGCCGCGGCGCATCCGGGGTGGCTTCGGTGGCCGAGCCTCCGCGTCGGAGCTTCCGGAGCATCGCGGTCCCGCCTCGTCGCGGTCGACGGCCGTTGTGCGGTGTGGAGGCGTCCGGGGCGGGGGAGGCGGGTGGCTGTGGGTCGGCGGCCCGGGTGTTCCCGGTGGTTGCTGGTCCCCCCTGCACAGCGGCCTCCTCAGGCATTCGCACGACCGTTCCCGGACAGTCGGGGGAGCGGGTGCTCTACCGTCTGTCGGGTGCGTATCGAATCTCGCCGGTCGACCATTCCACCTTTTTACGTGATGGACGTCTGGAAAGCAGCAGCTGAACGGGCTCGGACCCACGGCGACGTGCTGGTGCTGGCCGCGGGGCAGCCTTCCACGCCCGCTCCGCAGGCGGTTTTGCGGGCCACCAAACAGGCCATGGATTCCGAATTGCTGGGTTATACCGAGACATTCGGGGTTCTGGCGTTGCGGGAGGCCATCGCCGAGCACCATCGGAGCACCTACGGGGTGCGGGTGGAGGCGGACGATGTCGTGGTCACGACCGGGTCGTCCGGCGCGTTCACGCTGCTGTTCCTGGCCGCGTTCGACGTCGGGGACACCGTGGTGGTGGCGCGGCCCGGGTATCCGGCCTATCGGAACACGCTGACCGCGCTGGGCTGTGACGTGGTGGAGCTGGACTGCGGTCCGGAGACGCGGTTCCAGCCGACCGTGGCCATGCTGGAGGCGCTGCCCGAACCGCCCGCGGGGTTGATCGTGGCCAGCCCGGCCAATCCGACCGGCACCATGATCGCGCCGGAGGAACTGGCGGCGCTGGCCCGCTGGTGCGACGAGCACGGGACGCTGCTCATCTCGGACGAGATCTATCACGGCATCGTCTACGACGACACCGAACCGACCTCGTCCGCGTGGGAGACCTCGCGTGAGTCCGTCGTGATCGGCTCGGTGTCGAAGTACTTCTCCATGACGGGTTGGCGGCTGGGCTGGATGCTGGTGCCGCAGTCGCTGCGTCCGGCGCTGCAACGGCTTGCCTCGAATATGACCGTGTGCCCTCCAGCTATTTCTCAGTTTGCGGCGGTGCACGCGTTCGGTCCGGAAGCCAAAGCCGAACTGGACGGTCATGTGAAACGCTATGCGGCAAATCGCCAGCTGCTGCTGTCGGGCCTGCCGAAGCTTGGAATCACCGACCTCGCCCCCGCCGACGGTGCGTTCTATGTCTACGCGGATATCGCACACCTGACCGATGATTCGATGCGCTGGTGCACCGAGGTACTCGACGCGACCGGCGTGGCACTCGCCCCCGGCATCGACTTCGACACCCGCCACGGCCATCACACCGTTCGCTTCTCGTTCGCCGGAGCCGCCGCCGACATCGAAGAGGCACTGGACCGGTTGGGACGGTATTTGGCCTGATCTGCCAAGAGGATTGAGCGCGGTGGGCAAAATGAACACAGCGCCGCTGATGACTGGCACGATTGCACCGTGACCACTGCGACGACTCCGAAAGGCGAACGGCGTCGCCATGCACTGGTTTGTGCCGCCGCCGAGCTACTGCTCGAGGGTGGCTTCGAGGCGGTCCGGCACCGCTCGGTGGCGACCCGGGCGGATCTGCCGCTCGCGTCGACCACCTACTACTTCGAATCGCTCGAGGATCTGATCGCGCGGGCGGTCGAGTTCTCCGGCACCGCCGAACTCGAGGCCATGCGCCGCCGGGTCGGCGAGGTGACGCACCGCCGCCGCGGCGCGGAGGCGACGGTCGAACTGGTGCTGGATCTGTTGGTGGGCCCCGAGATTCAGGACGAGGACGCACGCGGCCAGTTGATCGCCCGCTACGAACGCTCCGTCGCCTCCGCCCGCCACCCCGAACTACGGGAGGTCCAGCTGCGACTACGCGCCCAGCTGGACGAACTGCTGACCGATGTCCTGCGTCGGTCCGACCGGGTGGTCCGCCCGGAACAGACCCGCCGTCTGGTGGCGGTAGTCGATGGGGCGGTGGTGACCGCGCTCGGTGAGTTCGACCCCCAACCCCGCCGCATGGCGCGCGGGGCGCTGTTGGAGATCATCGACATCGTCGCCCCACCGGCTTAACCCGCAGCACACAGCCGGTAAACTGGCACAACGTGAGTCTTGTGCCGAACGTCCTCGCCACCCGTTACGCCAGCCCCGAGCTGGTTCACCTCTGGTCGCCCGAGAACAAGATCGTGCTCGAGCGGCGGCTGTGGCTCGAGGTTCTCCGGGCGCAGGCCGAGCTGGGGATCGATGTTCCGGCCGGTGTCGTCGAGGACTACGAGCGGGTCATCGATCAGGTCGATCTGAAGTCCATCGCCGAGCGCGAGCGGGTCACCCGCCACGACGTGAAGGCGCGGATCGAGGAGTTCAACGCGCTCGCCGGGCACGAGCACGTGCACAAGGGCATGACCTCCCGCGACCTCACCGAGAATGTGGAGCAGCTGCAGATCCGGCTGTCGCTGCAGCACGTGTACGGCCACGGCGTGGCCATCGCGGCGCGGCTGGCCGAGCGCGCGGCGCAGTACCAGACCCTGGTGATGGCGGGACGCTCGCACAACGTGGCCGCGCAGGCCACCACCCTCGGCAAGCGATTCGCTTCCGCCGCAGACGAATTGGTCATCGCGCTGACCCGGCTGCGGGAGCTCGTCGACCGCTACCCGTTGCGTGGCATCAAGGGCCCGATGGGCACCGCCCAGGACATGCTGGACCTGCTCGGCGGCGATTCGGCCAAGCTGGCGCAGCTGGAGCAGAAGGTGTCCAAGCACCTGGGCTTCGCGAACGTCTTCACCAGCGTCGGCCAGATCTACCCGCGCTCGCTGGACCACGACGTGATCTCCGCGCTGGTGCAGGTGGGCGCGGGCCCGTCCTCGTTCGCGCACACCATTCGGCTGATGGCGGGCCACGAGCTGGTCACCGAGGGCTTCCAGCCCGGCCAGGTAGGTTCCTCGGCCATGCCGCACAAGATGAACACCCGCTCCTGCGAGCGCGTCAACGGCCTGCAGGTGGTGCTGCGCGGCTACGGCTCGATGGCCGCTGAGCTGGCGGGCGCGCAGTGGAACGAGGGTGACGTGTTCTGCTCGGTGGTGCGCCGTGTCGCGCTGCCGGACGCCTTCTTCGCCATCGACGGCATGATGGAGACCTTCCTGACCGTGCTGGCCGAGTTCGGCGCCTACCCGGCCGTGGTGGACCGCGAGCTCAACCGCTACCTGCCGTTCCTGGCCACCACCCGCATCCTGATGGCGGCGGTGCGCGCGGGCGTGGGCCGCGAGACCGCGCACGAGGTCATCAAGGAGCACGCGGTGGCGGTGGCGCTGGCCATGCGTGAGCAGGGCCGCGAGCCCGATCTGCTGGACCGTCTGGCCGCCGACGACCGGATGCCGCTGGACCGGGCCGCCCTGGACGCGGCGCTGGCCGACCGGTCCGCCTTCATCGGCGCGGCCGAGGCGCAGACCGCCGAGGTGATCGCCCAGGTGCAGAAGCTGGTGGACGCCGACCCGGAGGCGGCCCGCTACACCCCGTCTCCGATCCTGTAGGGGTACAACGACTCTCGGATCTCGCCCCCGGCTCCTGAACGGAGCCGGGGGCGAACGAGTATGTGGTGAGTGGCGCGGGATCGGTTCGCCTGTCAGTCGGTGGAGCCGTGGTGGCGGACGGGCAGCGTGGTGCGGGATCGCAGTCGATGGAGCCGCGGTGGCGGACGGGCAGCGGGTGGCGCGCGCCTAAGCTGCGGGCATGAATCCTTACACGATCTTCGCCGAAATCGTCGCCGGTCGGGCCCCGTCCTCGAAGGTGTACGAGGACGAGGATTGCCTGGCGTTCATGGACATTCGGCCGGTGACGCCGGGCCATGTGCTGGTGATTCCGAAGGTGCCGGCGCGGAGTCTGGCGGAGTTGGATCCCGCGATGGGTGGCAAGCTGTTTCAGGTGGGGCAGCGGATCGCGGCGGGTCTGCGGGAGTCCGAGGTGGGCTGCGACGGCGTGAACTTCTTTCTGGCCGACGGGGTGACGGCGGGTCAGGAGGTGTTCCATGTGCATCTGCACGTGATTCCGCGCACTCCGGGGGATGGTTTCGGGTTGCGGGCGCGCCCGACTTCCCCGGCGCGCGCGGACCTGGATTATCTGGCGGGATCTATCAAGGGGGCATTGGCCCGAATTGCCCTGAATTCATAGCTGCCTCGCATTACCATATCTGAACCGTCTGGTTTGCCAAGGACGCGCCATAACCGCATTCCCCGACACCACGCGAGTTTCTCGAGTTACGTTGGATTGCGATCGTGGTGGGCTGATGGAGGTGGGGAATGCGCAGGAAAGCCGTTGCCGCAGCTGTTTTGGCAATTGCCACAGGCTTGCTGTATCCGGTGGCCGCGTCGCCTGCTACCGCCGGCGCCGCCCAGGTGGTCCGGGTCGACGAGTTGAGCGCCACCCGCTCGGCGCTGTTCATCGACTCCGCGGCCATGGGACGCGTCATCCAGGTGCAGGTGCTGCATCCCACCGGGAGCGGCGAGCGCCCCGCCTACTACCTGCTCGACGGTCTCGATCCCGGCGCCGTCCAGAGCACCTGGACCAATGCCACCGACGCGGAGCCGTTCTTCCAGGGCAAGAATGTGAACGTGGTGCTGCCGATGGGCGGCCAGGCCAGCTACTACACCGACTGGGTGTCCGACGATCCGCGCTTCGGCCGCTACCGGTGGGAAACCTTTCTGACGCAGGAACTTCCGTCGATCATCGACGGGTATTTCGACGGTAACGGCGTGAATGCCATCGGCGGCCTGTCCATGGGCGGGATCGCGGCGTTCGTGCTGGCGGTGCGGCATCCGGAGATGTACCGGGCGGTGGCGGGCTACAGCGCCTGCCCGGACACCACCATCGCGCAGGGCGCCATGATGTTCTCGGTGGCCAATCGCGGCGGGAATCCGCTGAACATGTGGGGCGCGCCGGGCGGTCCGGTCTGGGCCGGCCACAATCCGGCGGTGCTGACCGAGGCGTTGCGCGGCAAGACCATCTTCCTGTCCACCGGCACCGGCCTGCCCGGTCCACACGAGCTGGAGATCAAGCCGCAGTTGCCGGAGAACATCTTCTTCGGCGGTCCCATCGAATTCGGGGTGGACGCCTGCGTCACCGCGTTCGAACAGCGGTTGCGTTCGTTGAACATTCCGGCGCGGGTGGAACATTCACCGGTGGGCACGCATTCGTGGTCGTACTGGGAGGACACGCTGCACAATTCCTGGCCGACCATCAGTGGGGCGTTAGGGGCCTGAACATGGTCGCCGCCCGGGCTCGAACGGCGTTGAGCCCGACTCGTTTCGAGCCGGGCTCGGTCGAATCAGGCTCCGGGCCGGTTGAATTCGCCGTCCTTGGCGCCGGCGACGAAGGCCTCCCACTCGCCGGGAGTGAAGATCAGCACCGGGCCGTCCGGATTCCGGGAATCCCGTAAGCCGATGTTTCCACTGGCCAGGAAGGCGATTTCGACGCCGTCGGCGCTGTCGTCCCCGCGCCGCCACACCGCGTCGGCTTCGATCACGCGGTTCTTCGCTTCCACTATCGCCTCCCCTGTGCGCAGACCAGCAGGACTGGTCGGTGATGTAGATCGCACTCATCATGCCAGTGTTTGTGAAGGGTTCGGATCGGATATTCCATCTTCTGTCAGCGGAAGGAGGTATGTGGTGCGCACGCCATGGTCCCCGCAACGCGCAGCCCCGGTCTCCGACAGCTGTGCGGTGGTTCCCGAGCGGTTCTCGGTGGAATTGGCCCACAGCATCCTGCGGATCCACCGAAGTTGCCCCACCGATCAATGCGCTCGCCGGAAGGCGGCCGTTTTCTACCTGTACGAGCAGCGTCTGACGGCCCTGCCGAGGCAGCGCCGCGCCCGTTGACCCCCACCGCGGGGTTCCCCACTAAGTTGGTCCCATGGCTTTGGACAGTGGGAGCACGACGTCAGTCAGCGGCGCGGTGGTGGCGCCGATCGCCAAGCGGGTGCCGACGGAGCGCGTGCACCACGGGGACGTCGTCATCGAAGAGTACGAGTGGCTGCGGGACAAGGAGAATCCCGAGGTCATCGCGTATCTGGAGGCGGAGAACGCCTATACCGAGGCGCAGACCGCGAAGCTGGGCCCGCTCCGGGAGAAGATCTTCGAGGAGATCAAGGGGCGGACCCAGGAGACCGACCTGTCGCTGCCCACCCGCATGGGTGCCTACTGGTACTACTCGCGCACCTTCGAGGGCAAGCAGCATGGTGTGCACTGCCGCTGCCCGATCGCCGACCCGGACGACTGGACCCCGCCCAAGCTGGAGGCCGAGGTCGAGATCCCGGGCGAGGAGATCGTGCTCGACTCCAATGAGCTGGCCGAGGGCCACGACTTCTTCGCGCTCGGCGCGTACTCGCTGAGCCACGCCGGCGACATGCTCGCCTACTCGGCCGACACGCTCGGCAACGAGCGGTACACCCTGCGCATCAAGAACCTGCGCACCGGTGAACTGCTGGCCGACGAGATCCCGAACATCGCGCCCGGCGCGACCTGGTCGCTGGACGGCACCCACGTCTTCTATCAGACCCTCGA
Organism: Nocardia sp. NPDC004151; assembly: GCF_042874235.1. Taxonomy (NCBI): domain Bacteria; kingdom Bacillati; phylum Actinomycetota; class Actinomycetes; order Mycobacteriales; family Nocardiaceae; genus Nocardia; species Nocardia sp. NPDC004151. The sequence goes on along the minus strand of NZ_JBIAMR010000001.1, from coordinate 206,483 downwards.
CGACTCCTGGCGGCCCGACAGCGTGTGGCGGCACCGGCTGGGGACCGAGCAGTCCGCGGACGTCCGGGTCTTCCACGAGCCGGACGAGAGCTTCTGGGTCAGCATCGGCGCCACCCGCTCGGAGCAGTTCCTGGTCATCATGACCGGTTCCAAGATCACCACCGAGAATTGGATCCTGGAGGCGGACAACCCCGAGGGCGAGTTCCGGGTACTCATCCCGCGCCGGGAGGGCGTGGAGTACTCGGCCGAGCACGCCGTCATCGGCGGCGAGGACAAGCTGCTCATCCTGCACAACGACGTGGTGGACGGCGTGAAGGCGGTCAACTTCGTGCTGGCCGAGGCCCCGCTGGCCGAGCCCGCCGCCATGAAGATCCTGATCCCGCACCGCGACGACGTGCGGCTCGAGGACATCGACGCCTTCGCCGACAAGCTGGTGCTGAGCTACCGCCGCGAGGCGCTGCCCCGGGTCGCGGTGTGGCCGCTGACCGCCGATGGCTACGGCGAGCTGAAGGACATCGACTTCGACCTGGCCCTGTTCTCGGCCGGGCTGAGCGCGAACCCGGAGTGGGAGCAGCCCATGCTGCGCATCGGGCTCACCTCCTTCATCACCCCGACCCAGGTGTACGACTACGTGCCCGAGACCGGTGAACTGCTGCTGCGCAAGGAGCAGGTGGTGCTCGGCGGCTACGACGCCGACGAGTATGTGCAGCAACGGGATTGGGCGGTGGCCGCGGACGGCACCCGGGTGCCGATCTCGCTGGTGATGCGCCGTGAGACCGCGGCCGCGATGGGCGGGGACGCGGTGGCGGAGCCGAAGCCGTTGCTGCTCTACGGGTACGGCTCCTACGAGGCCGCCATCGACCCGTACTTCTCGGTGGCGCGGCTGTCGCTGCTGGACCGCGGCATGGTGTTCGCGGTGGCGCACGTGCGCGGCGGCGGTGAGATGGGCCGGCTCTGGTACGAGCACGGCAAGACCCTCACCAAGAAGAACACCTTCACCGACTTCGTCTCCGTCGCACGGCATCTGGTGGATTCCGGGGTGACCGCGCCGGACCGCATGGTGGCCGACGGCGGCAGCGCGGGCGGCCTGCTCATGGGCGCGGTGGCGAACATCGCCCCCGGACTGTTCGCGGGCATCCTGTCCAACGTGCCGTTCGTGGACCCGCTGACCTCCATCCTCGACCCCTCCCTGCCGCTCACCGTCACCGAGTGGGACGAGTGGGGAAACCCGTTGGAGGACAAGGAAGTCTACGAGTACATGAAGTCCTACTCGCCGTACGAGAACGTCACGGCCCAGGACTACCCGGCGATCCTCGCCATCACCGGTCTCAACGACACCCGCGTGCTCTACGTCGAGCCCGCCAAGTGGGTGGCCAAACTTCGCGCCACCAAGACCGGCGACTCGCAGCTGCTGCTCAAGACCGAGATGAGCGCCGGCCACGGCGGTGTGAGCGGACGCTACGAGAAGTGGAAGGAAGTCGCGTTCGAGTTCGCGTGGGTGCTCGATACCGCCGGGGCGGCGGACAACTAGCAACCCTCGACGGCGGCCGGATCCTCGGCCGCCGTCATTTCTTCTTGGCCTCGGACTTGCGCGCCGCGTGTTTGTGTTTGCCGGTGGCGGACTTGGTCTTCGTGCCGGTGGCCGACTCGCCATCGGTCTTCGCGCGCCCGCCGAGCTCGGCCTTGATCTTCGCCTGGAGCTCCGCGGTGGGCACCGCCGCGTCGGCGTTGTGGGTGAAGCCGCCCGCGTCCTCGCGGGTGAGCGAGGTCGTCAGCGGGTGCTTGTCGAGCACCTTCATGCCGCGGGCCAGGTCGTCGAGCAGCAGATCGGCCATGTCGTGGGTGAATCCGTGCCGCAGCACGGCCCGCATGATGGTCTCGTCCGCGCGGTCGGCGGGCAGCGGGTAGGCCGCGATCAGCCAGCCCCGGGTGCGCAGCCGGTCGGACAGGTCGTAGAGGCTGAGCTTCGACGTGCCCGACGTCTTCCAGGAGACCGCTGTGATGCCGTGCCGGGGGTCGGAGTCGTGAATGAGTTCGAACGGCCCGGCCTCGGTGAGCCCCTCGGCCAGATGCTGTCCGGCGCTGTAGATCGCGGTCTGCACATTGCGGTAGCCGGTGCGGCCGAGCCGGATGAAGTCGTAGTACTGGGTGACGGCCTGCCCGCCGGGCCGGGAGAAGTTCAGATTGAAGGTGGGCATATTGCCGCCCAGATAGTCGACGTTGAAGATGAGTTCCTCGGGCAGGTCCTCCTTGGTGCGCCAGATCGCCCAGCCCGCGCCCAGCGGGGCGAGGCCGGTCTTGTGGCCGGAGGCGTTGATGGACTTGACCCGGGGCAGCCGGAAGTCCCAGCGGATCTCGGGCGCGCAGAAGGGGGCGAGGAAGCCGCCGCTGGCCGCGTCGACGTGGATCGGGATATCGAGTCCGGTCCGGTCCTGGATTTCGTCGAGGGCCCGGCTGACGCCCTCGACGTCCTCGAACAGGCCGGTGAAGGTCTGGCCGAAGGTCGGCACCACCATGATGGTGTTCTCGTCGCAGTAGGCGGCGATGTCGTCGGGGTGCATCGTGTAGCGGTCGCCGCGCAGCGGAATCTGTCGGATCTCCACGTCGAAGTAGCGGGCGAACTTCTCCCAGCACACCTGCACCGGTCCGCACACGAAGTTGGGGATGCCGCGCCCGCCGCGCTTGCGCCAGCGGAATTTCGCGGCCAGCCCGCCCAGCATGGCGGCCTCGCTGGAGCCGGTGGTGGAGGTGCCGAGAGTGCCCAGGGCGTCGGGGGAGTTCCACAGATCGGCGAGCATGTGCACGCAGCGCTGCTCGAGCTCGGCGGTCTGCGGGTACTCGTCCTTGTCGACGATGTTCTTGTCGAGGCACTCGTTCATCAGCCGCCGGGCCTCGTCGTCGACCCAGGTGGTGCAGAAGGTGGCCAGATTCATCCGGGAGACGCCGTCGAGCAGCAGTTCGTCGTGCACGATCTGGTAGGCGACCTGCGGGAAGATCTCGTGTTCGGGAAAGCCCCCATGCGGTGCGGCGCGCTTGATGCCGGGCATCGCGAAGACGTCGTCGGGTTCCAGAATGCCGGTCATGAGGCTCCGATCTCGCGCGCACCACGGTTTGCCACATCGATGGTAGCCAGATCATCTCATCGAAACTGGTTCTGCAAGCTACCGTTTCGTAATCGAGAGATAGTTGCTGAACAGTTACTATTTCAGCCTTGCGGCGGTGAGCGGGTTCGGTGTTCTGCCTGGAAAGGACCAGTGATGACCGGCACGGTGACCAAGGGGGCTACGGCCACCAAGTATGTACGTGGAGATCGTCATCATCACCATCTACTGGGTGGCGGTGTTCGTGTCCTCGCAGGGCACCAAAACCGTTGCGGGCCTGTCGAGTATGGGGCTGATCGTCGGCACCCTCATACCGGGCGCGCTGCTGGTGGTGCTCGGATTCGTGCCGCCCTCGCAGTACGGCAGCGGCAACGCGCTGAGCTATGTGGTGCTCATCGGCGGCGGCATGGGTGTGGTCGGCCTGCTCATCCCGTATCTGTTCCTTCGATTCCGTAAGCCCGGCTGGAAGACCGAGGTTCCGCAGGAGGCGCTGGCATGACCGAAGAACTGGGCGCGACCGGGCCCGGCGCTCGCCCGGTCATCGCCGACGACGATGTGCTGAAGGCGACCGCGCTGGCCATCACCACCTACTGCCCCGATCAGCTCGCTTCCTACCTGAAGAGCGTCGGCGACCTGAAGACTGGTGCCACGGTCGATTCCGACGACCACCACTGACCACGGGAGGACGCCCATGACCAGTACCGTTGAAAACGAGGACGATTCGACCACGGCCGCCCTGCGCGCGGCGGTGAAGGAACTCATGCCGCGGGCGAAAAGCGATCTCGCCCAGCTCGTCTCGTTCAAGTCGGTGTACGACGCCCGGCAGTTCCCGATCGAGGAATGCGAGAAGACCGCGAAGTGGGTGGCCGACGCCTTCAGGGCGGAGGGCCTCGCCGATGTCGGACTGTACGAGACGCCCGACGGCAGCAAGGCCGTGGTCGCGCGCAGTGAGACCCCCGCGGGCGCGCCGACCATCATGCTGTACTGCCACTACGACGTGCAGCCGCCGCTCGACGGCGCCGCCTGGCAGACCCCGGTCTGGCAGCTCACCGAGAAGAACGGCCGCTGGTACGGGCGCGGCGCCGCCGACTGCAAGGGCAATATCGTCATGCACCTGACCGCGCTGCGGGCGCTGCGCAAGGTCTACGGCGACGACTTCCCGGTCGGGCTGGTACTGGTCTCGGAGGGCTCCGAGGAGCAGGGCACCGGCGGCCTGGAGGAGTTCGTGCCCGGCCATGCCGACCTGCTGCGCGCCGATACCCTGCTGATCTGCGACTGCGGCAACTTCGCGGTCGGCGTGCCCACCTTCACCCAGACCCTGCGTGGCAATGTGAACGTGGTCGTCACCGTCGAAACCCTGTCCGGTCCCATGCATTCCGGCATGTTCGGCGGCCCGGCGCCGGACGCGCTCGCGGCCATGATCCATCTGCTGGGCACACTGCGCGACGCGGAGGGCAACACCACCGTCGACGGTCTGCGCAACGACCAGGTGTGGGAGGGGCACGACTACCCGGAGGCCCAATTCCGTTCCGACGCGGGCGTTCTCGACGGCGTCGACCTGGTGGGCGGCGGCAAGGTGGCCGACATGCTGTGGGCGCGACCGGCGCTGACCGTGCTCGGCATGGACGTCCCGGCCGTGGTCGGCTCCTCGGCGGCCATCCAGCCGAAGACCCGGGCGCGCCTGAACCTGCGTATCCCGCCGGGCACCAGGCCGGACGAGGCACTGAAAGCCCTGACCGCGCACCTGAAGTCGCACGCGCCGTGGCACGCGAAAGTGACCGTGGAGACCGAGGCCACCGGCTCGCCGTTCGTCGGCAGCACCGACGGCCCGGCGCGGCAGGCCATGTCGTCGGCCATGCAGGCCGCCTACGGGCGGCCCGCGACCACCGAAGGGCAGGGCGGCTCGATCCCGCTGTGCAATGTCTTCGCCGACACCTATCCGGAGGCCGAGATCATGCTCATGGGGGTCGAGGAACCCAAGTGCCTGATCCACGCGCCGAACGAGAGCGTCGATCCGACGGAGATCGAGAACATGGCCCTCGCCGAGGCGCTCTTCCTGGCTTCCTACCGTTAGGGCAGGTCAGCGGTATTTTTTCGCGTTCTGCCGTGCGGGCGCCGGAGTCGGTGAACACTGAACTGGTCATTTCGGTCAGAGAAGGGAAGGTTCGCCGACTCGAGGGAGCCAGCATGAAGCACGGCAGAACCCCGGCCACGTTCCTCACCACCGTCACACTGTCATCGCTGTTCATCACCTCCGGCACCACCACGGCCGCCCCGGAAGACGTCACCGTCACCGCGAGCCTGGCCGGCAGAACCTCCTCGATCACACTCGACAACGGCAGCTTCGCCGTCGAGAACGGCAATCTCGTCATCCGCGAGCCGGGCGGGCAGGTCGTCCGCACCTTGGCGCTGTACTACAAGGTCGACGACCTCCGGTACCCGATCCGGGCACTGGTCTCCGACCAGTCGGTCGAGCTGACCCCGGAATCCGATCCCGGCCAGGCCACCCTCGACCCCGCCCCTGGCACCCTGCCCCTGCCCGATACCCAGCAGCAGCAACAGGACAGGTTCGACACCACCGTCGCGCAGGGCGCGGCCATCGGCGCGCTCGCCGGCGGCATTCCGGGTGCGGCGGCGGGCTGTGTCCTCGGCGGGGGACCGGGCGCGGGCGTCGGAGCCATCGCGGGCGGTGTGCTCGGGTTCATCGCGGGCATCATCGCGGCAGCGCTGCTGGCGCCGATCGTCGTCTCCGGGGAGATGGCGCTGGCGCCCGGATTCGCGGCGGCCGGTGCGGCGCTCGGCGTCGCGGGCGGTGCGATCACCGGCACCGTCGGCGGCTGCACCCTGGGCGCGGCCATCATCGGCGGCGCGAGTGCCCTGGTCGGCGCTCTGGTGGGCGCCGGGGTCGGGGCGGCGGTCGCGCAGTTCACCACGAATCCGCCTCCACCGCAGTAGTTTCCACGAACTCGCGCCGCCGGGCGGTGGCCGCTCCCGCCCGGCGGCGCGGAATCAGAATTCGGCGTTGTCCTCGGGTTCCACGACCCGGAATTCGGTATTGGCCGGACCCATTTCGGCCAGTCGACCGAAATAGATGCCCTGCGCCGCGGGCTCGATGATCCCGTAGTGGATGGGGAAGGCGATGCGGGGATTTACCGCCCGCAGGTAATCGACGGCCTCGCTGATACGCATCCACGGTGCGACGGCGGGAATGGCGAGAACACCGACCGGTGTCGGCGGAACCCACAGTGAATCACCGGGGTGGACGAGTTGGGACGGATCTTCCGCGGTGCCGAGTTGGAAGACAGTGTTGTCTATTACCGGGATCTCGGGGTGGATGACCGCGTGCCGACCACCGCCGCCGGTAATTTGGACGTCACCGACTTTCAGAACATTTCCGGCATGGACCGCCTCCCAGGGCTCACCCCGCTGCAGCGCGGTTTGCGGGTCAGACAACAGCCTGGCCTGCGGATTCGCCTCGATCAGGGCCCCGATTCGGTTCGAGTCGATGTGGTCGGGGTGCTGATGGGTGACCGCGATCGCGTCCAATCCGGTGATGCCCTCGAATCCGTGCGAGAAATTGCCCGGATCGAATAGGATCTTCGCGCCGTTCAGTTCCACCAGAATGCAGGAATGTCCGAAATGGGCTATGCGCATGGGACAACGGTAGCCCCGCACCGGCCTGGCACGCTCCGTCAGTCGCCCCTGGTCGCGGCGGACCCCGCTGTGGCGCAGGCCACGGACGGTCGGCCCCGGCGCGGCCCGCGCCGCCCACGCCAACTACGCTGATCAGCGATACCCCCCGCTCGGCCTGGCATGCATGGACCGAGCGCCGCCCCACCAGCTGAGGAGCAACGCGTGGCACGTGTCGTGGTCGAGGTGATGCCGAAGGCCGAGATCCTGGATCCGCAGGGACAGGCCATCGTCGGAGCGCTGGGGCGTCTCGGGCACCCCGGGATCTCGGATGTGCGGCAGGGCAAGCGATTCGAGCTGGACGTCGCCGACGACGTCAGCGACGCCGATCTCGAGCAGATCGCCGAAACGCTGCTGGCCAACGTCGTGATCGAGGACTGGAAGGTCGTCCGGCTGTGAGCGCCCGCATCGGTGTCATCACCTTCCCGGGCACGCTCGACGACGTCGACGCCGCCCGGGCCGTGAAACTGGCCGGATCCGAGCCCGTTTCGCTGTGGCACGCCGATGCCGACCTCAAGCAGGTCGACGCGGTCGTGGTCCCCGGCGGGTTCTCCTACGGCGACTACCTGCGCGCGGGCGCCATCGCCTCGATGGCCCCCGTCATGGGTGAGGTCATCAAGGCCGCCGAGCAGGGCATGCCGATCCTGGGCATCTGCAACGGCTTCCAGATCCTGTGCGAGGCGGGCCTGCTGCCGGGCGCGCTGACCCGCAACGAGGGCCTGCACTTCGTCTGCCGCGACCAGTGGCTGACCGTCGAGCAGACCGACACCGCCTGGACCACCCGCTACGAGCCGGGCGCCCAGATCCTCATCCCCGTCAAGAACGCCGAGGGCCGCTTCCAGGCGTCCGCCGAGGTGCTCGACGAGCTCGAGGGCGAGGGCCGCGTGGTCTTCCGCTACGCGGGCGGCAACCCCAACGGGTCGCAGCGCGACATCGCGGGCATCACCTCCGCGAACCGTCGCGTCGTCGGTCTGATGCCGCACCCCGAGCACGCCACCGAGCCGCTCACCGGCCCCAGCGACGACGGCCTGGGCCTGTTCCTGTCCGTGCTGGACAGCCTGGTCTCCGCGTAATCACGCGAGCACAACCGAACAACTAGATCCCGTCGAGGATCTCGAAGTCGATGCCGCCCGCCCTGGCCAGCCAGGTCGGGCGGATCGCTTGTCGGCCCTCGAATCCGAGCTCGCCCCACGGGGTTTCGATGACCGGACGGTCCGCGATCGCGGACTGGATCCGCCGCACGTCCAGCGATCCGGCCAGCTCGGCCATGCCGCGCAGGGTGTGAATGGCCTCGTAGCTGGTGTTGCTGAAATTCGTCAGGGAGGGCGCGAAGCCCCCGTGTAGTCGGCGGTACCGGTTCTGTCGTTCCCGGTCGTGCGGGCCGTTCACGAAGAATCCGGACGGCACGAACAGATTGTGGTTCGCGCCGCCGCCCGCGGCCAGCAGCACGTTCTCGTCCACCGCCGGGCTCACCCGGACCTGCTGCGCCGTTCGTCCGGTGCGGGTGAACTGCACATTGAAGCGGGCCACGTCCGCGCCCACCAGCAGCACGATCACCCCGTCCGCCCGATCCAGCCGCGGATCGTCGAGGAAGTCCCGGAAATCGTGGGTGTTCATGGGCACGAACACCTCCAGCGGGATCAGGTCCGGATCCGTGAGCGCGGCCCGCACGGCCGCCGCCGTGCGCCGGGGCCACACGTAATCGTTGCCGATGATCGCCCAGCGGCGCGCGTCGCAGGAGCGGCGCAGCCAGTCCAGGGCGGGCAGGATCTGATGCCGGGGGTCCGCGCCGATCATGAACAGGCCCGCGGGAGCCGAAGCCGAGTTCAGGCCCTCGTGATCGGTGGCGAACAGATACGGCACCCGCCCCGCGGTTACCCGCTCCACCGCCCGCCGCACCGCCGAGGTGTGCCATCCCGTGACCGCCCGCACCAGGCCGGTGGCCAGCAGCGCGGACACCTCCGCCGCCACTACCGACGGTTCCCGGCCCCCGTCTATGTGGGTGACGCGCAATTCTCTTCCCAGAATTCCGGTACCGGAGTTGATTTCTTCCAACGCCAGAGAAATGGCCGCCTCGCAGGAAGGCCCGAAGATACCGCCGGGACCCTGCTGCGGAACTATGTTGATGATCTCGAAGACGTTCTCGGGATTCCCGTCGAACGGGGACATCGGTTACCCTTCCCCTCGTTCAAGCGGTTTTTCTGACGGGCGGGAAATATGGCGACAATTCTAGGTGGATTTTCCACCTTGCATGGAGCCCTCCGGGCGGCCGAGCGGAGTTGGCTTCGTCACCTGGACGCCGCGCTGTGCGCGCGACGGCTCACCGCCGACCAATGGTGCATGCTCACCAACCTCTCCGCCGACATCGGCATCACCATGAGTGAACTGGCGACGCGGGCCCAGCTGGCCCCGTCCTCGGCCACCCGGCACGCCGACCACCTGGCTGAGCGCGGACTCATCTTCCGGGTCGCCGCGGCCGACGACCGCCGCCGCATCCTCATCGGATTGAGCCGCCGCGGCGAGGAACTCGTCGCCGAGGTGCGCGCCGAGGAAGCCCGCGCCGAGGCCGAAATGCGCCGCAGTCTCGGCAGTGACGACTACCTCGAACTGGTCCGCCTGCTCGGCCGGGTCGCCGAAGCCCCGCTCCCCGGGAACTGAACCGAGGTTCCTTAGTATCGGGGGATGCCTGTTGCCGAGACCACCGCGACCGCCGCCGGCCTGTGTGAATTCATCGATGCCTCCCCGTCGCCGTTCCACGTCTGCCGAACTGTCGCAGCGGAACTCGACGACCTCGGCTTCACCCGGCTCTCCGAATCGGCGCCCTGGCCCTCCAGCAGCGCGGGCCGCTACTACGTGGTGCGCGGCGGCTCGCTGGTCGCGTGGGCGGACGGCGGACCCGGCGCGCCCACCGGCTTCCGCGCCGGGCAGGCCACGCCCTTCCGCGTGGTCGGCGCACATACCGACAGCCCCAACCTGCGGGTCAAGCAGCACCCGGACCTGGCCGTCGCGGGCTGGCAGCTGGTCGGGCTGGAACCCTACGGCGGGGCCTGGCTGAACTCCTGGCTCGACCGCGACCTCGGCATCTCCGGGCGGCTCTCGGTGCGCGATGGAAACATGGTGCGGGAGCAGCTGATTCGCATCGACGAGCCGCTCCTGCGGGTGCCGCAACTGGCCATCCACCTCTCCGACGACCGGCGCGGGGTACAGCTGGACCCGCAGCGGCACGTGAACGCGGTGTGGGGGATCGGCGGCGAACCGCGATCGTTCATGGCGTTCATCGCCGAACGGGCCGGCGTCGAGGCGGACGCGGTGCTCGGCTGGGAGCTGATGACCCATGATCTGGTGCCGTCCAGACTGATCGGCCGCGCCCTGGATCTGGTGAGCGCGCCCCGGCTCGACAACCAGGGCACCTGCTACGCCGGGCTGCGCGCCTTCCTGGCCGCGATCGACGAACCCGGCGCGGCGGTTCCGGTGCTGGCCATGTTCGATCACGAGGAGGTCGGCAGCCAATCCGACCGCGGCGCGCAATCCGACCTGCTGCCCACGGTGCTCGAACGCATCGTGCTCACCCGCGGCGGCGGCCGCGCCGAATACCTGGCGGCCCTGGCCGGTTCGATCTGCGCTTCGGGCGACATGGCGCACGCGACCCACCCCAACTACCCGGACCGGCACGAACCGGCCCACCGCATCGAGGTGAACGGGGGACCGGTGCTCAAGGTCAACCAGAACCTGCGCTACGCCACCGACGCCACCGGCGCGGGCGCCTTCGCGCTCGCCTGCGCGCAGGCCGACGTGCCGCTGCAGCGCTACGTGCACCGGGCCGACCTGCCCTGCGGCTCCACCATCGGGCCGATGACCGCGGCCCGCACCGGCATGCCCACGGTGGATGTCGGCGCGGCCCAGCTGGCCATGCACTCGGCGCGGGAAATGATGGGCGCGGCCGATGTGGCCGCGTACGCGGCGGCGCTCGCGGCGTTCCTGACGCCGGAAGCCGTGCGCTGATCCAGCTTCCGACACGACGAAGGGCCGCCCGCACGATCCGTGCGGGCGGCCCTTTCGCTTCGGGGTACTAGGCGTTCGACAGTTCGGCGTCGGCCGCCGCGGGCTTCGGGTGATACGTCAGTGCCGCCACCACGAACACGATCAGCGTGAACAACACGTAGCTGTTGCCGACGATCTGCTGCCACCAGTTCCAGGTGAGCTCGCGGTCGTGGTCGTGCGGGAGCAGCCACATCGGGCCGATCGCGAACATCACCACGGCCGCGCCGACCGCGCCCAGGAACCACGGATTGCGGCGGCCGCGGGAGATCGCGTCGGCGGCCACGATCAGCGCGGGCGCGATCCACACCCAGTGATGCGACCAGGAGACCGGCGAAACCAGCAGCACCGCCGCGGCATTCACCATCAGCGCGGCCACGTTCGAGCCGGCGTCCAGCAGCCGCTTCATCCACAGCGCGGCCAGCGCCACCGCGGCCACCGACAGCACCAGCCAGATCAGCGTGGACATCGAGGTCGAGTAGCCGAGCCGGAACACGAAACCCTTGATCGACTGATTGCCCGCGTACCAGGGCGGGCCGATGCGGCCGGTGTCGGCCAGCGTGTGGAACCAGTACTCCGGCGAATCGTGCGGGAACAGTACGAAACCGGCCGCCACCGCGCCGATGGCCGACACGATGAGCGTGATCGCGCCCTTCCAGTCCTTACGCAGCAGGAAGTAGAGGAGATAGCCGCCCGGAGTCAGCTTCACCGACACCGCGATACCGATCAGCATGCCGCGCGGCCAGAAGGTCTTGCGCGCCAGGCAGTCCAGCGTGACCGCGGCCATCAACACCAGGTTGATCTGCCCGAACCCGTAGGTCTGGCGGATCGGTTCCAGCAGCTGCAGCACGGCGACCGCGCCGATCACGATGGCCAGGCGGGTCTGCCAGGCCAGGGTCGGCCGGATCCGGTCCAGCACCACCCACAGCGTCACACCCAGCGAGGCGATCGACACCGCGAGCACCGCCCACTCCGCGATCGCCAGGGGCATCAGGGCCAGCGGCGCGAAGAACAGCGCGGCCAGCGGGGGATAGGTGAACGGAAGCCCGAGCCCGAAAACCGGCGGCATCGGCCCGTACAGATCCTTGCCGTCCAGCCAGGCCCGCGCACCGTTGCGGTACACCTGCAGGTCGATGTATCCGTGCCAGAGCTTGGCCTGATAGCTGATGAAAGCGGACACCGCGAACAGTGCGACCGCGACCAGGAGCAGCTCTCCCTGCCGTCGAGTCAGCCCTGCAGGCGTGGTCACGGGTTGTTCGGTCGGATCCGCGACCCCGGATCGATCGTTCACCGCCACAGACTAGCTCCCCCGCCTCCCCGAGACTTCAGCGCACGGCTCGGGTGCCGTGGCCCGAACTGCATGCGGACCGGCGGTCAGGAGCCGAAACGATTTCGGGCGTACCCGGCGAGTTACCCCGGTCGGCGGCAAATCAGTTGGCGCTTCGGCATACGAAACACGTAGTGGGTATGGGCGGGGCTGTGAGTGTCGAGAAGTGGTCCCGGACACAGCGATGGGCGGGGTAAGGGCCTGATTTGGTCGGCAATTAGACTCGGTGCGTATCTCGCCGACATCCAGCAACGCGGGCATTCGCTTCCGACCTGCCCGGCCGAAAGGACTCTGGTATTCCCGTGACCAGCCACGTCGATACCGTCAGCAACGCCGCGGCCACCTCGGACCACCCGCAGCCCTACAAGGAACTCGGCCTCAAGGACGACGAGTACGCCCGGATCAAGGAGATCCTCGGGCGCCGTCCCACCGACGCCGAGCTCGCCATGTACTCGGTGATGTGGTCGGAGCACTGCTCCTACAAGTCCTCCAAGGTGCACCTGCGCTACTTCGGTGAGACCACCACCGACGAGATGAAGAAGTCGATGCTCGCGGGCATCGGCGAGAACGCCGGCGTGGTCGACATCGGCGACGGCTGGGCGGTCACCTTCAAGGTCGAATCGCACAACCACCCCTCCTACGTGGAGCCCTACCAGGGCGCGGCCACCGGCGTCGGCGGCATCGTGCGCGACATCATGGCCATGGGCGCGCGCCCGATCGCGGTGATGGACCAGCTGCGCTTCGGCGCGGCCGACCACCCCGACACCCGGCGCGTGGTCGACGGCGTCGTCCGCGGTGTCGGCGGCTACGGCAACTCGCTGGGCCTGCCGAACGTGGGCGGCGAGACCGTGTTCGACTCGTCCTACCAGGGCAATCCGCTCGTCAACGCGCTGTGCGCGGGCGTCATGCGGGTCGAGGACCTGCACCTGGCCTTCGCCTCCGGCAAGGGCAACAAGATCATCCTGTTCGGCGCGCGCACCGGCCTCGACGGCATCGGCGGCGTGTCCGTGCTCGCCTCGGACACCTTCTCCGGCGACGAATCCGGCTCCGGCCGCAAGAAGCTCCCCAGCGTCCAGGTCGGCGACCCGTTCGCCGAGAAGGTCCTCATCGAGTGCTGTCTCGAGCTGTACCACGCCGGACTCGTGGTCGGCATCCAGGACCTCGGCGGCGCCGGCCTGTCCTGCGCCACCTCCGAACTGGCCGCGGCCGGTGACGGCGGCATGCTGGTCGACCTGGACCAGGTCCCGCTGCGCGCCGCCGGCATGACCGCCGCCGAGATCCTGTCGAGCGAATCGCAGGAGCGCATGTGCGCGGTCGTCACCCCGGAGAACGTGGACGCCTTCATGGCCGTCTGCAAGAAGTGGGACGTCAACGCCAATGTCATCGGTGAGGTCACCGACGGCGACCGCCTGGTCATCACCTGGCACGGCGAGACCGTCGTCGACGTGCCGCCGCGCACCGTCGCCCACCAGGGCCCGGTCTACGAGCGCCCGGTGCAGCGGCCCGCGGATCAGGATGCGCTGAACGCGGATTCGGCCTCGCACCTGAACCGTCCGCAGACCGGCGACGAACTGCGCGCCACCCTGATGAAGATGCTGGCCAGCCCGCAGCTGTGCTCGCGCAAGTGGATCACCGAGCAGTACGACCGCTACGTGCGCGGCAACACCGTGCTCGCCGAGCACGCCGACGCCGGCGTGGTCCGCATCGACGAGGAGTCCGGCCGCGGCATCGCCCTGGCCACCGACGCCTCCGGCCGCTACACCAAGCTGGACCCGTACACCGGCGCGCAGCTGGCGCTGGCCGAGGCCTTCCGCAATGTCGCCGTCACCGGCGCCACCCCGAAGGCCGTCACCAACTGCCTCAACTTCGGTTCGCCGGAGGACCCGGGCGTCATGTGGCAGTTCCAGCAGGCCGTGCGCGGTCTCGCGGACGGCTGTGCGGCCCTGGGCATTCCGGTCACCGGCGGCAACGTGTCGTTCTACAACCAGACCGGCCAGACCGCCATCCTGCCGACCCCCGTGGTCGGCGTGCTCGGCGTCATCGACGATGTGCACCGCCGCATCCCGACCGGCCTGGGCACCGAGCCCGGCGAGACCCTGATCCTGCTCGGCGAGACCCGTGACGAGCTCGACGGCTCCATCTGGGCGCAGGTCGAGCACGACCACCTCGGCGGCCTGCCCCCGAAGGTCGACTTCGCCCGCGAGCAGCTGATCTCCGAGATCCTGGTCTCCGGCTCCCGCGACGGCATGGTCTCCGCCGCGCACGACGTCTCCGAGGGCGGCCTCATCCAGACCGTCGTCGAGGCCGCGCTGGCCGGCGAAACCGCCTGCCGCATCATCCTTCCCGAGGGCGCCGACCCGTTCGTCACCCTCTTCTCCGAGTCCGCCGGTCGCGTCCTGGTCGCCGTCCCCCGCTCGGAGGAAACCCGCTTCACCAAGATGTGCGACGCTCGCGGCCTCCCGTGGGCCCGCATCGGCGTCGTCGACGACGGCTCCGACTCCGTCGAGGTCCAGGGCCTGTTCAAGGCCACCCTCGACGAGCTCCGCGCCGCCCATGAGGGCACCCTCCCCGCCCTCTTCGGCAACGCCGACCACTGAGCGGTCGCCCGCGGCGCTGAACCGTAGCGGCCACACAGCCGTAGGAATGATCGAGAGCCCGCCCGGTTCGTCCGGGCGGGCTCTCGCCATCCACGGCCACGGCCGGTGGCCGACGCGGTACACATGTTGCGCTTTGTGATCTCCCGCCGATATCAGACCTGTTGGTGCTCGGGTGGTTCCCGCGCGCCTTCGACGTATTCACATCGGCTGCAAAGGAATCGAACACCACCATGGCCGCGCCGGTCGTCTTCACCAGCAACTATTCCGATATGTCGAACGACGAGGGCTTCCAGTGGGACTTCCACTGCGACCGATGCAGAACCGTCTACCAGTCGGCGTTCCAGCAGAACTACCTCTCGCGAGGCCGCGGCCTGCTGCGCGTGCTGCGGGACCTGTTCGGTGACCGTTTCAGCGTGCTGAACAAGGCATCCTCGGCCGCCGACAGCTACTCCAACAGCTGGGGCAGCTCATCCTCGAGCACCAAGGACAAGGCCTTCGCCACCGCCATCAGGGACGTGGAGCCGAACTTCCGGCAGTGCGGGGGCTGCGGTTCCTGGATGTGCGCACGCAACTGCTGGAACGAGCAGGTGGGACAGTGCACGGGTTGCTCACCCCTGGTCCAGCACGAGATCGCGCGGGCGCAGGCCGCCGCCCGCGGTGAACAGATCCAGGAAGCAGCGCGGCAACAGGATTGGGCCCAGCAGCACGACATCTCCACCCCGGCCCGGGTTCTCTGCCCGACCTGCGGTTCCAACACCACCGGCGGTCGGTTCTGCGGAGCCTGCGGCACTGCTCTGGACCTGCGTTCGGGCTGTCGCGGCTGCGGGCATCAGATCCCGGTGGGGTCGGCGTTCTGCTCGAATTGCGGTCAAGGTCAATAGCGGTCCACCTGCACGAGAGCCCGCCGGATTCCTCCGGCGGGCTCTCGCCATATCCCGTGCGGGACAGCTCGATCGAGTTGTCGCCGCGCCGTGCACCTAGTGGAACAGGCTGCTCAGCAGCGGGCCGATCACCGGAATCGAACTCGCGCTACCGGTTCCGGTCGTCGGCGGGGTCGTGGTGGGCGGAGGCGTCGTCGGGGTGCAGCTCGCTCCGGCGGGAGCGCTCTGAACCACATGGACGTTGGGGATCATGGAATCGATGATCGCGTTGGGGCCGAGCGCCGAGTCGTAGGCGAATGCCCCGAGGGCGGTGTCTCCCGCATAGGTGGGTGCCCAATTCACGGTCATGCCCTGGCCCGCGACATACGGCAGGGTGGCGATGGTGGTGGTCGTGCCCTGCGGGGCGGGCGACCAGACGAACGTGATGCTCGAGTAGCCCGCGGCCTGGGCCATCAATGCCGTGGCGTCGGTGGCGGACAGGCTGATCGTGTAGGTGGTGCCGACGCAGTAGGCCTGCGAGGCCTGCAGCTGCAGGGTGTTCACCACGCCCGCCGACGCGGTCGTCGCTGTCGCGATCGCGGCCGCCCCCACCGCGGCCATGGCAGCGAATCCGATGCTCGAGTGGCCCAGGATCGACTTCTTCATACTTTTGTACTCCCCTAACCAAACCCCTTGGAGATCAAGGGGACGGCCAGCGTATCCGGGCGGGGCGACAAGTCAGTTGATCTTGAAAGGATCGTGTTCGGCCATCAGTTTCTCCATGCGGGCCTCGTCGATGCGCTGGTGCACCTTCGACGATTCATGCTGGTCGCGAATGACTTTCGCGAGGGTGAAGCTACTGCTGACCAGGAACAGCATGGCCATCAGGAGGAAGCCGCGCTGCCAGATGTCGAGGGGGAGGTAGGCGATGCCGATGATCAAGGCGCAGAAGCTGATTCCGAAGGCGATCGCGGCCTGCGCCAGAAACGCCGTGGTGGACTTGGTCTGTGCGCTGGGGTTGCTCATGAATCCGAGTGTGGCTGTCGCGCCGTCGAATCGACCGAGTACATCTACTCGAGTCGGGTCGGTAGAAGCCGTGTCCGACACGCCCGGGTGATGGCCCCTCTCACACGTGGGGCTCCCCGGATTCGGGCCGGTTGCGTCCATACTTGACGGGTGCTGGACTCCGCCCACGCCCTGACCCGGTTGCGCACGCGCGCCGCCGTGGTCGCGCGGCGGGCGGAGGACATCATCGACCTCAATCACACGGGGTTGGTGGTGGCGACCATCTTCTTCGCGTGGTCGGTGACGCCCTCGCTGGTGCCGCGGGATTGGTTGTTCCAGGGCCTGATCTCCGGGATCAACGCCGCCATCGGGTACGGCGTCGGGTGCGTTCTGCAATGGGCCTTCCGGCGGTGGGTGCGGCCGCGGATTCCGGTCGAGACCCCGCCCGAATGGGTGCGCTACCTGGTGAAGGTCGTCGTGGTCGGCGCGTGCGCCCTGGTGGCGGCCGCCATGCTGGTGCTGTCCGCGGACTGGCAGCGCGAGATCACCAGCCTCATGAACATGGAGGGCACCACCCGCGCCGCGTATCTGCGCACGGGCGGGCTGAGCGTGGCGGTCGGCGCGCTCGTCGTCGCCGTCTACCGGACGCTGCGGGAGACGGTGCGGTTCCTGGCTCGGCTGCTCAGCCGGTGGGTGAAGGTGCCGCCCGCGCTCGCGCCCGCGATCGGGGCGCTGCTGCTGACCGTCCTGATCGTGACCCTGTTCAACGGTGTCGCCACCCGGGCCTTCTTCGCGGTCGCGAACTCGGCGTTCAGTGTGCGCAACGACAAGATGAGCGACTTCGCGGTACAGCCGATGAAGCCGGAGCGTTCCGGGAGTCCGGCCTCGCTGGCCAAGTGGGAGACGCTGGGGTCGGAGGGACGGTGGTTCGTCTCGCACGGACCCGATCCGGTGTTGATCAGCGCTGTCACCGGAAAGCCCGCGCGCGAACCGATTCGGGTCTATGTGGGACTGAAATCGGCGACCCAGGACATGCGCGAGGAGGACATGGCCGTCGCCGAACTCGAGCGCACCGGGGCCTTCGACCGCAAGGTGCTGGTGCTGGCCACCACCACCGGGACCGGCTGGGTGAACGGGGAGGCGGCCGCCGCGCTCGAATACATGTGGGGCGGCGACACCGCGATCGTCGCGTCCCAGTACTCGTATCTGCCGAGCGTGCTGTCGTTCCTGGCGGACCGCGAGAAGGTCGCGGCCAACGGGCGCACCATGTTCGACGCGGTGTACCGGGCCTGGTCGCAACGACCGGCCGACCATCGGCCCAAGCTGCTCGTGTACGGGGAGAGCCTCGGCTCGCAGGGCTCCGAATCCGCCTTCGACGGACTGGCCGATCTGCGCTCCAAGGTCGACGGCGCGCTGTGGGTGGGGCCGCCCAACTCGAATCGACTGTGGCGGCAGTTCGTTCAACGCCGCGACCCGGGCACCCGGGAAGTGGATCCGATCTACGCCGACGGGCTGGTGGTCCGATTCGCCGCCACCGCCGAGGATTTGAACCGGCCCTCGCCGGAGTGGCGCAAGCCGCGCATCGCCTACCTGCAGCATCCGTCCGACCCCATCGTGTGGTGGTCGTCGGATCTCATCTTCTCCCAACCGGATTGGCTGTCCGAACCGCGCGGCGCGGACGTGTCCTCACAGATGCGGTGGTGGCCGTTCGTCACCTTCTGGCAGGTCGTCGCCGACCTCACCAACGCCCAGGGCGTCAGCGACGGGCACGGCCACCGGTACGGCTCCCTGGTTCTCGACGGCTGGGCCGCGGTCGCCGCGCCGCCGGACTGGACGCCGGTCCTCGGGGAACGCATCCGCACCCAGATCGAGCTCGCGGAGGCGTACGAGCGGGCGGTCAAGTAGCGTGCGCGCCCGGGCCCGCGCGCTACTGCATCCGAAAGCCCTGGCCGCCATGGCGATACCGCTGATCTGGAGCAACCACCTGCTCCCGGCCCTGCGCCTGGATGTGCGCGGCCGCACCGCCGCCAACACCGGCTACGCGCTCGCGTACACCCTCGCCTTTCGGGGAGACCCGACCTTCGGGTCCCGCCGCGGCATCCGGGCCGGAGCCGTCGCCGCGGGTACCGTGCTGTCCGGCTACGCCGCGGCCCTCGCCATTCCGGCCGCCCGCCGCCACCTGGCCGGACTCGCCGACCGGGGCCCCGGCGTCTCCACCCTGGAATGGGCCGCCCTGCACATTCCCGGCGGCACCGTCCTGACCGAGGAACTGGTCTACCGCTCCACCCTGACGCCGCTGCTGGAACGCACGGCGGGCGAGATCGGAACCGTCGCGGGCGCACTGGTTTTCGGCCTCTCCCACATCCAGCCCGCGCGTGCCGCCGCCGACCCGATCGCCGGCACCGTCGCCCTCACCACGGGGGCGGGCCTGGTGTTCGACCTGCTGCGCCGCCGCACCGGCAGCGCCACCGCCCCGGCCCTGCTGCATCTGGCCCTCAATGCGGGCGGAGCCCTCGCCCCTCGACTGGCCCGCCGCCTCGCGCAGTAGCCTCACGGCATGGCGCGACGAGGTGCGGTGGATCCGGCGGAGGTGCGAGCGGCGGTCGCCGCGGTGGGGGAGTGGCTGCGCGACGACTCCGCGCCCGCGCCCGCCCGCACCGAGATCGCGGCGGCGGTCCGCGGCACCGCCCGGGCGCTCGCGGCCGACGCCCCCGGCCACTCGGTCGAGGTGCGGGTTCCGCCCTTCGTCGCCGTCCAGTGCATCGAGGGTCCCAGGCACACCCGCGGAAATCCGCCCAATGTCGTCGAAACAGATGCTCGGACTTGGCTGTTGCTGGCGACCGGTCTGCTCGACTTCGGCGCCGCGGTGGAATCGGCCGCCCTCACCGCCTCCGGCAGCCGGGCGGGCGAGGTCGCGCGCTGGCTGCCGGTCGTCCCGCTCTGAGTGCTACGCCGCCGCGTCCGGCAGGGTCGCGGGCTTGCGCTCCAAGCCCTTCCGGTCGTAGAAGCGCGTGATGAACAGGCCGAACACCACGCCGATGGCCAGGCCGAGCAGCGCCATCCAGACGCCGCGGGTCAGGCCCGCCTGCCCGTCGCCGAAGAAGTAGAGGATCGAGCGGGTGCCCAGGAACACCTGGTGCATGGGCTCGAACGTGGCCAGCCAGCCGAAGTACTTCGGGGTCGCCTCGATCGGGATGGTGCCGCCCGAGGACGGCAGGCCCAGGATGATGAACACGATCAGATTGATGATCAGGCCGGCGGTGCCGATCGCGGCCAGCGTCGAGGCGCAGGTGAAGCCGACGGCCGTGATCACCAGCGCGCCGTAGAGGAACAGCAGGAGCGGTCTGTCGATCGGCATGCCGAGCAGCGACGCGATGCCCTCCAGCGCCCCCGACACCACCACCGCCATCACCGCGATCGCCGACCACTTGATCAGCAGCGTGCGCACCCGCGAGATGGACGCGCGCGGATAGTGCACGTACCAGGGACCCCACTCGGTGGGCAGGAATCCGAGGGCGGAGTCGATGAGCTGGTGGATGATCATCGCGCCGACCATGCCGACCAGCAGGAGCAGCAGGCTGTAGAAGAAGGCCGTCAGCCCCTCGCCGGAACCGCCCGGGAGTGGCCGGAACTGTTCGGTCACGATGTCCAGCGGTTGCGCCAGCACCAGCCGGGTCGCGGCGGACAGTTCGGTCGGGGGCGCGCCCGGCGGCGGAGTCAGCTGCTTGGTTACCTGATCGGTCAGCTGCTTGCCGACCTCGGCGTTCACCTGGGTGAGAGCTTGCTCACCGAACTTCTGCACCACCGCGGTCGCGAACGCGCCGGTGCGCGGATTGGTCTGCAGCGTCAGCACCGGCTTGGTGATCTCGCCCGGCACCACGCTGCCGACCCCGAGAATGCCGAGCCGCTTGGAGAAGTCGCTGGGGATGATGATGGTGCCGTACACCCGCGCCGACTGCATCTGCAGCTGTGCCTCGTTGATGCCGAGCACCCGCAGATCGATCTTGTCCGCCGGGACCGCCTTGGTGAGACCGTCCGCGACCTGATCGCCGAAGTTCACGTGCTGGACCTGATCGCCGGTCTTCAGATCATCACCGACATCCTGGTTCACCAGGGCGATCGGGAAATCGTGCAGATTCTTCTCCGGGTCCACGACGTAGTCGAGATACATGACGCCCAGGAGCGAGGCCAGCAGCGTGACCACCACGATCGGGAACGCCCACCGGATCGGGCTCAGATGCCTGCGTCGCGGACCGGTTTCCGCGCGACCGGTGCTGTCGGTGCTCGCCACCGTCGCACGCTAACAGCAAACCGGCTGCCATCTCCGTTATCCCAACGGCGGGTTGCCTTGCGGTTACCCGTAGAATGGCTCTCGCCCCCAGCCCGCCGAACAGGGAGCAAACGGTGAATCTCCCCGCCTCCGCCACGACCGTTGATCAGGACGAGAACGAACCGCGCGAAGAGTGTGGTGTGTTCGGTGTCTGGGCACCGGGCGAAGATGTGGCAAAGCTCACGTATTACGGACTATACGCATTGCAGCATCGCGGACAGGAGGCGGCGGGCATCGCGGTCGCCGACGGCTCGCAGGTGCTGGTCTTCAAGGATCTCGGCCTGGTGAGCCAGGTCTTCGACGAACAAACCCTGGCCGCCATGCCCGGCCACGTGGCCGTCGGCCACTGTCGTTACTCCACAACCGGTTCCACCACCTGGGAGAACGCGCAGCCGATCTTCCGCACCACCGCGGTCGGCACCGGAATCGCGTTGGGCCACAACGGAAACCTGGTCAACACCGCCGAATTGAGCGCCCGCGCACGGGAACTCGGGCTGGTCACCGGCCGCCTGGCGGGCGGCATGGCCGCCACCTCGGACTCCGACGTGATGACCGCGCTGCTCGCGCACGCCGCCGCCGACAAGAGCATCGAGCAGGCCGCCATGGAGCTGCTGCCGACCCTGAAGGGCGCGTTCTGCCTCACCTTCATGGATGAGCACACCCTCTACGCCGCCCGCGACCCGCACGGGGTGCGCCCGCTGTGCCTGGGCCGCCTCGACCGCGGCTGGGTGGTCGCCAGTGAGACCGCCGCCCTCGACATCGTGGGCGCCTCGTTCGTCCGCGAGATCGAGCCGGGCGAACTGCTCGCCATCGACGCCGACGGCGTGCGCTCCCTGCGCTTCGCCAACCCCACCCCCAAGGGCTGCGTCTTCGAATTCGTGTACCTGGCCCGCCCCGACTCCACCATCTCGGGCCGCTCGGTGCACGCCACCCGCGTCGACATCGGCCGCCGCCTCGCCGCCGAACACCCCGTCGAGGCCGACCTCGTCATCCCGGTCCCGGAATCCGGCACCCCCGCCGCCGTCGGCTACGCGCAGGGCTCCGGCGTCCCCTACGGCCAGGGTCTGATGAAGAACGCCTACGTGGGCCGCACCTTCATCCAGCCCAGCCAGACAATCCGCCAGCTCGGAATCCGGTTGAAGCTCAACCCGCTTCGCGAGGTGATCCGCGGCAAGCGGCTCATCGTGGTCGACGACTCCATCGTGCGCGGCAACACCCAGCGCGCGTTGATCCGCATGCTGCGGGAGGCGGGCGCCCTGGAGATCCACGTCCGGATCGCCTCCCCGCCGGTCAAGTGGCCCTGCTTCTACGGCATCGACTTCGCCTCGCGCGCGGAGCTGATCGCCAACGGCGCGGGCCCCGACGGCATCGAGGGCGAGAGCCTCGACGACATGGTGGAGGGCGTGCGCCGCTCCATCGGCGCGGACAGCCTCGGCTACATCTCCCTCGACAGCATGGTCGCCGCCACCGAGCAACCGCGCTCGCGGCTGTGCTGCGCCTGCTTCGACGGCGAGTACCCGATCGCGCTGCCGGTGGAGACCGCCATCGGCAAGAACGTGCTCGAGGGCATGCTGTCCGGCACCACCGAAACCGAGCTGCTGGCCGACAACGCCAACGCCTCGGCGCTGAGTCGCCCCTAGCGCTGAGCGCTGAGTGGCCACCGCGCAAGCGGTCTCGGCGCCCGCTCGCGCAATCGCGAACGGGCGCCGTGGCTTTCCCGTGACAACCCGCCCGCACGCATAACGGGTGGACGGTCGCAACGCCGTGCGCCTCCGGTGCGCACCGGCGCTCCTGCTAGCGTGAGCAGGCATCTATCCGACGATTCGGCTTGGAGCTCTCCCCGACAATGACTGAACAGACCCCCAGTGGTGCCGGTGCCTCGTATGCGGCGGCCGGCGTCGATATCGAAGCCGGTGACCGCGCAGTCGAGCTGTTCGCGCCCCTGGCCAAGAAGGCCTCCCGCCCCGAAGTGCAGGGCGGCCTCGGCGGCTTCGCAGGACTGTTCGCACTGAAGGGCGGCTACAAGGAGCCCCTGCTCGCCGCCTCCACCGACGGCGTCGGCACCAAGATCGCGGTCGCGCAGGCGCTCGACAAGCACGACACCATCGGCCTCGACCTGGTCGCCATGGTCGTCGACGACCTGGTGGTCTGCGGCGCCGAACCGCTGTTCCTGCAGGACTACATCGCCGTCGGCAAGGTAGTGCCCGAGCGGGTGGCGCAGATCGTGTCCGGCATCGCCGAGGGCTGTGTCATCGCCGGATGCGCGCTGCTCGGTGGCGAGACCGCCGAGCACCCCGGCCTGATGGGCGCCGACGACTACGACATCTCCGGTACCGGTGTCGGCGTCGTCGAAGCCGACGCCGTGCTCGGCCCCGACCGCGTCCGCCCCGGCGACGTGGTGATCGGCATGGGCTCCTCCGGCCTGCACTCCAACGGCTACTCGCTGGCCCGCAAGGTGCTGCTCGACATCGACCGCATGTCCCTCACCGGGCACGTCGAGGAATTCGGCCGCACCCTCGGCGAGGAGCTGCTCGAGCCGACCAAGATCTACGCCAAGGACTGCCTGGCCCTGATCGCCGAGACCGACGTGCGCACCTTCTGCCACGTGACGGGCGGCGGCCTGGCCCAGAACCTGGCCCGCGTGCTCCCCGCCGGACTCGTCGCCGAGCTCGACCGCGGCACCTGGAACCCGGCCCCGGTCTTCAAGATGATCGCCCAGCGCGGCCGCGTCGAGCGCCTGGAGATGGAGAAGACCTTCAACATGGGCGTCGGCATGGTCGCCGTCGTCGCGCCCGAGGACGCCGACCGCGCGCTGGCCGTCCTCACCGCCCGCCACATCGACTGCTGGACCCTCGGCACGGTGAAGAAGGCCAAGGACGCCGACGCCGCCCGCGTCGCGCTGGTGGGCGACCACCCGCGCTTCTAGCAGACAGAGAACGGCCCCGGCACTCGCGAGAGTGCCGGGGCCGTTTGTCTTTTCGCCGGTAGGAAGGGGGACCGGCTAGTTGTTCGCCGCGGATGCTCAGCGAATGGCCCTGACCTCGGGGCATATCGACGTGCTAAAGGGGAAGGCCATAGTGGGCCTCCCCCTTACACGGCGAAAATCCGAGGTCAGCGACGCCAGTCGTCGTAGTCGTCTTCGTCCCAGCCCGCACGCGAGTCCTTCGCGTCGTGCTCGTCGGAAAGCACAGCACCACTCAGCTGCGTGTCGGAGGGACTCCCCGACAGTTCGCGCTGAAGGCTCGTGAAGTCGGTCGACGGTGAGCTGTACTTGAGCTCCCGTGCAACCTTGGTCTGCTTTGCCTTAGCCCGGCCACGGCCCATGGCTGACCCCCTCGCGTCACTGCGGGGCGGCCTGGGGTGGGTTTGGCGGCCCCGTTCGAATTAATACTCTTCCTGACGAACACTTTAGCGTGTGTCAGGCGGTCGCGCTTCCAGGAGTGGGGGATAAACGTCCCGGGGCCGGGACCGGCGACGACCGGGCGATCCTGAAAACCCTGCGGACCGGCGACTACAGGACGCCGGGAATCGCTCGAATGATGCCGACGCGAGCTCCGCCGCCCAGCACCGCGGGCGTTGCCAGCTCAGCGTGCGCAGCGGTCCACTCGACCCCCATACGCTGGAGAATGGCCAGCGTCAGCGGAAGCCGCGCGCGATCGGCGCCGTCATCGATCTTGTACGCGAAGGCCGAACCGTCCGGCAGCGCACCCGCGTGCACCCCGTCCGCGCCGATCTTGCACACCAGTCCCGGCGTCGCGGACATAACGCGAAAATCGGGGCCGTCCGTGCCGGAAATCACTCGCGGATAAGCACGGATCGCGTCCGCGACGCGGCGTTCCGGCGCACCCTCGGGCGCGGTGGCGAAACCCGCGTAGGCGCGGGCCAGATTCACCAGCGACACCGGCACGATGGGCAGGCCGCACCCGTCGATGCCGAGATCGGTCTCCGGCTCACCGGTCACCTCGGCCACGGTGTCCAGCACCGCCTGCTGCAACGGGTGCCCGACCTCGAGATAGCCGCGGGTCGGCCAATCATTGATCACGCAGGTGGCGAGCATGGCGGCGTGTTTGCCGGAGCAGTTCATGAAGATCCGTCGAGCCGCCTTGTCACGGTCGGCGCCGGCCAGCACCCGGGCCCGGGCCTGCTCCTCGAACGGCAGATCCGGCGGGCACTCCAGGTCGTCCTCGGTGAAACCGAAGCGGTCCAGCAACCGCCGCACCAACTCCACGTGATCGGGCTCGCCGAAATGTGAGGCGGTGGCGATGGCCAGCTCGGCGTCGTCCACCGGTTCGAAACCGTTGCGCAGCAGGGTGAGCGCCTGCAGCGGCTTGTTGGTGGAGCGCGGGAAGATCGGGCCGTGCACCGCACCCACCTCGACCAGCGGCTCACCGTCGGGGCGCAGCACCACCGCGGAACCGCGGTGCACGCACTCGCGGAAACCGGACCGCACCACCTCGACCAGGTCGACGCTCATCGGTGCCCCTTCGCTGTCATCGGGCCGCCGCGGCATGGCGGCGGCGGTGACGGTCGATCTGCATGCGGACGTCGTCGGAGAGGGTGGGCTCGGCGGATTCCAGCAACTCCAGGCGCGCGGGGTCCGTGCCGGCGAACAGATCGCGGACCGTGACGCCGTGCTCGGGGATGTGCACCACCCGCACCTCGTCGCCCGCGCCGATCCCGCCCTCGGTCAGAACCCGCAGGTAGGCGCCCGTATTCGCCTGGGCTGTAAAGCGTTTCACCCACTGCGGCTCACCGGTGCGCCACTGGAAAGTGGCGCACGGGACCCGCGGGGCGGACACCTCGAGCAGGGTGTCGCCGATGGCCCAGCGCTCACCGAGCACAGCGTCACTGACGGGGAGCCCGGCGATGCGCAGGTTCTCGCCGAACCAGCCCGCCGCGAGTTCGCGGCCCAGTTCGGTGGACCAGCGCCGCGCGTCCTCCTCGGCGTAGGCGTAGACGGCCTGGTGGGCGCCGCCGTGATGCTTGGTGTCGCACACGTGGTCGCCGTCCAGGCCGAGGGCCCGGACCGGAACCCGGTGCGGCACCGGACGTTTGTCGATGGCGGTGCGGCCCACCTTCGAGGACTTGGCCGGCACCTCGAGTTCGGCGTGCACGACGCAGACGGCCAGCACCCGGCCGACAGGGGCGGCGGTCATCGGCCGCGCAGCTTCTCGACGGCGAGCCGCCCGGCCTGCGGTTCGTCGTGCGCGGGCACCGAATCCGGGTCGATGGCCGCCGCGCACGGGCCGGCCACCAGTTCGGTGTCCGCCGGGATGGTGCGTTTGATCAGGGCCAGCGCGATCGGGCCGAGTTCGTAGTGGTCGATCACCGTGCCCAGCGTGCCGACCGCGCGGCCGCCCGCCGTCACCGGATCACCGGGCGCCGGACGGGAATCCGCCGAGCCGTCCAGGTGCAGCAGCACCAGGTGCCGGGGCGGCTTGCCGAGATTGTGCACCCGCGCGACCGTCTCCTGACCGCGGTAGCAGCCCTTGTTCAGGTGTACGGCGCCGTGTTCGGCGGGGCCGCCGATCCAGTTGACCTCGTGCGGGATGGTGCGATCGTCGGTGTCCAGGCCCAGACGGGGGCGCAGGGCGGCCACCCGCAGCGCCTCGAACGCCCACAGGCCCGCGGCCGCCGCGCCCGCGTCGCGCAGCGTGGTCCACCAGGCGGCGAGCTGATCGCGGGGGACCAGCAGGTCGAAGGAGTCGGCGGTGGGCCAGGGCATGCGGCGCAGGAAGCCGCCGCCGGGCAGCGGGACCGCGCGGTAGGTGTCGGGTAGGGCGGGCACGCCCAGGGCGGCGACGAGGTCGGCCGCGGCCGGGCCCAGCAGGCTCAGGACCGCGTGGTCGTTGGCGTCGACGGGCTTGGCGTCGGCCCAGAACACCATCTTCTGCAGGAAGCTCAGCAGTTCGGGTCCGCGCGCGCCTTCGGTGTCTATCCACACCGTGCCGTCGAGTTCGGTGAGCACGAAGTGGTTCAGCACGCGGCCGTTGAGATCGAGGTCCAGGTTCTCCGCGGACTCCCCGTCACCGAGATCGGCGACGGCCTGGCTGGAAATGGTGTGCAGCCAGCTCAGTCGTTCCTTGCCGGTGATCGAGAGCACGAACCGGTGGGAGCGATCCACCACCGCGACCCGCTCCGCCGCCGCGCGCTGCTCCCCGAAGGGATCGCCGTAATGCCACGCGACCGCGGCATCCGGTGACTCCGGCAGCCCCGCGACAGCCCCTGGAACCTGCAAGATCGGACTGGCAACCGAGGAGGACACGACTCCACCCTAGCGGCTCGCGGCGACAGGCCTCGAGCGCACGGCCCGGGAGCCGGACCCGGACCGATGTCGTCCCCGGGACGCGCCGGTGGCGCATTTGGGCAGGTTTGAAACGCGAGCCCTGCTTCCAGCAGGTCGTGGCAGGTGGCTTGACGGGCCGGGTGGCACAGTATGGCACCCAGGACCCGTCGACTCCCCTAGGCTCATCGCATGGTGGAACGGGTTCTGGTGACACTCGACGGCGCGATCCGGGATCCGGACGCGCCGTTGTTGTATGCGGACGATATCGGTGCGTTGCGGGGCGACGGCATCTTCGAGACGGTGCTGGTGCGCGACGGCGTTCCGTGCGCGCTGGAAATGCATCTGGCGCGGCTACGGCGCTCGGCGGAGGCGCTGGATCTCCCCGCGCCGGACCTCGAGGCGTGGCGGTTCGCGGTCGAACTGGCCGCCGAGGAATGGGGCAGGGACCGCGAGGGCACCCTGCGGATGGTCCTGACCCGCGGACGTGACAGTGATCACGGCGGAGGGGGCGAACGTCTGGCGAACAAGACGGGAGATCTGGCCGGAGCCGAACCCGCCACCACCGGTTACGTTTTCGTGGTCGGAGTCCCCGCGCGGGTGGAAAAGGCGCGCACCGAAGGCGTTTCGGTGATCACCCTCTCCAAAGGCATCTCCATCGACCTGGCCCAGAACGCGCCGTGGCTGCTGATGGGCGCGAAAACCCTGTCGTACGCGACGAATATGTCCGCGCTGCGGTTCGCCCAGCGGATGGGCGCCGACGACGTCATCTTCACCAGCACCGAGCACCGCGTCCTCGAGGGTCCGCGCTCGACCGTGGTCGTGCAGCGCGACAACCAGCTCATCACCCCGCCCGCCCGCCACGGCGTCCTGCCCGGCACCACGCAGCGGGCGCTGTTCGCGCAAGCGGAGAAGGCGGGCTGGGAGTGCCGCTACGAGCCGCTGTTCACAGCCGACCTGATCACCGCGGACGCCGTGTGGATGTTGTCCTCGATCACCCTGGCCGCGCGGGTCAATTCGCTGGACGGACTGCGCATGTCGCCGCCGGACAATGCGGCCGAGATCGTCGAGATGGTGAACCGCGGCATCGCGCTCCCCGGGAGCCTCGCCGACTGGTAGTCCCGATCACGTTCCAGCAAATATCGGGCTTGATGTGGCGAGGCATACGTTGATCCGCGCCTCCTGACGCGTAGTCTCTGTTACTACGTCATGTCGTAGATCGGCAGGGAGGTCGGATGAGCGTCGTAGATCTGGCGCGCTGGCAGTTCGGAATTACCACCGTCTATCACTTCATCCTGGTGCCACTCACCATCGGCCTCGCACCGCTCGTCGCGGGCATGCAGACCGCGTGGGTGATCACCGGTAAGGAGCACTGGCTCAGGCTCACAAAGTTTTTCGGCAAACTGTTCCTGATCAATTTCGCCCTCGGCGTCGCCACCGGCATCGTGCAGGAATTCCAGTTCGGCATGGGCTGGAGCGAATACTCCCG
Source organism: Nocardia sp. NPDC004151 (assembly GCF_042874235.1). Classification (NCBI taxonomy): domain Bacteria; kingdom Bacillati; phylum Actinomycetota; class Actinomycetes; order Mycobacteriales; family Nocardiaceae; genus Nocardia; species Nocardia sp. NPDC004151. Next base: position 177,763 of record NZ_JBIAMR010000001.1, on the reverse strand, counting down.
CTTCGTCGGCGACGTGTTCGGCGCCCCGCTGGCCATGGAGGCGCTGGTCGCCTTCTTCATGGAATCGACCTTCCTGGGCCTGTGGATCTTCGGCTGGACCAGACTGCCGAAAAAGCTCCACCTGGCGTGCATCTGGCTCGTCGCCATCGGCACCAACGCCTCCGCCTACTTCATCATCGCCGCCAACTCGTTCATGCAGCACCCGGTCGGCGCGGAGTACAACCCGGAGACCGGTCGCGCCGAACTGCACAGCATCTGGGCGGTGCTCACCAACAACACCACCCTCGCCGCCTTCCCACACGTGATCGCCGGAGCCTTCCTCACTGCGGGCACGTTCGTGGCCGGCATCGCCGGCTGGTGGATGGTGCGAAATGCCCGCAAGGCCAAGGCGGAAGGGAACGAGGCACTCCTCGAGGACGCCCGCACCATGTGGCGGCCGAGCGCGCGCATGGGCCTGTACGTCGTCCTCATCGCCGCGGTGGCGCTGATCTTCACCGGTGACATCCAGGGCAAGCTGATGTTCAAGCAGCAGCCCATGAAGATGGCGTCCGCCGAATCGCTCTGCCACACCGAGACCGATCCGGACTTCTCCGTGCTGACCGTCGGCACCCACAACAACTGCGACAGCGTGGACCACCTCATCGAGGTGCCCTACGTGCTGCCGTGGCTGGCCACCGGCGAATTCACCGGCGTCACCTTGCAGGGAGTCAAGGACCTCCAGGTCGAGTACAACCAGAAGTACGGTGTCGGCGACTACCGGCCCAATCTGTTCGTCACCTACTGGTCCTTCCGCGCCATGATCACCTGGATGGCCGGCTCGATCCTGTTGGCGCTGGCCGGATTCTGGGTCACCCGCCGCGGGCGGATCCCGGACCAGACCTGGTTCAGCTGGCTGTCGCTGATCGCGATCGCCACCCCGTTCCTGGGCAATATCTCCGGCTGGATCTTCACCGAGATGGGCCGCCAGCCCTGGGTCGTCGCACCCAACCCGACCGGCGACCAGCACATCCGGATGACCGTGCAGCAGGGCGTCTCCGGGGTCTCGGCGGGCACGATCCTCACCTCGCTGATCGTGTTCACCGCGCTCTACGGGCTGCTGGCCATCGGGTGGTTCTATCTGATGCGCCGCTACGTGATCGCCGGACCCGAGCAGGCATCCACCCCGGACACCCCGAAGATGACCGGGGAGCCCGTCGAGAAGCTTTCCTTCGCCTACTAGGAGCCGAGGATGAGTCTCCCTGAATTCTGGTTTCTGCTGATCGCGGTCCTGTTCACCGGCTACTTCGTGCTGGAGGGCTTCGACTTCGGCGTCGGCATGCTGATGCCGATCATCGGGCGCGGTGACGAGCAGAAGAAGCGCACCGTGCTCAACACCATCGGACCGGTGTGGGACGGCAACGAGGTGTGGCTGCTCACCGGCGGCGGCGCCATGTTCGCCGCCTTCCCGGAGTGGTACGCCAGCCTGTTCTCCGGGTTCTACCTGGCGCTGCTGCTCATCCTGGTCGGGCTGATCGCGCGGGCCTGCGCCATCGAATGGCGCGGCAAGATCAACGACCCACGCTGGCGCACCTGGTGCGACATCGGCATCGGTCTGGGCTCCTGGATCCCCGCCCTGGCCTGGGGCCTGGCCTTCGCCAACATCGTGCACGGCGTGCAGCTCAACGAGCGCAAGCAGATCGAGGGCAACTTCTTCGACCTGCTCAACCCGTACGCGCTGCTCGGCGGGCTCACCACGCTGCTGCTGTTCATGCTGCACGGCGCGATGTTCATCGCCCTCAAGACCGGCAACGACGTCCGCGACGACGCGCAACGCATCATCCGCGTGCTGTTCGTGCCCACCGCCGTCGTGGTGGCCGCCTTCGGCGTCTGGACCCAGCTCGCCCACGGGCACGGCTGGACCTGGATTCCGCTGGCGCTGGCCGTGATCGGACTGCTGGTCGCGGGCTTCGCCGCGAGCCAGGGTCGCGACGGCTGGGCGTTCACCGGCACCGCGATCACCATCGCGGCCGCCACCGTGCTGCTGTTCGGGTCGCTGTTCCCGAATGTGCTGCCGTCCACCATCAACGACGCGTTCAGCCTCACCGTCGACGGCCGCGACGGCACCGTCGCCGCCTCCTCCACCCACTACACGCTGGTGGTGATGAGCTGGGTCGCGGTGGCGCTGGTCCCGGTCGTGCTGGTCTACCAGGCCTGGACGTACTGGGTGTTCCGCAAGCGGCTCACCATGGAACAGATCCCGGCCCCGATCGGGCTGCCCATGGAATCCGCGAAGAGCTGAACCCGGGGCGCGCCGCCCCGCCGGAAGGCCCAGGGCGGCGCGTCTTTTCGCAGAGGAGATCGACCATGGCACGACCGGTGGACCCGCGGCTGTGGCGGCACGCCCGCTCCGCGCGCCGGTATCTCGGACTCAGCGTGGGACTCTCGCTGGTCACCACCGGATGCATCGTGATCGGGGCGCTCGCCCTGGCCCGGGTGCTCGCCGGGGTGATCACCGAACCGGACCAGCGCCGGATCGGCTCCTGGACGGTCGAATTGGCGGTGTTCGCGATCGCCGTGCTGTGCCGGGTGACGGCCACCTGGTGGCAGTCCCGGCTCGCGCACCGAGCCGGGGCGCAGGTCGTGGCCGAACTCGAGACCGCCGCCCTGAAAGCCGGGGCCCAGCTCCCGCCGCGTGAATTGGAGAGCCGCCGTGCCGAACTCGCGGTCGTCGTCGGCTCCGGGCTCGGTGGGCTGCGCGCCTACCTCGCGGGGTATCTGCCCGCCCTGATCCTGGCCGCTCTCGTGCCCCCGGTGGTGCTGGCCGTCATCGCCGTCCACGACTGGGTGTCCGGCGCGATCATCGCTGTCACGCTGCCGCTGATCCCGATCTTCATGATCCTCATCGGGCTGCTCACCCAGGGGAAGTCCGCGGACACGCTGGCCGCCGCCACCCGCCTGTCGGACCAGCTCCTGGACCTGTTCGCCGGAATGCCGACGCTGCGCGCGCTCGGCCGCGAGACCGGTCGCACCGCGACGAACGGCCGAGCCGACACGGCCGGCCCGAATCCCGCCGCGGGAAACGATGATCCGCCGCGCAGCATGGCGGGCCGGGTCCGTGAGCTCGGCGACGCCCTGCACCACCGGACCATGTCCGCGTTGCGTCTGGCCTTCCTGTCGTCGATGGTGCTGGAGATGCTCGCCACGCTCTGTGTGGCCCTGGTCGCCGTCTCCATCGGCATGCGCCTGGTCTTCGGCCACATGGGCCTGTACGCGGGCCTGCTCGCCCTGATCCTCGCTCCCGAGGTCTACCTCCCGCTACGCGCCGTCGGCGAACGCTTCCACGCCGCCCAGGACGGAATGGCCGCCGCCGAACGGGCATTCGCGATTCTCGAACCGGGTCCGGGGACCACGCCCGCCGTTCCCGCCGGAACATCGCATCGGAACCTGCTCGGCCACATCGACATCCGCGATCTGAGCGTCGCCGCCCGCGACGGCAACGCGCCCGAAGCACTGTCCGCCGCCGTCCGCCCCGGCGAGGTCACCGTCCTCACCGGTCCCAACGGCTGCGGCAAATCGACCGCCCTGCAAGCCGTTCTGGGCCTCATCACCCCGGACGCCGGAACCGTCACCATCGACGGCACCCCGGTCCCCGACCTGGACCCCGACGAGTTCTGGTCCCACGTGGCCTGGCTTCCGCAGCGCCCGGTCCTGATCCCCGGCACCCTCCGCGCCAACCTCGAACTGCTGGGACCGCCATCGGGCGAGGACCAGATCGAAGCCGCCTGCGCCGCCACCGGTTTCGACGCCGTCCTCGACACCCTCCCCGCCCGGTGGGACACCGTGGTCGGTTCGGGCGGCATCGGATTGTCCCTGGGCCAGCGCCAGCGGCTGGCCCTCACGCGTACCCTCGCGGCCCCCCGGTCGATCCTGCTGCTCGACGAGCCCACCGCCCACCTCGACGACGACTCCGAGGCGACGGTGCTCGCGGCCCTGGTGGACCGCGCCCGCGCCGGAGCAACCGTGGTGGTGGTGGCGCATCGCGCGTCGATCCTCGCCATCGCGGACCGGGTCATCGAGGTCACCTCCACAGCGGGCGGACGCCAGGGCCGGCCCGGCATCGGTGTGGCAGAGGGTCTTCCGCCCGGCGCCTCCGAGTCGGGGCCGCCCGGCGGGAGCGGCATGCGGCCGGGCGCCGCGAAGGAGGCGTCGCTGCGATGAGGGCGATACTGGCCGACTTCCGGCGGATCCGGGAACTGCTCGAACTGTCGCGGGCGCGGATGGCGCTGTCGATCGGATGGGGTGTGCTCGCGCTCGGCAGCGGGCTCGGACTGGCCGCGCTCGCGGCCTGGCTGATCGCCCGCGCCTGGCAGATGCCGCCGGTTCTGGATCTGAGCCTCGCCGTGGTGACCGTTCGGGCGCTGGGCATCTCGCGAGGGCTGTGCCGGTACCTCGAGCGGCTCGCCACCCACGACGTCGCACTGCGCGCCATGAGCACGGCGCGAACCACCACCTATCGCACGCTGGCCGGCGCGAATATCTGGCGGCCCCGACGGACCGGTGCCGCGAGTTTCGGAGCAGCCGACGGCGCGGGCCGCTCCGCCTCCACCGGCGCGCCCCGGACCGACGCCGAAGCCCGGCAAGGGGATCCGACCCAGCTGCGCCGGGGCGAACTGCTCGGGCGGGTGATGAGCGATATCGACGACCTCGGTGCCGTCGTGGTGCGAGCGTTCGTGCCGATCGCGGTGGCGGTGATCCTGTCCGTGCTCGCCGTCGGACTGCTGGCGAGCATCTCGGTGCCGGCGGCGGTGATTCTGGCGGTGGCGCTGGCGGTGTCGGGGATCATCGCCCCCTGGCTGTCGGCGCGGGCGGCCGAGGAAGCCGAACTGGCGGTGCGGTCCGACCGCACCGAGTTCACCGCCGAGGCGCTGACTGTCCTGGACCACGCACCCGAATTGCGGGTCGCGGGACGGCTTTCCGGAGCGGTCGGCACGGCCACCGCGGCGGGGCAGCGCGCGGTCGCGGCCGAGGACCGGGCGGCGGCGCACAGCGCGTGGGCGGCGGCGGTGCTACCGCTGTCCATCGGGGTCAGCGTGCTGGGGGCACTGCTCATCGGGATCGTGTTGTACGGCGGCGGATCTCCGGTGCCGACGGCGGGATTCCAGACCGTCACGCCCGGCGGCATCTCGCCGATGGCGTTCACGGTGCTCGTGCTGGTGCCGCTGTCGGCCTTCGAGGCGGTCGCGGTGCTGCCCGCCGCCGCGCAGGCGCTCACCACCGGCCGGGCCGCTCTGCGCCGCCTCGACGAGCTCGAATCCGGGGACCCGGCTCCCCGCGAATCCCAGGCCGCCGCACCGAAATTCCCGCCCCTGCCGCAGGGCCGCCGGATCGCGGTGACCGGGCCCAGCGGTGCGGGGAAGACGACCCTGCTCATGGAATGGGCGGGACTGTTCGGCACACCCGAGCCCGGCGTCACGTTCTTCGCCGAGGACGCGCACCTCTTCGGCACCACCGTGCTGGAGAATCTGCGCGTGGCCCGCGGCGACATCACCGCCGCCGAGGCCGATGCCGCCCTGCGCGCGGTCGGGGCGGGGGAATGGCTGGACTCACTGCCCGACGGAGTCGAGACCGATCTGGTCGGCGGCGCCGCGGCGGTGTCGGGCGGCCAGCGCCGCCGGATCCTGCTGGCCCGAGCCCTCCTCTCGCCCGCGCGAGTGCTACTGCTCGACGAACCGACCGAGCACCTCGAGGCCGAGGCCGGGGCCGAAACACTGCGCCGCCTCTTGAACGAATCGAGTGGCCTGGTTGATCGCGACCGGACGGTCGTGGTCGTCACCCACCAGCTGCCTCCGGACACCAAGGCCGACACCATCGTTCGCGTCCATCCCGGAGGTGCGATCGACATCGGTCCCCGTATTCCCGAAACCACGGCCTGACCTGCCTTTTCGCAGTCCGCGAAAATACGTTGCCGCTGGTGCCGGATCCGACTAATTTCGTCGGTACACAGGAAGGAGGTGGTTCGAGAATGATTTCTAGGACGCGTGAGGTGGCTGCCAGCTAGGCGCTACCGCTGCAATCGGATTCCGATCGCGCGAGCCCTCGCGAATCCACGGCAGTCACCCGGCCCCCGAGTTACGGTCCGTCCGACCGGACTTGCGTGAAGAACGTTGCATCCTTCCGCGGGTATGACTCGGGGGCCGTACTGCGCCGCCTCCCCGGAACTTCGGCGGGCGGCTGAGAGCCGTCTGAGTTGGCATTCCGTGCCTGCGTCGGGTGCCCAAACAATTTTGGGGGTACCCCATGAGGTACCCCCATCGCAGCGAAATCAGTTGTCGCGTGCCGTATCGGCAGGCTCTCAGCCGATGTACCGCTTCAACCGCGCCGAAAGTCGCGGCTCGAGCGCGCCGTCGGCCGCGATGCGCTCCTCGACGTAACCGAGGTCGCCGCCCTCGACGATGCCGTAGAGCCGCTTCGCGCCGCCCACCACGATGCCGGACTGGCTGCGGATCACCACGTCGGTGGCCAGCTCCCAGGACGACTGGGTCAGGGCCTGGCCATAGAACAGCTCGACAATGCCGGTCGAGTGCGTGAGCAGCAGCTCCAGCACCTCGTCGTCGCCGTCGATACCGACCCGCCAGAAGCCGCTCTCGCGCAGGTCCGGGCCGTCGAACTCGCCCTCGGCGGTCAGCTTCCAGGACCGGGCTTCCCAGGTCAGGTAGTCGCCGCCGTCGTGGGCGACGATGATCTGCTGACCGAAGCGGTAGTCGCCGGTCTCGGGGTCGTTGCCCTCGCCCTCACCGCGCCACACGCCGACCAGCGGCAGCAGCGCGAGCATGGACGAGCTCAGATCGGGGCCCAGCCGCAGATTCGCGGTGTCCACGGGCAGCGGCAGATCGGGGAGCGCCGGAACGTTCAGCCCCCCGGTCGACTTGGCCCGCTCGACCGCCTCCGCGACCGCCTGGTCGCCGCTGCGGCGCGAACCGGCGGCGTCATCGGACGCCGAGCCGTTGGCCACTCCGTTTTCGGTGTTCTCGTGGGCCGGATCTGTCACGACTCGGTGAACAGCCGGTAGAGGACGTACAGACCGAACCACGCGATCAGCACGGACACGAGTACCAGCAGAATTTCGAAGGTAAGCACCACGTCTCGGAGTCTAATCCCACCGCCGGGATCCGGTGAAAACGACCCCGGGAAAAATGCGCCGACCTACGAGAACGGCCCCGGGATCATTAATCCCGGGGCCGTTCTTGATGTTTCGCTTACTTGGCGACGGTGACGTCCACGTTGTGGATGCCGTTGCCCTCCGGCGACACCTCGGTGGTGCCGTTGCCGGACGCCGACAGCGCGCGGATGGTCCACGAGCCCGGCGCGGCGAAGAAGCGGAAGTCGCCGGTGCCCGAGGCCACGACCTCGGCGGTGAAGTCGCCGTTGCCGTCCAGCAGGCGGACGAACGCGCCACCGACGGTCTGGCCGTCAGCGGTCAGGACGCGGCCGGTGATGACCGTCTCCTTCTCGACGTCGACGCCGGCCGGGATGGCCTGTCCCTGGGTAGGTGCTGCACACATATTGATTACGCTCCCAACTCGATCGGTGCACCGACGAGGGAACCGTATTCGGTCCAGGACCCGTCGTAGTTCTTGACGTTCTGGTGGCCCAGCAGCTCCTGCAGCACGAACCAGGTGTGCGAGGAACGCTCGCCGATGCGGCAGTACGCGATGGTCTGCTTCTCGCCGTCCAGACCGGCCTCCTTGTAGAGCTCCGCCAGCTCGGCGTCGCTCTTGAAGGTGCCGTCCTCGTTCGCGGCCTTGGACCACGGGACGTTGATGGCGCCGGGGATGTGGCCCGGACGCTGCGACTGCTCCTGCGGCAGGTGCGCCGGAGCCAGGATCTTGCCCGAGAACTCGTCGGGCGAACGCACGTCGACCAGGTTCTTGGCGCCGATGGCGTCGATGACCTCGTCACGGAAGGCGCGGATGGACAGGTCCTGCGCGGAGGCCTTGTAGTCGGTGGCCGGGCGCACCTTGATGTCCTTGACCAGCGGGCGGCCGTCCAGCTCCCACTTCTTGCGGCCACCGTCGAGCAGCTTCACGTCCTGGTGGCCGTACAGCTTGAAGTACCAGTAGGCGTAGGCGGCGAACCAGTTGTTGTTGCCGCCGTACAGCACCACGGTGTCGTCGTTGGAGATACCGCGCTCGGACAGCAGAGCCGAGAACTGCTCCTGGTTCACGAAGTCGCGGCGGACCTGGTCCTGCAGGTCCTTCTTCCAGTCGAGACGCACGGCGCCCTCGATGTGCCCCAGGTCGTAGGCCGAGGTGTCCTCGTCCACCTCGACCAGGACGACGCCCGGGGTGTTCAGGTTCTCTTCGACCCAGTCTGCGGAGACCAGGACATCGGAGCGAGCCATGTTGTTCCTTTCGGTGCGGTGCCGTGTTCAGGCGTTGCGTTCGTGTGGCTGAGTAATAGGGATGGTCAGGGGCGGAGTCGGGCGACCAGCGGATAGATCTGGCAACCCAGGCAGATGCCGAACGCCGCGTTCAGGAAGGCCGCGAACAACGCGAATCCGGCGAAGATGGAGCCCGCCACCGTGCTGCCGGCCGCGAAGCCGATCACGCCCAGCACCGCGAAGACCAGACCCACCAGCTGCGCGAACCGCAGCGGGGCAACGGGTTCCAGCTCGGTCGGCGCGCCGTTGCGCGGCGCGACCAGGGCGGCGTAGATCCGGCCGTACGGGCTGCGCTTGGGGCCGTTGGCCGCGCCCAGGCCGAAGACCACGGCCTGCGCGGCCAGCAGCACGGCGGCCGCGGGGGCCGAGACGGAAGCGAGAATCAGGACCAGGGTGAGCACCGCGGTGGTGATCCAGGCCGCGAACCGGGGACCCCGGACATCGACCTGCTCCACGGGCGGTGCGCTCGTAGTGGTGTTCGACATGGAAGGAAGGACTCCTGCGCTCGAGGATGTATTGGCCAGATCGCCGGAGGATCGACATGATCTCTCAACAGCGGGGGGATACAACCGGTCGGCGACAGAGTTATAGAAAGGCCGACCGGCTAGCGGCACAGGCAGCAACAACCACCGAGCCGGCACAGGTCTACCGTGCGGCGTCGGGTGAGCATCAGCTCGCGGTTGGATTGCACGAGAGGGAGTTTACCCAATTTTCGGGGGAAATTGGACCCGGGGTCCGTAATGCTGGTCACTCATCGGCCGCGGCGATCGTCAACGAGGCCATTGACGTGCGCAGATCCGCGGCCTTCGGAACGCCGGAGATCCGGAAGCGTTCCAATCCTCGAGAATCCAATCCGAAAGTGGTCGGCAGCGAGAGCACGTTCAGCTCCCTGGCGAGCTCCGCGAACTCGTCGATGTCGACCTCCAGATCCAGCGGCGGCAGCTCGGCGGCGGCCAGTTCGGCCACCACGCCCGCGACCACGCGCCGCACGGCCACGCACGGGCCGCACCAGTCGGCGGAGAAGTGCAGGACGGTCGGCCGGCCCGGGACGACCCCGGCCGCGGCCAGCAGGGTGGCCCGGGTGGATTCCGGTTCGTGCCGCGGCGCGGCGGCGCGCTCGCGCACCCGGCCCTCGTTGCGGCGCAGCAGCAGGCCCACCGCGACCGCCGCGACCAGCATGACCGTCAGGACTCCGAGGGCGATCATTTCTGTAGCCGATCCAGGTCGACGGTCACGGCGCGACCGGTGCCCTCCACCACGATCTGCCCGGCATTGGCCTCCACCGAGGTCGGGGCGATGCCGAACGGCATATTGCGGGTGTCGATGGTGTGGGTGAAGCGGGCCAGGATGGCGGGCTTGTCCTGCTCGGAGATCACGGTCCGATCCTGTTCGGGCAGCACCGAATCGGAGTCGGCCTGCAGATCGCGCCCGGCGATCGAGATCGCGGTGATGCGCACCTCGGCGCCCTCGAGTCGCAGTTCGGCCAGCACGTGGACCTTCTTCTTGGTGACCTTCTGCGCGGTGTCCGCACGCGAATCGGTGACCGCGACGGTGTCGGCGTTCGGGCCGATCGGCACCGTGCCTTCCAGGATGATGATGCCCGTGGTGCTGGGCCCGGTGCCGGCGGCATTGCCGGAGCCGTCGGACTTGTCGGTGGGCGGGCCGAAGACCTGGAGGTCCGGAATCTTGAACAGTCGTCCGAGCTCATTGGGTTCGATGCGCATGCGGGCCTGCACCTCGTCGACCGGGACCTGCGCCACCTCGCCGTCGACCAGTTGACGCATGGGCAGGCGGACGCCCTTCAGATTGGCCTCGACCATGATCTTGCCCGGAATGTCGGGTCGCATGGCGCGGGCGCGGATGTCCATATTGATGTACTCACCGCCCAGCGCCTGGGCCACGAACGGGTGGCGAGGCGACTCGTGGAAGGTGATCTCCGGATCGGCGCTCAGATCCGAACCGGTCCGCAGCAGCCGCGAGACGCGGTACTCGGAGTAGGCCGCGACCCCGAAATCGAGCAGCACGACCAGCCCTGCCAGGCAGAGCAATCCGATGAGCAGCCTCCGGAAACGCATAGCTGCACACTAATAGGGTGCCGTCGCCGATCCGCTTCGGATCCACCTACGGGAGTCCGTTCAGGAAGGGGCGGACGCTGGTGATTCGCGCCGTCAACCCGCCCGTGGTGGCAGCGGGGGGCAAATACGAGACACCACAGGCTAATGTAGGCAGCGATTACCTGTGATGACCTGCATGGGGTAGTGGCCGACAGCGCGGTAGCCACACACATGCCAGATGGGATGGAGGGCCCCCATGGAGCTGCTCCTGCTGACCTCCGACCCCAACCCCGAGGCGGTGCTGCCGTCACTGGCGTTGCTGCCGCATCATGTGCGGCCGGCTCCGACGGAGGTGGCGTCCCTGCTCGAGGCGGGATCCGCCGACGTGGCGCTGGTGGACGCGCGTACCGATCTGGCCGCCGCGCGCGGCCTGTGTCGTTTGCTGGGGAGCACCGGCTCGTCGGTGCCGGTGGTGGCCGTGCTGACCGAGGGCGGTCTGGTCGCGGTGAACGCCGACTGGGGGCTGGACGACATCCTGCTACCCGGTACCGGGCCCGCCGAACTGGACGCCCGGCTGCGACTCTTGGTGGCGCGCAACGGCGGCGTGGCCAGCCCGGAGAACACCGGCAAGATCACCCTCGGTGAGCTGGTCATCGACGAGGGCACCTACACCGCACGACTGCGCGGCCGCCCGCTGGACCTGACCTACAAGGAGTTCGAGCTCCTCAAGTACCTGGCGCAGCACGCCGGTCGGGTGTTCACCCGTGCCCAGTTGCTCCAGGAGGTCTGGGGCTACGACTTCTTCGGCGGCACCCGCACCGTGGACGTGCACGTGCGACGACTGCGCGCCAAGCTCGGCAGCGAGTACGAGTCGCTGATCGGCACCGTGCGCAATGTCGGATACAAGGCGGTGCGCCCGGCGCGCACCCCGGGCAAGGGCGACGCGGTCACCTTCCCCGACTCCGACGGCACCGACGACTCCGAACTGACCTCGGCGAACGGCGCGATCTGATGACCTCCTGGACCGACCGGCCCGATTCCGAGACGGCCGGGCAGGTGCGGGCGCTGCTGGAGCGGGCCACCGCGGCCGACGGCGTGGCCCCGGTGTCGGAGCAGGCGGTGCTCTCGCTGGCCGGAACTGATTCGCCCGCAAGACATCTGGTGGACATCCGGGACGGCGCCGTCGTGGGGTACGCGAACCTCGTGCCCGCGCACGACGAGCACCCGGCGATGGCGGAGGTGGCGGTCGATCCGGCGGCCCGCGGCCGGGGTATCGGCGCAGGTCTGGTGGCTGCCGCGCTCGAGGCCGGGGGCCCGGGCGCGCGCGTGTGGGCGCACGGTGACCTGCCGCCCGCGCGGGCGGTGGCGGCCCGACTGGGTCTGTCCGTTTCGCGTGAATTGTGGCAAATGCGAAGAGAGCTGGCTAATTCAGAGCTACCCGAGCTGGCGGTGCCCGCCGAGCTCGAACTGCGCACCTACGCCGGGCCTTCCGACGACGCCGAACTCCTCCGTGTGAACGCCTCGGCCTTCTCCTGGCATCCCGAACAGGGCGGCTGGAACCAACGCGATATCGACGCCCGCCGCGCCGAATCCTGGTTCGACCCGAAGGGTCTGTTCATCGCCGTGGATCCGGCCCACCCGGACCGCATTCTCGGATTCCACTGGACCAAGGCGCATTCCGACGAGACGCCGCCGATCGGCGAGGTCTACGTGGTCGGCATCGACCCCGACGCGCAGGGGCGCGGTCTCGGCCGGTTGCTCACCCTGGCGGGTCTGCACTACCTGAAGGACCGCGGCCTGGACGCCGTCCTGCTCTACACCGAGGGTGACAACACCGCGGCCGTGCACACCTACACCCGGCTCGGATTCAGTCGATTCCATATCGACGTCGCCTACTCCAGCGTGTCCTGAATTACGCTCGGCAACGGTGCGGCTAATGTCACACGCGGTGCGCCGCAATCAGGGTGGGTTGTTCATCTCCCGTTCACCTGCCCTGGTCTAACTGTCAACCAGCCGCCCTTACGTTGCAAGTGGGCCGCAGACCGCTGCCCGGTGCGCTAGTTCGCAGCGAACAGCCGCCAAACGCGCCCGTCCGACCGTTGAGGGGTTGGACGTGCAAGTGATTCCCCCGGAGGAATTGGTGAATCTCAAGCGCAGCAGCGCCCTGCTCGGTGTGTTGGCCGCGGCCGGCGCCCTGACCCTGTCGGCCTGTGGCAGTGACAACAACGCCACCGGCGGCGGCGCCAAGATCGATGTCGCCTGTGGCGGCAAGACCTCGCTGAAGGCCAGTGGCTCCACCGCGCAGAAGAACGCGATGGACCGTTTCGTCGCCGCGTACCAGACCAACTGCTCGGGCGCGAAGCTCGACTACACCGGTTCGGGCTCGGGCGCCGGCGTCAACGAGTTCATCGGCAACCAGACCGATTTCGCGGGCTCCGACTCGCCGCTGAACGCCGAGAAGGGCGAGACCGACAAGGCCGCCGCTCGTTGCGCCAGCCCCGCCTGGAACCTGCCGGCCGTCTTCGGCCCGATCTCCGTGGCCTACAACCTGCCCGGCATCGAGGACCTGGTCCTGGACCCGCCGACCATCGCCAAGATCTTCTCCGGTGACATCACCGCGTGGAACGACCAGGCGATCCGGGCCCTGAACACCAACAAGGCCGACAAGCTGCCGTCGGACAAGATCGGCGTGATCTTCCGCTCCGACGAGTCGGGCACCACCGACAACTTCCAGAAGTACCTGACCACCGCCGGTGGCTACACCAAGGGCGCCGGCAAGGCGTTCAACGGTGGCGTCGGTGAGGGCGCCAAGGGCTCGGACGGCACCTCGGCCGCGGTCGCGAACACCAAGTTCACCATCACCTACACCGAGTGGTCCTTCGCCAAGGCGCAGAAGCTGTCCTCGGTGCGCGTGCTGACCACCGCCACCTCCAACGACCCGAAGCCGGTCGAGCTGACCGCCGAGTCCGCGGGCAAGGCCGTCGACGCCGCCAAGATCAAGGGCGAGGGCAACGACCTGGTGCTGGACAACAGCTCGATCTACAAGCCCACCGCCGCGGGCGCGTACCCGATCATGCTGGCCACCTACGAGATCGTCTGCTCGAAGTACAGCGACGCCGACACCGCCAAGGCCGTCAAGGCGTTCCTGACCTCCGCGGTCGGCAACGGCCAGACCGGTCTCGCCGAGGCCGGCTACGTGCCGCTGCCGGACGCGTTCAAGACCAAGCTCACCACCGCGATCAACGCCATCTCCTGATCGCCTGATCGAAACACGATGACCGTGCACGACGACATTGCATCCGCGGGTCTGTCCGTTTCGACCGACCCGCGGGAAGACCGTGCCCAACTGCCGGGGGATACTGCGCTCATGCCGACCGAACCCAGCACCACCCCGGCCGCGGGGCGCGCACCCAAGAAGTTCGGCGCGGAGTTCGCTTTCCGCTCGGCGGCCACGGCCGCCGGCGGGATCATCGTCGCCGCCATCGCCCTGATCGCCCTGTTCCTGCTGATCCGGGCGTGGCCCTCGATCATGGCGAACAAGGCGAACTTCTTCACCACCACCGAGTTCAACGTCAAGGACGAGAACAACCTGCGGTTCGGCATCAAGGACCTGTTCATGGTCACGGTGCTGAGTTCGCTGTTCGCCCTTGCCATCGCGGTGCCGATCGGGGTGGGGATCGCGCTGTTCCTGACGCAGTACTCGCCGAAGGCGCTGGCGCGTCCGTTCTCGGTCATCGTGGATCTGCTGGCCGCGGTGCCGTCGATCGTGTTCGGTCTCTGGGGATTCCTGGTCGTGGCCCCCAAGCTGGGGCCCTTCCAGGACTTCCTGAACAAGCACCTGAGCTGGTTGTTCCTCTTCTCCGACGGCAATGTCAGCATTGCCGGCGGCGGCACCATCTTCACCGCGGGCGTGGTGCTCGCGGTGATGATCCTGCCGATCATCACCTCGGTCTCCCGTGAGGTGTTCGGCCTGACCCCGCGCTCGCACATCGAGGCGGCGCAGGCGCTGGGCGCCACCAAGTGGGAGGTCGTGCGCCTCACCGTGCTGCCCTTCGGCCGCTCCGGCGTGATCGCCGGTTCCATGCTCGGCCTGGGCCGCGCGCTCGGTGAGACCATCGCGGTCCTCATCGTGCTGCGCACCTCGACCAAGGCGGGCAGCTGGTCGCTGTTCGACGGCGGCTACACCTTCGCCTCGAAGATCGCCTCCGCGGCTTCGGAATTCAGCTCGAAGCTGCCGACCGGTGCCTACATCGCCGCCGGTTTCGTGTTGTTCGCACTGACGTTCGTCGTCAACGCACTGGCTCGGCTCGCCGCCGGCGGGAAGGTCAACGGATGACCACCACACTCGACAAGCCGATCAAGGCGCCGACCTTCCGGCACGTCAGCCCCGCTCGCCGGATCAAGAACAACATCGCCACCGGCCTGGTCTGGCTGTGCTTCGGCCTCGCGCTGGTGCCGCTGCTGTGGGTGCTGTTCGTGGTGCTGCAGAAGGGCGGGGCCATCGTGGCCTCGGCCGGCTGGTGGACCAAGTCGCAGAACGGCGTGCTGCCCGACCAGCGCACCGGCGGTGTCTATCACGCCATCTACGGCACCATCGTGCAGTCCGGCATCGCCGCGGTGATCGCGGTGCCGCTGGGCATCATGGCCGCGGTCTACCTGGTCGAGTACGGCCGGGGCTGGCTGGCCAAGACCACCACCTTCATGGTCGACATCCTCGCGGGTGTGCCCTCGATCGTGGCCGCCCTCTTCATCTTCGCGCTGTGGATCGCCACCTTCGGCAACCCGCAGAGCGCCTTCGCGGTGTCGCTCGCCCTGGTGCTGCTGATGCTGCCGGTGGTGGTGCGCAGCACCGAGGAAATGCTCAAGCTGGTTCCGGACGAACTGCGTGAGGCGTCCTACGCGCTCGGTATCCCGAAGTGGAAAACCATTGTGCGGATCGTCATTCCGACCGCCGCGCCCGGCATGATCTCCGGCATGCTGCTGGCCGTCGCCCGTGTCATGGGTGAGACCGCGCCGGTGCTGGTGCTGGTGGGTTACTCGAAGGCGATCAACTTCGATGTCTTCAACGGCAATATGGCCTCGCTTCCGCTGCTGATGTACCAGGAGCTGTCGAACCCCGAGCCCGCCGGCCGCGAGCGCATCTGGGGTGCCGCGCTGACCCTGATCCTGATCATCGCGCTGCTGTACCTCGCCGCCGCGGCGGTCAACAAGCTGCTCACGCGGAACCGATAGAAGGAAAGACTGATGGCCAAGCGAATTGACGTCAAAGACCTCAATATCTACTACGGCAAGTTCCATGCGGTCGCCAATGTCGGGCTGACGGTGCTGCCGCGCAGCGTGACCGCCTTCATCGGTCCGTCCGGTTGTGGCAAGTCGACCGTGCTGCGCGCGCTCAACCGCATGCACGAGGTGACCCCGGAGGCCCGCGTCGAGGGCGCGGTGCTGCTCGACGGCGAGGACATCTACGGCGCCACCGTCGACCCGGTCGGCGTGCGCCGCACCATCGGCATGGTGTTCCAGCGGCCGAACCCGTTTCCCACCATGTCGATTCGCGACAATGTGGTGGCCGGGCTGAAGCTGCAGGGCGTGCGCAACAAGGGCCGGCTGGACGAGGTGGCCGAGCAGTCGCTGCGCGGCGCCAACCTCTGGAACGAGGTCAAGGACCGCCTGGACAAGCCGGGCGGCGGCCTCTCCGGTGGTCAGCAGCAGCGTCTGTGCATCGCCCGCGCCATCGCGGTGTCGCCGGACGTGCTGCTCATGGACGAGCCGTGTTCGGCCCTGGACCCCATCTCCACGCTCGCGATCGAGGATCTGATCACCGAGCTGAAGAAGGAGTACACCATCGTCATCGTCACCCACAACATGCAGCAGGCCGCGCGTGTGAGTGACCAGACCGCCTTCTTCAACCTGGAGGCGCAGGGCAAGCCGGGCAAGCTCATCGAAATCGACGAGACCGAGAAGATCTTCTCGAACCCGTCGCAGAAGCAGACCGAGGACTACATCTCGGGTCGCTTCGGATAGTCACAGACCTTCCGGCGTCTTACGGCCCCTGCCCTTGCGGCAGGGGTCGTTTTCTATGCCCTGGATGGTTGTGTGCAACCGTTAGTAACAGTTAGTCTGACGCTCGTTGGTAAACCGATTGGTTTAGTACAAGGAGGTGTCGGATGACCGTCTCAACGGCGAGCCCGAAATCCGGACGGGCCGCGGCGGACCTGCCGCAACGGGCGAAGATCGCGGCGCTGGTCGCCATCTGTCTCGCGGAACTGCTCGTGGTCCTGGACAACACGCTGGTCAACGTGGCCCTGCCGTCCATGGCCGTCCAGCTGAAGGCCGACATGAGCGGCCTGCAATGGATCGTGGACGCGTTCACCCTGGCCTTCTCCGGCCTGCTGCTCGCCATGGGACACCTCGGCGACCGCTACGGGCGACGGCTGTTCATGATCATCGGACTGGGCGGCGTCGCGGTCATGTCCGCGGCGGGCGCGCTGTCCTCCGGACTCGGCCAGGTCATCGCGGCCCGCGCCGGCATGGGCGTGTTCGCGGCCGTGGTCTTCCCGGCCACGCTGGCCCTGCTCACCAATATCTTCACCAAGTCCCGCGAACGCGCCGCCGCCATCGCGCTGTGGACGGCCATGGCCGGGATCGCCGTCGCCATCGGGCCGACCGTGGGCGGCTGGCTGCTCGAGTACTTCTCCTGGCACTCCGTGTTCTGGATCAATGTCCCGGTGGCGCTGGTGGCCATCGGCGCGGTCCTGGCCACCGTGCCGGAATCCCGTGCACCGCACGTGGATCGGCTCGACCGGGTCGGCATCCTGCTCTCCCTGGCCGGGGTGACCGCGCTGGTGTGGTCCATCATCGAGGCCCCCAAACACGGCTGGTTCGCCACCGAAAGCCTTGCGGGCTACCTGCTCTCGGCCGCGCTGCTGGCCGCGTTCGTGGCCTGGGAACTACGCGTGCCCGCACCCGTGCTGAACATGCGCCTGTTCCGCAACCGCCGCTTCGCGCTGCCGTCGCTGGCCATCACCGTGTCCTACTTCTCGGCGTTCGGATTCCTGTTCCTGATCACCCAGTACTTCCAGGGCGTGAAGGAGCTGTCGCCGCTCGAATTCGGCATCCACTCACTGCCTTTCGCGGTGGCGGTCGGCTTCGGCGCGCCCATCGCGACCCTGCTGGCGCAGCGGCTGGGCACCACGGCCATGGTGGTGTCGGGGCTGCTGATCCTGGCGGTCGCCATGTACATCGCGGGCCGGACCACCGTCGACACCCCGTATCTGGGACCGGTGGTGGTGTCCATGATCCTCATGGGCCTGGGATTCGCGGTGGTGCAGGGTCCGGCGACCGAATCCATCATGGGCGCGGTGCCCGTGGAGGAGGCCGGCGCGGGCTCGGCGGTCAACGACACCACGCGGGAGGTGGGCGGAGCGCTCGGTGTGGCCCTGCTGGGGTCGATCATGACCTCGGTGTACGCGGACAGGATCGGCGGCCGGATCGCGGCGATTCCCGCGCAGATCATGAATCCGCAGCAGAAGGAGCTGGCGAGCAATACGCCGATCAGCGTCCTGGAGATCGTGAAGGTCCCGGTGAATCCGCTTGTCGCACCGGCGAAAGCGGATCTGATTCACGCCATGAAGGTCGCGGCCATGCAGGGCGCCGAGGCCGCGTCATACGTCGCGGTCGGCACCCTGGTCGTGTGCGCGGTCATCGTGGCCGCGACCTTGCCATGGCGTCCCGAACGGGGTCGTTCGGTCCTGATGGGCTGGCGTGAGTCCGACGAGGACTAGATCGATTCCTTCTCGGAATCCGGGTCCGGGGGCAGCACGCCGGTGACGAGGAAGACGACGCGGCGGCCGATCTCCACGGCGTGGTCTGCGAAGCGCTCGTAGTAGCGACCCAGCAGCGCCACGTCCACGGCCGCCGCGACACCGAACTGCCAGTCGCGGTCCATGATCAGCGTGAACAGGTGCTTGCGCAGGTCGTCCATCGCCTCGTCGTCGTCGGTGAGCTTGGCGGCCCGCTCGGGATCGCGGGTCTCCAGCACCTCCTTGGCGGTGGCGCCCATCTTGACCGCGACACGGCCCATCTCGGCGAAGTAGCTGTTCACGGCCTCCGGCACGGCGTGGGCAGGGAAGCGGCGCCGGGTCATCTTGGCGACATGCAGGGACAGCACGCCCATCCGGTTCACGTCGGAGACGATCTGGATGGCGCTGACGACCTGCCGCAAATCACCGGCGACCGGGGCCTGCAGCGCGAGCAGCGCGAAGGCCTTCTCCTCGGCCAGGGTGATCATCTCGGCGATCCGGTCGTACTCGCTGATCACCTGCTCCGCGAGCTCGAGATCGGCGGTGAGCAGGGACTGGGTGGCCCGCTCCATCGCCGATCCGGCGAGCCCGGCCATGCCGCCGAGCAGATCGGCGAGCTCGGCCATTTGTTCGTTGTAGATGACACGCATGAGTCAAGACATTAGTGCGCGTCTTTGACCAAGTCACCAACGGTGGGTTAAACGTAGGTTCTGGTCGGTTCCGGCAAAGTCGCCGCAGCTCCGACCGGTCCGGGGGACGGCCTACTTGCAGAGGTCGTCGGCGGCGTTCACATGCTCGAGGTCGGAGGGCAGTGTGACCGGAGCCGCACTGGGCCCGCCCGCGTCGCTCGGCGTGTCGGGCAGGGTCTGCCCGAAGGCGGTCGGGGTCTTCACGGTGCCCGAGAAATCCGACCCCACCACGACCTCGACGATGCTGCCCAGCCCGCTCGCCGGTTCCAGGATCGCGCCCGGAATCGCGCTGGCCACGGTTCCGGCATCGGCCTCGTGGCCGCTGGAGTAGCGGACCTTGGTCTTGGCGGAGACGCCGTCGGCGTAGTTGCCGGTGCTGTAGATCTGGAAGCCCTGCGCGGCCAGCTTGGTCGCGGTGGTGCCCGCGATGCCGCCCTGGCCGGAACCGTTGGACACCTGCACCGAGACCGTCTGCGGATCCACCGCGGCCGGTTTGGGTTTGGCGACGGGCACGCCGGCGGGGGCCGCCGGGGGCTCGGACTTCTTCTCACCGGGCAGCGGCTGGTCGTCGATGACCGCGCGGAAGATGGCCTTGATGTCCGATTCGCGCGGGATCTCGTTGCCGTACGAGGTGGTGCCCGCGGTCGGGACGGTCAGGAAGGTGATGCTCCCAGCCTGCATCTTCTGCATGGAACGGCCCAGGGTGAGCAGGTCCTTGGTGGTGACGCTGTCCATGAAGGAGTGCTTGGCGAAGGCGTTGATGAACCCGTCGAGCTTGGCCGGGTCGAACAGCACCTTGCTGGACAGCGCGCTGCGCAGCAGGGATGACAGGAATCGCTGCTGCCGGTTGATCCGGTCGTAGTCGCTGCGCTCCTCGCCGTACACGTGGCGGGCGCGCACGTAGTCCAGGGCGGTGGAACCGTTGACCGTCTGCTTGCCCGGGGTGGTCAGGACCGTTCCGAGGACCTCGTCGACCAGCGGTTTGGTGGTGCACACCTCGACGCCGCCGACCACGTCGACCATGGACTCGAAGCCGGCGAAGTCGATGCCGACGAAGTGGTTGATCTTCAGGCCCGACATCTTGGTGATCACCTTGGTCAGGCACTTCGGCCCGCCCAGCGCGTAGGTGGCATTGAGCTTGTCGCCGTCGGCGGCCGGGAACTTCTGGCTGGAGTAGGCGGCCTTCTCGTTGTCCCAGCCCTCGCAGATCGGACGGGAGACGTCCAGGTCGCGGGGGAAGGACACCGCGACCACACGGGACCGGTTGGCCGGGATGTTGACCAGCATGACGGTGTCCGAGCGCGCGCCCTCGGCGTCGTCCACACTGCCCGCGCCGAGAGTGCTGTTGGTGCCCGCCCGGGTGTCGGTGCCGACGATCAGGAAGTTCTCGTCGCCGTTCTGCCCGTCGGCGTCGACGACGTCCGTGCTGTTCGGATCGAGCGCGACGACCTGCTGGAAGTTGCCGTCCTTGGCGCGCAGATAACTCCAGCCGCCCGCCGTCACGAGCAGCGCGAGCACCGCGAACATCGCGGTGGCGCCGCGGGCCACCAGGCCGGCGCGCCGGCTGCGGCGGCGGCTGGTGCTCGACACCCATTTGGCCGGTGTGGAACCCACGGAGGCAGGTAGCGCGGTGGTCGGATAGTCGGCGGGCGAGGCGACCCGGCGGCCCAGCAGGGCGCGGGCACGCGCGGCCGTGGTCGGGGCGGCGGGGATGGCCTCGGTGACCGGGGGTAGTTCGTCGGTGACCAGATCGGCGGTCGGGTCTGCCC
This sequence comes from Nocardia sp. NPDC004151, assembly GCF_042874235.1. Taxonomy (NCBI): domain Bacteria; kingdom Bacillati; phylum Actinomycetota; class Actinomycetes; order Mycobacteriales; family Nocardiaceae; genus Nocardia; species Nocardia sp. NPDC004151. The sequence goes on along the minus strand of NZ_JBIAMR010000001.1, from coordinate 157,033 downwards.
GGCGTACGGTCCGGCTGCTGCCGGTGCCCGGCGCGGCCGCCACCCGGCGGAGGTGGCTGTCGTCGCGCACGGTGCGCTGCGAACCTGTGCCGGGCTGGTTTCCGGCGGGCGGGGGCTGGGTGCTCGGTGCGGGCGGGGGAACGACGGGCCGGGCGCCGGTGGCGGGTGCGCCGTTCGGCGGGGGCACGGGAGCCGGTGCGGCCCCTTCTCGTTCGGCCGTGCCGTTGGTGGCCGCCGGTTCGTTCGGCTTGCCCGCGTCGGTGCGGGGGCGGCGACGCGTCTGGCGCTCGCTGTCCACCCGCTCGACCAGGTCCTGCACGGAGATGGGGGCGGCGGCGGAGTCCGCGTCGTCGGTGTGCCGGGAGCGGCGGGCCGCGCGCGACGGATCGTCCCCGTCCGCGGAGTAGCGCTCCCAGGGGGCGCGACCTCCGGGCCGTGGCGTACGCCCGTACCGATCGTCACCCACCAACGAACCTCACTTTGCTCTTGATGCCGAGGGCCATGATAACGATTTCGCCACGGTGAACCACTCGAACATGTGTCCACCCAGGTAGATCCGTTTTTTCTGCTTTGTCGGGATGCTTCGACCGCTGGGACGAACGTTCCGCAAAGTGTGCCAGGGCCTCGGCCCTACGCCCGGGAGCTGGGCCGGACATTGACCGGATCGTGCCGGATCGCCGGCAGCGGCAGGCGGCTGGACCAGGGTGGTCGCTAGCCGCCGGAATGCATGACGTCGGCGGCGGCCGGGACGGTCGCGTCCTCCGGATCGTCGAGCCAGCCGTCGGGCAGCGCGACCTTCGCCTGCGGGGAGCCCTGCCGCCCGCGCGGTCCGAGCGCGTCCTCCGGGAACGGCACGTCCGGATCCAGCTGCCCGACCAGATCCCCGATCTGAGCCAGGCTGGTCACGGTGGCGAACTGCCGCCGCAGCGCGGAGCCGACCGGGAAGCCCATCAGGTACCAGGCCATGTGCTTGCGGATGTCGCGCATGGCCTTGTCCTCGCCGTCGTGCTCGACGAGCAGGGCGGCGTGCCGGTAGAGGATCTCGCCGACCTTGCCGAGCGTGGGTCCGGCGGGGATGGGCTCACCGCGCAGGGCGGCGCTCAGTTCGCCGAAAAGCCACGGCCGCCCCAGGCAGCCGCGGCCCACCACGACGCCGTCGCAGCCGGTCTCGGCCATCATGCGCAGCGCGTCGTCGGCGCTGAAGATGTCGCCGTTGCCGAGCACCGGGATGGTGGTGACGGTCTCCTTGAGCCGCGCGATGGCCGACCAGTCGGCCTGCCCGGAGTAGAGCTGGGCGGCGGTGCGGGCGTGCAGCGAAACCATCGCCGCGCCTTCCTCTTCGGCGATCCGGCCGGTGTCGAGGTAGGTGGTGTGGTCGTCGTCGATGCCGATGCGGAATTTGAAGGTGACCGGCACTTCGCCTGCGGCCGCGACCATTTCGCGCACGATCTCGCGGAACAGCCGCCGCTTGTAGGGCAGGGCGGAGCCGCCGCCGAGACGGGTGACCTTGCGAACCGGGCAGCCCAGGTTCATGTCGATGTGGTCGGCCCAGCCCTCGCCGACGATGATCCGCACGGCCTCGCCGAGGGTCTTGGGGTCGACGCCGTAGAGCTGCATGGAGCGCGGGGATTCGTCGGGTCCGAAGGCCATCATGTTGAGGGTCTTCTCGTTGCGCTCGACAACCGCGCGGGCGGTGATCATCTCGCACACGTACAGCGATGTGGCGCTGCCGAATTCACGGCACAGGGTGCGGAAGGCGACATTGGTGATGCCCGCCATCGGGGCCAGCACGACCGGCGGATCGAGCGGGTAGGGCCCGATCCGCAGCTCGGTCTTGGGGGCTTCGAGCGAGGCAGTCACGCCTCCCAGTCTCTCATCCGCGTGGTGGCGGCCAGAGCCGCCCGTCCACTCGAGTGCCCCCGGTCACAGCGTCAGCGGGCGGCGGGCCGGGTGCCGGGCTGGAACGTGAAGCCGATGGCCTCCATGACCGGCTTGCGCTGGGTCTTCTGGATGGCGGCGATCCGCCACTCCGCGTCGGTGTCGCGCACGACGGTGTAGGTGACGAGCTTGCCGAGCTTCTTGGGCTGCTTCTTGCCCACGTCCCCGGCCGACACGACGACGACGGTATCGGCGCCGTAGCGGCGGATGTCGAGGGTCTCGCCCCACATCCGGGTGCCCTTCAGGAACGAGTCGAACAGCGCCTGGTGGGCCCGGCCGATCTCCGCGCCGCCGTGGTACACGGTCCCGGCGAAGGTGACGTCGGTGGCGTCGGTGGTGAAGCAGTCGCCGTAGGCGGCGCCGTCGCCGTCGTTCCAGGCCGCGGCGACACGGTCGAGCAGGGCATGGATGGCGTCGAAATCGGTGCTGCCGTTCATGGTTCAATCCCCTTCAGGTGTTTGCTGCTCCTGGAAAGCATCTTCTCACAAGAAGTATCTTCCTTCAAGAAGAGAATTGAATCGGAGGCGTCCCCATGCTGTCGGACCCCGCACGGGCCAGTGCGATCTATCGCCGCTACCTCAGCGCCCTGGTGCTGCACGCCCAGGCCGGGGCGCGGGCCGTCGGACTCGGCGCGACCGATCTGTACGCCCTCAACATCCTCGACCTGAACGGCGCCATGACCCCGGGCGAACTGGCCGCCCGCACCGGACTGACCACCGGGCCCACCACCCGCCTCATCGACCGCCTGGAGCAGGCGGGTCATGTGCGCCGGGTCCCCGATGCCGCCGATCGCCGCAAGGTCCTCATCGAACCGATCCCGAACCCCGGCGACCTCGAGCGGGTGCTCGCCCCCGCGCGCCGCAAGGTCGGCGAGATCCTGCTCGGCTACACCCCCGAGCAGCAGGAAGTGCTGTTCGACTACTTCGAGCGCGCGGGCCTGGCGTTCCAGGAGGCGGTCGACGAGATCGACTGACCCGGAGACGACGACGGCCCCCCGGGATCGGAATCCCGAGGGGCCGTGCCGAATTCGAGTCGGGTCAGGCGTTGGCCGCGGCCAGGTCCCGGTCGCGCTTGGCGGCCTCGCGGGCCAGCATCTTGTCGCGCTGCTCCTCGAACTTCACGACGTCCTTGCCGAGCCGCTCGAGGAAGAGGCCCAGACGCTCGCGGGTCTCCTCACCGCGCGCGGTGAAGTCGGTGCGCTCGAAGATCTGCCACTTCTTGAGCACCGGGTTCACCACCTCTTCGAGGTGCTGGCGCAGGTCGTAGATGCCGTGCTTGGCCATCAGCACGCCGTTGCGGCGGAAGTTGGGCATGCCGGCGCCGGGCATCTGGAAGTTCTCCAGGATCATGGTGATCGCCTCGAGGGCCTGGTCCGGGCAGAGATCCAGGGCCGCGCCGCACATGTTGCGGTAGAAGATCATGTGCAGGTTCTCGTCGGCGGCGATGCGCTGCAGCATGCGGTCGGCGATGGGGTCGTCGCACACGCGGCCGGTGTTGCGGTGCGAGACGCGGGTGGCGAGTTCCTGGAAGGTCACGTACGCCACCGAGTGCAGGAAGCCGGCGCTGCCGGTCTGCTCGAGCTGCTCGGTGGGGGAGGCGAACCCGTTGGTCATGTGGATCATGCGGGCCTGCTCGAGGGCGACCGGGTCGACGCCGCGGGTGACGACCAGGTAGTCGCGCATGACGATGCCGTGGCGGTTCTCCTCGGCGGTCCAGCGGCCGACCCAGGTGCCCCAGGCGCCGTCCTGGGAGAAGTTCTCGGCGATCTCACGGTGGTAGGAGGGCAGGTTGTCCTCGGTGAGCAGATTGGTGATCATGGCCGCCTTGGCCAGTTCACTCAGCTTCGACTGCGACGGATCCCAGTCCTCACCGCCCATGGCCGCGAAGTTGCGGCCCTCGTCCCACGGCACGTAGTCGTGCGGGTGCCATTCCTTGGCCAGGGAGAGGTGGCGATTGACGTTCTCCTCGGCAACCGGCTCCAACTCCGTCAGTAGCTCGAGTTGAGTCAGATCCTTTGCCATACATATGCCCTTCGTGTCGTGCGTCGTGCTGTCGTACCCTCGCCGGCCTGCCGCCGCGGCCCATACCTTACGTGACCGTAGGGTGATGTGAAACTCATCTGTGCGCCATTGCGGGGTAGGTGAGGGATGTCATAAGAAGCGCGGCCCACAGCGTAGGGGGTCTATCGCTGTGGGCCGCGCTTCGTTAGCCGTGCATCAGCAATGGATGCGAGATCACTTCTTCCCGAGCAGACCGCCCAGGACGCTGCCGAGAACGCCACCGGCGTTCTGGCCCATGGCCTTGCCGAGGATATCGCCCAGACCGCCCGTGCCGCCCTGACCGCTGGTGGCCCCGCCGAGCAGGCTGCCGAGGATGTCGCCGAGACCGCCGGCGCCGGCCGCGCCGGGCTGAGCGGCCGCGCCGCCCCCGCCGAGCATCTTCTTGCCGAGGTACGCCAGCACGATCGGCGCGAGCATCGGGAGCAGTTTGCCCATCAGGTCGCCGCTGATATTGCTGCCGCCGACATTGCCGAGAGCGCTGATCACCGTGTTCTTCTCGGCGCCGAACGTCTGGTCGATGATCTGGCTACCCGTGGAGGTATCCACCTGGCTCATGTCGACACCGCCGTCGAGCAGACCCAGCGGCTGGTTGGCGACTTCGTTCTCGAGATTCAGACCGACCTCGGGGTTGCCGGCCTGTGCCTGGAATCCGCCGAGCAGGACTGGCACGGCCGCGCCGACCGCGGTCTTGGCGGTGGCCTCGTCGACGCCGAGCTGTTCGGCGATCTGGGCGATTGGAACTTGAGAGAGCAGGTCATCGAAGGAAGTCATGAACTCCGCCTGTGGTGATGGATTCCCGGGAAAAGCCCTACCGAGGTCACGCTAGGTGAAACCCGGACAGATTGCCACAGATTCGCGGATGTGGCGAGGGCCCGGAACGGCTGTTCCGGGCCCTCGCGTGAGTGTGCCCCCACCAGGGCTCGAACCTGGGACCTGCGGATTAAAAGTCCGTAGCTCTACCAACTGAGCTATAGGGGCGTGCGGGAGGTCAGTTTAATGGGCCGGGCCCACAAGTGTTAAACGAGTATCCGATTGTGCTCTGGCAGACGGTATTTGCGCAGGTCATAGTGGTGGCGTCGAGTGTGCGGCGGGTCGGGGAGGGGCGCCCTGACAGCGCGATCGGCGTGACGGGGCGTGCCGACGGTGTGACCGGCCGTGCCGATCGTGGGGGCTCGGCGAGCCGGGGTGGCGTGTTGGGGGGACGATGTGGCGCTGTGAGGGTGCGGACCGGTCGGTGCGTCACCGCGACGGGGCAGAGCCGGGGTGCCACGGGGGTCGGCGCGGAGTGTGGGTGGGGTGAGGTGACGGTGTGGTCCCGTCATGCCCGGACGCGTCCGGGTGGGCGTTCGCGCGTCCGCGGACGCGCGTCGGGCTCGGCCTCGGATGACCCTCGCAATCGCCTTGCCACTCAGTTTGTTTCGTGGCCCTCGAGTGTGAATATCATCCAATGGTGATGCGTGGCAAGCTTTTTGGGGTGGGGGGAAGCGGCCGGTCCAGCCCGGTCCGAGCGCGGGGGTGGTGGCTCGGCGGTGCCGCGGGCCGGGTGGCGTCGTCGCGCGTTCCCGGGATCGCCGGGGCGAACTTCGGTGAGATATGGGCGAATTCGTCGTTTCGGACCAATCGTCCATACGATTGCTGTGGAATTGCGGTTTTCGTTAGGAGGTGTACTGGCTAACTGACTTTCCGGTACACGTCACGCTGGGTGAACTTTCCGGGTACGGTGACCGACTGGTGAATTCCCGAAGAGCTGGGATTGCCCCGGCGGCACGGGATTCGGCTTATCGTTGATATGCCCGAACGTGTCGCGACCGGTCCGGCCGATCGCGGCTCCAACAGATGAAGCTGCGGGGAGGCGGACCAGGACGACGTGAACGCCCGGGCGTGCACCCGCGCGGTGCGCTGGGTGGGAAAACCTATACCAGTTGGTGTGTTTCAAGTTTTTCGCGCTTTTCCGTACCAAGAGTTTGGTAATTCCGGGCATAGCCCGTTTTGAAGTATTTGAAAAACACGTAACTTCGCGTCGAGGCCGTACCGCGGTCGGCGACGGTTAGCTAGCTTCGGAGGCGTTTCGAGCATGGCACGGCAGCAAGAGCGGGCCCGCCGGACACGCGCGGCGATCATCAGGTCCGCCGCCGTTGAGTTCGGGAAGAGCGGCTATGCCGCTGCATCGCTCAACCGCATATTGGAAGGTTCCCGGGCGACCAAGGGGGCCATGTACTTTCACTTCGACTCCAAGGAGGACTTGGCGCGCGCGGTGCTGGAAGCGGCGGTCGACCGCTACCGGGCATCGACCGAAAGGTGGCTGACCCGAACCGATCTCGGACCACTCGACGTGCTGCACGGCATGATCGACGAGATCGCGTTGCGGCTGGAGAACGACATCATCATCCAGGCCGAGTTCCGGCTCATCATCGAGCCGGAGTTCTATCGCGACATCCAGGCCGGCGGCGGCCGCATCCTCGGGCGCGCCATCCGGCAGCTCGCGGTCCGGGCCGCGGAGCACAAACAGCTGCGCCCGGATTCGGATCCGGACCGGTTCACCCGCACCCTGGCGGCGGCCCTGGCGGGCCAGCGCTACATCGCCGATGTGCTCACCGGTCCGGCCGATCTGCGGGCCCGGTTCGCCGAGGCGCTCGAGGTGATCGTCGACGCCACCGCGACACCGGAGTGGGCCGAGGAGTTCCGCCGCGTGGGCTGGCGGGTGTCCGCCCGGCTCGAAGATCTCAACTTGGGACTCTGACCAGCTGATTTGGGAATCACGCGGAGCCTGTCATAAGCTATCTCCGCTCCCAACGGAAGCCGTTGAGCAAACGGTCCGGAGAAATCCGGCGGGCCCCCTTCGTCTAGCGGCCTAGGACGCCGCCCTTTCAAGGCGGTAGCGCGGGTTCGAATCCCGTAGGGGGTACAACGATGGTGACATCGTTGTCGGAGCAAGCAGCAAGGCCCTGTGGCGCAGTTGGTTAGCGCGCCGCCCTGTCACGGCGGAGGTCGCGGGTTCGAGTCCCGTCAGGGTCGCAAGATCTTCTTGCGACAGCAAGAAGCGCACGAAACTTGGCATTCGAATCGGGTGCCTTTCGGCCAGGTAGCTCAGTTGGTACGAGCGTCCGCCTGAAAAGCGGAAGGTCGCCGGTTCAATCCCGGCTCTGGCCACTCGATCGCAGGGAGCCCCTGCTCGCGGACAACGCGAGCAGGGGCTCTCTTCGTCTGTCTTGTGGGGGTCGAGCCCCCACACCCCAGGCGGAGGGCTCCGCCCCGGGCCCCCGGCTCCCGCCGCGGTTCGATCCGAATCGTTCTGTCGTTGCGTGTTTTGTCGTATGCGCGTCCGATCTTGGTGGAATGCTGGGTTGCATGGCTGAGGACAACCAGTGGTATTACTGCATCTCCCATCACAAGGCGGAGCAGGGAAAGTCCTGCTGGGTCGGGGACCGGATGGGGCCGTATCCGGATCAGGCGACAGCCGAGCGGGCGTTGGATATTGTGCGAGAACGAAACCGGCGTGCCGACCAAGAGGACGACTGACGCTCGGGTGACGGGGGTGACCGCGCCTACACGGTGCGCTCACGAGGCACTCAGGCGGACCAGGTACGGTTTCTGAGCCAGAAGACGACCGATCGGGAGGGCGTACCTTGAAGGTCACCGTGGTGGTGCCGACCTACAACGAGCGGGAGAACCTGCCCGTTGCGGTGGAGCGGCTGACCGCACTGCCGGTGGAGGACCTGCATGTGCTGGTGGTGGACGACAATTCACCGGACGGCACCGGCGAGGTCGCGGACAAGCTGGCCGCCGACCTGCCGAACGTGGTGAGCGTGCTGCACCGGACGGAGAAGGACGGCCTGGGCCGCGCCTACATCGCCGGCATCACCAAGGCGCTCGACGAGGGCGCGGACGTGGTGATCCAGATGGACGCCGACCTGTCGCACCCGGCCGAGGTCATTCCGGCCATGCTCGACAAGCTGAAGACCACCGACGCCGGCGTGGTGCTCGGATCCCGGTACGTCCCCGGCGGTTCCACCGCCGCGGAGTGGAAGTGGTACCGCAAGGCGCTCTCCGCCTGGGCCAACTTCTACGTCAACATGATCCTGCGTCTGGGCGTGAAGGACGCCACGGCCGGGTTCAAGGCGTGGAAAGCGGACACGCTGCGCGCCATCGACGTGGCCTCGATCAAGTCGAACGGTTACTCGTTCCAGGTCGAGATGAACTACCGCACCGTCAAGAAGGGCATCTCCATCGCGGAGGTGCCGATCCGCTTCGAGGAGCGCACCAAGGGCGCCTCGAAGATGAGCCTCAAGGTGCAGCTCGAGTCCGCGGCCATGCCGTGGAAGCTGCTGTTCGGGCGGGCGGTTTAAGAACTCCCGGCGCTAGGGGTTTTACCCGTATCGCCAGGCCAGTGGAGCAGCGTGTCGACGAACAACTGTCGGACCTGCTCCACTTCCGCGTCCAGGCGGGCCGGGTCCCAGCCGCTGACATCGATCGGCGGTAGGACGGCCACGTCCACCACGCCCTTGCGGACGATCGCGGAGTTGCGCCAGGCGATCTCGCCGGCATTGCGGATCACCACGGGGATGATCGGCACGCCCGCCTGGATGGCGATGTGGAACGCGCCCTTCTTGAAGGCGCCGACGCGCGGCGTCAGGGAGCGGGTGCCCTCGGGGGCGATCACCACCGACAGTCCGCCGCGCAGGGTGTCGACGACCGGTTCCAGCGCGGCCTTGGCGGCCTTGGTGTCGGCGCGGTCGATGAAGGTGACCTCCACGAACCGCATGAGGGGCCCGAAGACCGGGTTCTTGGTGATCTCGCGTTTGGCGATGCCGGTGAATCCGGCGCCCAGCACCTCGGCCAGCACCACGATGTCGAACTGGCTCTGGTGGTTGAAGATGAACACCGCCGGTCGGGGCGCGCGGGCGTGTTCCGCGCCGGTCACCCGCACCTTGACCTGGGTGCCGCGCAGGGTCGAGTCGGCGGCGTGGGTCATCATCGAATCCGCCATCTGGCGGCGCTGTTTCGTGTGTGCCTTGGCGGCCACGCCGAACAGCGCCCCGCCGAGTAGACCCGTGAATCCGGCCAGGGTGCGGGCGTAGTCGGTGGCCCTGGGGGCCTGCCGGGGCCGGAAATGCAGGACCGGCCATTCCCTTTCGGCCGCCTCGAGCACGACGCGCGGGTCCGGGTTGACGGCCACCGGGTGCCCGGCGGTCTGGAGCAGCGGCAGGTCGGCGGCGCTGTCGGCGTAGGCCCAGCTGCGGGTGAGGTCGATGTCGTGGGCGATGGCGAAGCGGCGGACGGCGTCGGCCTTGCCGTTGCGCCACAGCGTCTTTCCCTCGACATGCCCGGTGAGCACGCCGTCCTGCACGGCCATGGCGGTGGACAGCACGTGCGGGATGCCGAGTTCGGCGGCGACGGGTTCCACCTGGTAGCGGCTGATCGAGCTGATCAGGACCAGGGTGTGGCCGGCGGCCTCGTGCTCGCGGACCAGCCGCCAGGCCTCGGGGTAGATGTGCCCGTACACGTTGCGCGCGAACACCTGCCGTCCGAGGTCGATCAGGTCGGCTTCGGGCACCCCGGCCCAGTCGTACATGGCCGATTGCAGGAAGCGTTCGTATTCGCCTTCGCTGCGGGCGCCGCGGATACTGCCGAGCAGGCTGGCGGTGAGCGCACCGCGGGCGCTGCCGCGGCGCAGCAGGCGGCGGGCGAGCGGGGGCGGGTTGAAGCCGTGCACGACGGTGCCGCCGAAGTCGAAGATGGCGGCGACCTGCGGGCCCTGCGGTCCGGTGCGCACGGCCTCGAGGGCGGTGGCGAGATCCTGTGCGCCGATGGGCCGCTGGGTGACACCGACGCCGGGTCGCAGGGTCGGGTTGGTGCGTCCCGCCGCGCGGCCCCGGACCCGGTGGGTCACAACGCTTCCATTCGGTTGGACGGGTCCAGGGTGGCCGCCCGGGTGATGCGCTGCCCGATGGCGCGCAGTTCGGCGGCGAAGGCGCTGCGCCGGGCGGCCAGGTCGGCCGGATCGCCGGCGGGGGTCAGCAGGCCGTGGTTGTCGGCGAGTTTGACAGCACTGCCGAACAATTCCGAGGACACCGATTCGGGGCTGTGCAGGCGTTGTTGCAGCAGCATCTGTTTGCCGACCTGGAGGCATTCGTCGATGAGGGCCTTGCGGTCGACGGGGTCGACCGGATCGCGGGCGGCGAGCCGTTCGGCCACCACCAGTTGTGCGTCGAAGAAGGAGCGCAGCACGCGGTGGGCCATCATGAAGCCGGAATCGGCGAGCCGGGCCTGGATCTCGGAGCCGAGGGTGCCCGCGGCGGTCCGGTGATGCCATTCGGGGTCCACACGCAGCATCTCGGCGGTGAGCTGGGTGGTGAATTCGGCCCGTTCGGGGAAGAAGAACTCGAACTTGAGCAGGTCGCGCAGGCGGTAGGCGGCGTCCCACCCGGCGCGCAGCTGGTCGCCTTCGGGGGCTTCGACGGCGGTGAGGACCGCGAGTTCGAGGATGGCGCGGTTCACGAACCAGTGCACGGCGCTGTTGCGGTAGAACGCGGCCTCGAGGTGCGCGCCCGCGTTGATGGCGTACACCGGTTCCAGTCCGGCCCGGTACACGGTGACGACGGTGGCGACGGCCAGCTGTTCGAGGACCACGGCGAGCCCGTGATCGTCGCGCAGCGTGTCGAGCTCGCCGGTCGGCAGGCCGCGGCTCTCGATGTAGCCGAGTACGGGCGCGATGGCGTTGCGGAGTTCGGGCCGGGTCAGCGCGCGTTCGTGGACGCCGAGCAGCACCAGGGTGGTGAGCGCGTTGACGGTGATCGGGGTGACCTCGTTGATGCCGACGGCGACCTCGAAGGCCAGCCGCTGTACGGCCAGCTGCTCGCGTTCGACGGCTTGTTCGGTGCCCGGATCCTGGTGTCCGGTCAGCGGATCCCCGTTGGCGGCGAGGCGGTCGCGGGCCGAGAGCGGGGTGCCGAAGCGTACGTACACGTGCCCGGCGGAGTGCTGCTGGTTGCGGACGTAGCGGGCCAGCCAGGTGAGGCCCTCGGGTTGTTTACGGCCGCCGGTCTGTTCGTCGGCGATGGCCCCGATCTCGTTGAGCCGTTCGTAGGTGATGGAGACCGGCACCAGCATGACGTCGTCGATGCGTTTCGAACGCAGCGCCGCCGCAAGGTAATTCAGCAGTCCGTAGCGTGGCGGCCGGAGTTTGCCGGTGCGGGTGCGCCCGCCCTCGAAGTACCACTCCAGGTTGAAGCGTTTGGTGAGCAGGTAGGCGAAGTACTCCTCGACGACGGCCTTGTAGACCTCGTCGTCGCCGAAACTGCGGCGGATGAAGACGGTTCCGGTACGCCGGGCGATCGGCCCGATCGGCCAGAACTTGAGGTTGGCGCCGCCGACCACGTGGTTGGGCGGGAAGTCGTTGCGCGCCAGGATGTCCCCGAGCACGAAGGCGTCCACGTAGGAGCGGTGCGAGGGCAGGAAGACCAGCGGATAGCGGCGGTTGAGCGAGCGCAACCGGTCGAGTCCGGTCTCGTCGGCGTCGACGTTCCAGGTGGAGGCGTGGACGGGCCGCATGGCCTGGGTGAACAGGTCGGAGACGAGGCGGCTCTGGGCGGCGACGAGTTCGCGCAGGCCTCGCTCGGCACGCCGGTAGACCTCGCGTGGGGGGAGTCCGGATTCCAGGGCGATGATGTCGAGCCGGCGCAGGAATTCGGGGGAGTCCAGGATCTCCTCGACCACCAGTCGCGGCACCTTGTACCGGTCGCCGATGACGGCGCGCTCAGCGCGTTCCAGCGCGACGATGCCCGCGCGCACGATGGCCCGCCCGAAAGCGTCGGGCACGATGGCGGATCCGGGGTTGTTGGCGCGCAGCTCGCTGAGCCGGGCCGGCTGCCCGGTGAGGATCAGGTGCCGGTCGGGCGCCTTGCCGATGAGCCGCCGCTGCATGAACCGGTGCGGTTTGCGCGGGTTGGACAGGGACAGCAGGTCGCTGAAGGTGGTGCGGCGCACGCCGTCTCGTTCGGGCGGCAGCCACAGCACGCGGACCGGCACCACCAGCGGGTCGTCGGCGCGTCCGACGAGGCGGTCGGTGACGGCGGCGGGGTCGAGGTCGATTTGGGTGACGGGGGCGGAGGTGCCGAACTCCTGGGTGATGCCGCCTTCGGCGAGCCAGCCCCCGATGAGTTCGCGTTCCACCCGGGAGGCGGCGTCGACCAGGGCGACCACGGATTGCGGGGCGGTGAGCGCGGCTTCGGGGAGCCGACTGTCGTGATCGAGCATCTTCGTTCCCTCCGCCTGAGCCGCTGCGATCCATTGAAGCCCAAACCGGGGCGGTGGGACGGGAGGTCGGGCAATTCACCGGTCCGACCCGGAGTTTCGCGGTGTTGCGCGGTGGTGGTGACGGACGTCGCGATGCGGGCCTCCCCACAAATGGAAAGGTAATGCTAACCTCACTCCCGAGTTAGGTAAGCATAACCTTGGAGGTCTGGTGTCGGTCGCTGACGAACGGGTACGGCTCGAGGGGGAGCAGCGGTGGGGAGAGTACGTCACCGATCCGGTCGCGGCCGTCACCGCGCTGGCGGCGGCGGATCGCTTCGGTGAGTACGTGGTCTACGAACGGCCCGGCGAATGGGTCTTCGCCGCCGACCCGCTGGGCGGCGTCGAGCTGGACGCGGGCGAACTGCGGGTGAGCTGGGACGGACAGACCACCGCGGGACCGTGGTCGGGCAATCCGGCGCAGGCCCTCGACCGCGCGCTGGCCGGGCTGCCCCTGGAGGGCCGCAACGCCTTCGGCTGGATCGGCTTCGAGTTCTGCGCCTGGTCGCTGGGCGCGACCGAGCACGTGCACCCGCGGGCCACCCTGGCGCACTTGATGATTCCGCGCATCGAGGTCCGCATCGACGCCACCGGCGTGCGGGTGTCGGGCGCGACGCCCGCCGAGACCGGCGACATCCACGAGCTGATCGCCGCCGCGCAGGACACCGCGCTGCCCGTCGCGTATCCCGTGGACGTCACCCCGGACCCGACTGGCTATCAGGACCGGGTCGCCGCGGGCGTGGCCGAGATCCGGGCCGGCAAGTACCAGAAGGTGATTCTGTCCCGGAAGGTCGATCTGCCCTTCGCGGTCAATATCCCCGCCACCTACCGCCTGGGCCGCGCGAACAACACCCCGGCGCGCTCGTTCCTGCTGCGCCTGGGCGGCCTGGAGGCCGCGGGCTTCAGCCCGGAACTGGTGGCGGCCGTGGATCGCGACCGGGTGGTCACCACCGAGCCGCTGGCCGGGACCCGCGCCTTCGGCCGCGGCGACGACATCGACCTGGCCGCCCGCGCCGACCTGGTGCGCGACCCGAAGGAGATCGTCGAGCACGCCATCTCGGTGCAGACCTCGTTCGCCGAGATCGCCGCGGTCGCCGAGCCGGACACCACTGCGGTCTCCGACTTCATGGCGGTCCGTGAGCGCGGCAGCGTGCAGCACCTGGCCTCCACCGTGCGTGGGCGGCTGGCCGCCGACCGCAGCCCGTGGGACGCGCTGGAGATGCTGTTCCCGTCCGTCACCGCCTCCGGCATCCCCAAGGCCGAGGGCGTGGACGCGGTATTCCGCCTCGACCACGATCCGCGCGGCCTGTATTCCGGTGCGGTGGTGACGGTTTCCCCCGACGGCGCGCTGGAGGCGACGCTGGTGCTGCGCGCGGTCTACCAGTCCGGTGCGGGCGCCTGGCTGCGCGCGGGCGCGGGCGTGGTCGGGCAGTCGCGGCCGGAGCGGGAGTTCGAGGAGACCTGCGAGAAGCTGGGCAGCGTCGCGCCGTACGTGGTGCGGGCCTGATCCCCGAACCGGCGATCTGCAGGTCAGATCGGGAATTCGACAGCCGTCAACCGCTCGGACAGCTCCCAGAGCTGCCGGGCGGTTTTCTCGTCGTGGGAGGCGGCGTTGGAGCCGACCCGGGTCGGGTGGCCACGCCAGTTGAACCGGTCCGGCCCGTAGTAGGCGCCGGGTTCGACATCCGCGGTGGCCGCGTACAGGGTCGGCAGCGCGCCCATGTCGGCGCTCTGCGCGATCAGCCGGTTGCCGAGGCCGACCAGCTGTTCGAGCACGTTCTGGGTCTCGGAGCTGATCTCGGTGGCGGCGTAGCCGGGGTGCGCGGCGACCGCCAGTCTGGCCGATCCGGTGACCGTGAGCCGCCGCTGGAGTTCGTAGGTGAACAGCAGCATGGCGAGTTTGGACTGCGCGTACGCGCCGAACCGGGAGTAGGCGCGCCGCTCCCAGTTCAGGTCCTCCAGGTCGATGCGCCCGATCAGGTGGGTGAGGCTGGAGGTGTTGACCACGCGCTCCGAGATCCGGTTCAGCAGTAGGCCGGTCAGCGCGAAATGGCCGAGATAGTTGGTGCCGATCTGCAATTCGAAGCCGTCGGCGGTGGCCCGCTTGGGCACCGCCATCACGCCCGCGTTGTTGATGAGGACGTCGGCCCGGTCGACGGTGCCGGCGAAAGCGCGCACGGAGGCCAGGTCCGCCAGATCGAGGGCGCGGATCTGGACGTCCCCGGGCATGGTGGCGGCCACCGCCCGCGCCTTGATCTCATTGCGGCAGGCCATGATCACGCGCGCTCCGGCGGCGGCCAGGGCGCGCGCGGTGGCCTCGCCCAGGCCGCTGGTCGCTCCGGTGACGATGACGATCCGGCCACTCTGGTCAGGAATATCCGATTCGTTCCACCCACCCATAGGTGAACTCTATGACGGAACGGCTCTCAGCGCGCGGCGAGGGCCTTCTTGTCGATCTTGCCGACCGCCGTCACGGGCAGGGAATCGGTCTGCCGCAATACATCCGGGAGTTTGTAGGTGGCCAGGCCGCGCTCGGTGAGGAAGGTCTTGACCGCCGCCAGCGACGGCAGCTCGCCCTCGGTCACCAGGAACACGCCGACCTTCTCACCCAGGGCCGCGTCGGGCAGGCCCACGGCGGCCGCGTGCCGGACGCCCGGATAGGCGAGCAGATGCTCCTCGAGTTCGTCGCAGGAGATGTTCTCGCCGCCGCGGTTGATCACGTCCTTGATGCGGCCGGACACGATCAGGTGGCCGCTGGGCAGGCGGCGCACCAGGTCGCCGCTGCGGTAGAAGCCGTCGGGGGTGAAGGCACGGGCGTTGTGCTCGGGGGCGCGGTAGTAGCCGCGCAGCGTGTAGGGGCCGCGGGTGAGCAGTTCACCCTCCTCGCCGTCGGCGACGTCGTGGCCGTGCTCGTCCACCACCCGCACCTCGTCGCCGGGGGCGAGCGGACGGCCCTGGGTGGTGCACACCAGGTCGTCGGAGTCGTCGGCGCGGGTGTAGTTGAGCAGGCCCTCGGCCATGCCGAACACCTGCTGCAGGCGGCAGTCCAGGGCGGGGGCGACCTCGCGGGCGTTCACCTCGGCCAGTTTCGCGCCGCCGACCTGGAGCAGTCGCAGCGAGGACAGGTCCGCGTCCTCCCATTCCACTGCCGCGCACCACAATTGGGCCAGCGGCGGCACCACGGCGGTGACGGTCACCTGGTGCCGTTCGATCGCGGCGAAGGCGCTCTCCGGGCTGGGGTCGGTGACGAACGCCATGGCCCCGCCGGTGGCCACGGTGCCGAGCACGCCGGGGCAGGCGAGCGGGAAGTTGTGGGCGACGGGCAGGGTCGCGAGGTATACGTCGTCGGGCCCGAGTTCGCAGACCGCGGCGCTGGCGGTGGCGTTGTAGACGTAGTCGTCGTGGGTGCGCGCGATCAGCTTGGGCAGTCCGGTGGTGCCGCCGGACACCAGCATGAGCGCGATGTCGGAGGCGTCCACCTCGGGCAGCGAATCACCGTCGGCGGGAATCGAATCCAGGTCGGTGAACGGCCCGGGGTCGCCCAGGATCAGGATGTGGCGCAGGTCCGGGAGTTGTGGGCGGACCTCGGCGGCCAGGGCGCGGTAGTCGAAGTCGCCGAGCCGGTCGGCCGCGATGTAGGCGACCGCGCCGGAAAGCCGGGCCAGATGCTCGATTTCGGCGCGGCGGTGCGCGGGCAGGGTGAGCACCGGGATGATCCCCGCGCGCAGCACGCCGAACAGCAGCGGCAGGAACGCGGGGGTGTTGGGCAGCTGGATCACCACGCGGTCACCGGATCGGATGCCGAGCTTCAGGAGGCCGTGCGCCATCCGGTCCGCGGCGCGGTCGAGGTCGGCGTAGGTGGCCGGGGCGCGGCCGGGTTCGTCGCTCAGCAGCGCGGGCCGCGTGGGCCACTGCCGGGCGGCGTCGCGCAGGAGTTCCCCGAGCGGGCGGCCCGCCCAGTAGCCCTCGCGCCGGTACCGCTCGGCGAGGTCGGCGGGGAAGGCGACGAATCCGTCGCGGTGGCCCGCGGCGGCGGGTGCGGTCGTTGTCACGGCTCTGACCTCTTGCTGGTAAGGGTGTCCTTGCATAGGTTAGGCAACCCTATCTCAATGGGTTACGCTTCTGCCCATCGATCCCGTCGAACAAGGAGTACCAGCGGAATGGAGTCACCCCAGGGGCCGTCGGCGAACATCGCCCGGGACGAGATCCGTGCCGCCATCGCCGGACACCTCGGTCTCGAACCGGCCGATATCGCCGACCACGACGACCTCATCCAGCTCGGCCTCGACTCCATCCGCACCATGAAACTCGCGGGCGGCTGGCGCAAGCGCGGCCTGGCCGTGAACTTCGCCCAGCTCGCCGCCGAGCCCACGGTCGCCGCCTGGCACGGCCTGCTGAGCGGGACCGGCGAGGAGAGCGCGGCGGAGACCAATCGCGAGGCCGCGCAGGCTGATTCGGGACCGGAGCCGAGTAGCGAGCTCGCCGCGGTCGGCGTCGCGGCGGCCGATGACCTCGAAACCGGCGTCGACGACGGCGCCCCGTTCGCGCTCGCGCCCATGCAGCACGCGTACTGGATCGGGCGGTCCGACAGTCAGCAACTCGGCGCCGTCGCCGCTCACCTCTACGTCGAATTCGACGGGGCCGGTGTCGATCCCGCCCGCCTGGGCGCCGCGGTCGAGGCGCTGGTGCGGCGGCATCCGATGCTGCGCACCCGGTTCCTGCCCGACGGCACGCAGCAGACCTTGGAGCGCCCGGGCCGGGACGTCTGGAGCGTCACCGACCTGCGCGACGCCGCGCCCGAGGCGGTGGAACGGGCGCTGGAGGAGCTGCGGGACCGCCGGACCCACCAGCTGATGGCCGTCGAGGACGGGCAGGTCGTCGATATCGCGCTGACCCGGCTGCCGGAGGGCCGCACCCGTCTGCACCTGGACGTGGACATGCTCGCGGCCGACGCCATGAGCTACCGCATCCTGGTCGCGGACCTGGCGCGCCTGTACCACGGTGAGCAGCTGCCGCCCCAGGACTACACCTTCCGCGAGTACCTGGCCGAACATGCCGGTCCCGCACCGGAACACGCCGCCGACCGCGCGTGGTGGCAGGCCCGCCTGCCCGAGCTGCCGGGCGCGCCGGAACTGCCGCGGGCTTCCGAGGCCGCGGTGGCGGAGCCGGGGGAGCGGGCGGCGCGGACCGTACGGTTGCACCGCTGGCTGTCGCCGGAGGCCAAGGGCCGCATGTTCGCCGCGGCGCACGCCCGCGGCATCACCCCGGCCATGGCCTTGGCCTCGGTGTTCGCCGAGAGTATCGGCGGCTGGTCGGCACAGCGCCGGTTCCTGCTGAATCTGCCACTGTTCCACCGGGAACCGGTGCACCCGCAGGTGGACGGCGTGGTCGGCGACTTCACCTCCTCGGTGTTGCTGGAGGTGGACGTCACCGAGCCGGCTACCGTCACCGAGCGCGCCCGGGCGCTGCAGCGCGAATTGCACGCCGCCGGAGCGCATTCCGGCTACACCGGCCTGGAGGTGCTGCGCGATCTGGGCCGCCTGCGCGCCGAACCGGTGCTGGCCCCGATCGTCTACACCAGCGCCATCAATCTGGGCGAGCTGTTCGCCGACCAGGTCACCGACACCTTCGGCGACCCGGTCTGGATCATCTCGCAGGGTCCGCAGGTACTGCTCGACGCGCAGGTCACCGAAGTTCGCGGCGGTCTGCTGCTGAACTGGGACGTCCGCTCCGACGCCTTCCCGCCGGCCATGGTCGAGACCATGTTCACCCGCTACATCGACGCAGTCCTGCGCCTCGCGGGCAGTGACGAGCCCGGTCCGGACGCCGATGCCGCCCACACCACCGCCGGTTTCGGTGGCGCGGGATGGGACGCCGAGGCCGCGGTGCGAATTCCCGTGGAGCAGGCGGTAGTTCGCGCCCAGGTGAACGCCACCGACGGCCCGGTCAGCGGCAGCGCGCTGCACAGCGGCCTGTTCGACCACGCCGCCGCGAACCCGGACGCTCCGGCGATAGTCTGGGAGTCCGACCGCGTCGATCCGACGGGTGCGACGGACGGCCGTGAATCGGGCGTCGTCGCAGACATTCTCACGTATCGGGAGCTGGCCGCGCAGGCGCTCGCGGTGGCGGGTGCGCTGCGGGCGGTGGGTGTGCGGCCGGGCGACGCGGTCGCCGTGCAGTTGCCGAAGGGCGCGGATCAGATCCTGGCTACCGTCGGTGTACTGGCCGCGGGGGCCGTGTACGTGCCGATCGGTTTCGACCAGCCCGACCGGCGGCGCGCCGAGATCCTGCGGACCGGCGCGGTCGTCGCGGCGGTGACGACCGGCGGCGAGGTGCCCGGGCTGCCGACCGTGGCCTTGCGCGCGGCGCGGGAGTACCCGGAGCCGTTGGCGCAGGCCGTGATCCCGGATCCGGAGGCCATCGCCTACGTGCTGTTCACCTCCGGCTCCACCGGGCGGCCGAAGGGTGTGGAGGTGCCGCACCGGGCCGCCATGAACACCATCGACGACCTGAACGAACGCTTCGGGATCGGGGTGGATGATCGGGCGCTGGCCCTGTCGGCGCTCGAATTCGACCTGTCCGTCTACGACATCTTCGGTCTGCTGAGCGCCGGCGGCGCGGTGATCGCGCTGGATGAGGGACAGCGCGCGGAGCCGGGCCGCTGGGTGGAACTCATCCGCCGCCACCGGGTGTCGGTGCTGAACTGCGTCCCCAGCCTGCTGGACATGACGCTGGAGGCCGCGGCCGGGAAACCTGTGGACAGTTTGCGCACGGTGATCCTGGGCGGCGACTGGGTGGACGTGGCGCTGCCGGGCCGCCTCGCCGCGGTGGCTCCCGGCTGCCGGTTCGCCGGGCTGGGCGGGGCCACCGAGACGGCCATCCACTCCACGATCCGCGAGGTCGTGAATGCCGAGGTGCCGCCGGAGTGGTCGGCCGTCCCGTACGGCACCCCGCTGCGCAATGTGCGTTGCCGGGTGGTCGGCCCGTCCGGTCAGGACTGCCCGGACTGGGTGACGGGTGAACTGTGGATCGGCGGCGAGGGTGTGGCCGCCGGGTACCGCGGGGACCCGGAGCGCACCGCCGACCGGTTCGTCACCCACGACGGCCTGAACTGGTACCGCACCGGCGATCTGGCCCGCTATCTGCCCGACGGCTGCCTGGAATTCCTGGGCCGCGCCGACCATCAGGTCAAGATCCGCGGCTACCGGGTGGAACTCGGTGAGGTGGAGAGCGTGCTGCGCGGCCTGCCGGGTGTGCGGCACGCCATCGCCGCCGTGGTGGGCGCGGCCGCGCCGAAGCTGGCCGCCGTCCTGGTGGCCGACGACGGCGTCGCCCTGGACGTCCCGGTGCTGCTGGAGACGGCCGCGAATCTGTTGCCCGCCTACATGATTCCGGATCGAGTGGAGACGCTCGCCGAGCTGCCGTTCACCTCGAACGGCAAACCGGATCGCAAAGCCATCGCCGGGCTGCTGGCCGAGGGCGAGCGGGCGGGCGAATTCGTCGCGCCCCGAACCGATGTCGAGCGCGCCGTGGCCGACATCATCGCGTCGGTGCTGGGCCGCGAGTCCGTCGGGGTGACCGACGACTTCTTCGCCCTGGGCGGCGATTCGGTGCTGGCCACCGCGGTCATCGCCCGCGTGCGGGACTGGCTGGACTCCCCGGACGCGGTGGTCGCGGACTTCTTCGCGGCCCGCACGGTCGAGGGTCTGACCGCCCGGCTGCTGGAGCGGGAACGCCGGGCCGGCGCCACCGGCCGGCTCGACGGCGTGGCCAGCCTCTACCTGGAGGTGGCCGCCATGTCCGACGACGAGGTGCTCGCCCTCTCCTGAAAAGGCGTGATCCCCGCGCCCCTTTCACAGGGTGCGGGGATCGGCGGCAGGTATCTCAGTGCGCGCACCCACCAGGCCGCCGACACGGATCGGTGGGAGCCCTGTTTCCAGATCAGGACCAGAATGCCCGGCAAACCCGCGAGTATCAGGGCGTCCATGGTCGCGGACGCTACCGCTCACGCAGGTCAAAGGGGTGAATAGGACACGGACACGCCGCGCTCGGTACCCGCTCGGGACGGGCGGCAAATCCCGCGTCCGGGAACCGTTAACGCCGACATCGGACGTGCGCGCCTCCGCGCCCCTAGACTCGATGCCGTGAGCGGCTGGGACATCTCCGACATCCCCGATCAAGCGGGCCGGACCTTCATCGTCACCGGGGCCAACAGCGGGCTGGGCGCGGCCACCGCGCGAGCGCTCGCCGGCGCGGGCGCGAAGGTGATCATGGCGTGCCGTAATGAAGTGAAGGCGAGAGCGGTGGCCGATCGGATCGGCCCGAACGCGCAGGTGCGCCGCCTGGACCTGGCCGACCTGGCCTCGGTGCACGAGTTCGCCGACTCGGTCGACGGCGCGGACGTGCTGATCAACAACGCGGGCGTGATGGCGGTGCCGCTCAAGCGCACCGCCGAGGGCTTCGAAATGCAGATCGGCACAAACCATCTCGGCCATTTCGCGCTGACCGGGCTGCTGCTGGACAAGATCCGGGACCGGGTGGTCACGCTGTCCTCGGGCATGCACGCCATCGGCCGCATCGATCTCGAGGACCTGGACTGGGAGCGGCGCAGCTATCAGCGCTGGGCCGCCTACGGACAGTCCAAGCTCGCGAATCTGATGTTCGCGCGGGAACTGCAGCGCCGCCTGACCGCCGCCGGATCGGCGAAGCTGTCGGTGGCCGCGCATCCCGGGTATGCCGCCACCGACCTGCAGGGGCACACCGAGTCGATCTACGACACCCTGATGTCGATCGGCAACAGGCTGTTCGCGCAGAGCGCCGAGATGGGCGCGCTGCCAACGCTGTTCGCCGCGACCGCCGAGGTCGAGCCGGGCGGCTTCTACGGGCCCACCGGGCTGCGCGGCATGCGCGGCTACCCCGGGCCCAGCCCGTCCAGCGCGGCCTCCAAGGACGAGGTGACCGCGCGGCGGCTGTGGGAGCTGTCCGAGCAGCTGACCAAGGTCAGCTATCCGTTCGTGCGCCGCTGAACCGAAATCCGGGAGCATCGCTGAGCCGAAAGGCGGGGTTGGTGAGCATTCCATTCGATCGACAGGATCAACTCGACAAGATCCGGCAGGGGTTGATGCAGGGCGAGCAGATCCTCGCCGTGTACGACGCCATCGGCGTGGGCACCGGATTCCTGGGGCTCACCGACCGGCGGGTCGTCATCCAGGACAACTCGTTCGTGGGTAAGAAGATCGCGATCACGTCCATCCCCTACGCGCGGATCTCGAGCGTGAGCATCCTGACCAACAAGTCGTTCGCGGGCCAGTTCTTCTCGTCGGGGCACATCGCCATCAGCACCGGGCACCACACCTACGAGGTGGAGTTCCGCGGCGACGACAAGACACGGCACGTGCACGACGTGATCCTGCACTACATCCTGCGCTGACCCGGGTATCCCATCAGGTGGGATGCCCGTCCCAGTGACCGTGGCGTACGCCACACGCACGAAAATGGATCTCTGGTACAGTGCCAGGCATGCAGCGTCAGTATTTCTGGTTTAGCCAGCCGGCCCCGGGTGGGTCGTGCGGCGTGACCTCGCGCTGACATCCTCCACCCCGAGCCGGACGAAATCAGACCGGCTCCAAGGGGTTTCGCAATTCTCCGTGGGTCGGCCTGGGACAAGGAAAACCACCCATGACCACCACCGCCGATCTCGACCGGCATGCCGATCTCGATGACCAGCGCACCCTCAGCGTCAGTCCGCTGAGCTCGCCGCGCGAGGTCCGTGCCGCCCACCCGATCGACGACACCCTCGCCGACACCGTGCGCGCCGGCCGCAAGGCCACCGTCGACGTGCTCAACGGCACCGACGACCGCCTCATGGTGATCGTCGGCCCGTGTTCGGTGCACGATCCCGAAGCCGCCATGGACTACGCCCGTCGCCTGGCCGCCAAGGCCGCCGAACTGGACGACCGCCTGCACGTGGTGATGCGCGTCTACTTCGAGAAGCCGCGCACCACGCTGGGCTGGAAGGGCCTGATCAACGACCCGCACCTGGACGGCAGCTTCGACATCAACACCGGCCTGGACCTGGGCCGCCGCCTGCTGGTCGACATCACCGCGCTCGGACTGCCCGTGGCGTGCGAGTTCCTGGACCCGATCACCCCGCAGTACATCGCCGACCTGGTCGCCTACGGCGCGATCGGCGCCCGCACCGCCGCCAGCCAGGTGCACCGGCAGCTGTCCTCGGCGCTGTCCATGCCGGTCGGCATCAAGAACGGCACCGACGGCGACGTGCAGGTCGCGGTGGACGGCGTGCGCGCCGCGGCCGCCTCCCACGTGTTCCCCGGCACCGACCTGGACGGGCGTTCCGCGCTCATCCGCACCGCCGGCAACCCGGACTGCCACGTCATCCTGCGCGGCGGCTCCAACGGCCCCAACTTCGACGCCGCCTCCTGCTCGGAAGCCCTGCTGCGCCTGGAGAAGTCGTCGCTGCCCCAGCGCCTCGTGGTGGACGCTTCGCATGGCAACTCCAACAAGGACCACAACAAGCAGGTCGACGTGGTCACCGATCTGGCCGAGCGCATCGCGGGCGGCGAGGACACCGTGGTCGGCCTGATGATGGAGTCCTTCATCGTCGCCGGTCGCCAGGACCTCACCCTCGGCAAGCCGGAGGACCTCACCTACGGCCAGTCCATCACCGACGCCTGCATCGACTGGGACACCACGGTCGCCCAGCTGGAGCGCCTCGCGGACGCGGTCGCCCAGCGCCGCGTGGGCCGCGCGTAGGTTCCCGATCCGATAGACCCGCACCCGGGCGCGGCGAGTTCGCCTCGCGCCGAACGCATCCGGCGTGCACACTGAGTTCGGCGCACACCCAGTCCGGCGGGTGTGCGCCGAACGCTTTTCCGGGTATCGACTGGTCAGAGGTCCGCGGGCCAGTGGGGGCTGGGTGTATCCGGATCGGTGCGCAGCCGCCCCGCCACCCAGATGTCGCGGCGGACGCCGCGCTGCATGCCGCCGCCGCGGATCAGGCCCTCGTAGTGCATGCCGATGCGGCGGGCCACGGCCGCGGACGGATGGTTTCCGGTGAAGGCCCGCCACTCCAGGCGCTCGAAGCCCAGCGCCTCGGGATCCAGACCGACGGCCGCCACCAGTCGCGCCGCCCGGGTCATCACGCCCGCGCCGCGGGCGGTGGGGGTGAGCCAGAAGCCGATCTCGGCGGTCGCGTCGTCGCGGCGGGGATAGAGCGGGCTCAGGCCGATCATCCCGACCACCGGGCCGTCGGCCGCCCCGCGCACCGCCCAGGTGGGGCTGCGGGCGGCCCACCCGGGGCCGACGATGTCGTAGATGAACTTCTCCGCGTCGGCGCGATGGTAGGGGACCGGCATGGTGGTCCACGCGCCGATCGAGGGCTCCTGGCACAGGGCGGTGATGGCGTCGATGTCGGAGACGGCGGGCGGCGACAACCAGACCGTGCCGTCGGAGAGGAATTCCGCGTCCATGCGGTCATGCTGTCACGGAATCGGGCGGGCGCGATCGGTAATTCTCGGTGCCCGGGTGCAGCTGGGCCGGTGACCCGCTCCGGCTCTACCGGTGACCGGCTGTAGCGCTGTCGGTGGCCGGTCGTAGGATCGGTGCGATGGTTGCCGCTCTCCTCGCCGACTTGTTCGAAACGCATCGGCCGCATCTGGTCTCGGTGGCCTACCGGCTCACCGGGAGCGTGAGCGACGCCGAGGACGCCGTGCAGGAGAGCTGGTTACGGCTCGCCGCGGCCCGCCAATCCGAGATCCACGACCTGCGCGCCTGGCTCACCACCGTGGTCAGCCGGCTCTGCCTGGACCGGCTGCGCAGCGCGGCGGTGCGCCGCGAAACCTATGTGGGGCAGTGGCTCCCGGAGCCGGTGGTCACCGCGGTGACGCCGTCCAGCACCCCCGATCCGCTCGCCGCGGTGATGCGCAAACAGGAGTTCCGGTTCGCCGCCCTCGTGGTGCTGGACACGCTGACTCCGCCGCAGCGGGTGGCCTTCGTTCTGCACGACGGCTTCTCGGTGCCGTTCACCGAGATCGCCGACATCCTGGACGTTTCCGTCGATGCCGCGCGACAGCTCGCCACCCGGGCCCGCAAGGCGGTGTCGGACGCGCCGGAACCGGCCGCCGACGCCGAGCACGAGGCCGCGGTGCGGACCCTGCTGGACGCGCTGGCCAGCGGGAACGTGGACGCCGTGGTGGCGGCGCTGCATCCGGACGTGCGCACCGTCGGCGACGGCGGCGGCAAGGTGTCCACCGCGGTCAATGTGGTTGCGGGCGTGGACAAGAACGCGCGCCTGTGGCTGGGGCTGTGGCGCAAGTTCATGCTGGTCGGCGCGGGCGGCGGCCCCGGCGATCCCGCGCCCGGCCGGGAACTCGAACCGGTCCTGGTCAACGGGCAGCACGGCATTCTCGCGCACTCGATCCCGGCCCGGGACGGCTATGCGGGCAATCCGCGGCGGGTGTACGCGTTCACCGTGCGCGACGGCAAGGTGTGGGGCGTCTATGACGTGGTGAACCCGGACAAACTGAGCGGCATCCGGCTCCCGCGCTGACCTGGCTGTGCCGTGAATCACGGCCGCCGGCCGTTCCCGGCGATGGATTAGGCTCCGGACATGCCGCGTATTCCGACCGTCGCCCGTCTGCAGCCGTTCGCGTCGACGATCTTCGCCGAGATGACCGAACTGGCCGTCCGTCACGGCGCGGTCAACCTCGGCCAGGGCTTCCCCGACAGCGACGGCCCCGCGGGCATGCTCGAGGTGGCGCGGCAGGCCATCGCCGACGGCTTCAACCAGTACCCGCCCGGCCGCGGCGTACCCGCCCTGCGGCAGGCCATCGCCGCCGACCGCGCCCGCCGCTACGGCACCCACTACGACCCCGACAGCCAGGTGCTGGTCACCGTCGGCGCCACCGAGGCCATCGCGGCCACCGTGCTCGGCCTGGTCGAACCCGGCGACGACGTGGTGCTCATAGAGCCCTACTACGACTCCTACGCGGCGGCCATCGCCCTGGCCGGAGCCCGGCGCCGCACCGCCCGGCTGGTGCCCGACGGCGACGGCTTCGCGCTCGACCTGGACAGCCTGCGCGCCGCCATCACCCCGAAAACCCGACTGCTGCTGGTGAATTCGCCGCACAACCCGACCGGCACCGTGCTCTCGCGCGCCGATCTCACCGCCATCGCCGAACTCGCCGTCGAACACGACCTGTACGTCATGTCCGACGAGGCGTACGAACACCTCTGCTACAACGGGCACGAGCACATCAGCCTGTCCACGCTGCCCGGCATGTTCGAGCGCACCATCGTGATCTCCAGTGCCGCCAAGACCTTCAGCGTCACCGGCTGGAAGATCGGCTGGGCCTGCGCGCCCGCGCCGCTGCTGGACGCGGTGCTGGCCGCCAAGCAGTTCCTCACCTTCGTCGGCGGCGGCCCGTTCCAGCCCGCCGTCGCCCACGCCCTCGACCACGAGCAGCAGTGGGTGGCCGCGCTGCGCGACACCCTCGCGGAGAAGCGACTCCGCCTCTCCGCGGCGTTGTCCGAGGCCGGTTTCGGCGTGAAACGCAGTGACGGCACCTATTTCGTGTGCGCCGACATCACACCGCTCGGCGCGTCCGACGCCTACGCCTTCTGCCGTGAACTGCCCGAACGCCTCGGCGTGGCCGCGGTGCCGGTCAGCGTCTTCGCCGACGACAAGGCCGCGTGGAACCATCTGGTGCGGTTCACCTTCTGCAAGAAGGAGGAGACCATCGCCGAGGGCGTGCGCCGCCTCCGGGCCGGCCACCAGGCCGAAGCGGTGCGCTGACCCGGACCCGGTGGCCTCCGGTCGGGGGTCCAGTCGGTGGTGAGTGGACCGCGACAGCGGACCGATGCGGCCGGAGAATCGGTCGCATGATCGAAGCGAGTGCGGTGCTGGGCGTGGCCGCCGCGGCGCTCGGGCTGGTGCTCACGCCGGGGCCGAACATGATGTATCTGGTGTCGCGGACCGTGTCGCAGGGGCGGCGGGCCGGACTCGTGTCACTGGGCGGGGTGGCGGTCGGATTCGGGGTGTATCTGGCGGCCGCGACGGCCGGGATCACCGCGGTCTTCGCCATGGTGCCCGCGCTGTATCTGACGGTGAAGGTCGCGGGCGCGCTGTACCTGGTCTACCTGGCCTGGAAGACCTTGCGGCCGGGCGGGGCCGGGCTGTTCGCGCCGACCGAGCTGCCCGCGGATCCGGCTCGGCGGCTGTTCACGATGGGGCTGGTCACCAACCTGCTCAACCCCAAGATCGCCATCCTCTACATGGCGCTGATCCCGCAGTTCGTGGTGCCCGCGCACGGGCGGGTCTGGCTGCAGAGCTTGTCGCTGGGCGCGGTGCAGATCGCCATCGCGGTCACCGTGAACGCCCTGATCGTGCTGAGCGCGGGCGCGGTCTCGACCTTCCTGGGCCGGCGGCCGCTGTGGCTGCGGGCGCAGCGATACGTCACCGGGTCGGTGCTCGGCGGTATGGCCGCCCTGGTGCTCTCGGACCGGGCGCGGCCGGTCCCGGCCTGATCAGGCGCGCAGCGGGCCGGGGTAGAGGAACTCGTCGGCCGGACGGTCGGTGCGGTCCAGCCAGGCGGCCAGGAACCCGGTCAGATCGACCGGCGAGCGCGACCCCAGGAAGGTCCGGAACTCCGGCATGGACGCGTTGCCGTACCGGTGCGCCATGACGAAATCACGGACCGCTCCGAAGAACGCGGCGTCGCCCATGGTCCGGCGCAGCGCGTGCAGGAACAGCGGACCCCGGTAGTAGACCGCGGTGAATTCGTTGTCCTTGCCGGGGTTCTGGAGCGCGATCTCCCAGAACTTCGGATTGTCATGGTATTTCGCGACGGTGTCGCGGTACTCGGCGTCGACGTCCTTGCCGTCCTTGCGTTCCGGCCACAGGTAGTCGGCGGTGTAGCTGGCGAAGCACTCGTTCAGGCAGACGTCGGACCACTGCTTCACCGACATGGAATCGCCCCACCACTGGTGGGCGATCTCGTGCACCACGGTGCTCAGATCGGTCCAGGGCGCGTAGATCGGGCGCGACTGCGTCTCCAGCGAGAATTGGAGCCCGGTGTCGACGTAGAGGCCGCCCGCGGTGTCGAACGGGTATGGGCCGTACAGCTCCTCCTGGAAGTCCAGGATCTCGGGCAGCCGCGCCTCCAGGTCCCGGCCCTGACCCGCGCTCGGCGCGAAGGCGCTCAGCAGCGGAGTTCCATTGGCGCGCCGCTGTTCCAGGAACTCGAACCGGTCGACGGCGACCGTGGTCAGGTAGCCGATCACCGGCTGACGCATCTCCCAGGACACGGTCCGGTTCGCGCCCTGCACGGTGTCGGACACCTTGTCGCCGATCGACATCACCTCCCACTCCTGCGGCACCGTGGCGTGCAGGGTGAAGGTCGCCTTGTCCAGGGGCGTGTCGTTGAGCGGGTACCAGCTGCTCGCCGAATGCGGTTCACCCGCCACGAACGCGCCGCCGCTGGGCGAGAACACCCAGCCCTCGCCCTCGGTGCCGGTCACCTCGCCCGCGTACTCCACCCGCACGGTGAACGGCAGGCCCGGGAGCAGCGGGAGCAGCGGGGTGACGGACAGCTCGTGCTCGCCGTTGCGGTCGAACCAGGCGGGCAGGTTGTTGACGGTCACCTTGGACACCGCTGGGCCGCTGTAGTCCAGGTTGAACACCCGCAGCGCCTGGGTCGCCACCGCGTCGACGCGGGTGTCCCCGGTCAGCTGATGCGTCGGCGGGTCGTAGGCGATGGTGACGTCGTAGTGGCCGACGTCGTAGCCGCCGTTGCCGTCCAGCGGGTAGTACGGATCGCCCGCGCCGGGCGCGCCCGTCAGCGGGTCGCTCGAATCCGCCTGCGCGGGAGCCGCGTTCGCGCCCAGCAGCAGTACCGCCCCCACCGTCAGGTACCGCCAGTTCCGAAGCATCCGCTCCAGCCGCCCTTTCCACACACACGTACGAGTGCCGACGAGCTGATGCTAATCGGCTGCGGACTCAGCTACCGCTGCCCGACACGGCCACGCTCGCCCCCAGGCCGATGATCATCACCCCGCCCGCGCCGCCGACCGCCTCCAGCCGCTTCGGCGAGCGCGCGAACCATTCCCGAGCCGAACCCGCCGCCAGCGCCCACACCGAGTCGGAGACCAGCGCGACGGCGATGAACAGCAGCCCGAGGATCAGCATCTGCACCGGGACCGGGCCGGCGTGCGGGGCCACGAACTGCGGCAGCACCGCGGAGAAGAAGATGATCGCCTTCGGATTGGTGACGCCCACCAGCATCGACTGCCGCAGCGCCCGGCCGGTGCCGACCGGCTCGGCCCGCGCCTGGAACGCCTCCCGCAGCGCGCGTCGATCCCGGATCGCCTGCACCCCGAGGTAGATGAGATAGAGCGCGCCCGCGAACTTCACGATCGCCAGCGCGATCGCGGACGCGGCCAGCAGCGTGCCCAGACCGGCCGCGACCAGCACCATGACGCCGAGGACGCCCAGGGAATGGCCGAGCACGGACAGCAGCGCGGCCCGCCGCCCGTAGGACAGCGCCCGGCCGATGACGAAAAGCACTCCGGGGCCGGGGATTACGATCAGCGCGACGGCCGCGATCAGAAACGCCACCAGATTCGTGACGGGAACCATCACCCCATCCTACGAAGCGGCGCAAGCGAAAATCGCGGGTTCGGAGCGGATCGCTCAGCCGCGCAACTCCTCCGGCAGCTGCTGCGGATCCAGCAGCAGGCGCTTGGCGTCCGCGCCGCGCACCTTGGTGGCCAGATCCAGATTGTCGGTGAGCAGCTTCCACTCGACCTCGTGGATGGCCTCGCGGGCGCGTTCGATGATGTTCAGGTCCCGGGTGCCCCAGGCGATGGGCATGGCGCTCACCGACTGCCACAGGTCGCCGACCGGGCCGGGGGCGCGGTCCACGCGAACCGTCACCGCCGGTACCCGTTCCCCGGTGCGGGCCCGGTGCCCGGGGAGGGAACGGACCGTGCGGGTCACCAGGGCGTAGCGGGGGCCGGGGGCGTTCGGCTTGGCCAGATCGACCAGGGCCAGCAGGGTGGCCCCGTCCCCGTGGGTCTCCGACACCACCGCGGGCACCAGGGCGCCCGCGGCGTAGAGCTTGTCCACCCGGCCGCGATGCGGCATCCAGTACCCGATGAACAGCGCGGTCACCGCGGCGGCCAGGAAGGCCACCGCCAGCAGCCAGGACCACGGGTGGTTGACCCAGATCAGGAACGCGGTGCCCAGTCCCAGCGCGGTGGCCGCCGTGTATGCCCAGATGCGGAGTCGTCGCAGATACGCGACCACCTCGTTGACCGCCCGAGCATGGTCGCGGTCCACCGCGAATTCGAAGCGCCGCACGTACGTCCCTCCCGCCTTATGGAGGCTCTTCCTCCACTTATCCTATCGTCGGACCCAGCAGGTCGTCCGCATCGGTGATGCGATAGGCATACCCCTGCTCGGCCAGGAAACGCTGCCGGTGCGCGGCATACTCGGCGTCCAGCGTGTCACGTGCGACCACGGAATAGAAGTGAGCTTGGCCGCCGTCGTGTTTCGGCCGCAACAGCCGCCCGAGCCGTTGCGCCTCCTCCTGGCGCGACCCGAAGGTGCCCGAAACCTGCACCGCCACCGAGGCTTCCGGCAGGTCGATGGAGAAGTTGGCCACCTTCGACACCACCAGCACCGGGATCTCGCCGCGGCGGAAGGCGTCGAACAGCTCCTCGCGCTCCTTGGTGCGGGTGGAACCCTGGATGACCGGGGCGTTCAGGTGCTCGCCCAGCTCGTCCAGCTGGTCCAGGTAGGCCCCGATCACCAGACTCGGCGCGTCCTTGTGCCGGGCCAGGATCGACTCCACCACCGGCAGTTTGGTGCGCGCGGTGGAGCACAGCTTGTAGCGCTCCTCCGGCTCGGCGGTGGCGTAGGCCATGCGCTCGGCATCGGTCAGGGTGACCCGCACCTCGACGCAGTCCGCGGGCGCGATCCAGCCCTGCGACTCGATGTCCTTCCACGGCGCGTCATAGCGCTTCGGGCCGATCAGCGAGAACACGTCGCCCTCGCGGCCGTCCTCGCGCACCAGGGTGGCGGTCAGCCCGAGCCGGCGGCGCGACTGCAGATCCGCGGTCATCCGGAAGACCGGGGCGGGCAGCAGGTGCACCTCGTCGTAGATGACCAGGCCCCAGTCGCGGCTGTCGAACAGCTCGAGATGCCGGTACTCGCCCTTGGTCTTGCGCGTGATCACCTGATAGGTGGCGATGGTGACCGGACGGATCTCCTTGCGCTCCCCGGAGTACTCGCCGATCTCGTCCTCGGTCAGCGAGGTGCGGGCCAGCAGCTCGCGCCGCCACTGCCGCCCGGCCACGGTATTGGTGACCAGGATCAGCGTGGTGGCCTTGGCCTTCGCCATCGCCGCCGCGCCCACCATGGTCTTGCCCGCGCCGCACGGCAGCACCACCACGCCGGAGCCGCCCGCCCAGAACGACTCCGCGGCCAGTTCCTGATAGTCGCGCAGATGCCAGTTGCTGGACTGGTAGTCCAGGTCGATCTGGTGCGCCTCGCCGTCGACGTAGCCGGCCAGGTCCTCGGCGGGCCAGCCGACCTTGAGCAGCATCTGCTTGATGCGGCCGCGCTCGGACGGATGCACGATCACCGTGTCGTCGTCGATGCGCGCGCCCAGCATGGGCTGAATCTTCTTGTGCCGCAGGATCTCCTCCAGCACCGCGCGATCCAGGCTGACCAGGACCAGCCCGTGCGCCGGATGCTTCATCAACTGCAGCCGCCCGTAGCGGGCCATGGTGTCGACGATGTCGACCAGCAGCGGCTGCGGCACCGCGTACCGGCTGAAGCTGACCAGTGCGTCGACCACCTGCTCGGCGTCGTGCCCGGCGGCCCGCGCGTTCCACAGCGCGAGCGGCGTCACCCGATAGGTGTGCACGTGCTCGGGCGCGCGTTCGAGCTCCGCGAACGGCGCGATGGCCTGCCGCGCCGCGCCGGCCGACTCATGATCGACCTCCAGCAGCAGCGTTTTGTCACTCTGCACGATGAGTGGACCGTCGGTCACGAACACCTCCTGGCTTGATCCGGGCCCGAACGGGCCTTGACCATTCTCCAGGAAGCCACCGACAAAGCCACGTGACCTGCGTCCCGTGCCCGGATCCACGGTCGATGACGCCCCTGACCGGGCCGATGCGTCGCGCGGGATTCGATGAAATCGGTCAAGACCAGAGTTCTGGTGGCTACGATCACTCAAAAATTGGACGCTTGTCCATTTGGACGTTTGACCCAAGGGAACTGAAAAGAATGCAGAGACGCTGGACGCGCGGGCTGCTCGCCGCCGCCGTCGCGGGCGGGGTGATGGCCTCCGCGGTCGTCGCGGACGCCGCGCCCACCGCCACCTCGATCGGGCGGATCCACACCGACGGCTCGCACTTCGTGGACGACAGCGGCCGGGTCGTGCTGCTGCACGGGGTCAACAATGTCGACAAGGAACCGCCCTTCCTCCAGGCGGGGGACGGCCTCACCGTCACCGCGGATGACGCGGCGCTGCTCGCTCGCCACGGCTTCAACACCGTCCGGCTGGGCGTGTCCTTCGACGGGCTGATGCCGACCAAGGGCGTCGTCGACACCGGGTATCTGGATCGGGTCGCGGACATCGTGGACACCCTGGCGGAGTACGGGATCCACACCGTGCTCGACAACCATCAGGACGGGTTGTCCGAGGTGTGGGGCGGGAACGGTTTTCCGGAGTGGTCCCTCCACGCCCGCCCGGGAGCGGGGGAGCCCAATCTCGGCTTCCCCCTCTACTACCTGATGCCCAGCATGAACGCGGGCTGGGACGAGGTGTGGAACAACTCCTACGGCGCCCTCGACTACCTCGGCCAGGCGCTCGGCGCGCTCGCCGCGAAGATGAGCGGCCACCCCGGCGCGATGGGAATCGAACTGCTCAACGAGCCGTGGCCGGGGAGCGCGTTCCTGTCCTGCTTCCCCAACGGCTGCCCGGGCTTCGACGTGAAATACCAAGCGGCCATGCAGAAGCTGACCGACGCGGTGCGCGGGAGCAATGGCGACCTCATGGTGCTGTGGGAGCCCAACGTCACCTGGAACGAGACCATGCCCAGCAACCTGGGCAAGAATCCGCCGATCAGCGCCCCGAACATCGCGTTCGCGCCGCACGACTACTGCATGCCCAGCCAGATGGCCATCTACATGGGCCTGCCCACGTTCCTGCGCGGCCTGTGCCCGCTGCAGCAGGACAAGACCTGGGGCAATATCGACGCTCTCACCGCGCGCACCCAATTGCCGACACTGGTCACCGAATTCGGTGACGGCGACGCGACGGTGCTGCGCAATACCCTGGTCCGCGCGGACGAGCGGTTCGCGAGCTGGCAGTACTGGCACTATTCCTCCCGTTTCGGGGCGGGCGGGCCGAAGCCGGATCCGTTCCTCGGGGACGTCGGCAAGCAGCTGGTGCGTACCTATCCGCGGGCGACCGCGGGCACGCCCGGGCGGATGATCTTCGATCCGGACACCGGTGACTTCGCCTACCGGTACACCCCGCGCGCGGGGACCACGGAGATCTACGCCTCGGATGTCCACTATCCGGATGGCTACGCGGTGCGGGTCGAGGGCGGCCACGTGACCTCCGCGCCGGGTGCGCGGGTGGTGACGGTGGAGGCCGACGCGTCGACGCCGGTGACCGTGTACATCAACCGTCCGGGCTCGAAGGGCGCGACCGTGCCCACCGGTCCGATCGGGACGGGTTCGGCCAGTGGGTCGGCGAGCGGTTCGGCGGGCAGCGGTTCGGCGAGCGGCTCCGCGGATTCCGGGTCCGGCAGCGGATCGGGATCCGGTTCGGCGCAATGATGCGCGAAAGCTATTGCCCCGCTTGTGTAACGAGTGGGGCGCGGATATCGACACACGGCAAAGGGGCGCTGTTGGTCGCGTGCCCAGTTTGTCGATCGAGAGGTAACCATGTTGTATTTCGGCCTGCCGATGCTCAGCACCCTGCCCACCCTGCTCGTGAACCTCTCGTGGCTGGGTATGCGCGGATTGTCCATGCTGCTGCACTGAATCGCGGGCACTGATCGGTGATGTCGTCCGGACATAACCCGGCGTCGGATGCGGGTCCGGGCGGCACACAGGTATTCTCACCGCGTTCACAGCCGTGAACGGTTCGGTGAGAAAGGTTTTCGCTAGTGAAGCTCGCAGGAACGAGGCCGTTGGTGCGTCTCGTGCTCGCCCTCGTGGCGGTGGCCGTGGCCGTGTTCGCCGTTTCCGGCTGTTCGGCGCTCCAGAACGCCAGCAAGTCCGACACCGCCAAGTCCAAGGTCGGTGACTGCATCAATGTGATCGAGGGCTCGGCCACCGACTCCAAGACCGCGCCCGTCGACTGCTCCGACCAGAAGGCGGTCTACAAGGTCGCCGCGGTCGCGGACAAGAAGACCGACTGCAAGGAAGAGCAGACCTCCTACGAGGAGACCCTCAACGGCGGCACCACGGCCTTCCTATGCCTGAGCCCCAACTTCAAGAAGGGCTCCTGCTACAACGAGAGCCAGACCACCGGCTACAAGTTCGTGGCGTGCACGGCTCCGGAAGCCTCGTTCAAGGTGATCGACCGGATCGACGGCCAGGCCGACGAGTTCGCCTGCGACCCGAGCACCGCGATCGGGTTCCGCATCGTCCCCGAGCCGAAGACCACCTTCTGCCTGGGCAACCCCAAGGGGTAGGCCCAGCTCTCGGGACTCGGTCCTCCCCCTCTCCGCGGCCGGGCCTCGCCCCGAACCCGGGAAACCCTCCAAGGGGTTGCGCCCCAAGGATCGGCCCGGTACTCATCGGCATCACCAATGCCGTTCGGGTGCCGGGCTTTTCCTATTCCACCAGGGCGACCGAGGCGATGCGGTGCAGCGTGAAGTGGCGGACCGCGCCCGTGACCGGGTCCAGGGCGTCGAGTTGCCCGCCGCCGACCTTGAGCGGCTCCACCACGCGCTGTGAGGCGACGCCCTGGGCGTCCACATAGCCGATGTGGACGCGGCGGCGGGTGCGGGCGGCCAGCTGGAGCAGGTTCAGGGTGGCCTGGGTGCTGGTGCGGGAGCCGTCGGAGCGAACCGTCTGCCCGGCACGGGCATGCGCGGCGCGCTCGCTCGCGCGCAGTTCGGCCACCAGGGATCGCAGCTGGTCGGTGCTGGGCGGGTTGGGTCGCCAATTCGGGTGCGGGCGCTGCCGGGCGGGCAGGCGCGCGCCGCGCGGCCGCAGGTCCACGATGGCGCCTGCGGAATCCTCGCCCGCGGGGCTGAATCCGGCGGCCCGTAAGCGTTCCAGCACCTCGCCCAGCGGGGCCTGGGAGATGGCGACCGTCGGGGCCACCGCGCGCAGGGCCAGTTCCCCGGCGACCGGCGCGGCGAGT
Organism: Nocardia sp. NPDC004151; assembly: GCF_042874235.1. Taxonomy (NCBI): domain Bacteria; kingdom Bacillati; phylum Actinomycetota; class Actinomycetes; order Mycobacteriales; family Nocardiaceae; genus Nocardia; species Nocardia sp. NPDC004151. The sequence goes on along the minus strand of NZ_JBIAMR010000001.1, from coordinate 122,328 downwards.
ACCTCGGCGAGCAGGGTGGGATCGTCGCTGCGCACGAAACTCTGGGCCATGCCCGCGCGCAGGCGGCCGTGGCGGCGGGCCACATCGTCGATGAGGTAGGTCAGCGACTGGGGGACCGGGGTGCGGGAGTGGGTGGTGAACAGGTGGTGCAGTTCCGCGGACGTGGCCCCGGCGTCCAGGGCGCGGCGCACCGAGGTCTCACCGATCCGGTACACCGTGGCCGCGCCCGCCGATTCGACGTCGGCGACCATGGCGATCCGGTCCTGCAGTTCGGGCACCAGCGGGCCGGGCGCGATGACCGTCAGATCCGCCTGCACCAGCACGTGATCCACCGGTTCGGGCAGCGCGATCGCCATCTCCGATTCGGCGTCCTCGGGACTGCCGTGCAGCAGGGCGCGCCCCGCGGAGGTGACCGCGCCGCGCGCCAGCAGTCCGAGCGCCTCGGCCTCGGCGAGGGTGGCGCGCACCGCCTCCAGCCGGTAGTGGCGGCGCCGGCGTGGTTCCCGCCAGGCCAGGATGCGGCCCAGGTCGGCGGCGGAAACCTCGGTGCCGGGCGGGAATTCGGCCAGCAGGCCCAGGACGGCGTGCCGGTCGCGGACCGCGTACACGGTGCGCAGCTCCGCCGAGAGCGCCGCCAGGGGTTTGTCGTTGGCGTCGCGCAGCCCGATCATCCACGGCAGCCGGTCCAGTTCCAGCCAGGCCTGCGCCAGCACCGCCCAGCGGCGCGAGGGCACCACGGCCAGCCAGGCGTCGGAGGTGGTGGTCGGCGTCCAGAAGTCATCGGTGCCGTCGCTGTCGGGTGCGGGTTCGGGGGTGCCCTTGTCGATCAGGCGGGCGGCGGCCAGGATCTCGGCGAGCAGGCCGAGCCGGTCCTCGTCGATGCCGGTCTGCTTGGCGACCCGGCGTAACTCGCGCACCCCGAGGCCGCCCGACCGCAGTACCGGGGCGGGCGCGCGGCCGAGCACCTCCAGCACGGAGGCGCTGTGCCGCAACAGTTCCCCCACCTCGCCCGCGGCCACCGCGTTGATGTCGGCGGGGGCGTGCTTGGTGGTGTCGGGGTGCGGGGCCGCGAGCGCGTGCGGATCGGTGACCGGCTCGTTGCGCAGCACCTGCCCGACCGAGACCGGCAGCTCCACGGTCTCCTCGTCGATCCAGTTGAGCAGCCGGTGCGCCAGCAGCCGCTGCACCGGACGGTCGTCGGGAGTGCCGGGCGCGGCGTCGCGGGTGCGGCCGCGCGGGCCGGTGCTCGCCAGCTTGTCCAGCAGTGCGCGTTCCTGTGGCGTGGACGCGGCCAGGGCGGCGCTGATCTCGGGTTCGGTGAGTGAGTCCGGCAATTCGGTGGTGCTGCCCAGCGGCCAGGGCAGGGCCTCCTGCGCGGCCGGTGACACGCGCAGGGCGGTGTCGGGACCCCAGACCAGGGCGCGGGCGCGCAGCTTGGCCAGCGCCGCGTTCACGGGCGCGGCGGGCACCCGGTCCGAGAGCAGCTTGCGCAACGTCTTGGCGGGGAGGGGAGCGCCGTGGCGGCCGTCCCCGGCTCCTTGCACCACAAGGGTTTCGATGACGGCGAAGTCGAGGGTGTTCAGCTCGTCGCCCGCGCGCAGCACCGAGGCGCGCTGTTCGGTGCGGGCGGCCAGCACCGCCATCGAGGCGGGCAGCGGGACGGCCAGGTCGGGACGCAGCTCCAGCAGCGTCACGAGTTCGTCGTCGCCGCGCTTGGAAAGCCACTCGGCCAGCGTCAGATCCGCGGATTTGGCGGATTTCGCGGGCTTGGCCGTGGCCGTGGAATCGGCGGGCGCGTCCGGGTCGCCCGTCGGGGTGGGGGTTTCGGTCACTTCACCCGATCCGTCGGGGAGTGTGGGCGCGGTTCAGCGACCGCCGCGGCCACCAGGCGGTAGACAGGGCCTGGAGTCGTACGCGCGGCGGTCGCTCGGGAACGAGCGCCGTCAACCGCATATCGGTCGGTACGACGGATCAGCGGTTGACGATGGTGTGCGGGTGCACGTAGGGCAGCTGCTCGACCGGCAGCGGGAACTCCATGTCCTCGCCGTAGGGGGAGAGTCCACCGGAGCGGGTCGAGGAGAGCTCGGTGACCGCGTGATCGCCGTTGGTCTCCGGCCAGCCGTTGTCCACATAGGGTTTGTTCGATTTGTTCACCACGCCGCTCATTCTGGCATGAGCACCCACCGGCCGCCCTCCCCGGCACTGTGTCTGTTTGCCTCCGCTTCGCTGCGGCGTGTTCGAGGCCCTGTTACCTCGGTCTTCGTTACCTCGGTCTTCCCGCCTCCGCTTCGCTCCCCGCTCCAAGCGCCGGGAGGCGGAGCGCAGTCCGGGCCGAGGCGGGCCTCGAACCGGAGGGAATCCCGGAGCGGGAACGACGAAGGCCCCCATCGTCATTGATGGGGGCCTTCGGGGAGCGAACGGGGCGCTGCCTACTGGGGCAGCAGGCCCTTGTTCGCCTGGAAGAAGTTCACGACGCCCGGATCGAGCTGGGTGCCATTGGCCTTGGTGGCGTTGAGGAAATCCAGTGCGGGCTGCGGGATCTGAATGCCCTGCTGCTGGGCGACCGCGATCGCGCGGTCGACGGCCTGGAAGACTTCCTGCGTGCCGTTGGTGGCGCTGCCGGGGCCGGCCTGCTGCTGCGGGGCCCACTGCGGGACGTCGGACGCGGCGGGCGCGGGGGCCGTACGCGGGGTGGCGGAGCTGGAGAGGCCGAGGCTCGAGGAGCAGGCGGGCCAAGCGCCCCAGCCCTGCGTGGCGAGCACCTTCTCGGCGACCGCGATCTGCTGTTCACGGGTGGCCTGGTTAGCGGTCGCGGCGTACTCGCCGCCGCCGTGGGCGGTCCAGGTGCCGGGGGAGAACTGCAGTCCGCCCTGGAAACCGTTGCCGGTGTTGATGCCCCAGTTACCGCCGGCTTCGCACTGTGCGAGCTTGTCCCAGTCGGAGTCGGGTGCCGCGCTGGCGTTTCCTGCCATGGCCACTCCCGCGCCGCCGAGAGCGATGCCGGTCAGGGCAACCTTGGCGACAGTGCGGCCGGTGTTGGTCGGCTTGCGATGGCGTCCACTCATTTTCGGGTCTTTCCTCTCGTACGCGCCTGCGAGACCGACTACCGGGGTCGGACTGAGAGGTCGTCCGGCCCGGCGCACTGGCTGTGCGCTATGCCTCGTCTTCGCCCCTCGTTCCAGTTGGGGGTCCGTACCCGCGGGGCGAAGTTCGGTGCGGCGGGCCGGTGGCGCCGGGCTGACCCGGCTGGTGGAGAACATTACGACGCTCGCCGCGAAAAATCACCATTTGGTAACCGTCGTGTCCGTTCGGGTCTTTTACCGGCGCAACGGGTTCCACAGGGCTTCTGTGCAGGTGGTCACGGTGAGTCTCGGCCGATAGGGGTCTGTCACCACTCCGTGACCCTCTCGTTATGTGACGAAGATCACAGGCGTGGCCGGGTAACGAACTGGGCAATCTCAGCGCGCCTTGCGCCCCGACCACAGCGCGTAGACGATCGACAGCAGGAAGCCGAGCGGCGCGCACATGGCGAGCAGGTACAGCCACACCCCCGGCTTCGAATCGGTCAGCAGCCCGACGCCGAAGATGGCGAAGACCGCCAGCAATCCGATCGCGAACAGCCCCATGGCGATGTAGAGCAGCCAGCCCGCGGAACGGCGAGGGGCCTGCTCGGAAGAAGTGTCGGACACCTCTCGACCGTAAAACTGATGTGCTCGGGCTATTCGCACCGGGGTAGACTCGGAGTTCAGTCGCGTCCTGCATAGCTGTGTGGGGCGCGTTCTTTTGCCCGGTTGCTCCGGGCTGGAATGACGAACGGGTGAGCGCAGTGCCGACCGGCAAGGTGAAGTGGTACGACGTCGAAAAGGGCTTCGGCTTCCTGTCCCAGGATGAGGGAGAAGACGTCTATGTTCGATCGTCGGCGCTGCCCGACGGTGTCGAGGCGCTCAAGCCCGGCCAGCGTGTCGAGTTCGGTATGGCCGCGGGTCGCCGTGGCCCGCAGGCGCTTTCGCTGAAGCTGCTGGAGACCCCCACCCTGCGCGAGGAGCGCGGCGGCCGGGGCGAGCGCGGTGGTCGCGGCGGCCGCACCGACGGCGCCCCCGTCAACCGGAAGTCGCCCGACGAGCTGCACGGCCTCATCGAGGACATGATCACGCTGCTGGAGACCAAGGTGCAGCCGGATCTGCGTCGCGGCAAGTACCCGGACCGCAAGACCGCCCAGCGCATCGCCGAAGTGGTGCGTGGCGTGGCGCGCGAGCTCGACCACTAGGTCGCACGCGCTCGAAACGGCAATCGGGCCCCGGTGATTCGATCACCGGGGCCCGATTCACGTTGGGGCGGACCCGGTTTCCCGGGTCCGGCCGAGCTCAGCTGAACAGCGCGGGATCGAACGCGGGGGTGTGCACCGCCCAGATGCCGCGGGAGATGACGCCCTCGTTGCCGGCCTCGTCGCGCGCCGGAATGGGCAGGTGCAGCTCCATGATGGCCAGCTTCACGCCCTCGTTGGCGGGGGTCTTGATGGTCAGCGTGCGCGGCTTGTCCCACTTGGAGTCCTGGTCGCGCTCCGGCTTGCCGGACAGCTTCCACGGCTCCTTGTAGGTGAGGATCTCCGCGTCGGCCTTGTTGTTCGGCAGGCGGTAGCCGATCAGCAGCTCCCAGGGCGCGTCGACGATCTCCTTGGGCAGCGACAGCTGGATGGTGGAGCCGGGCGGCACGTCGAGGTCGGACACCGCCTCGGTGGTGTTGCACTTGCCCATCGAGAGGCGTTCCTTGGACACCTCGAGGTCGCAGTACAGGAAGGGCTCGACCGTCACGGACTTGCCGTGCGCGTACGCGGTGATCGCGGGCTCGGACTTGTCGGTGTGGCGGGCGATGACCACGATCGCGGCGAAATAGGCCACGGCCACCACGGCTAGAACCGCCAGCAGAGCGATGATCGTGCGGGCTTTGGGTTGGCTCACCGGGTTTCCTGTCCGTTACTGGGTGGGTTCCCCGCGCCGTGCGCACCGGGAATCTCCTGCTTGGCGTGCTGAGGTCGGTTACCACCCAAACCGGGCAGCAGCGAATGACCACGGTAGCTGACCACGGTCTGTATCAAGCCCAGCGCCATGATGACGGAGACCACGGCGAATCCCTTCCACCACATGGTCGGCATCCACAGGGTGGGCAGCAGGACGCCCAGCGCGCCGCCGAAGACCCATGCCAGCTGCAGGACGGTCTCGGAGCGGCCGAAACCGGACGCGACCGATTCCGGGGGCAGATCGTCCTGGATGGAGGCGTCCAGTGACACCTTGGCCAGCGCGCTCGCGCCCGCCGCGATCAGCGTGGCGAGCGCCGCGCCCAGCAGGCTGTCCAGGACCGCCGCGGCGATGGCGGCGGCGACGCAGGCGACGGTGCAGATCAGCACGATCAGCTGGGGGCGGCCGAGTTTCATGCGGGCGCCCGTCGCATTGCCGGCGAAATTGCCGATGGCCGCGGCCGCGCCGACGATGCCCAGCATGGCGATCTGCTGCACGCCGTGTTTGTCGGTGGCCTTGACCACGAATGCCACATAGAAGGTGAGGAAGCCGGTCAGCACGCGCACCGTGCTGTTGCCCCACAGGCCGGTCACCACCGAACGGCCCAGCGGCTGACGGCGTTTGGTGGGCGGCACGTCCCCGGCCCGGCTCGGGTCCAGCACCTCGGTGCGGGAGTCGTCGCCGTGGTAGCCCAGGGTGGCGGGCACCTCGCCCTCGGTGTTCTCCACCCAGGCCGGGATGCGCAGGCTCAGGAACATGCCGGCGGCGGCCAGCGCGGCCGCGAACAGCAGCGCACCGGTCGAGCCGGTCACCTTGGCGATCAGCGCGGCCACGCCGCCCGCGCACAGGGTGCCGCCGACCAGTCCGAAGACGGTGAGGCGAGAGTTGGTGCGCACCAGGTCGATTCCCGGAGGCAAGACGCGCGGGGTGACCGCGGACTTCAGCACCGAGAACGACTTGCTGAGCACCATCATGCACAGGGCCAGCGGGTACAGCGCCCAGTTGTCGATATTGAAGATGAGCAGTCCGGCCACCAGCACGCGGATCGCGAACGAACCCGCCAGCGCGATCCGGCGGCCGTGCTGCAGGCGGTCCAGCATCGGGCCGATCACCGGTGCGATGACCGCGAACGGGGCGATGGTGATCACCAGGTACAGCGCCACCTTGGTGACCGATTCCGCGGTCGCGCTGGCGAAGAACAACGTATTGGCCAGGGCCACCGCGATGGCGGCGTCGGTCGCGAAGTTCGCCATGGTGGCGTACACGAGCGCGGTGAGGCCGGACTCCTCCGCGCCGTCGGCCTTGGCGGCGCGCTGGAAGGTCGCGAAACCGCTCTGCGTCAGTTCGATGCTGCGCCGCGCCGCGACCCGGGTGACGGTCAGCTTCCGGGGCGGCTTGTGCAGCCCGCCGCTGTCGTGGGCATCGGGGGTGTCACCGGGCGAAAGCTGCTGCGTATGAGCCGTTTCCGAGGAGTCGGCGGTGGTGTCGCGGCCCTCGGGCCCGGGCGTGCCCGTGGGTTTCGGGTCGTGCCGCGGTGGCGTGTGCCCGCGCGGCTGCGAGTTCTCGGGCTCCTGGGCGTGTCCCGAGGCGGGGTCGTAGCGCACCCGCCGGGTGGTGTTGAAGTCGTGCGGCTGCTGCCACATCTCGGGCTCGTCCCCGGTTCCCCGGGACGGCTGGGTCTCGTAGGGCCGGGTCGGAGGGTTGTCACCGGGATCGGATTTGCCGTGGCGGCGCTGGGCCCAGCGCGAGGTCCTGGCCTCCGGTTCGCGCGGTGCGTCGCCGCCGCGGTCGCGCGCGGGTTCGCTGCGCACCCCCGAGGACGGTTCGGCGGGTCGGGTGGGTGCGCGCCGGGTGAGGAATTCCGGCACGTCCTCCTGGTCGCGCGGCGACGCGGGCCGCCGCCCGGCGCGGTTCGCGGGCGGATAGCGGTCGTACCCCGGATGCCGTTCGATCATGGGTGAGTCCTCGTCGCCCCAGCGACCGGGATCGGCACCGGGGTCACGGGGAGCAGTCACGCCCCCAATTCTTGCAGTGCCATCGGCATGCGGCTGCACTACCGCCGGTGTGGGACGCCACAAGTTGGAGAGACCGGTCGTTTTTCTGGCGGTTCAGGCGGGAACGAAGCGGACTTCGTAGGAGGTGGGCCACTTCTTGCCGGTGAGCAGGAAGCGATCGGTGCCGGGCAGATGGGCGATGCCGTTGAGGACATCCGTGTCGGGGGTGCGGGCGCTGTTCGGCAGCAGTCCGGAGGCGTCGATGCTCGCCAGTACGTCACCGGTGTCGGGGTCGATGCGCAGGATCGTGTCGGTGGCCCAGGTATTGGCGTAGACGGAACCGTCCGGGGCGCAATCCAGTTCGTTGAGGTGAACGTTCTCGTGGCTGGTGAGCGCGACCGTCCCGGTGACGGCGAAGGTCCGCGGATCGCGGAAGGTCAGGGTGGAACTCCCATCGCTCATGACGACGCGATCGCCGCGCGTGCACAGGCCCCAGCCCTCGCCGTCGAAGCGGGCGGTGCGGATCTCGGCCAGGGTGGCCGGGTTTCGGGCGATGGCGAGCCCGTCCTTCCAGGTGAGCTGCCAGAGCAGGTCGCCGGCGCGGGTGACGCCTTCGCCGAACAGCGGGGCGGGCAGGTCGGCGCGGGCGAGTTCGGCTCCGGTGTTCAGGTCGGTGGACACGACGGACGAATGGCCGGAGAGTCCGGTGCCCTCATAGAGAACCGACCCATCGGCTTCCAATCCTTCGGTGAACGCGCCCGGGTCGTGCGGCCGTGTCGCGACCACCTCGACACGCCACTTCGGCGTGTTGTCGGCGCTGGTGCAGCCGGTGATGGTCCCGGCCAGGGCCAGGGCCGTGGACAGCGTGATCGTGGCGGCCGCTACCGGTGCACGGTGTTTGCGCTCCATACGGCAAAATGTAGGGCGTGAGCGCGGTTGGAGTTTCGGAGTCCGGTGTGCGGCCGATCCTGGCGGAGGCGGTCCAGCTGGCCCGCCGTGCGCTGCTGGATCTGGAGCCGGTCGGCGTGGGCGCGCATCTGGGCGTGACGGGCGAGGACGAATCCTCGGCCACCCATCACTTCGAGGCCACCCTGCCCGGCTATCACGGCTGGCAGTGGGCGGTCGTGGTGGCGGCCCCGCCGGAGGCGACGGTCGCCACCGTCAGCGAGTCGGCCCTGCTGCCGGGCCCCGACGCCCTGGTGGCCCCCGACTTCATCCCGTGGGACCAGCGCATCCGCCCCGGCGATCTCGCCCCCGGCGACCTGCTGGCCCCGCGGCCGAACGACCCGCGCCTGGTGCCCGGCTACGTCGCCACCGGCGACCCGGCCGTCGACGAGGTCGCGCTCGAGATCGGCCTCGGCCGCACCCGGGTGCTGTCCCGCGAGGGCCGTGAGGAAGCCGCGGACCGCTGGTTCTCCGAATTCGGCCCCGACACCGATATGGCCCGTTCCGCACCGTCCACCTGCGGGCGCTGCGGCTTCTACGTCCCCCTCGCCGGTTCTCTGCGCGCCGCCTTCGGCGTGTGCGGCAATGCCATGGGCGCGGACGGGCGTGTCGTGCACGTGGCCTACGGCTGCGGCGCGCATTCGGACGTGGAACTGCCCACCGGCAACGGCTCCCCGCTGTACGAGGCGTACGACGATGCCGCCGTGGAACTGATCCCGCTCGCGGAGCTTCGCCCGGAAATCGCGGCTGTAGAGGACGAATCCGGCGAATCCGGTGCGGCCGAGGGTGCGGAAAACGCTGCGGCCGAGACTGAATCGGGCGATGCCGCCGAGCCGCGGAGCGCCGCCGAAGGCGAGTCCGCCGCGGCCGGAGAGTCCGAGGCCGGCGCCGGCGACCCCGACCCCTCCTCCGACGCCGAGACCGCTCCCGAGCCCGCCGACGAACAGACCGCGACCGAGTCCGCGGATGTGGCGGCCGGTGTGGCGGAAGCCGATGTCGAGGTGACCGAGATCGCCGTCGCGGAGGGCGAGTCCGCCGCGACGGGGGAGACCGAGGCCGAGCAGGCCGATCCCGGCGTGTTCGAGGCGGCCGATCCGGATGCGGTGTACGACGACGCGTGGGCGGTGACCGCGGTGTCGGTCGAACCGGAGACCGGGTCGGCGGAGTAGCGCCGAGCCCGGTCGTGACACCGCCCGGCGGTGCTGCCGGGCAGCGTGACAGCGGGGCCGACCGACCTCGGGAGCGTGGTCGCGCCGGCGATGACGGTGTCGCCGGTGCGGTCGTGACGAAGCGTGGATTTCGGTGGATCGCGCCGGATCCTGTGTAATACCCCGGATGCTTGGCCTTGGCGTGCCAACAACCGCTTTCGGGAAAGGGCGTAGGGCGTGGTCGCGACCGAATTCGAGGATCCGTTCGGCACGGCGGAATTGCGCGCCGGAGTGGTGGCCGCCTGGCGCGGCTCGCCCACCCGGTTGCGGGAGGACGCCGCCACCGAGGCGGATCTGGTGCGGGCCGGATACCGGGACCGGCTGCTGACCGAGCTGGCCCAGAATGCCGCCGACGCGGCGGTGAAGGCCGGGGTGCCCGGCCGGATCGCGGTCTGGCTGGACGGCCGCACCCTGCACATCGCCAACAGCGGTGCGCCGCTGGATGTCTCGGGTGTGCACGCGCTGACCGCCCTGCGCGCCTCGGGCAAGACCGAGGGCGCGGCTGTCGGCCAGTTCGGGGTGGGTTTCACCGCGGTGCTGACCGTGTCCGACGAGGTGGAGTTCCGGTCGACCAGCGGATCGGTGCGGTTCTCCCGGGTCGAGACCTGGGCGTTGCTCGGCGTGCAGGGCGTCGAGATCCCGGACCAGTCAGGCGATTTCGAGCCGCCCGCGCTGCGCCTGGCCTGGGCCATCGCGGAGCGGCCCGCGGACGGCTTCGACAGCGAGATCGTGCTGCGCCTGCGCGAATCGGTGGACCCGGGCGAGCTGCTCGCCGAGATGCGCGCCGAGGCGCCCGACCTGCTGCTGGAACTGCCCGCCCTGAACAGCATTCGCATCGGCGACGACGAGATCGCCAGTACCCGGCGCGAACTGGCGGGCGGCCTCACCGAACTCACCGTCACCGGCCCGAATTCCGATGAGCGCCTGTGGTGGCAGTACCGCACCGGCCGCGCCCGCTGGCTGCTCCCGGTTCGTGACGGCCGCCCGGTCGCCGCCCGCCCGGACGTCCTGCGCGCCCCCACCCGCTCCGACGAGGAACTCTCGCTGCCCGCGGTCCTCATCGCCGACATCCCCATGCAGCCCGACCGCCGCCGCCTGCTCCCGAGCGCCCGCCCGGCCGAGCTCGCGGCCGACTACGCCGCCTTCGCCCGCGCCCTGCCGCCCCGCGACCGCCTGGTGCTGGTCCCCACCCCGGGTTTCGCCCGCAGTGAGACCGACGCGGTTCTGCGTGAAGCCCTCATCGCCGAACTCCGCGACAACGAGTGGCTCCCGGTCCTCACGGTTGGCCAGGATCACGAACCCGCGCTCGCTCCCCTGGATTTCGATGCGGCGCTCGCTGATTCCACCGGTGCGGCACGACCGGGCGCCCCGGTGCTCGACGATCTCGCTGCCGGAGCTCCGGCCGCCGCAGCGGCGGACAGTGCTGCCGCGGGCGGGGATACGCCCGCGGACGGGAACCAGGGCGGAGCTGCCGGGCCTGCCGGGCTCAGGGACGCTGCCGTGTCTGCCCCCAAGCCACGCGCGGCCCGGGCCGCCGAGCCCGAGACGCTGCCGCTGTGGGAGCTGCCCGAGGACGAAGCGCCTTCCGACGCCGTCGAACCCCATGACGCCATCGGCCCGCACGATGTGGTCGCCGGATACGGCGCGGCCGAGTCCGGTGACCTCGCCGCCGCCGCGGATCTGGCCCGGGCCGCCGACCTGGCCGGGGTCGAGGACCCGACCGTGTCCACCGGCGCAGCCGAATTCGACCCCAGCGGGCTGGGGATGGCTGTGGATGAATCGCGCCCGGCCGGAATTCCGGTGGCCGGGGAGGTTCGGATCGGGGTGGCCTCGCCGCGGCGGGCGTGTGTTTTCACCGGCGTGACCACGGAATTGGCGGATCTGCTGGCGGAGATGACCGGACCGCTGGTGATTCCGGAGTTGTCGGGCCGCATGTTCGCGGACGCGCTCGCGGCCCTGGATGTGCACCGGATCGGCCTGGCCCGGATCGCGGAGTTGTCCGGCGGCCTGGAACGCGAACCGCAGTGGTGGTATTCGCTGTACGACGCCCTGGAGTCGTTCGCCGTGGATCCGCTGTCGGTGGAGGAGCTGGGCGCGCTGGCGGTGCCGCTGGTGGACGGGCGGCTGGTGACGGGTCCGCGCACGGTGGTGCTGGATGACCGTCTGGAGCAGGCGATTCCGGTGCACTGGGCGCGGTTGGCGCATCCGGAGGCGGCGCACGAGCTGCTGGGCCGCCTGGGCGCGCGTCCGGCCACGCCGGAGGATCTGCTGAACGATCCGGGCCTGCAGGCGGTGCTGGAGGACGATCCCAGCGATCCCGACACCGTGGACGCGGTACTGGGTCTGGCCGCGCATTCGCTGGCCGCGCCGGGCGTGTTGCCGTCCTGGCTCGGTGTGATCGAATTGCCGGACGTGGACGGCGAATTGACGCCCGCCGACGAATTGCTGCTGCCGGGCGCGCCGCTGGATCGGGTGCTGGTCGCGGATTCGCCGTTCTCCACCGTGGATTCCGCGGTCCTGGAGCGCTATGGCTCGGAAGCCTTGCGCGCCATCGGCGTCGGCTGGGGTTTCACCCTGGTCGCCGAGTCCGATCCGACCGGCCCCGACCATCACCTCGACGACGAGGAGGCCTGGTGGGCGAGCCTGGTCGAGGATCCGTCCGAGCTGGTGGCGGTCCGCGACCTGGATCTGGTGGACGACGCCGAATGGCCGGAGGCCCTGCGCCTGCTGCTGGCCGAGGAGAGCACCCGCCGCCTGGTCGCCGACCGCGACGGCTACACGGCCTGGTGGCTACGGCATCACGCGCACATCGACGGCATCCCGCTGGGCCTGCTGCGCCACCCGGACGACACCTTGTTCGCGGGCCTGCTCCCGCAGCTGCCGGGCTTCGGCGCGCAGGATCTGGCGGTGCTGCGCAGTGTCCTCGCCGATCCGGAGGTGCTGACGCCCGCGCTCGCCGAGGAGCTGCTCGACGCGCTGGCCGATCCGGCGAGAGTGCCCACGCCCGAATCGATTTCGCAGACCTACCGCCGGTTGGCGGAGGCGTTGGACGCGGGCCGGCTGGACACCGAGGACCTGGTGCTGCCGGGTCAGGTACGTGCGCTGAGCGGTGAGGTGATCCCGGCCGCCGACGCGCTGGTGCTGGATCGCCCGTGGTTCGGTCCGGCGCTGCCCGCGGATCGCCTGGTGGTCGGGGACATGGCGTGCGCGCGTCCGCTGGCCACCCTGCTGGATCTGCCGCTGGCCTCGGAGGCGGTGACGGCGGAGGTGGTGAGCACGGGTCGTGAGACCAGCTGGACCGCGGATCCGCTGGGTGTGTTGTTGCGCCTGCAGTTCGATATGCCGCTTCCGGCAGGCGATCTCGTGGTGCACGACGAGTTGCGGGTCCGGTTGACGGGCGCGTTCGAGGCCACGGTCGAGGTGGCGTGGTGGCGCGAGGGCGATGTCACCCATGTGCAGGGGCAGCCGCAGAATTTCTCGCGTCGCTGAGATCGGGTCCGGCGCGGGCGATCACGCTGCCCGCGCCGGAGGAGAAGGAGGAGCCAGGTCAGGCCGCGTGGGCTGCCACGGTGGTGGCGAGGACGTCCAACTGGTCGCGGACGGCGGCGCTGTCGTTGTCGACCAGCCAGCGCAGCACGATGCCGTCGATGGTGGCGAGGATGAAGCGGGACAGGGTGCCGACCGGAACGGTCCACTGGCAGTCGGTGGCTTCGCGCGCGTGCTCGAAGATGTCGGCGACCGTCGAGTCGTTGAAGGTGTACTGCTCGCGGGCGATGGCCAGTTTGGCGGGGGTCTGTTCCCCTTCGCGTAGCGCGTAGGTGGTGGTCTCGTAGGTGAGTAGTTGTCGTTCCGGGGTGGCTTCGATGTTGAGCCACATGAGTTCCAGGCCGGCGCGCACCAATTGCTGCAGCGCGGCTTTTCCGGTTCCGACGTCCTGCCATACGGTTTCGTTGGCGTCGACGGAATCACGCAATTCCATCGAAAGCGCCTTGACCAGCTCGGTCATCAGCTGATCTTTGTTTTCGAAACAGTAATGCACCACACCGAGGGAAACACCGGCTGCCTGCGCGACATCGCGGGTGGTAACCCCGGCCACGCCCTTTTTTTCGGCAAGGCCGATGGCTGCCTCGATAAGGTGGGCCCGTCGTTCTTCGACGCTCAATCGGGAGGACACTCCAGGGAGTTAAGCGTCCGAGGCGCGTGCAGTCAATTCGCAGGCTACACAAGTTTGCTCGGCACGCTTGTTGGTCAGATGACCAGTCGCTTCCCCGTGCTAATCCAGACCGCGTTGTGCGCCTTTATCACCCCGACGCGCACTCCGCCGCTGAATCGCGAAGATGGCGTAGCCCAGCAGTCCGACGCCCAATCCCATCAGGCACACCGGCCGCGCGGTCGCCCACGCGTCGTTCAACCACACCGCGATGGTCGCGATCAGGAAACCGATGGCGCCCACCAGGAGTACGGGACGCGGATCGGTGAAGCGCGGCGGAATCTCCGGGACGGTCGGCGGGGTCACCCCCTCAGACTAGAGGGCGCGAGCCGTTCAGGTGGCGCGCCGAGGCGCTCGGCGCTGGACCAGGCGAACAGGCGACTCCCGCGCGGGCGTTCCCGTATCGTTTGCCTCTGTGACAACGCCTTCCGACATTCGAGCGCTCGCCGGTGAACTCTCGCTGGCGGTGGTGCGCTTGACTCGGCATCTGCGAGGCCGGCGGGCCGATGCCCAGATTTCGCTGACGCAGCTGTCCGCGCTCGCCACGCTGAATCGAGAGGGCGCCATGACGCCGGGCGCGCTGGCCGCCAAGGAGCGGGTGCAGCCGCCGTCGATGACCCGGGTCATCGCCTCGCTGTCGGAAATGGATCTGGTGGAACGCAATCCGCACCCCACCGACGGGCGGCAGATCATCGTGTCGCTGTCGGACGCGGGCCGGGCGTTGATAGCGGATGAGAATCAGGCCCGCGAGGCGTGGATGACCGATCAGCTCTCGCAGCTGACGCCCGGTCAGGTGGGCGTGCTCCGCGAAGCGGTCGGCATCATGAAGCAGATCGTCGACGAGTCGGAGTAAGAGGTACCAACTCTCGGGGCTCTCAGGGGCTTCCCCTGAAACCCCTGTCATGCCCCGCGGCCCTAGTAGCCGAAACGTCGGTCACTGTCGACGATTTCGCGGCCCAGTGGGAACAGCGACACCGGGATCAGCTTGAGATTCGCCCAGGCGAAGGGGATTCCGATGATGGTGACCGCGAGGGCGATGCTGGTCATCAGGTGCCCCAGCGCCAGCCACCACCCGGCCACCACGATCCACACGATATTGCCGAGCATGGAGCCCACGCCCGCGTCGGGCTTCTCCACGGCTTCGCGGCCGAAGGGCCAGAGCACGAAATAGGCGATCCGGAACGACGCGATTCCCCAGGGGATCGTGATGATCAGGATGCAGCAGATCAGCCCGGCGATCACATAGCCGATGGCCATCCAGAATCCGACCAGGACTAGCCACAGGATGTTCAGAATCAGCTGGATCGGTTTCACCTTTCCAGCATGCCAGCGCGCCCTGGCCGGGCACCACCGGGAAAACCCCGATTTCCGAGTGTGTGCACTGGCCAGTGGTAGGGGAAACCCGGCGAACTTTCCGGTAAGCGAAACTCGCCACTGCTAATGTCGCGCTATCTCTTATATGGCCAGCTCTATCGTGTTTGATGGCGTCGGAAGAAAGTGCGGGCACACTTTGAGCAACATCAAACGACTATCGGTGGGCCTCGCCGCCCTGACGCTCGCCGCCACCGGCACGCTCGTGGCGTGCAGTAGCGCCGACTCATCGAGCTCGGGTTCGAGTTCCAGCTCGAAAGCCGCGGGCGACTCGGCGTCCGGGGCGGAACCGATGCCCAACCCGTATCTCGCCGCCGAGAAATTCGGCATCACCCACATCGACTCCGCGCAGAGCGACAGCTTCCCGGCCGCACCGCCGCGCGGAACCTTCCACATCGATCCCGCGGCGATGCCCCGGGTGCCCGGCGGCCCAGTCAACATCATGACCCTGGCCTCGCCGAATCCGGACTACTGGTGGGTCTCGTCGACCTCGGGCCCGCGCTACGTCGACGTCTCCGGTGGCGGCTTCAAGGAAGTCGCGTCCATGGACACACCGGGCATCCCGCCGATTCCCACCGCAGCACTCGACCAGGTGCTGAACCAGCAGTACACGGACACCGGCCAGATCGAAGCAGCCATCGCCCAGGACTGGCCCGGGCAGAACTGGCAGCGGCTGATCAACGGCGTCTACGGGCTGGTGGACAAGGACAACCACCTCTACTACATCAATCAGAACTCGGAGCTGTTCGTATTCGGGCTGAAGGACAAGAACAACCCCGCCGATGGCATCCAGGTCGTCGCGCAGCGCGACCTGAAACCGCTGCTGAGCACCGCCGGAACCTCGCTCGGCATCCCCGAGAACATCGTGGGCCTGAGCATGACCTACGACGGTCACCTGATCGCGCTGGCCTCCCGCGCCCTCTTCGTGTTCAACCGGGACCTCACCGGCGACGCCGTGCAGCTCCGGATCGGCGACGACGAGACCATCTCCAATTCGATGGCCGTGGATCCGGACGGTGGCCTCTACTTCGCCTCCGACAAGATCATGCGCAAGGTGGTCTGGAAGGACGGCAGGCTCTCCACAGAGGAGTCCGACGGCGCCTGGTCCTCGCCCTACGACTTCGGCCGCCAGCCACCCGCCGTCAAGTTCGGCACCGGCACCGGCTCGACCCCTACCCTCATGGGCTTCGGCGAGGACAGCGACCAGCTGGTCGTCATCACCGACGGCGCCGACCACATGAAGCTGGTCGCCTTCTGGCGCAACAAGATTCCCGAGGGATTCGCGCAGAAACCGGACGCCGAGTCGAATCGGATCGCCGATCAGATCGTGGTGACGGCCGGATTGCCCGAGCCGCTCCCGGAATTCGTGCAGTCCGAGCAGTCGGTGGTGGCGAGCGGATACGGCGCGTTCGTCGTGCAGAACATCGGGGAGGGCGGCTCCCCGGATCGGTTGGTGGACGTGCTGGCCAACGGACCGGTCGCCGTGCCCCCGCACGGCATGCAGCGGTTCGAGTGGGATCCCCAGGAACACAGGTGGACATCGGTCTGGGCCCGCGGCGACGTGGTGTCGACCTCCATGGTGCCCGCGGTCTCCAGTGGTGCGGGAGTGGTGTTCGTCAACGGCTACTCCAAGGCCGACGGCTGGGAGGTCACCGGCCTGGACTGGAAGACCGGGGAAACGGTGCACCGCACCATCTTCGGGCAATCCAACCTCGGCAACGGCGCGTACGCGCTGATCGAAGCCTTCCCCAACGGCGACCTGCTGTTCAACAGTGTCGGCGGACCGTTCCGGGCCAAGATCGCCGGCAAATAAGAGCATTCGGCCTCGTCCCAGGGCCGGGTGGGAGTCAGTGGCCGGGCGGCACCCTCGGGTGCGGCCCGGCCACTGCCCGTTCCGGGCTCAGAAGAACCAGCCGACCTCGGCCTCCCGCTCGGCGGTGAACGCCTCGTCGAAGGCCCGCAGCACCGCCGCGTCCTTGGCCTGGATCCGGTTGGCGGCGGCGTAGACCCGGGCCCGGTAGACACCGAAGTAGAGGCTGCCGAGCACGTCGATGCCGAGTTCCAGATCCGGGCCGCGGTCGGTGGGCGCGCATTCGGCGATCCCGTCGCGCACCCGCAGCGCGAAGGTGCCGCCCGCGTCGCGGAACGGATCGTCCACGGCCAGCACCACATCCAGGTCCCGCTGATATGTGCGCGCGGTCAGCGCGGCGGGCACGTCCATGAGGCGGGTCCACAGCGTGTCGTGGCGGCCGACGACCTCGATCAGGCGCGGATCGGTGACCAGGAAGGGGAGCGGATCCCCGTCGTAGGTGCTGGCCTTGATGTCGTGCACCAGGTCCATGCTCAACAGCACCCGCCACAGCGCGATGTGGGCTTCCGGTGTGACGGTGCGCATTTCGCGGACCGTGGCGGTGTTCTTGTAGTCGTGCCAGGAGCGGCGCAGGATGGCGTACCCGTCGGGGTGGATCAGGAAGAACTGCGGCGCGCCGTCTTCGTTCTGCACCGATTCCGCGAAGATCCGCTGCCGCCACCGGGCTTCGGGGCGCACCTGCGCGCCGGGTGTGAGTCGTCGCCAGCGGTCGTAGATCTCGGGCAGGGCCTGCTCGGCCTCGGCCAGGGACGCGACCCGCACGCCGCCGGGATCCGGTGTGGTGGGCCGGAATTCGGCGGTGCGTCCGCGAATCGAGAGGTCGATCTCCTGGATCGAGGGCCCGTAGCCGAAGCGGCCGTAGATGCCGCCCTCGCTGACGGTGAAGATGGTGAGCGGCAGGCGCTCGGCCTCGATGCGCTCGTGCAGCGCGGTGTAGAGCGCCCGCAGAATGCCGCGCCGCCGATGCGTGGGCGCGACCGCGACGCCGGTGACGCCACTGGCTTGGACGGTGCGCGGACCCGGCACCGTGACGGTCATGACGCGATCGTTGACGTGCCCGACGAGACGATCGCCGTCGACGGCGACCAGGGCTCGTTCGGTGGGGAAGACCTGCGGCCCGAACTCGATGTCCGCCGGACCGCCACGCATGCCGAAGCCCATATCCATCAGCTGGACGAGTTCCGGCCGTTCCTCAGCTCGTGCCGAACGCACGGTAATGCCATTCGTCGATGCCATTCCCCGAAGATCCCAGGATTCCCGGTTTCCCGCATCCGATTTCTTCAGGGGCCAGCTGCCGCCCCCGCCGCGGCAGCTGACCCCCGTGAGAACAAGAGTGCCGCCCCGCGCCAGCGAGATCCTTAACAAGTCCTTGTCAACGACAGGTCATTGTCAACGGGAAATCCCCGCCGCCACGATGTGTGACGACGGGGATTTCCCGTGAAAAGCGTTCGGGCACAGGACCCGAGGGATCAACGGCCGTTGATCTCCACGTAGTCGCGCTCGCCGTAGCCGGTGTAGATCTGCCGCGGACGGCCGATCTTCAGCGGCTCGCGGTGCATCTCGCGCCAGTGCGCGATCCAGCCCGGCAGGCGGCCCATGGCGAACAGCACGGTGAACATGCGGGTCGGGAAGCCCATGGCCCGGTAGATGACGCCGGTGTAGAAGTCGACGTTCGGGTACAGGCGACGCTCGATGAAGTACTCATCGGTCAGGGCCGCCTCTTCGAGGGCCTTGGCGATGTCGAGCAGCTGATCGTCGCCGCCGATCTTGGACAGGATGTTGTCCGCGACCTGCTTGACCAGCGTCGCGCGCGGGTCGTAGTTGCGGTAGACGCGGTGCCCGAAGCCCATGAGCTTCACGCCGTCTTCCTTGTTCTTGACCTTGCGGACGAACTCCTTGACGTCACCGCCCTGAGCCTTGATGTCGTCCAGCATCTCCAGCACGGCCTGGTTGGCGCCGCCGTGCAGCGGGCCCCACAGCGCGTTGATGCCGCCGGAGACCGAGGTGAACAGGTTGGCGTCCGACGAACCCACCAGGCGCACGGTCGACGTCGAGCAGTTCTGCTCGTGATCGGCGTGCAGGATGAGCAGCATGTCGAGCGCCGCGGCGATCTCCGGGTCGACCTCGTAGGGCTCGGCCGGGAAGCCGAAGGTCATCCGCAGGAAGTTCTCGACCAGGGACAGCGAGTTGTCCGGGTAGAGGAACGGCTGGCCGACCGACTTCTTGTACGCGTAGGCCGCGATGGTCGGCAGCTTGGCGAGCAGTCGGATGGTGGACAGCTCGACCTGCTCCGGGTCACGCGGGTCCAGCGAGTCCTGGTAGTACGCCGACAGCGCGTTGACCGCGGAGGACAGCACCGGCATCGGGTGCGCGTTGCGCGGGAAGCCGTCGAAGAACCGCTTCAGGTCCTCGTGCAGCAGGGTGTGCCGGCGGATCCGGTCGGTGAAGTCGTCGAGCTGGGCCTGGGTCGGCAGCTCGCCGTAGATGAGCAGGTAGCTGACCTCGATGAAGGTCGACTTGCCCGCCAGCTGCTCGATCGGGATCCCGCGGTAGCGCAGGATGCCCGCCTCACCGTCGATGTAGGTGATGGCCGACTTGGTCGACGCGGTGTTCATGAAGCCGGGGTCGTAGGTGACGTACCCGGTGCTGGCGAGCAGCTTGCCCAGGTCGATCCCGTCATTGCCCTCGACAGCCTTGGCGACGGTCATCGGGTACTCGCCGCCCGGGTATTGCAGTACCGGCTTGGCGTCGTCGTCGACGTTGATGATGTTCTCAGCGGGCACGGAAGGATCCCTCTCAGGCTTGAAACCGTAGGCATCGACGCGGGTGACACACGATGCGCTTGTACTCAACGCTAGCCGCTGTCCACTACGCCCCAGTAATGAGGGTGTCCCTTGACTACCTCACAGTCACGTCGTTCGCAGGTGAGGCGAGCGGCGGTCATGTGCTATGCGCATGAACGCCGGACCTCAGGCGACCGGCACCTCCGAATGGGCACGTGCCACCCGGTAACGCACGAACGCGGGAAATGCCACGACGGCCAGCATCATGCCGACCACGACCAGCGCGCCGCCGCCCGCGGCCGCCGCCGCGGTACCCACCGCCGCTGCGGCGAAACCGTGCGCAACATCACCGATGCGCGGTCCACCCGCCACGACAACGATGAACACGCCCTGCAGTCGGCCGCGCATCTCGTCGGTCGCCACCGACTGCAGCATGGTGGTGCGCAAGGCCGCCGAGAACATGTCGACCGCACCGCCGAAGGCCAGGCAGGCCAGTGCGATCCAGAGCGCCAGGGTCATGCTCAGCCCGTGCCCGACCAGGCCCACGGCCAAGCCGAACCCGACCATGCCCAGACCCCACAGCACGATGCAGACCACCACGGCCAGGCCCTGCCGCCGCACCCGTGACAGCCAGCCGGAGAACACCCCGCCCAGCACCGCGCCCACCGACATGGCCGCGAACAACAGTCCCAGAGCCGTTCCGCCCGAAGCGGAATCGCCGAAGCTGTCCTGGGCGATCTGCGGGAACAGGGCGCGCGGCATGCCGAACACCATGGCCACCACGTCCACCGCGAAGGAGGCCAGCAGGATGCGCTGGGTGGCCAGGTAGGCGAAGCCGTCGAACACCTCACGAAGCCCGGCCCGGCGGGCTTCGCCGTGCGGCGGGATGGGCGGCAGCTTCCAGGTGGCCCACAGCGTGGCCAGCAGCGCGATGGCGTCCAGCAGGTACAACGTGGACAGGCCCGCGAGCGGAATCAGCATGCCCGCCAGCACCGGTCCGGCGATCGCCCCGAACTGCATGACCGTCATGCTCAGCGAGTTCGCCGCGGGCAGCTGCTCGGGCGGCAGCAGGCGCGGGTAGATGGCGCTGCGCGCGGGCTGGTTCATGGCGAAGAACGCCTGCTGCGCCGCGAACAGGATCAGCACCAGCCACACGTTGTTCAGCCCGGCCGCGGCCTGCGCCCAGAAGGCGAGCGCGGTCAGGCCGGTGCCCGCGGAGGTGACGAGCAGCATCTTGCGGCGGTCCATGGCGTCGGCGAGCGCGCCGCCCCAGAGCCCGAACACGATGAGCGGGATCAGGCCGAACAGTCCGGCCAGGCCGACGTACGAGGAACTATGGGTGATGTCGTAGAGCTGTTTGGGGACGGCTACGACGGACAGCTGCGCGCCGATCACGGTGACGATGCCGGTGGTCCAGAGCCTCCGGTAGTCGGGATTCCGTAATGGAGTTATGTCGGCGAGCAGCGTCACCGACTTATTTTGGACCGATCATCCCATCATTTGAACGTGAGATATCCAACTCTTTCGTGGCCTTGCTCGGGCATCAGGGTTGGAGGCGTTCGACTTTCATGGCCGAAACATCCGAGTTGCCCGGTTCCACCGTCACCCGGATGCGGTTGTGCATACGGCTGCGGCGGCCCTGCCAGAACTCGACCGTCTCCGGCCGGATCTGGAACCCGCCCCAGAACGGCGGCACCGGAATGTCGTCCACCTCGGCGAACCGGGCCTCGGTCGCGACCATGCGCTCATCCAGCTCGGCGCGCGAGGCGATGGTCCGCGACTGCTCCGAGGCCCACGCCCCCAGCCGCGAGCCGCGCGGCCGGGACTGCCAGTACACCTCGGTGGCCTCGGTGGGCACCCGCCGCACCGGGCCGCGCACCGTCACCTGCCGCCCCATCGCCTGCCACACGAATGTGGCCGACGCGTACGGGGTTCGGGTCAGCTGACGGCCCTTGAACGAGTCGTAATTCGTGTAAAAAGTCACACCCTCGGCAGAAAGCCCCTTGCACAACACGGTTCGCGAGGACGGCCGCGGACCGCTCTCGGTGATCTCCACGGTGCTCAGCACCATCGAGTTGGGGTCGGTCAAGCCCGCGCTGGTGGCATCCTCGATCCAATTGCGCAGCAACGGCTCCCAGCCCTCGGTCAGCCAGGTCTCGTCCAGGTCGGTGTCGCGGTGCGGATGGTTGTCGCCCTGATCGACCCCGTACTCGACGCGCAAGGCCGCGATATCGATGTCCACCGGGACTTCGTGCGCCATCGGCCCAGTGGCCAATTTCTCCTGGTCAACCATGGGCCAGACGTTACTCCGGAGTAATGCGGGGGTTAAGCTCCAGGTGATCGGCGTGGCTGCTCAGGGATCGGGCGGCCCGACATGCAAGGAGAGTCACAACATGACTGCCAGCGCTGCGGTACCCAATGTCGTCCCCGACGGCTTCGTGAGCGGTCTCGAAGGCGTGGTGGCCTTCACCACCGATATCGCCGAACCGGACAAGGACGGCGGTGCGCTCCGGTACCGCGGCGTCGACATCGAGGACCTGGTCGGCAACCGGGTCACCTTCGGTGATGTCTGGGCCCTGCTCGTGGACGGCGAATTCGGCCGCGGCCTACCGCCCGCCGAACCGTTCCCGCTCCCCATCCACACCGGCGACGTCCGCGTCGACGTGCAGGCCGGTCTGGCCATGCTGGCCCCGATCTGGGGTTACGAGCCGCTGCTCGACATCGACGACGACACCGCCCGCGAGAACCTCGCCCGGGCCTCGGTCATGGCGCTGTCCTACGTCGCCCAGTCGGCGCGCGGCATCTACCAGCCCGCCGTGCCGCAGTCGAAGATCGACGAATCGGCCACCATTACCGAGCGGTTCATGACCCGCTGGAAGGGTGACCCGGACCCGCGCCACATCGAGGCCATCGACGCCTACTGGGTGTCCGCGGCCGAGCACGGCATGAACGCCTCCACCTTCACCGCCCGCGTCATCGCCTCCACCGGCGCCGACGTCGCGGCCTCGCTGTCCGGCGCCATCGGCGCCATGTCCGGCCCGTTGCACGGCGGCGCCCCGGCCCGCGTGCTCCCGATGATCGAGGCCGTCGAGAAGTCCGGCGACGCACGGGCTCTGGTCAAGGGCATCCTGGACCGCAAGGAAAAGCTGATGGGCTTCGGCCACCGCGTCTACCGCGCCGAGGACCCCCGCGCCCGCGTGCTGCGCGCCACCGCCCAGCGCCTGGACGCCCCGCGCTACGAGGTCGCCGCCGCGCTGGAGCAGGCCGCCCTGGCCGAGCTGCGCGAGCGTCGCCCCGACCGCGCCATCGAGACCAACGTCGAGTTCTGGGCCGCCGTGATCCTGGACTTCGCCGAGGTCCCGGCGCACATGATGCCCGCCATGTTCACCTGTGGCCGCACCGCCGGCTGGTGTGCCCACATCCTGGAGCAGAAGCAGCTCGGCAAGCTGGTCCGCCCGGCCGCCATCTACACCGGCCCGGCCCCGCGCAAGCCGGAGACGGTCACCGGCTGGAACCTGGTGTCGCACAACTAGAGTGCGCTGAACGAAT
Organism: Nocardia sp. NPDC004151; assembly: GCF_042874235.1. Lineage (NCBI taxonomy): Bacteria > Bacillati > Actinomycetota > Actinomycetes > Mycobacteriales > Nocardiaceae > Nocardia > Nocardia sp. NPDC004151. Next base: position 99,383 of record NZ_JBIAMR010000001.1, on the reverse strand, counting down.
AAATGGCCCGCGGCGAGACTTCGCCGCGGGCCATTTGTTCGTTCTACTGCTTTCGTTCTAGGCCTTGACGACGATCGTCCCCATGATCTTGTCGCCGAGGGTCTGCTTCTTCTCGTCCCACAGCGGCCACAGCCAGCCCAGGTAGCAGCAGAGGGTGTTCACCATCTCGGCGAAGTAGCGCACGATGGCCATGCCGAAACCGACGGGCTGGCCTGTCGATTCCTTGAGCAACCGGATGCCCGCCACCCGCTTGCCGAGCGTCTGGCCGGTGGTGCCCTCCTGGTAGGCCATGAACAGCCCGGCCCCGACCAGCGCCACGAAGCCGATCAGCACGCAGATGAAGCCCAGGGCGTTCATGGTGCCGGAGTCGCAGTAGGTCGAGTAGCGGGTGGTCGTGCACTGGGGCTCCGAGGTGCCCGCGGTGTTGGCGATGACGTCGAGCAGGATAAACGGGCCCATCACGACCAGGGAGTCCACCAGTCGCGCGCCCACTCGTGCGCCCCAGCTCGCGTAATTCGCTCCGAACCCCCCGAACGGAGCGTAACCGGGCTGGGGTGCGCCGTAAGCGGGTTGCGGTGCGCCATAAGGAGATTGGGGAGCCCCGTACGCGGGCTGCGGGGCGCCGTAGCCGGGCTGCTGCGGAGCGCTGTATCCGGGTTGCTGTGCGCCGTAGGGCGACTGGGTTGCGCCGTAGCCGGGCGGCGGGGCCGCGTAGCCGGGCTGGGGCGCGCCGTAGCCCGGGGCGGGCTGGTCGGCGGGCGGGTAGCCGTACCCCGGCTGTTGCTGCGGGTACGGGTTGTTCGGGTAAGTCAATGCGCTTCCTTGCAAAAGGGTTGTTTCGGACAGGCAGGCTACAGTCTGGGGCACCCGGCCCCTCGATATGAAAAGGAAATCGATCACAGTCGCGCACCCGGGACCGGCAGCGCGCGGACGAGGAGACCGGATGGCGCTGGAAATGCGGACACGCTGTGAACGATGCGAGATTGCCGATTTACCTGCTGAGGGTCCCGCGCTGATCTGCAGCTATGCGTGCACCTTCTGTGAATCGTGCGGTCGAACAATGGATTACGTCTGCCCCAACTGCGGTGGCGAATTGGTTGCCAGACCGCGAAGGCGGCGAGAATCCTGATTCACGCCATGGATTGTGCGCCGGGATTCACATAACCTGCTCCGGTGCTCGACGCAGGACTGTCCAGGCGCGGCTTCTTCGCCGCGGGCGCGGCGCTGGCCGCGGGCCTCGCTACCGCCGGATGCGGTGTGGCGAACGGCAACTCGTCCGACCGCATCCTCGATCCACCCCGCGGTGGCGCCGATCCGGCCTCCGCGCCGGCTCGACTACCCGTCTCCACGGTGTCCCCGGACGCCATCGCGGCCAAGTACGCGGGCCGCACCCCTAAGGCCTGGGGTGTCGACGTCGACGGCATCCTGACCGGCTTCAATCCGACCGGCAAGCAGTTCGCCGTCACCTTCGACGCCTGTGGCGGCCCCGGCAACAACGACATCGACGAGAACCTGCTCGCCTTCCTACAAGCCCAGCAGATCCCGGCCACCCTGTTCCTGAACAAGCGCTGGATCGACGCCAACCCGGCCCGCGCGGGGCAGCTGGCCGCGAACCCGCTGTTCGAGATCGGCAATCACGGCACCGCGCACTGCCCGCTGTCGGTGAACGGCCGCGCCGCCTACGAGATCAAGGGCACCGCCTCCGCGCAGGCCGCGGTGGACGAGGTGTGGGGCAACCATCAGCGCATCGCCGCCCTGACCGGGCGCGGACCGCGGTTCTTCCGCGCCGGCACCGCCCACTACGACGAGGTGGCGGTGTCGATCGTGCGGGACCTGGGGGAGACCCCGGTCGGCTACACGGTCAACGCGGACTTCGGCGCGACCGCCTCGGCCGCGCAGGTGCAGTCGGCCATGTCGGCGGCCAAGTCCGGCGGCATCTCCCTGGCCCACATGCATCGGCCCAAGTCGGGCACCGGTGCGGGCATGCTCGCCGCGCTCCCCGCGCTGAAGGCCAACGGCTTCCAATTCGTGCATCTGCCTTAGTTCTTCGAACCCGCGGTTCTTCGAACCCGCGGTTCTTCGAACCCGCGGTTCTTCGAACCCGCGGTCCTTCGAACCCGCGGTCCTTCGAACCCGCGGTCCTTCGAACCCGCGGTCCTTCGAACCCGCGGTCCTTCGAACCCGCGGTCCTTCGAACCCGCCTCCGGCGCGACGGTCAGTCGCGCCGCGAGGCCGCCCAGTCGACCGCCACGGATTCGCCGCGGTCGACGGTGAAGAACGCCACATCCAGGCGACGGCCCAGATCCACCAGCTCCAGCGCCGAGAGCGGCACCGGCTGCACCACCCGCACCCGCCACGGGCCGGGCTCGTCCCAGGCGCGCAGTTCCAGATCCAGCCGCAGCACCGGATCATCGCGCCCGGTGTAGTCGGCCGCGACCGGGGCGGCGGCCAGCACGGTAGCCCGGGCGCGACGCCCGTCGGACAGGATCTTGGTGATATTGGTGCGCGAGGTCTCCTCCGGCGCGGGCAGATACAGCACCACCCGGTCGGGATCGCCGGGATCGACCCGGCAGCAGACGACATCACCGGGCTGCATCCACTCCCGATCGGCGGCGCCCGCCCGCTGCCGGACCCGGGTCTCGTAGCCGTGCCGGTCCTCGACCTGTACGCGCACCCAGAACTCCGGGGCGGGCTCGTCCGCGTGGACGCCGAGGATGGTGGCCGCCCCCTCGAGACCGTGCAGCAGCAGTGCGCGGCGGGCGGCGTCGTCGAGCACCGGACCGCGGCGGGTCAGGCCGCGTGAGCCGAACTGCGAGGACAACCGGGCCAGCAGACCGAGGCGCGGCACCTCATCGGGCCGGGTCCGCGGTCGCGCGGAATCCGGGTGCAACCCGGGGACGGAACCGGTCTGCCGGTCGGATGCGGTGCTCGGTCGCTTGTCCGCGGCCATGTCCATGTCGCTGAACGGTAGTGCGTCTGTGGCGTGCCACACAGCATTACGCACCCGCCCGCGAGATTGTTTTTTTCACCCGGACCCGCCCGTGAGCGCGGGTGATAGCACCACTACCCTTGTCGCCATGACCTCTGCGTTCCCGACCATCCCCGACGATCTCAAGCCCGCCGACGGACGGTTCGGTTGCGGCCCCTCCAAGGTCCGCCCCGAGCAGCTGCAGTCCCTGGTGGATACCGGCGCTTCGGTGTTCGGTACCTCGCACCGGCAGAAGCCGGTCAAGGACGTGGTGGCGCGGGTGCGCTCCGGTCTGCGCGACCTGTTCTCCCTGCCCGACGGTTACGAGGTCGTGCTGGGCAACGGTGGCACCACCGCGTTCTGGGACGCCGCCGCCTTCGGTCTGATCCGTGAGAAGTCGCTGCACCTGAGCAACGGCGAGTTCTCCTCGAAGTTCGCCTCGGTCGCCAAGGGCAACCCGTTCATCGGTGACCCGATCGTCGTGAAGTCGGAGCCGGGCGACGCCCCCGAGCCGACCTCCGACCCGTCGGCCGACCTCATCGGCTGGGCCCACAACGAGACCTCGACCGGTGTCGCCATCCCGGTGTCGCGTCCGGCCGGTTCCGAGCACGCCCTGGTCGCCATCGACGCCACCTCCGGCGCGGGCGGTCTGCCGGTGAACATCGCCGACACCGACGTGTACTACTTCGCCCCGCAGAAGTGCTTCGCCTCCGACGGCGGCCTGTGGATCGCGCTGATGAGCCCGAAGGCCCTGGAGCGCGTGGAGGAGATCAAGAACTCGGGTCGCTGGACCCCGGAGTTCCTGTCGCTGCCGATCGCGATCGACAACTCCACCAAGGACCAGACCTACAACACCCCGGCGCTTGCCACCCTGTTGCTGTTCGCCAACCAGATCGAGTGGATGAACGGCAATGGCGGTCTGGACTGGGCCGTGAAGCGCACCGCCGACTCCTCCTCGCGCCTGTACTCGTGGGCCGAGACCAGCGAGTACGCCACCCCGTTCGTCGGCAACCCGGCGCTGCGTTCGCAGGTCGTGGGCACCATCGACTTCGCGGACAGCGTGGACGCCGCGCAGGTCGCGAAGGTGCTGCGCGCCAACGGCATCGTGGACACCGAGCCGTACCGGAAGCTGGGGCGTAACCAGCTGCGCATCGGCATGTTCCCGGCCATCGACCCCGACGATGTGTCGCAGCTGACCCGCTGCGTCGACTGGGTCGTCGAAAAGCTCGGCTGATCAGTAGAAATGGCATCTGACCGGGCGAACGCGCCTCGCGAAACCCGGTTTCGGAGCTGAGGCGAATCGATCACACTAATGCGGCGCGGAAGTCTGGGAACAGATTTCCGCGCCGCGTGTCTTGCCCCGAGATTCACAGAAGTGCACTACTGTTCCAGAACGTGGGCGGTGTCGCGAGCCTAGCTATAGCTGTGAGTTGCGCAGCGAACAGGAGGTAACGGTGCGTGAACTTCGAGTAATCGGATTGACGCCCGATTCCACGCATATCGTATGCATCGACACCGAGAGCGGTCAGAAGTACCGCCTCGCCGCCGACGATAAACTGCGCGCCGCTGCCCGCGGAGATCTTGCCCGATTCGGCCAAATCGAGATCGAAACGGAAGCCACGATGCGCCCTCGCGATATCCAGGCTCGTATCCGTGCCGGCGCCTCGGTGGAGCAGGTCACCGAAGAGTCGGGCATGCCGCTGTCGCGGGTCGAACGTTTCGCGTATCCCGTTCTGCTGGAACGCGCCCGGGCCGCCGAGCTGGCGCAGAAGGCGCACCCGGTCCGCAACGACGGCCCCGCCGTGGAGACCCTGATCGAGATCGTGTCGGCCGCGTTCGCCGAGCGCGGCCACAATATCGAGGTCGCCGAATGGGACGCCTGGAAGGACGAGAAGGGCTACTGGGTGGCCCAATTGCAGTGGCAGGCGGGCCGTTCGGTGATCGCCGCGCACTGGCGCTACCAGCCCGACGCGCACGGCGGCTCCGTGGTGCCGCTCGACGATCCGGCCTCCGACCTCATCGACCCCGACTTCGGCCGGGCCCTGCGCGGCCTGGCGACCATCCTGCCGGACCAGACCGACCCGGTGGTGGAGGCGGTCCCCGCACCCGCGCCCGCGGCGCGTGAGGAGCGCGGCTCCGACTACGAGCCCGCCCCGGCGCGAGTCGCCCAGCAGCAGAACGTGGATGATTACTTCGAGCAGCGCGCCGCGGTCGGCGACGGCACCGTGCCGGTGACCACCGCGGCCGCCCCGGCGCCCGCTCCCGCACCGGCCCCGGCCGCGAAGGAACCGGCGGCTCCGGCGCAGCCCGCGACTCCGGCGGCGACCGCCCCGGCGCCGCCCGCCACCCCGCCCGCTCCGGCTCCGGCCGCCGAGCCCACGCCGGAATCGGCGCCGGCCCCGGCTCCCGCGCAGCCCGCGGCGAAGTCCAACGCGCAGAAGCCGAATCGGGCCAAGCGGGGCGGCAAGGCGCCGATGCCGTCCTGGGAGGATGTGCTCCTAGGCGTGCGCAGCTCGGGTCACTGACCACTGTCGGTTCGGGTCGCTGACGCTTTGTCGATCTTCACGAATGCCGGAGGGTTGCTGACCTTCCGGCATGTCGTTCGTCGCCGCGCCGCGAAACGGCGTTGTCAACAGCCGCATTTCGGGCTGTCGCGGGGGTAGATTCAATCCTGTTGGCGGGTTGGTTCGGCCGATCGATGTCGGCTCCGACCGGCCGCTGTGCGTTGCTTGAAAGTAGCCGTGCGCGAGGGAGGTGACGTCGGTGCCATCAACGGTCTCATCCCTGTGGTACGTCGACGCCCCCGATCCGGTGGCCGTGCTGCGCGCGCAACCGGGACCTGATCCCGACGCCGCCTTCGCACTCGCCCGGCAGCTCAACCCGGATCGGGACGTGGTGCCCGCCGCCTCCGGCAGCATGAAGGTGTGGGCGGGCCCGGACCCCGAATCCGTCTATATCGGTTGCTATCCCGGCGTCACGGTGGTGTGTTCCACCCAGGCCGCGCTGCCGCGACCCACCCGGCTGCCGGAGCTGCTGGTCCGCCCGCTCGCCTCCGAGCAGACCTACCTGATCTCCTACGACCTGTCACTGGGCTGGGGCGCGTTCGCGCACTGGGAGCGTGGCGAATTCCGCCGCTCCTTCAGCGCGACCAGGGTCAACATCCTCGAGGACGAGGGCATGCCACGGGTCTGGGAGCGGCCGTACTGGGCGGGCGAGCATCCGATCGTCCTCACCCCCGGCGAACTGCTCGACCCGCAGCTGCTGCCCTTCGACCCGCCCGGCTTCGCGGACGCCGCCAACGAGCAGTGGCTCGGATTCCGTTACCGCGGCCATACTTCCGCGAACGCCCTGACTCCCGACCACATCGAGGTCTGCGGATTCTCGCTGTACCCCAAGGGCGAAGCGCCGCGGCTGGACAGCGAACCGGAGCCACCGATCGAGCACGGCAACGGCAGACGCGGACTGCTGGGCTGGCTGCGCGGCCGGGACCGCGTCTCCTGACCGGAGCGGCCTCCGTATCCGGTTCAGGACAGCAGCAGGGCCAGCCAGGCCACCAGCACGCCCACGCCCAGTCCCGCGATCACCCAGCGGGTCACCGGAGCGAACCGCCAGCGCCAGGCCGTCGGCGCGGCCCCGCCCACCGCGATCAGATTGACCACCACCGACAGCAACGGATGGATCTGCGCCAGCGCCGCCCCGAAGGCGTACACGCCCGCCGCGGTCAGCGCCGCCACCATGACGACCACGGCGATGCCGCTGGCCCACGGCGTGGGTTCGGAATATCCGTATCCGTACGGTCCGTCGGGCGGATGACTCACTGCGCACGCACTCTCTCGTAGAAGGCCATGGCGGCCGCTGTCGCCACATTAAGCGAATCGGTGCCGGGAGTCATAGGGATGCGGGCCCGAATGTCGCTGCCGCGCATGGTCTCCTCGGTCAGGCCGGGGCCTTCCGCACCGAGCAGCAGCGCTACCCGGTCGCCGGTCATGGCGGTGGCGAGCGTGCCCGCCTTCGGGTTCGGGGTGAGCGCGACGATCTGGAAACCGCGCGCGCGCAGTACCTCCAGGCCCGCCGGGAACGGCGGCAGCTGGGCGAACGGCACCCGCAGCACGTGCCCCATGGACACGCGCACGGCGCGCCGGTACAGCGGATCCGAGCAGCGGTCGCCGAACAGCACCGCGTCCGCGCCGAGTCCGGCCGCGTTGCGGAAGATGGAACCGATGTTCTCGTGGTCGTTCACGCCCTCGAGTACCGCGACGGTGCGCGCGTCCGCCAGTACTTCCGCGGCGTCGAGTTCGCGCGGCCGATAAGCCCCCGCGAGCACGCCCCGATTCAAATGGAATCCGACGACCTCGGCCATCACCTCGGCGCTGGTCCGGTAATACGGAATATCCACCGCCGCGAGATCCTCACGCAACTGCTCATATCGGTTCGCGACACCGAACAATGCGAACGGCGTGAACCGCGAGGCCAGCATGCGCTGCACCACCACCACGCCCTCCGCGATCACCAGGCCTTTTCCGCCCGGCAGGTCGGGCCGGCGGTCGGCGTTATTGAGGTCGCGGAATTCGGCGACCCGCGGATCGGCGGGGTCGTCGATATCGATCACTTCGGCCACGCGCCCATTTTCGCCTCCGCCCGGGGCGGCCGAATGGGCGGGGCATAGGGTAGATCACGTTCCGATCCCCTAATCGAAGAGGACAGCCCATGAGCAGCAAGCCGGAAATCGAGTTTCAGGACGGCCCCGCCCCCGCCGAGCTCGTGATCAAGGACCTCGTCGTGGGTGAGGGCAGCGAAGCCAAGCCCGGCGACACCGTCGATGTCCACTACGTGGGCGTCGAGTACGACACCGGCGAGCAGTTCGACGCCTCCTGGGACCGCGGCGAGTCGATCGTCTTCCCGCTGCGCGGCCTGATCCAGGGCTGGCAGGACGGCATCCCCGGCATGAAGGTGGGCGGCCGTCGCCAGCTGACCATTCCGCCGAAGCTGGCCTACGGCGAGGCCGGGCGCGGCCACCAGCTTTCCGGCAAGACCCTGGTCTTCGTCATCGACCTGCTGGACGTCGTGAACTGAGGCCTCCGGGTCGCTGAAAGACACGTGCCCGCCGCGCATTCCGCGCGGCGGGCACTGTTGTCTCGGTCGTCGGCTCTCAGACCTTGACCACGATGCTGCCGATGATCTTGTCAGCGAAGGTCTGCCGCTTGGCGTCCCAGATCGGCCACAGCCAGCCGATATAGCAGGCGAGGCTGTCCACGAAGTGGCAGAGCTGGCGGACGAACGCCATACCGAAGCCCAGCACCTGACCGTCCGCCTCGCGAACGAGCTTGATGTTGAGCATCTTCCGGCCGGGCGTCTGGCCGGTGGTGCCCTCCCTGTAGATGAGCCACAGCGCGCCGGCCAAGGCGATGAGGGCGCCGACGACGATGAGGGCGACGCCCGCGCCCGACAGCCCGCCCGAGCAGCTGGTGCTGTAGGAGGTGTCGGTCTGCTCGGTCACGCAGTCGGCGTCTTTGAATCCGATGAGGAAGCCGAGCCCGTAGAAGATGGCCGCGGGCACGAACACGATCAGCCGGTCGATCAGGTAGGCGCCGACCCGCGCGCCCCAGCCGGCGTAGGGCGGGGCGGGGTAGGCGGCGTAGCCCGGCTGGTAGCCGTAGTCCGAGGGCTGCTGTCCGGGGAAGCCGCCCGGCGGTTGCTGCCCGTACCCGGGAGGTGGCTGCTGCCCGTACCCGGGAGGTGGCTGCTGCCCGTAGCCAGGCTGCTGCGGCTGCTGCGAGTAGGGATCGTTGCCGTAGGTCATCGGTTCCTCCCCAAGAGGATGCGGGGGTATGGCCCCCGCATTGTCTCCTGGATCGCTAGCCGACGATGGCGTTCATGATGGTTCCCGCGCTGGTGGCGGTCGCGCCGCCCAGCATGGCGTTGGCGACCATCTTGGGCGAGGCCGAGCCGCCGCCCCACTTCTCCCAGGCGAAACGTCCGCCACCGTAGGTGATGGCCGCGATGCCGGACATCTGGGTGAACCAGGTGAAGTACCGGAACATCTTCATCATCTTGTCCGCCATGGGCGGGGTTTCCGCGGTGGGATTGCTGAGCTGGGCGAGAACCGTGCCGTACATGTCGTGTGCGGCGATCAACATGCTCACGATCGTTTCCTCTCCGATACCGGGCGCTGAGTGGAGCCAAGATGCGGATGAAGCGGACGAGCTCATGAAACGGGTCGATTAGAGCAATTCGGCCACAGTGTACTCCGGCGAACCGCCGATCGTTGCTGATTGTTTGCGAACGTTTATTTACGAATGATGTCGACCGGGTCGGTGAGGGCGGCCGCGATCACGGTCTGCTGCGGCACGCCGAGCTGGGGGAGCGCGCCCATCGCCTGGTTGGTCTGATTGCTCAGAAGCTTGGTGACGGACTGCAATTGGGCCACGCCGCCGGTCAGCGCCTGCATCGCGGTGACCAGCTGGGCGCCGGCCTGATCGGCGATCGCGGGAATGCTCTGTGCCAGCGACGCACCCTGATTCAACTGGGCGCTTGCGTCATTCAGTCGTCCGGCCGCGTCCCGCAGCAGTTGCCCGACCTTGGTGTCCGGGGTGACTTGCGTGCCTGTCAGATTCGCGAAGCCGCTGAGCTGGACATCCGCCTGATTCGCGATCGTGCGCAGACCCTGCAGCTGCGTGATCACACTCGCCAACTGCGGATCCGTGGCGATCGGCAGCCCCTGCAGCAACGGCACCACCACGTTCAATCCACCCGACAGCGCGCTCGCCGCCTGCGAGACCTGCCACATGGTGACGCCGGTCGAATCCAGCGCCGTGGCAAGCTGATTCGCCTGCGTGGTCGCCGCCGACAGAGTGGAGTTCAGGGCGTCGATCCCCGAAGTCAGCTGCCCCGCACCGGCTTTCGCCTGCGCCAGGAAATCGGTCAGCTGATCCGCGCCGCCGGAGAACTGCTGCGCGCCGTCCGCGGCCGCCTGCACGCCCGCGCTCAGCATGCCCGACGTCCCGGCGATCTGCGACACCTGCAGGCGCGCGGTGTTCATGGTCGAGAACAAGGTGTCCAGCCCGGCCGCACTGATCTTCTTGGTCACCTCGCTCACCGCGTCGTTGACGAGATTCGGGTCGGCGCGGTCGTGCGTGGCCACGGTGACCTGAGCCTTCTTCGGTTGATCGGTGACCAGGGAGTTGATGTCGGCGGTCAGGTCGGCGGGCAGCGTGATCACCGCGGCGTAGTCGGTGGGGCTCGCCTCGTCGACGACCTCCCAGTGCCGGATTCCACTGGCCTGCAGGTCCTTCGCGATGCGCGCGCCCAGCGGGCCGGAATCGCCGTTGACTAGCGCGACCGCCGTGGGCGCGGTCCGCAGGCGGCCGATGCCGACGACGCTCGCCGCGACCGCGGCGGCGAGCAGCAGGACGATCAGGACCCAGCGAGCACGTTTTCCGAACACGATTCAGACCGTAGAGGCCGGGTATGTCCGCAGCTCTGATGGATGTCTGAGAGTTCGGTAAAGACCGGTACGTTCACATCCGCGCGGGTGGCGGCGGCCACGCCCCGCGATCGGGCAGCTCCAGCACCAGCCGCACCCCGCCCAGCATGCCGTCGTCGAAATAGGCTCGGCCGCCGTGCAATTGGGCCTGCTGCGCCACCAGCGCCAGACCCAGCCCGGACCCGCCCTTGGTGGCTTGACTGCCCCGGAAGAAGCGCGCGAACACCTGCTCCCGCTCGTGGGCGGGCAGGCCGCGGCCGTTGTCGTCGACGGTGATCACGATGCGTCCGTCGGGCGCGCGATGCGCCGTCACCAGCGCCTCGGTGGCCCCGCCGTGCCGCGCGGAATTGGTGAGCGCGTTGTCCACGGCCAGCCGCAGCCCCGTGGGCAGGCCCCAGGTGACGAGCTCGGCGTCGGCGTCGATCCACACCTTCAACTGCGGGAAGTGCCGCATGGCGTCGTGCGCGGCGGCGTCGCACAGCTCGACCACGTCGGTGACCACGTGGTCGCGTTCGTGGGTGAGGTCGCCCGCGGCCAGCCGTTCCAGCGCGGCCAGCGTGGTCTCCACCCGGTTCTGGCCACGCTGCAGGTCGGTGAGGATCTCGCGGCGCTGCTCCTCGTTCAGGTCCAGGGTGCTGAGCACCTCGAGGTCGGTGCGCATGGCGGTGAGCGGAGTGCGCAGTTCGTGCGCGGACACCGCGGCGAAATCGCGGGCGGTCTCGAGCGCGGTGGCGGTCTCGGCCTGCGCCCGGTCCACCCGTTCCAGCAGCGTGTTGACGGCCTCGGCGAGCTTGTCCGCCTCCTTCACGCCCGAACCGTCCACCGAGAGCGGGACTTCCGATTCCCCGGTGGGCCCGCGCTCGTCGAGGTCCCGGGTGAGTTTCACGATGGGCCGCACCGCGCGCCCGCCGAACAGCCAGCCCAGCCCCGCCGACGCGGTCACCGCGAGCGTCGCGGCCAGATACACCCAGCGCCGCTGCTCATTGATGGTCTTCTCGGTCTGATTGGTCGGAATGCCCAGGGACACAACCTGTCCCGCGGGCTGCGCCTCGGTGGTGGTGAGCACCCGGTAGGCGTTGCCGTCCACGGTGACGGTGGCATTGCCGACCGGCAGCACCGGCAGTTTCACCGGGGTACTGGCCAGCGCGCGATCGTTCATGCGGACCGTCAGCGCCATTTCCTTGTTGGGCGCGAGGATGTCGACCACATTGACCGCGAAGACCGGCTGGATCAGCACCAGCCGCGACACCATCGACAACTGCTGATCGGCCTGGGCCATATTGCTGCGGCCGATGGCGTAGATGGTGATCCAGCTCAGGATCGCCACGATGATGGTCGCGCCCAGCGCCGCGGCGGCGGCGACGCGCACCCGCAGCGTGTAGGACCAGCGGCGGCGCCTGCCCCCGGGCACGGAAGGGCCCGCCGCGGAGGTCATTTCGGCGCCCGCAGGACGAACCCGACGCCGCGGATGGTGTGCAGCAGGCGCGGGGTGCCCTCGACCTCGAGCTTGCGCCGCAGATAACCCACGAACACGTCCACCACATTGGTGTCGGCCGCGAAGTCGTAGCCCCACACCAGTTCCAGCAGCCGTTCCCGGCTCAGCACCACCCCGGCGCTGCGCGCCAGCGTGGACAGCAGCTCGAATTCGCGCTTGGTGAGCTCGATCTCGGTGCCGTGCAGCAGCGCCCGATAGCCCGCGACGTCGACCTCCAAGGGCCCCACGGTGATCGCGCCCGGGATCGCGGACGCCGGTGCGTCACTGCGCCGCCGCAGCAGCGCCTTGATCCGCGCCACCAGCTCGGCGAGCACGAACGGTTTGACCAGGTAATCGTCGGCCCCCGACTCCAGCCCGGCGATGCGGTCGTCCACCGAACTGCGCGCCGACAGCACACAGATCGGCACCTCGTTGCCCATGGCCCGCAGCGCGGTCACCACGCCCGCCCCGTCCAGGATCGGCATGTTCATATCGAGCACGACCGCGTCGGGGGCGAATTCATTCACACTGCGCAGGGCGGCCGCCCCATCCCGGGCGATCACCACCCGGAAACCTGACAGCCGGAGCCCGCGCTCGACCGATGCGAGCACATCCTCATCGTCGTCGACGACCAGGACGGTAGGTACCGCTGCGTCCAATTTGCCCTCCGCTTCGCTCCGGGCGGGTTCGCGGCCCCGGAGGTCTCGTTCCTTCCTCCTCCGCTCCTCCGCTTCGCTCCCCCGCTACGTCAGTCCAGAACGAGACGGGCCGCGAACATGCGTGGTGTGCCACACGAGGGTGGCACACCATCAGTATTGCCCGGCGGCGGTCAGTAGTTGTGGCAGGAATCGGCGACCTGCTGGATCGTGGCGGCGATTCCACCGGCCCGCGGGTCGGAGGCGGCCTGGTTGGCGGCGTCCGGGTTGTCGCGCAGGTACTGGTCGAGCTCGGCCTGGCGCTCGGCGGGGGAGAGGTCGAACTTGGCCTTCAATTCCGCCTTGTAGCCGGGGTTCTGATCGAGGTACTGGGCCAGCATCGGGGACTTGTCGTGCAGGGCGGCGTCCACCTGGGCGAAGCTGCAGGTGGAGTTCAGGAGCGGCGCAACCAGATCCGCGGGGGAGGCGGAGGCGGTGGCGGGCGCGAAGGCGAGGGCGACGGCGGCGACCGCACCGGCTCCGAAGAGCACACCGGCACGACGATTACGGACGAAGCTCATACAGCGACCTTCTTTTCAGTTGGCATAACGACGGGGCGCGCGATTCCCGCGCGCCCGACCGACGCTAAACGACCGCTCTAGGAGGTCGATGAGCCAATTCTGAAAAGACTCTGAGGCTAGCCCGAGACGGCTTGATCCCCGGCCGGATCGGCGGCGGCCGGGTCCGGGCGGCGGATCGGAGTGGTGGCGACCGCGGCCTCGGCGGCGGCGATGCGCTCCTTGTCCTCCATCAATGTCACCGCGTCGCGGATCTGCTTCTCCAGCGTGGGCAGCATGGAGGCGTCGTCGATGGTCGGCGGCACCTCGAACGGCTCACCCGAGGCGATCTGACGCATGGTGCGGCGCAGGATCTTTCCCGAGCGGGTCTTGGGCAGCGAGGTCACCGCGACTACGTCGTAGAGGGTGGCGATCGCCCCGACCCGCTCCCGCACCCGGTCGATGATCTCCGCGCGCAGCCGCTCGGACTCGATGTCGATGCCGGTCTTGAGCACCACATACCCGATCGGCCGCTGCCCCTTGAGCTCGTCCGGAATGCCGACCACGGCGGTCTCGGCCACGGCCGGATGACCCGAGATGGCCGCCTCGATCCCGCCCGCGGACAGCCGGTGCCCGGCCATATTGATGACGTCGTCGCTGCGGCCCAGGACGAACAGGTAGCCGTCCTCGTCGAAATAACCCGAGTCGCCGGTCAGATAGTGGCCGGGATAGGCGGACAGATAGGAGCGCTCGTACCGCTCGTCGTCCTTCCACAGCGTGGTCAGGGTGCCGGGCGGCAGCGGCAGCCCGATGACGATATTGCCCTCGGTGTTCGGGGCGACCGCGTTGCCCTCGGAGTCCAGCACCCGCAGCCGGTATCCGGGCACCGGCACGGACGCCGAACCGGGTTTGATCGGGAGCTGCTGGAGTCCGAGCGGGTTCGCGCAGATGGGCCAGCCGGTCTCGGTCTGCCACCAGTGGTCCACCACCGGGCAGTCGGGGCGGTCGGCGAGCAGGGTGTCCACGGTCCACTCGTAGGTGGCCGGGTCCAGGCGTTCCCCGGCGCAGAACAGCGCCCGCAGGCGGGACAAATCGTGCTGATGGGCGAGCGCCGCGTCCGGGTCGGCGCGGCGGATGGCCCGCAGCGCGGTCGGAGCGGTGAACATCACATCCACCTTGTACTCGTCGACCAGCCGCCAGAAGGTGCCCGCGTCGGGGGTCCCGATCGGCTTGCCCTCGTAGAGCACGGTGGTGGCCCCGACCAGCAGCGGCGCGTAGACGATGTAGGAGTGCCCGACCACCCAGCCGATATCGGAGGTGGTGAGCATGGTCTGCCCCGCGCCGACCTCGTAGATATTGCGCATGGACCAGGCCATGGCGACCGCGTGGCCGCCGTTGTCGCGCACCACGCCCTTGGGTTTCCCGGTGGTGCCGGAGGTATAGAGGATATAGAGGGGATCGGTCGCGGCCATCGACACCGGATCGGCTGGCTCCGCCCCGATCTGCGCCTCGTCCCAATCGAGCCACCGGGCCGCCACGGTCTCGGTGGAGGCGGGCAGCGAGTCGGTGGCGGCCTGCTCGGCCGGAAAGCGAATGGTGGGGAAGCCGTCTCGCTGCTTGACCAGCACGGTTCTCGGGGCGGTGGTCTCGGCGAGGTCGAGGGCGGCGAGCACGATGGGCGGGTATTCGATGCGGCGTCCGGGTTCCAGACCGCCGGAGGCCGTGATGATCAACACAGGTTCGGCGTCGTCGATGCGGGCCGCGAGTTCGTGGGCGGCGAAACCGCCGAAGACCACCGAGTGCACGGCGCCGATCCGGGCGCAGGCGAGCATGGCGATCACGGCTTCGGGAATCATCGGCATATAGATGACGACGCGGTCACCGGTCTTGACGCCCAGTCGCAGCATGGATCCGGCAAATCGGGCGACTTCGTCGAGCAACTCCCGATATGTGTACATCCGCCTGGACCCGGTCATAGCCGAGTCGTATATTAGGGCCGGTTGTTGGGCGCGACCCCCCTCCTGGCCCTCGAAAGAGCCTTCGGGAGTTGTGATCTCGCGCACATGCCGATCCAGCGCATTGTAGGAGGTGTTGAGGCGAGCGTCGGGAAACCACCGGGCCGCCGGGCGGGCAGCGGTATCGAGAATCTGGGTGGGAGTCACGTCCCAGCTGATGGATTCGGCCGCGGTGCGCCAGAACTCCGAGGGATCGACCAGGCTCAGCTGATACGCCGATCGGTACTCCTGCTTCGCGTTCAACCCGGTGACTCCCTAGCTCCGCCTTGTGTCCTGAGAAGCGCTGAAGATGCCCGCCTCGATAGATCAGCCTGATTGTGGCAGACTTCACGCGACGTCCGGGCGGGCGCCGCGACCTTTGATTTTGCCTGGAATTGGCAGGTCAGGGACCGGTGGTTGCCAAGAGGTCACACAAGAAGTTATTGATCCGTTAGAATCGCATGTCACATATTTCGGCCGTCATGGACGCAATTTCTCGGCCAGCCGCCGTTCTCGGTCAGCTCCGTCTGTCGAGCCGAGCGTGCGATCGCTCGGAGGCTCGCTGATGGCGCGTGGCTGGGGCCAGTTTGGAAAGTGAGTGGGAGATGCGTGACGCCGCTAGGTCCGGCAGCAATAAGCGCTGGGCGCTGAGCAACTGGGACCTGCGATGGAAGGTCACGGCGGTCCTCGCCGTGCCGTTGTTGGTCGCTGTTGTGCTGGGTGCGTCCAGGATCTCGGCGGAGTTCGCCGATTCGAGCAGGCTCTCGACGGCGACCGACCACGTCGGGGTGATCCCGGCGATCACCGGTCTCAGTGCGGACGCGGCGCAGGTGGCCAGTGGGCAGATGGTCATGCTGGGCCCGAACCAGTCCTTGACCTCTGATCCGGAACTCACTCAGTTGGACACGGCGATCTCGTTCGCCGAGAAGGCCGCGAGCCGCCTGAGTGATCTCCCCACCGCCCGTTCCTCGCTGGACGAGATGATCGTGGGCGCGAAGGCGATCCGGGCGCAGGGCCTCGCGCCCTCGAAGTCGATTCCCGACACCGTCGCCCAGGTCGAGCGGATTCGTGGCGACAGCGTGCGCACGGTGGAGTCCATCGTGGCGACCATCGCCGACAAGAACGTGGACCAGTCCAAGCTGCGCCTGGTCGACTCGCTGAACACCCGATGGATGCTGTTCAACGAGGTCGCCGGCATGGCGGAGGCGCTACGCAGCAACCCGAAGGATGGCCTCAAGGACATCCAGATCAGTGTCAGCACCGAGCGGCAGATGCTGGCCGTGCTGGCCCACCGCTTCCCGGACGGCGACGCGACCGTCGCCGATCTGCAGCGTGGCGCGGACACCCGCGTGCAACTGGTGAACGGCCCGCAGGCGCTGGCCGGTCAGCTGCCGGTGGCCGAGCTGAAGGACTCGCTGGTCTCGAGCATCAACGGCTATCAGTCGATCGCGGCGGGCGCGACCAAGGACATCGTGTCCCGAGTCGACGACCTGGCGGCGGCGGCCCGTTCGGACGCCATCCGCTACTCGATCATCGTGATCGCCACCATCCTCGGCGCCATGGCGCTGGCCGTGCTGATCGCGCGCGCGATGATCGTCCCGCTGCGCCGTCTGCGCCTGGCCGCCCTGCGCGTCGCCGAATACGACCTCGGCCAGGAAGTCTCCGCGCTGCGTGAGGGTGCCGACCCCGAAGACGTTCCGCTGGAACCGATGCCGGTGCACACCGACGAAGAGGTCGGCCAGCTGGCTCGCGCCGTCGACGACATCCACGGTCAGGCGCTGCGCCTGGCCGCCGACCAGGCCGCCATGCGTACCCAGGTCAACGACATGTTCGAGACCCTGGCGCGGCGTTCCAAGTCCCTTGTCGACCATCAGCTCTCGCTCATCGAGGCGATGGAGTACGACGAGAAGGACCCGCGCCTGCTCGAGAACCTCTTCCGTCTCGACCACCTCGCCGCCCGTATGCGGCGAAACGGCGACAACCTGCTGATTCTGGCCGGCACCAAGCAGCGCCGGACCAAGTCGGCGCCGGTCGAGATCGCCGACGTGCTGCGCGCCGCCATCTCCGAGGTGGAGGACTACGAGCGCGTCAAGCTGGGCGCCACCCCGCGCGGTTCGCTGGTCGAGCCCGCCGCGTCCGACCTCGCGCACCTGTTCGCCGAGCTCCTGGACAACGCGCTGCGCGCCTCTCCGCCGGAGACCGACGTCAAGTTCACCTTCGCCCAGGCCCACGATCAGGGTCTGCTGATCGAGGTCGCGGACCGCGGTATCGGTATGCCCCCGGCCGAGATGGCCGAGATCAACCGGCGACTGGAGGCCGTGGCCGAGGTCGGCCCGGATACCGCGCGCCACATGGGTCTGTTCGTGGTCGGCCGCCTGGCCGAGCGCCACGGCCTGACCGTGCGCCTGCGCCCGACCTTCGACACCGCCCGGGATCCGGGTGTGACCGTCACCGTGCACGTGCCCAAGCCGCTGATCGTCTCGCCGGGTGGCGCCATCTCGGTGCCGCCGCAGCAGGGCCAGCAGCAGCCGGCTCCCGCCCCGGCCCCGACGGCGTCCGCGCCGCAGGGTGCGGGCACCCAGGCCGGAGCCCCGGCCTCCATGCAGATGCGCGCGGTCACCCGCACGGCGACCGGCAATGTGATGGTCACCGTGGATCCGGGTGTGAGCGGGCCGATTCCGGCGGGCACGGCGGCGGGCGCCGCCCCGAGCCCAGCTCCGGCCTCGGCTCCTTCGGCCCCGGCCGCGGCCAGTGCGGCCACCGGTCTGCCCACCCGTCAGCCGGGTGCGCAGGTGCCGGGTGGTCTGCCGACCCGTCAGCCGGGTGTGAACGGCCCGACCGTCAAGCACACCGTCTCCGCGCCGGGTGACACGAGACCGGGCCTACCCCAGCGGGATCCGGGTGTGAACGGTCCGTCCGCGCCCGCCGACCGCCCGGGTTCGAACCTCCCGCAGCGCGGCCAGGGCGAACCCCCGGCGCAGCCGCGGGGCGGCCTCGCCGCCAATATGCTCAAGCGTCAAGGTGCTCCGGGCATGCCGCCGCGACCGGGCGCACCGGGGGAGCCGGGACCCGCGCCGCGTGGTCCGGGGCAGGGGGGAGCGCCGCAGCCGGGTCAGTCCGGTGCGATGCCGCAGCGCAATCCTTCTGTGGGACTTCCGCCGTCGCAAACGCGGGGAGGCGGTGCGGACTCCGCGCCGGGCGCGGCTCCGGCCGGGCCGACCGGTCTGCCGACCCGTCAGCCGGGCGCCAATGGCGCCCCCGGCCGTGAGGCCGGTCTGGGTCAGCCGCAGCGTTCCGCTCCCAGCGGTATGCCGCAGCAAGCGCGGGGAGGCGGAGCGGAGCCTGGTGCGAACGGTGCTCCCGCGCCGCGTGGAGCGGACTCGGGCCCGACCCGTCGTGAGCCCGCCGCCGGTGGTCTGCCGCCGCGTGACTCCGCCGCGGGTGGTCTGCCGCAGCGTGATTCGGCAGCGGGTGGTCTGCCGACCCGTCAGCCCGGTGCCAATGGCGCTCCGGCGCAGCGTGGTCCGGGAGCGCCGGGTGGTCTCCCGCAGCGTGGCGCCGCGCCGCAGCGCGACGGGGCCAATGGTCTTGCCGCACAGGATTCGGACAAGCAGGGTCTGCGTCCGCGGGACGGTCTCGCCCCGCGTGACGGTGGTCTGCCCCAGCGTGATGCCGCTCCCGGTGGTCTGCCGCAGCGTGATTCGGCAGCGGGCGGTCTGCCGCAGCGTGGTCCGGGTGGCCTGCCGCAGCGGGACAGCGGTCCTGCCGCCGGTGGTCTGCCTCAGCGTGACGGTGGCCCCGCCGCCGGTGGTCTGCCCCAGCGCGACGGTGGTCTGCCGCAGCGTGGCTCGAACGGTCTGCCGCAGCGGGATTCCGGTAGCGGTCTGCCGCAGCGTGGTCCGGGCGCCGGTCAGCCGCAGCGCCCGGCCGCCGCGGGTGCCGATTCGCTCTCGGGTGGTCTGACTCAGCGTGATCCGCTGAGTGGTCCGCTCCCGCCGCAAGCGCGGAGAGGCGGAGCGGATCCGTTGAACGATCCGCTGCCGCAGCGGGACGGTGGTCTGCCGCAGCGCGGCGCCACCGGTCTGCCGCAGCGGGATCCGGGCTCGGTGTTGCCGCAGCGTCCGTCCCCGATTCCGGGTGTGGGTCTGCCGCAGCGCGGTGACGACGGCGTCAAGGAGCCGGGACGCCACAGCTTCCGGTCGAATCCGGCCAAGGCTGCCTCGTTCTTCCAGACGCGTTTGCAGCCGACGGACGCCCCCGGTGACTCGGTCATGGGCGGCACGCCGATCTTCGCGGAGATGATGTCGGCGTGGCTCTCCGATCCGAACGCCGATCGGTCCCAGGTGGCCTCGTCCTTCGAATCACCGGGCGACGAGGGCTGGCAGGCCGCACACCGGGTCAGCCAGTCGGCGCCCGAGAAGCGCACGGCCGCCGGTCTGCCGCAACGCGATCCGGGTAACCGACTTGTGCCCGGCGGTGTGAACGGAAACGCTGACAAGGCGGCCCACCGAGACCCAGAATCCATCAGGTCAAGTCTGAGTCGCCACCAGAAGGGCGTCCGGGATGGCCGCGCGATGCAAGCTATGAACCTAACCGGAGATAAAGGAGACCGATGAACCCCGATCTAGGTGGTACGAAGCGTCAGCTGGATTGGCTGGTTTCGAACTTCGCCAATGAGGTTCCCGGCGTTGCGCATGCGGTCCTGGTATCCGCCGACGGCCTGCTGATGGCCGCGAGCGCGCAGCTGCCCGTGGACCGCGCCGAACAGCTGTCCGCAGTGACCGCGGGGCTCGCGAGCCTCTCGGTGGGTGTGTCGAACTTGTTCGAGGGCGGCACCGTGTTGCAGTCGGTGGTCGAGATGGAACACGGCTACCTGCTGCTCATGGCTGTCGGTGACGGCTCGTATCTGGCGGTCCTGACCAACACCTCGTGTGACATCGGTCAGGTCGGATACGAGATGGCGTTGTTGGTCGAGCGAGTGGGCCAGACGGTTCAGGCCACACCTCGCGTCACGATGGGTTCCTGATGGCGGGATGGACATAGACAACGAACGCGTTGGGAGCGCCGAACCGAGCTTGGTTCGCCCCTATTCACTGACGGCCGGTCGCACCCGGCCGAAGGTGGAGCTCGCCTTGGAGGCGCTCGTCGCATCGCATCCGGTCGCCCTCGAGCGGCAGTTCGAACTCACCAACATCGAGACGTCAATTGTGGAGTTGTGCAGAGAATCGCCGTCGGTTGCCGAGGTGGCCGCGCGTCTGGGCATCCCGCTCGGGGTCGCGCGGGTGCTGGTCGCGGACCTCATCGATGCCGGCCATGTGCGGGTATCGGCGACTTTGAAAGACGATTCCAGCGACGATGAACGTCGCGAGCTGATCGAAAGGGTTCTCAGTGGACTCCGGCGTATTTGATTCGACGACACAGGTCGACACGCGCACCAGCAAGCCCACGTCGGCCAAGATCGTCGTGGCCGGTGGTTTCGGTGTCGGCAAGACCACCCTGGTCGGTGCCGTGTCGGAGATCGTTCCGCTGCGCACCGAGGCGTTGGTGACCAATGCCAGTGTCGGCGTGGACTCCCTGACCGGTGTCCCGTCGAAGGCCACCACCACGGTGGCCATGGACTTCGGCCGCATCAGCCTGGCCGACGACCTGGTGCTGTACCTGTTCGGTACGCCGGGCCAGTACCGCTTCTGGTTCATGTGGGACGACCTGATCAAGGGCGCCATCGGCGCGGTGGTGCTGGTCGATACCCGTCGGCTGGAGGACAGTTTCGCCGCCGTCGACTATTTCGAGGCGCGCAACCTACCCTTCCTGGTGGCCATCAACGAATTCGATGATGCGCCACGGTATCCGGTGGAGGACATCCGTCAGGCGCTGGCGGTGCCCGCGGACGTGCCGATCCTCTCGATCGACGCCCGTCGCCGGGAGCCGGTCAAGCAGGCTCTGGTCGCGGTGACCGAGTACGCCCTGCGCAAGGTCGTGCAGGGTTACTGAGCTGTGTTGAATTGCGGCGGCTCCGCCGCCGCGGTTCGCGGCCCTCGTCACCTCGGCCTTCCCTCCTCCGTTTCGCTCCCCGCTCCGTCAGTCCTGGCCGAGGCGGGCCGCGAACCGCGGGTGAGCCGTTTGTAGCTACTCTCATGCCATGACGGTCTCGGCGGCGGAGTTGCTGGGCGAGTTGCTGGATCCCGGTTCCTTCGTGAGCTGGGATCGGCCACCGGTGCCGGTGGCGGCGTCGCCGGGGTATCGCGAGGATTTGCTGGCTGCCGCGGCAACGGCGGGCACTGATGAAGCGGTGCTCACCGGGGAGGGGTTGCTGCGCGGACGGCGCGTTGCCGTGATCGCGTGCGAGTTCGCGTTTCTCGCGGGGTCGATCGGGGTGGCCGCCGCCGAGCGGATCGTGTCCGCGGTGGAGCGCGCCACCGAGCTGGGCTTGCCGCTGCTCGCCTCACCGGCCTCCGGCGGGACCCGAATGCAGGAGGGCACAGTCGCTTTCGTGCAGATGGTGAAGGTGGCGGGGGCGCTGGCCGCGCACAAGGCGGCGGGGCATCCGTATCTGGTGTATCTGCGCGATCCGACCATGGGCGGGGTGTTCGCGTCGTGGGGGTCGTTGGGGCACATGACATTCGCCGAACCGGGTGCGCTGGTCGGCTTCCTGGGGCCGCGGGTCTACCGGGCGCTGTACGGGAAGAAGTTCCCGGAGGGCGTGCAGACGGCCGAAAACCTTTACCGCAACGGCGTTATCGACGGTGTCGTGCCGGTGTCGATATTCCGCCGCATCGTGCATCGGGCGCTCACGGTGTTGTGCGACCCTCCCGCCCCGCTGCCAGAAAAGGCGGGTGACGCAATGCCACCCGCGCTCGGGTCGGGTTCGTTCCTGGCGGGTCCGCAGGAGCGCGGCGGTGTCGCGGTGCTCGACACGGCCGAGGTGCACGCCTGGCAGACGGTGCTGATCTCCCGGCGCGGGGATCGTCCGGGCATCCGTGAGCTGCTGCGCCACGTGACCGACCGGGTTCCGTTGTCCGGCACCGGACAAGGCGAGCTGGACCGCACGGTGGTGCACGCCCTGGCCCGGTTCCAGGGTCAACCCTGCATCGTGTTCGGCCACGACCGCGCGGGTCAGTCGCCGGAGCACACCATGGGTCCGGCGGCGTTGCGGGAGGCGCGGCGCAGCATGCATCTGGCCGCCGAGCTGCGCGTCCCGCTGGTCCTGGTGATCGATACCGCGGGTGCGTCGCTGTCCCGGGAGGCGGAGGAACGCGGCCTGGCCCCCGAGATCGCCCGCTGCATCGCCGATCTCGTCACCCTGGACACCCCGACCGTCTCGGTGCTGCTCGGGCAGGGCACGGGCGGCGGCGCACTGGCCCTCTTGCCCGCCGATCGGGTGCTGGCCGCCGCGAATGGCTGGCTGGCCCCCTTGCCGCCGGAGGGTGCGAGCGAGATCGTCTACCGCGACACCTGGCACGCCCCGGAACTGGCTGCCGCCCAGCGGATTCGGGCGGTCGACCTGCGCGAGGACGGCATCGTGGACCGGATCGTGCACGAGTATCCGGACGCCGCGGAGGAGCCCGCGGATTTCGCGCTGCGCATGGTGGAGGCGATCGCGGGCGAACTGGCCGGTCTGACGGCTCGCTCCCCGGCGGAGCTGCTCGCCGCCCGGCATCTGCGCTATCGGCGGCTCGGCCTGCAAACGTAGTGCTCATCACGTCGAACCTGCGCGAAGCTGCCTATTTGCTGCCGTGGGGGCTCGACACGCAGATTTCGGTATAGAGCACTCGGTTGACGCCATGGACCTGCGCTTCTAACTTCGACATGGTGACGTACCGGTTCGAGGCCAGCGACATTCCAGCGATCGTGCTCAGTGACGGCCAGGTGATGCCCAAACTGGGGTTCGGCGTCTACAAGGTCAATGGCGACGACGGGGTCGGCGCCATCACCAAAGCCCTCGAACTCGGGTACCGCAGTCTCGACACCGCGGCCTTCTACGGCAACGAGGAGGAAGTGGGCCGTGCCGTCCGTGAGTCCGGTCTGCCGCGTGACGAGGTGTTCGTCGCCACCAAGCTGTGGAACGCCGACCACGGCTACGACGCCACCCTGCGCGCCGTCGACGCCAGCGCCGAGCGGCTGGGCCTGGACGCCATCGACCTGTTCCTCATCCATTGGCCGGTGCCGTCCGCCGACCTCTACGTCGACACCTTCCGGGCCTTGCAGGCACTCAAGCGGCAGGGCCGCATCGTCTCCATCGGCGTCTCCAATTTCACCCGGGCGCACCTGGAGCGGGTGATGGCCGAGACCGGTGAGGTGCCCGCCATCAATCAGGTTGAGCTGCACCCGTATTACGCCCAGTCGGAGCTACGCGCCTTCCATGCCGCGCACGGCATCGTGACCGAGGCGTGGAGTCCGCTGGGCCGCGGCGCGGAGTTCAACGATTCGGTGATCATCGCCCTCGCCGACAAGCTGGGCCGCACGCCGGCGCAGATCATCCTGCGCTGGCACATGCAGCTGGGGAACGTGGCCATCCCGAAGTCCAACACCCCGTCGCGGATGGCGGAGAACCTGGCCATCTTCGATTTCGAGCTGACCGGCCGGGAGATGACCCAGATCGCCGGTCTGGACAAGGGCGCGCGGCAGGGCGGCGACCCGGACCTCTTCGATATGGACGCGCCCGCCTGACGCCTCAGTTCTCCGGGTCGCCGTTCCGGTGGGTCGGAATGCCCAGGTACGAGGTCAGCTCGACGGCCGCCGCCCGGCCCGCGCGGTTCGCGCCGATGGTGCTGGCCGACGGCCCGTAGCCGATCAGGTGGATGCGCGGATCGGCTTCGACCCGGGTGGCGAGGCGACCGCCCATGGTGATGCCGCCGCCGGGCCCGCGCAGTCGCAGCGGGGCCAGATGGTCGAGGGCGCTGCGGAATCCGGTGGCCCACAGGATGACGTCGGCGCGCTGGAAGGCGCCGTCGGCCCAGCGGATTCCGTCGGGTTCGATGTGGTCGAACAGCGGTCGCCGTTCCAATGTCCCGCGGGCGCGCATGGCCCGCACCCGCGCGTCCTCGGGCAGCCCGGTCACCGACACCACCGATCCGGGTGGAAGTCCGCGCCGGACACGGTCTTCCACCATGGCCACCGCGGCGCGCCCGTCCTCGGGCGCGAATTGACCGGAGCGGAAGACGGGTTCGCGTCGGGTCACCCACGTGGTGCCGGTGACCTGCGAGATCTCGTCCAGCAGTTGGACGGCGGTGATTCCGCCGCCGACCACCACGACCTGCTTGCCCTCGAATTCCGTTGCGGCGCGGTAGTCGTGGGCGTGCAGCTGGCGGCCGGCGAAGGTCTCCGCGCCCCGGTAGTAGGGGATGAACGGCTTGTCCCAGGTGCCGGTGGCATTGACCAGTCCGCGTGCGCGCACCGTCGCGCCGGGCTTCAGTTCGGCGTGCAGCAGCCCGTCGACCTCCTGGTTCGGGCAGGTGGCGGCGGTGGCGCGGTCGCACACCACGGTCACCGAGATGGGCCGGTGCACGCGCAGGTCGAAGCGCTTCTCGTACAGCTCGAAGTAGTGCGGCACGGCGGTGGCGGCCTGCGCGTTGTCCGATCCGGCGGGCAGGGTCTCCTGGAACGACATGCCGGGCAGGTCGTGCACCCGGTTGACGGTGCTCAATGTCAGTGACGGCCAACGGAATTGCCATGCCCCGCCCGCGCCGGGGGAGTGGTCGACGATCAGGAAGTCCTGTTCGGGTCGCAGCCCGAGCCGCCTGAGGTGGTAGCCGACCGACAATCCTGCCTGTCCCGCGCCGATTACGAGGATGTCGACATCGGGTGTTGCGGTCACAGACCCGACGGTACGCCCACCTACAGTGAAGGAAGATCAATGGGTAGGCAGCCCGATGAGTTGGACAGTGGGGAAGGGACAGATGCTCGGAGTCAGCCGCGATGGCGAGGTCGTGACCATCGAACTGCAGCGTCCGGATCGCCGGAACGCCCTGAACGAGGAGCTCATCGGCCGCCTGCGCGCGGCCCTCGAGGAGGCCGCGGCCTCGGCGCGGGTGATCGTGCTGACCGGTCAGGGGCCGATCTTCAGTGCGGGCGCGGATCTGGACGGGGTGTATTCGGGCAGCTTCCTGACCGGTCTGCTGGCCATGCTGCGCACCATCGAGACCATTCCGGTGCCGGTGATCGCGGCGATCAACGGGGGCGCGCTGGGTGCGGGCGTGCAACTGGCCCTGGCCTCGGACCTGCGCGTGATGTCGCCGGATTCGTTCATCGCGGTCCCGGCCGCGAAACTCGGTATCTCCGTTGACCGTTGGACCGTGCGACGGCTGTCGTCGCTGATCGGCGCCGGTCCGGCGCGCACGATTCTGCTGGGCGCCGAGCGGGTCCCCGCCGCGGACGCCTACAACTTCGGCTTCGCCAACAAGATCGGGACCCTGGCCGACGCGCAGGCCTGGGCCAAGCAGATCGCCGAACTCGCGCCGCTGTCGCTGCGGCATCTGAAGCTGGTCTTCAATGACGATGACACTCGCGGCCCCGACACCGCCGCGCAGAGCGCCGCTCTGGAGGCCGCCTGGCAGAGCGCCGACGCACAGGAGGCGCGCGCGGCTCGCCAGGAGAAGCGGTCGGCGAAGTTCGAGGGCCGATGAACGGGCGGCGCGCGCGCGAGAATGCGCGGAGACTGGTGGGTATGGCAGCGGGCGCTTTCGGTCTTTCCTGGGTGTTTCGGGCGGCATGGGGGATTCCCTCGGCCATGGGTGCGTCGATCTCGGCGATCGCGCCGACCGCGCGCGGGGCGACCTCCTATCGCAATCGGCAGTTCCACAACACCGAACCGAGCAGTCAGCTCAGCGGTTCCCCGCTGGAGCTGCTCTACCAGCTGGCCACCCAGCGCAATAACGGCCGCCCGTCCGGGACCATCCCGCTGGTGACGCCGGAACTGCCGGAGCAGGCCGGGGAATTGTCGGTGACCTGGTACGGGCACGCCACCTGCCTGGTCGAGGTGGACGGCTACCGGGTGCTGACCGATCCGGTGTGGAGCGAGCGGGTGTCGCCGTCGCCGCTGGTGGGCCCGGCCCGCCTGCATCCGGTGCCGTCGCCGTTGTCGGCGCTGCCGCCGCTGGACGCGGTGCTCATCTCCCACGACCACTACGACCACCTGGATCGCGACACCGTGTCCGGGCTGGTGGACGGCCAGGACTGCGTGTTCATCGTGCCCGTCGGCATCGGCGCGCACCTGCGGCACTGGTCGGTGCCGGAGCACCGCATCGTCGAATTGGATTGGGCCGCCTCGGTTTCGCTGTCGGAGCTGCGGCGCGACCACGGTGACGGCACGGACCTGCTGATCACCTGTTCGGAGGCGCGGCATTTCTCGGGTCGCGGCCTGGTGCGCAACACCACGCTGTGGGCGTCGTGGTCCATCGCGGGCCCGACCCGGCGGGTCTATTTCGGTGGCGACACCGGCTACACGAAAGCGTTCGCGGAGGCGGGCGCGCGCCTGGGCCCGTTCGACCTGACCCTGCTGCCCATCGGCGCCTACGACCGGCACTGGCCGGACGTGCACATGAACCCGGAGGAGGCGGTCCGCGCCCACGCCGACCTGTGTATCGGCGACGCGGGCTTCGGGGTGCTGGTGCCGATTCACTGGGCCACCTTCAATCTGGCCTTCCACGGCTGGTCGGAGCCGGTGCGGCGACTGGTCGAGGCGGCGGAGGCGGCCGGGACAGGCATTGCCGTGCCGAAGCCCGGTCAGCGGATCGACCCGATTGGCGTCCCACCACGGGATTCGTGGTGGGAAGATGTTCGCCAATGACGGACCGAGGGTGAAGGAGCAGGGCTGTGAGTCTCATGGACACGCTCAAGGGCTTGGTCGGCAAGGGCAAAGAGATGGCGGCCCAGAACGCCGAGAAGGTTGAGCACGCGGTCGAGAAGGCCGGCCATGTGATCGACGAGAAGACCGGGGGGAAGTTCTCCTCCCAGATCGACAAGGGTACGGAAGCGGTCAAATCGGCGCTCGGGACCGACGCGGCCGCCGCGGGCGTGGCGGAGGCCCCCGCGGCGGAGGCCCCCGCGGCGGAGGCCCCCGCGGCGGAGGCGGCCGCGGAGCCCGCACCCGCCGAGGCGGCGGTCGAACCCGAGCCCGCCCCGGCTCCGGAAGCCCCGGAAGGCGAACAGCCTCCGGCGTAGTCTTACCGGTCATCCGCGGGCCGTTCGGGAGTGGCGGGGAAGCTCCGCCGCTTGACCCGAACGGCCCGTTGGCTTTTCACGGGCCTTCCGGGTTGCCGGTTTTCGGCGGGTCCCGGCTCTAAACTGCTGTCATGGGGTCCCGCAGGGATTTCGGGGGCATCGAGGTTGGGCTGACCAACCTCGACAAGGTGCTGTACCCGGCCACCGGGACCACCAAGGGCGAGGTCATCGACTATTTCACCGCCATCGCCTCGGCCCTGCTGCCGCATATCGCGGAGCGGCCGGTGACGCGCAAGCGCTGGCCGAACGGCGTGGACGAGCAGTCGTTCTTCGAGAAGAATCTGGCCGAGCACGCGCCGAAGTGGTTGGAGCGACGCACCGCTCAGCACTCCGACCGGCCGGTCACGTATCCGCTCATCGGCACGGTCGCGGGCATGGCCTGGCTCGGGCAGCAGGCCGCCCTGGAATTGCATGTGCCGCAATGGTGTTTCGACGGCCCCGAGGTCGGTGACATCACCCGGCTGGTCTTCGACCTGGACCCCGGGCCGGGCGCCGGGCTGGCGCAATGTGCCGAGGTCGCGCTCATTCTCCGTGATGTGGTCCGTGAGGTGGGCCTCCAGGCGTACCCGGTCACCAGCGGCTCCAAGGGAATTCACATCTACGTCCCGCTGGACCGCAGGCTCGGCCCGAACGGGGCCTCGGCCGTGGCCAAGCAGGTCGCCACCAACCTGCAGCAGCTGCGCCCCGAACTGGTCACGGCCACCATGGCCAAGTCGGCGCGCGAAGGCAAGGTGTTCCTGGACTGGAGCCAGAACAATCCGGCCAAGACCACCATCGCGCCGTACTCGCTGCGCGGCCGCGCCCAGCCGTGGGTGGCCGCGCCCCGATCCTGGGCGGAGATCGAGAAGCCGAAGAAACTGCGGCACTTGACCTTCGACGAGGTCCTGCGCCGCTTCGAGGACCGGGGCGACCTGCTGGACGGACTCGACGAAGCGGTGCCGCGACCGGATCGGCTCGACACCTATCGATCCATGCGCGACCCGGGCCGCACCCCCGAACCGGTGCCCCCGGGCCCGCCCGCGGACGGGCCGGGCGATCGTTTCGTCGTGCAGGAGCATCATGCCCGCCGCCTGCACTGGGACGTCCGGCTGGAACGCGACGGCGTGCTCGCCTCCTGGGCCGTGCCCAAGGGCCCGCCCACCGATACCGGCGAGAACCGGCTGGCCGTGCACACCGAGGACCACCCCATCGAGTACCTCACCTTCCACGGGACCATCCCGCGGGGCGAGTACGGCGGCGGCGAGATGACCATCTGGGACTCGGGCACCTACGAGACCGAGAAGTGGCGTGACGACGAGGTCATCGTGTGGCTGCGCGGGCAGCGGCTGTCCGGGCGGTACGCGCTCATCCAGACCAATG
The DNA here is from genome assembly GCF_042874235.1 of Nocardia sp. NPDC004151. Lineage (NCBI taxonomy): Bacteria > Bacillati > Actinomycetota > Actinomycetes > Mycobacteriales > Nocardiaceae > Nocardia > Nocardia sp. NPDC004151. The sequence continues at coordinate 70,694 of NZ_JBIAMR010000001.1, read as the reverse complement.
GCAACCAGTGGCTCATGCATCTGATGAAGGATCAGACGCCGCCGGGAGGCACGGGGAAGGAAGGCCCGGGGGCGCGGGCGCCGTCGACCCCGCGGACGCCCGTGCCCATGCCGCGCGGCGTCATGCCGATGCTCGCCACCGCTGGTGACGTGACCACGCTCGACGCGAAACAGTGGGCGTTCGAGACCAAATGGGACGGGTTCCGGCTGATCGCCGAGATCGAGGACGGAACCGTGACCCTGCACAGCCGCGCCGGGCACATCGTCACCGGGAAATACCCCGGCCTGGCCGTGCTCGGCGAGGAACTGTCCGGCCACTCCGCGGTGCTCGACGGCGAGGCGGTGGTCTTCGACGATCACGGCGGCGCGAATCTCGGCCTGCTGCGCGCGGATTCGGGCCGCGCGGTCTTCCTGGCCTTCGATCTGCTGTACCTGGACGGCACCTCGCTGATCCGCAAACGCTACGACGATCGGCGGCGCGTGCTGGAAGCCCTTGCCGGGCAGGCGCGTTCGCTGATCGTGCCGGCGCAGTTGCGGGGGTCCGGCGCGGACGCGTTGCGTGACAGCCAGGAGCACGGCATGGAGGGCGTGGTCGCCAAGCGGCGCGACTCGGTCTACCTCCCGGGCCGCCGCGGTCGGTCCTGGATCAAGACCCGCAATTGGCGGACGCTGTCCGTGGTGATCGGCGGCTACCGGCGTTCGGCGGCGCGGCAGTTCGCGTCCCTGCTGGTCGGCGTCCCGCATCAGGGCGAGTTGTACTACCTGGGCCGTGTCGGCACCGGTTTCGGCGAGCAGGAGATGAGCGATCTCGCCGACCGCCTGCGCCGGCTGGAACGCAAGACCAGCCCGTTCGACAACGAGCTCACCGTCGACGAGCGCCGCGACGCGGTCTGGGTGACGCCGAAGCTCACGGGCGTGGTCCGCTTCCAGAACTGGACCGAGACCGGACGCCTGTGGCACCCGGCCTGGATCCCCGGCTCGGACTAGCTCGACTTCTCCAGCAACGGAATCAGGCTGTCGGAGTCGGTGACGATGGCGTGCCCCTGGAATTCGAAGTCCTCCCAGGCGCGCTGCTTGCCGGGCTCGTCGCGCCCGCCGACCCCGTCGCGGACGACGACCGGCACGAAGCCCAGATCGGTGGAGTGGCACACCGTCGGCGCGATCCCGATCTCCAGCGCGACGCCGACGATGGCGTAGGCCCCGATCCCGAGGTCACGCAGCGTCGAGGCGAGCGGGGTGCCCTCGAACGCCGACATCGACGTCTTGTCGAAGACGACCTCGCCGTCCCGCGGCTGCAGTTCCGGCACCAGCTGGAAGCCCGGGGTGTCGCGCTGCAGGATCGGGACCACCTCGTCGATGGAGTCCTTGCCCTGCCAGGTCATCGCCATCCGCATGGCGAAACTGCCCATGAGCCGCTTGGGCAGGAAGAAGTGCCGCAGGAAGATGACCGGGTAGCCGCCGCGCCGCGCGGCCTCGACCACGCGCACGACGCGCTCGGTGATCGCCGGGCCGTCCTCGAGCTGGCCCAGCACACCGGCCTGCATGTCGTAGACAATGATCGCCATCTTGTCCGGTGCGCACACATCCTCGAGCGTCTCCGGAATCTCCACACCGTTGCCGCGCCGCATAAGCCCTCCGCAATCGCTTTCCGCCCCACCCTCTTTCGCCACCCTACGCCTGTGCGGAACGGCGCCGGACGCTCAGGCGGCCGCGGCCCGGGCGGGCTTGGGCGCGGGGACGAGCCCGAACCGGACCAGGCTGTCGGCGGTGTCCAGCAAGGAGTCGGCGACCGGGCGCATGGTCCAGTTCAGTTCGCGGCGGGCCTTGTCCGCGCTGACGGTCTCCTTGCGGCCGAGGTAGCGGACGGCGGTGCGGGCGTCGGCGTTGAAGGCCGCGCTCAGCCGGACCAGCCAGTCGGGCAGGGCGCGGGTGGGGACCTGGTAGCGGCTCGCGAGCAGGCGGGCCATCTCGGGGAAGGAGATGCTGTCGCCCGCGCAGATGTACCGGTTGCCCGCGGCGCCGGGGGTTTCCATGGCGAGGCGGTGGGCGACGGCGAGGTCGCGCACGTCGACGGTGGCGAAGTTGAGGCGCGGCACGCCGGGCATGCCCCCGGCGAGCAGGGCGCGGATGCCGTCCACGGAGGTGCCGGCTTCGGCGCGCAGCACGGGCCCGATGATCATGCCCGGATTGATCACGGCCAGTTCGAGTTCCGGGTGTTCGGCCGCGAAATCCCAGGCGGCGCGCTCGGCCAGGGTCTTGCTCTTCGGGTAGGCCTCGCAGGCCGCGAGATCGGACCAGTCGGCCTCGGTGAGCAGGCGCCCCTCGTGCCCGGCCTGGATGGCGGCGATCGAGGAGGTGACCACGACGCGTTCGACGCCACCGGCGGCGGCCGCGCGCAGCACTCGCAGGGTGCCGTCGACGGCCGGGCGGATCAGGTCTTCCTCGTGCTCGGGCGCGTCCGACGGGAAGGGCGACGCGGTGTGCAGCACGTATCGGCAGCCCGCGACGGCCTCCGCCCAGCCCGCGTCCGCGCCGAGATCGGCTTCGACCAGTTCGATGCCGGGCAGCAGCGCGGCCACGTCGGCGGCGCGGGCGGTCGAGCGGACCGTGCCGCGCACTCGATAGCCCTGGCCGAGCAATTCCTGGATGACGTGCCCCGCGACATACCCCGAAGCACCGGTGACGAGAACGAGATCGGACATCGCCGACTCCAATCTGATCAGTGTTTAGAATCTAAACAATGTATAGATTGCGAGCCCGCGCGCCGTCAACCCCTTACGCTCATGCCATGCCGCCGACCAAGGACCGCTATCACCACGGAGACCTCCGCGAGGAACTACTGCGCGCCTCCCTGGAACTGATCGAGTCCGAGGGCCTGGCCGCCGTCAGCCTGCGAAAAGTCGCCCGCACCGCCGGCGTCAGCCCCGGCGCCCCCTATCACCACTTCGCCGACCGCGCCGCCCTGATGTCCGCCCTCGCCGCCCGTGGCTTCGAAATCCTCGGCGCGACAATGACATCCGCCCGCGACGCCGCCCCCGACCCGCGCGCCGCCCTGATCGCCATGGCCAACCGCTACGTCGAGTTCGCCCGCGACCACGCCGCCTACTTCCGCATCATGTTCCGTCCCGAACTCTCCCAACCCGAGAAACACCCCGATACCGAGGCCGCCGGCGACGCCGCCTTCGCCGTCCTGGAATCCGCGGTCGCCGACGCCGTCGCCTCCGGCTTCCTCCCCGCCGCCGACGCCGAAACCATGGCCCTGGCCTGGTGGTCCCTCGCCCACGGCATGGCCTCCCTCACCGTCGACGGCAAATTCGACCTCCGCGCCACCCAATCCGGCACCACCCCGGAAGCCTTGACCGACCGCATCACCCGCATCTTCGCCGACCTCATCGACCGGGGGCGCGAGGGCTGAGCCGATTCACCTCGGCCAGTTTGTCTTCGAGCAGGGCGCGCTCGCTGTCGTTGCCGCACAGCGCGATCGCCCGCTCGAATTCGGCGCGGGCCTCCGCGCGCCGACCCAACTTCGCGAGCAGTTCACCGCGGACCGTCGGCAGCAGACGCGAATCGGCCAGTGCCGCCGAGGCCTCGAGCTTGTCGACGATCGCGAGGGCCGCCGCCGGTCCGTGCGCCATGCAGACCGCGACCGCGCGATTGAGCTCCACGACCGGGGAGGGAGCGAGCCTGCCCAGCGCTTCGTAGAGCAGCACGATGCGATCCCAGTCGGTGCTGTCGACGGAGGTGGCGACGGCATGACATTCGGCGATCGCGGCCTGCAGACCGTAGGCGCCGAGCCCTCGCCCGATGGCGGCGGCGTGGTCCAGGGCGGCTCGGCCCCGGCGAATCGCCGCCCGATCCCAGCGTATTCGATTCTGCTGGTCCAGCGGGACCGGCCGCCCGTCGGCCGCGGTGCGGCCGGGGAACCGCGCGGCGGTCAGCTCGAACAATGCCAGCAGGCCGTGGACCTCGGGCTCGGTGGGGACGAGGCGGGCCAGTACGCGGGCCAGGCGCTGGGCCTCGGCCGCGAGGTCCAGGCGGATGAGGTCGGTACCCGAGGTGGCGGACGAGCCCTCCGTGAAGATCACGTAGACGACATTGAGGACCGAACCCAGCCGGGCGGCGCGCTCGTCGGCGGGCGGCACCGCGAACGGAATTCGCGCCGCCGCGAGGGTCTTCTTGGCCCGGGTGATCCGCGCCTGGACGGTGGCCGTCGGAATCAGGAAGGCCTTGGCGATCTCGTCGCTGGACAGGCCGCCGACCACCCGCAGGGTCAGCGCGACCCGTGCCTCCCGGGACAGGATCGGGTGACAGGACACGAACATGAGCGCGAGCACATCGTCGTCGAGCTGATCCGGATCCCAGAGCTGTTCCGTTCCGCGCACTTCCGGCGCGGGTCCGCCCGTGGCCGCTCCGCCCTCGCCCAGTTCGCGGGCGAGGGCGGCGTACCGGTCGTCGCGGAGGGCGCGGCGGCGGAAGGCGTCGACCGCGCGCCGCCGCCCGACGGTGAGCAGCCAGCCGGCGGGATTGCGCGGTACCCCGTCCCGCGGCCAGGTCACCAGCGCTTCGGCCAGCGCCTCCTGGGCGAGGTCCTCGGCGAGCGCGAAATCACCGGTATAGCGCGCCAATGCGCCGACGATGCGCGCCGATTCGATGCGCCACACCGCGGCGACGGCGGCCCGTCCGCCCGCATCGGTCATCGCTCAGCGGCTCACAGTTGCCCGGTGGCCTCGCGCCACGCGCGTTCCTTGGCGATCCACTCGTTGTCCTGTGGAAACTCGTCGATGGTGGTGACGCGCCGGATCTCGGTCTTGAAACCCGCGCCCAGCGACGGGGCCCGCTTGGCCCATTCGACGGCTTCCTCCCTGGAGGCGACATTCAGGATGTAGAAGCCGCCGAACAGCTCCTTGGTCTCGCCGTACGGCCCGTCCGTGACGAGCGGCGGCTCGGACGAGAAGTCCACCACGACACCCTCTTCGGCACTGTCGAGGCCCTCCGCCGCCAGCAGCACCCCGGCCCGGATGAGCTCGTCGTTGTAGCGTCCGACGGATTCGATCATCTTCTCGAAGTCGGCCTCGGCCATCGCCGCGTTGCCCTCGTCGGTGGCGCGCCAGATCAGCATGTACTTCACGATGGTCCTCCTTGTCGCGGGTCGCTTTCGACCCTCTCATGACAAGGTCGAACGGCAACCCCGCCGGATCGACACGGTCCGAGGAAAAGTTCGCGCCGTTGTGGTCAGGCAGCCATCGATTCCGCCGCCGAGGTGGGTGCGGCAGCGGCTTCCTGCTCGTGGAAGCCGGGCAGATGGCGATCCACGAACGGGATCATGAGCTGGATCAGGGGGCCGATGCCGAAGGCGTAGACCACGGTGCCGACGCCGACGCTGCCGCCGAGGACCCAACCTACGGACAACACGGTCGCCTCCAGGCCTGTCCGCACCAGCCATACCGGTCGGCCTGTGCGGCGGACCAGGCCAGTCATCAGGCCATCGCGGGGGCCCGGGCCCATGCCCGCGCCGATGTAGAGGACCGTGGCGATCGCATTGAGGACGACGGCTGCGGCCATGGCGGCGAACCGGATCGGGAGGCCGTGGAGTTCGGGCAGGAGCCAGAGGCCGGCGTCCACCGAGATGCCGATGACCACGACATTGCTGACCGTGCCCAGACCCGGCCGCTGGCGCAAGGGAATCCACGCCAGGAGGACGGCCGCGCCGGTGATCGCGACCACGGTGCCGAAGCTCAGGGGAACGTGGTCGGCTACGCCCTGGTGGAAGACGTCCCACGGGTCCAGTCCGAGGGCGGCGCGGATCATGACGGCCATGGAGAGGCCGTAGAGCCAGAGTCCGATGTAGAGGGCGAGGAGACGACGCGGCATTGGTCGAGCATGGCGGCAACTGGCATGCAAATGATAGAGCCAGTTATAAAGAGCTGGACTTCTTGCTGGATATATCTTTTCGTGTGAGAAACCGCGCAACGCCGTAGTTACGGCGCGCGGAACGCCATTGACCGGGTCGGACGGCGGCAGTACCTTTTGGGTCTCCGATGCGCTGGAGTCATCAGGCGAACAGCAGGTCCGTGGTGTCCGGAGCGTCGGGAGGGTGGACGCTGGAGGCGTGATGCGGCGGGATGGCGCATGGTTCGGATCGGGGTGGCGGATCGGGTTGATCGGTGCGGCAGCCCTATTGGCGGTGGCGATCGTCGTGCCCGGTGCCAGGGCGGAGATTCCGGTTCCCGACGCCGATCCCTTCTATTCGACGCCAATCGACGTGGGGGAGTACGAAAACGGGGCGATTCTCGATACCCGGCCGATCGCCGTCCTGGGGCTGCCGCTGCCGGTCGCGGGCTGGCAGGTGCGATACCGCACCACCGATTCCGCCGGGCGGGCCGCCGCCGACGTGGCCACCGTGATGACTCCGCTCACCCCGTGGACCGGGCCCGGAGATCGCCCGTTGCTGTCGTATCAGATTGCCGAGGACAGTCTCGGAACCCGCTGCGCCCCATCGTTCGCGCTGGGCGGCGGCCGCGACCTCGCGATCACCAACACCCTGCTCGACGTGCCGTTCCTGGCCGAGGCGCTGCGCCGCGGCTGGGCCGTGGTGGTGTCCGACTACGAGGGCGCGCAGTCCCGATTCTTCGACGGTGTCAACTCCGGCCGCGCGGTGCTGGACGGCGTCCGCGCCGCCAAAGCCTTTGCGCCGCTGGGTATCACCGATGTCAGCCCACTCGGGGCCTGGGGTTATTCCGGCGGGGCCTTCGCCACCCTGTGGGCCATGCAGCTGCGGGCGAGCTACGCGCCCGAGCTCTGGTTCGCCGGCGTGATCTCCGGTGGCGTCCCGGCCGGTATCCCGGCCATCGCCCGTGGCGTGGACGGCGGCGTGCAGGCCGGACTCGGGGTGCTGATCCTGATCGCCATGACGCGCATCGATCCCGGCCTGGCGGACTCGCTCAATGACAGCGGCCGCGCGCTGATCGCACAGGAATCCGCTTCCTGCGGTAGCGATCTCGTGGCTCACCATGTGTTCCGGCGCATCGACGACTACTCGGCGATCCCGGACATCCTCGGCAGCCAGGCCTTCCGGTCCGTCACCGATCGCCAGGAACTGGGCGGCTGGGCGCCGGACGTCCCGCTGTACCTGTACCACAGCAATTTCGACGACGTGATCCCGTCATCAGGCTTCAGCGACCTCGTCGACCGCTACTGCGCGCTCGGCGCGACCCTCACCGCCCTGCACTCGGGCATCCCGGGCCACAACCCGGCCGCGGTGGGAGAAGCCTTGGGCGCCATGAACTTTCTGACCGACCGCTTCGCGGGCGAGCCGGTCACCGCCGGGTGCGCCGTGCGCTGAGGCGCGGCCCACCCGGCGGCCGGAGTCCTACGCGCCGGGGTTCGCCCACTTGGTGGTTCCGGGCGCCGCGGTCAGCGTGCTGATCAGGTCGACACCCGCGATGACCAGGGCCGGGCCGCCGACCACCAGGGTGCCGATGATCGCGCCCACGGTCGCCGCGATCGGCACCGTCGCGAGGCCGGCCGGACCACCGGCGAACCCGAGGAGACCAACGACCGCACCGAGGGCCAGGCCGACAAAGCTGCCGATCGCGGTCGCGATGCCGAACTGGCTGGCGAAGGTCTGCATGGCCAGCTGGTTCTCGGTCAACGACGCCACCGGCCGCAGCGCCGGGGTGGCCGCCGCGACATCCTTGACCGCGGTCATGTTCAGGACCGTGCCGTCATCGCTGACGGTGGCGGGCACCGGGTAGCTCAGACCGTCCTGGGTGACGGCCAGCGGCAGTTCGAGCACGGTCGCGCCCGCGGCGTCCTTGATGTCGACGGCGCCGCCGGCCAACTCGAAGGTGCCGTTGGTGAGGGTGGTGACGACGGTGTTGCCGACCAGCTGGGTCTGGTAACCGATATCGGGCACCGTGGCGTCGGCGTGGGCCACACCGGCTCCGGTGATGGCGACGGCCGTGACTACCGGCGCGGCGACAGCGGTGATCTTGCGCAGCATCATGGGTCTTCCAATCTTGATCAGGTTTTTGTGGCAACACACAGCACAGGTTGAAGAATTCCCCCCTTGTGTGTCCGCCCTGAGCCCGGTTGCTATCAGCAACCCGTTCTACGCGCCTCACGGTAGCGTGCGATGCCGACAACCTCGATAATTTTTGGCTCGCGTCGTCCTATATGACCAGTTCCACGGCGATTCCGAGCGCGCACACCAAACCCACCACCAGTAGCGCCACCGCGTCGGCGCGTCCCGGCGAGCTGGGCCGGGCGGTCAATTCGCCGGTGCCGCCGCGCGTCGTGATGGCCTCGCCGAGTTCGCCCGCGCGGCGGCTGGAGACGGCCATGCTCGCGGTCAGAATGTCGACCAGCGGATTCTCCGAGGCGCGATGCAGCAATGAGTCCTTGGGTCGCAGCCGCCGCGCCGCCCGCAGCAGGCGCATCTCCTCGAGCAGCAGCGGCAGGCCGCGCAGCGTCAGCGCCACCACCACCGCCCACTCGTCGACGGGCACCGCGTGGCGAACACCGTTGCGGGTCCAGCCGATCCGTTTCAGCGGCGCGCCGAGCCGGGCCAGCGCGGGTGCGATCTCACCCATCGGCGTGGTCCAGGCGACCAGGAACGACGCACCCAGCAGCAGGAATCCGAACACGATCACCTGCGCGTACCGCAGCAGCGCGGACGACCCGACGGGCGCGTTGATGGCCGCGCCGATCGCGATGCCCAGCCAGAGCAGCCACGGGAAGCGCGGCAGCGTGCCCAGCGGCAGGCGGGCCAGCAGGAAGACCGCGATCAGGAACGCGGCCGCCACTCCGAGCAGCGCCCACGACGGGATGAACATGAGCAGCAGGCTGATCGCGAAGACGGCGATCATTTTGGTACCGGCCCACAGTCGATGCACGGGGCTGTCGACGGGGACTTCACGGAGGACGACGCTGCTCATCGGAGACCTCCGGTGAAGTCGTGCGCGTACTGCGCCGCGGCGGTTGTGTTCTCGACGAGCCGGCCGTCGCGCAGGTGGACGGTGCGGTCGCAGACGGCGGCCATATCGGCCACGTCGTGTGAGATGACGATCAGGGTCAGGCCCGAATCACGCAGGCGGGCAAGCAGTTCCACCACTCCCGCGCGACCTTCTGGGTCCAGCCCGGCGAGCGGCTCGTCGAGCACCACCACGTGCGGGTGACTGGCCACGATGGCCGCCAGCACCACCCGTTTGGCCTGACCGCCGCTGAGTTCCTCGATCGATCGGGTGGCCAGGCTCCGGTCCAGGCCGACCTCGTCCAGCGCGCGGGCGACCGCGTAACTGCCGCGGCCACCCCAATCCTCGATCTCGGCGCCCACGTCCTGACGCTGCATCTGCAGGCGGGAATGCTGGAAAGCCAGCTGTACGGCCCCAATTCGCTTGTGTACCGGGCGGGTCGTGCCCATGGGTTCGCGCAGTGTGCAGGTGCCCGAGGTGGGCTCGGTCAGCCCGGCCATGATCCACGCGAGTGTCGATTTGCCGGAGCCGTTGCCGCCCACGACGAGCAGGGCCTCGCCGCGCCGGACACTGAGGTCGACATCGTGCAGGGCGGGCGCTTCCCACGGGGTGCCGCGGTTGTAGGTGTGGCCGACGCCGGTCAATTCGAGCACGGGTTCGCCCATCGGCCGTCGCCGTGGGTCGCCGACCGGACGCGGCCAGGCGGGCAGGTGCGCGACCGAGCGGCCCTGTTCGAGGTGGATCACCCGGTCGGCGGCGGACGCGTCCGCTTCGTGGTGGGTCACCAGCACGACGGCCATGGGGTGGCGGCGCGGCAGACGGGCCAGCAGTGCGACCAGGTCGCGGCGGCCTTCGGGGTCGATCATGGAGGTCGCCTCGTCGGCGATGAGCAGGGTGGGCTGCCGGGCCAGGGCGGCGGCGACGGCGAGTCGCTGCTGCTGGCCGCCGGACAGGGTCGCGGTCTCGCGCCCGCCCATGCCGGTCAATCCGACCTCGGCGAGCAGTCCATCGATGTCCACGGCCGCCGCGTCCGTGGTGGGCAGACCCCACACCACGTCGTCGGCGACGAGCACACCCAGGGTCTGGCTCTCGGGTCGCTGCAACACCATCGCGGTGCCGCCGCGCACGCCGAGGCCCGCCGCACCCGGGCGGGTCACCGTTCCGGAGGTCGGCGGACGGCCCGCGAGAATCCTGGTGAGCGTGGACTTTCCGGACCCGTTGTGCCCGACCACCGCCACGAACTCACCGACATCGACGGTCAGATCGATGCCGTGCAGGGCGTCGGCGCGGGCTCCCCGATAGCGGAAGGTGACGCCGTGCAAGGTGACCGGCAGCGGGGCGACCGGTCGCGGATCGTCCGGCGCGTCGAGCAGGCTGTCCCGCCCCGGCAGCCAGGCCAGCCGGTCCAGCACCCGCCCGAGCACGAACCACGAGAACACGCCGCTGACCAGCATCGCGGCAATGATTCCGCCACCCACGAACGCCCACCACCAGTGCAGGATGGTGTCGGTGTAACCGGCGATGGCCCGCCCGATCGGCTGCAGCGCATCCTGTTTCGCCGCAAGACTCTCCAGACCCTCGGCGGTGTTCCGGATGTTGTCGAACACCAGGTCCCGCGACCGCGCGAACGCCAGCAGCATCCCGACCGTGAGGGTCGCCATCACGAACCCGGCCAGCGCCGACAACCCGACCACCGCGGGCAGCCCGCCGCGCCGCCGCTTCACCGTTCCGATGATCCCGCCGATGACGGCGACACCGACCAGGTTCTCGGCGGGCAGCAGACCCGCCGCCACGAACGTCACCAGCGTGCCCGCGATGGTGGTCGCCAGCTGCGCCCGGAATCGATGCCGATGCGCGAGCAGTCCCATGGGTACGGCGGCCACCAACTGCAGCACCGCCGCGAACGGCACCAGCGACCCGAGGGTCACCAGCCCCACCGTGGCCCCGCCCAGCACGGCGCCGGCCGCCAGCTCGATGGGCCGCAACGCCCCGTGCGGCAGCGTCGGCCCCTCGGTTCTTCCGGCCTGCGCCACGCCGACGGGCTCGGCCAGGCCGCCGCGAATCCGGTACGAATCGGTCACGTCTACCAGTCTGCCGTGTCCGGGCCCCGACCCCCGCAGACCTCTCACCATCTCCACAGAGTCCGGGCACGACCCCCACAACCACCCTCGTCGGCTACGCCGGGTCCTTGCTGAGCTGCTCGACCGAATGCCCCGTGACGGATGGGGCGTCGGCCGGTGGGTTGGGTCCGGGGCGTTGTTCGATAACGCTGGTCAGGAGCGGATTTCTGTGAAGGTGTAGTCGAGGAGGCGGAGGTCGCGGGTGCGGCGGCGGTAGCTGCGGGTGGTGCCGGGCCAGTTGTTGGTGATCCGGCCGGAGGCGGTGCGGTACCAGCTGGTGCAGAAGTTCCAGGGGGTGCGGGCCAGGCGGTGCTGGAGGGCGTCGTTGTAGGCGCGCTCGGGGTCGGGGCGGACTTCGAGGTAGGTGCGGGGGCGCTCGCCGAGGAGTTGCAGGGCGCGGCGAATGTAGTGGGTCTGGGATTCGATCATGTAGATGATGGAGCCGACGCCGAGGTTGGTGTTGGGACCGTAGACGAGGAACAGGTTGGGAAATTCGGGGACGGTGATGCCGAGGTAGGCGTGCGCGCCGCCGTCCCAGGCGTCCTCCAGGTTGCGGCCGCCGCGGCCGCGAATCTTCATGGGCCACAGGAATTCCGTGCCCTTGAAGCCGGTGCCGTAGATGATCACGTCGGCTTCGTGCAGCGCGCCGTCGGCGGTGCGGATGCCTTCGGGGACGATCTCGCTGATGGCGGTGGTCTCCACGGTGACATTGGGTTCGCACAGGGCCGGGTAGTAGTCGTTGGAGAACAGCGCGCGTTTGCAGCCGATCGGGAAGTCGGGGGTGAGCTTGGCGCGCAGCGCCGGATCGGCGACCTGCTCCTCGAGATGCTTCGCCGCGATCCGGGACACGAATCGCGCGATTCCGGGGAACTCGACCAGGCCCAGTGCCAGGAACTCGGCCAGCATCCACCACGAAAGCCGTTCGGCCACCGGCATTCCCGGCACCGCGATCAGCACGCGTTGATGCACCGGCTTGTAGTCGGTGTCGAACTTGGGCAGCACCCAGGCCGCGGTGCGCTGGAACACCGTCAGGTGCGCGGCCTTCGGCTGGATCTCGGGAACGTACTGGATGGCGCTGGCCCCGGTGCCGATGCAGGCCACCCGCTTGCCGGCCAACTCCACGCCGTGATCCCACTGCGCCGAGTGGAAGGACTCCCCGGCGAACCGCTCGATCCCGGGTATCGGCGGCATGGCCGGTCGCGACAGCTGCCCGACCGCCGAGATCAGCACGTCGGCGGTCCGGACTGCCCCGTCGGCGGTCCGCACCGTCCACTGCCCGGTCGTCTCGTCGAATTCCGCCTCGCTGACGTCGGCCCCGAACACGATGTGGTCGCGCAGCCCGTGCCGATCGGCGATCCCGCGCATGTACTCCCAGATGTCCTCGCGCGTCGAATACCGCTGCCGCCACCTCGGTTTGGGCTCGTGCGCGAACGAGTACAGCGGCGACGGCACATCGCAGGCCGCCCCGGGGTAGGTGTTCTCCCGCCACACTCCGCCCAGGTCCGCGGCCCGTTCCAGAATGGTGAATTCGCGGAAGCCGTTGCGTTGCAGCTCGATCGCCATGCCGAGCCCGCCGAACCCCGCACCGATGATGATCACCTTCGGCATTGTGGTGCTCCTCACATCGAAGACTCTTCTCAGGGTAGGAGCGCTCGTCGAATTTAGTGGGCGACCGGATCGAGAATTTCGGCCATAATCAGGCTATGGGCACGGTGCAGGAGGCGGGAATCCGGGATTGGGACTTCCCACGTGGGGTGGCGAGTGTCGCGCTCATGGTCGGTTTCGCACGCGAACACGGGGTCCCGGCGGCGCGCATGCTGCAGGGCAGCGGGCTGAGCGAGAAGCAGCTGGCCAACCCGGACGAGCAGATCGACGCGCACACCGAGCTGGCGGTGATCCGGAATCTGGTGCGTGAGCTGGGCGGGCGTCCCAACCTCGGGCTGGAGGTGGGGCGGCGGTACCGCATCACCACATTCGGCATCTTCGGTTTCGCCTGCGTCAGCAGCCCCACCCTGGGCGAGGCCATCGCCTTCGCCCTGCGCTACCTGGAGTTGAGCTTCACCTTCTGTATCCCGGCGGCCCGCTGGCGGCCGGGCGAGTTCGTGGCCCGGATCCACGACGAGGGCGTGCCCGCCGACGTCCGCCGCTTCCTGGTGGAGCGTGATGTCACCGCCATGCACCAGATGATGTCGGACCTCACCGGCAACCGGATCCACCTGCTGCGCGCCGACTTCGACTTCCCCGCGCCCGGCAGCCTCGACATGTATACCGAGATCTACGGCGTGACACCGAGTTTCGAGGCCGATCACAACCTGTTCACCATGGACCCGGCGGTCCTGGAACAGCCCTTGCCGCAGGCCAACGAGCACACCTGGGCCATGTGCCTGGCGCAGTGCCGCGAGCTGGTGTCGCGCCGCCGCGCCCGCACCGGCATCGCCGCCGAGGTGCGGGAGCGGCTGGTGCCGCGCGGCGGACTGGACGGTTTCGCGGTGCCGCCGGGAATCGACTCGGTGGCACGGGATCTGAATATGAGCACCCGCACCCTGCGCCGCCACCTGGACGCGGCGGGCACCAGTTACCGGCAGCTGCTGGACGAGGTGCGGCGCGCGCTGGCGGAGGAGATGCTCACCGCAACACCGCTGTCGGTCAGCGATGTGGCGATCCGGCTCGGCTACGCCGAGGCGTCGACCTTCATCCACGCCTTCAAACGCTGGACCGGCACCACCCCGTCGGCGTACCGGCGCGGCGCGGTCAGTCCAGCGGTTCGCTGAGCCAGCCGCCCATGGCGATGGGCCGGAACATGGACAGCAGCCGGCCGTCCTCGATGGAGTGGAAGATGATCGACGGGTCGGGCGCGAAGTCGATCGGCACGTGTCCCGGTGCGGCCGTCTCCCATTCGCAGCCGATGGTGGAGGACACACTCGGCGCGACGATCAGCGGCTTGCCCGCGAACTGGGTCATCAGCCCGGCGTGCACGTGCCCGGTGAGCACCGCCGCGATCCGGTCGTCGCCGGCCACGATCTCGGCCAGCCGTTCCGGATTGGTGAGCCGGATCGGGTCGACCACGGTGGACCGCACCGGCACCGGCGGATGGTGCATGGCGATCAGCACCGTCTCGTCGGCGGGGGTGGCGGCGAGCAGGTCGGTGAGGAAGTCGTAGGTCTCGTCCTCGAGCAGGCCCTCCGGCTTGCCGGGGATGCTGGAGTCGAGCAGCGCCAGGGTGACGCCGTCCACGCGGTAGGACTGGTTGATCGGGCCGGTGCCCTCGGTGCCGGGGAACAGGACGCTGCGCATATTGCCGCGGTCGTCGTGATTGCCGGGCAGGATCAGCACGGGCAGATCGGCGGTCAGCGCGGCGCGGGCCTGCTGGTATTCCTCAGGCTCGCCCTCGTCGGCGATGTCGCCGGTGACGATGATGGCGTCGGGTCGCCGCGGCAGCTCGGCCAGGAAGGCCATCACCCGTTCGGCGCGTTCGACATTGCGTGCGCCCATATTGAAGTGGGTGTCACTGAGCTGAGCGAGCAGAACCATCGGCGTTCGCTTTCTGTCATGGGTCGCAGCATTGCGCCCGGCTGTGCCACCGCACCGCAGCACCTTGTTCAGGCTAGATGACCTGCCCAGATGTGGTCGCGGTGAGACCCGCCACCCAATATAGCTGTGTCCTATTGCCCTACGCTTCGCTCCGGGCGGGGTTCGCGGCGCTGATGGTCTCGCTCTTCCCTCCCTCCGCTCCTCCGCTTCGCTCCCCCGCTCCACTCAGTCCAGAACGAGACGCGCCGCGAACCACCTGGTCATCCCGCCAGCCCGGCTGGAACCTCCAATTGTTGGTTGCCAACGCGCCAGAAGTCTTCTCCAGGATTGGCTTCCAGTTCCAGTCGGCCGCCCGACCGCCAGGACGCGTCCAGTGTCAGCCGCCAGGAGTGCAGGTGGGTGCGGCCGAACGCGCCGGACTTGTCGAAGAGCGGGTCGCCGACGATGGGGTGGCCGATCCAGGCCAGGTGGACGCGAATCTGGTGCCGCCGCCCGGTGATCGGGCGCACTGCCAGGACGGTGCTGTCCGCGCCGCGGGCCAGCGTGGTGAATTCGGTGACCGACGGATAATTCTTGCCCGCCAGCACATCCTGGTCGTCCACCCGCCAGGTGTCGCCGTCGCGGCGAATGCTCTCGCGGGGCGCGGCGATGCGGACCCGGTTCTTGCGGCCCACGCTCAACGGCAGGTCGATGACGCCGCGGTCGGGGAGCCCGGTGGAGGCGGTGACGGCCAGGTACGCCTTCTCCACGGTCCGCTTGTTGAACTGGCGGGTGAGCTGCCCGTGCGCGGGCAGCTCCTTGGCCAGCAGCACCAGGCCCGAGGTGACCTTGTCGATGCGGTGCACCGGGTAGAGCGTCTCGCCCTGCGCGGCGGCCATTTCCACGATGTCGGTGTCGTGGCGTTCACCGGTGACGGAGATCCCGGCGGGCTTGTTCAACGCCAGCACCGCCTCGTCCTCGAGGATCAGGCACTCTTTCCGCAGTTCGGGCCACGACATCACCCGCTCCAGCGTAGCGAGGGCCAACTCTCGGCTCCGCGTCAGGCGACCGCTTGCTCCAGCTCGGCCAGACCGTTCTCCAGATGGTCGATCATGCGATCTAGGTCCGGCACCGTGCGGCGGCAGCCGACCAGACCGAAATCGAGGTTGTCGCCATTGGTGGTGAGCGTGATGTTCATGGCCTGCGATTCGAAGGGAATCGAGAGCGGATAGTTGGCGTCGAGGCGCGCGCCCTGCAGATAGACCGGCTTGCGCGGGCCCGGCACATTGGAGATCACCAGGTTGAACGGCATGCGCGGCAATGCCTCGAAACCGGGTAGGAGGGAGACGCCCAGCGGCGTCATCAGCGCGGCCGACAGCAGCATCGCCTCCAGCTTCGGCAGCTGCGTGAACACCTGCTTCGCGTCGCGCATGGAGGCGCGGATCTGGTCGAGCCGCGCCACCGGGTCGGCGAGGTGGGTGCCGAGGTTAGCCAGGCAGGCCGCGACCATATTGCCCTCGGAGGTGTCGGCCTCGGCGGCATTGCGGATATTGACCGGCACCATGGAGATCAACGGCTCGTCGGGCAGCGCGTCCCGCTCGAGCAGGTAGGCGCGCAGCGCGGCGGAACTCATGGCCAGCACCACGTCGTTGACGGTGGCCCCGGTGGCCTGCCGGACGCCGTTGATCCGTTCCAGCGGCCAGGACCGCACGGCGATGCGCCGGGCCCCGCCGATGGAGGTGTTGAGCAGGGTGCGCGGTGCGGTCATGGGCAGGGTGAGTCGTCCGTCGAGGGCGCCCCGCAACGGCGCGGCGATCGACCCGCTCGCGCGCAGCAGCCGCGGCAGCGCCTTGCCCGCCTGGGCCCACAGGCTCTCGGGTTCGGGGCTGTCGTCGCGCGGCACCGGCGGAGTGCCCCACGGGACGGCGATCCGGGTGTCGAGCGGGTCGTCGGTGAGGGTGCGCTGCAGCAGCCGCATGGCCGAGACGCCGTCGATGAGGGCGTGGTGCATCTTCATGTAGAGCGCGAAGCGGCCGTCGCTCAGACCCTCGATGATGCGGCCCTCCCACAGGGGCCGGTGCCGGTCCAGCAGGATGCCGTGCAGACGCTCGGTGAGATCCAGCAGATCGCTCATGCCGCCGGGCGCGGGCAGCGCGGATCGGCGCAGGTGGTAGCCGAGATCCACAGTGTCGGCGTGCGACCAGGCGAGGCTGGAGAAGCCGCCCAGCAGCCGGCTCGGTTTGCGTCGGAAGCGGGTGCGCACCTCGGTGCTCGCGGCCATGGCCTCGAACAGTTCGTGGGTGTAGTCGGGGCCCGCGTCGGCGGGCGGCTCGAACAGCTGGAGGCCACCCACGTGCATGGGGTGCTCGCGGGATTCGATGGCCAGGAATATCGCGTCGAGCGGGTTGAGCAGGTCCATGGAAGCCGCCTTTGCCGGGTGGGCAGAACTGCCCGGAGCGGATACGGTGCGGCGACGCTGCCCCCCGCTGCGTTAACAGAAAATCAGGCTATCACTGTCTGTGACTCGGCTCTCGTTGAGCCTTTGAGCAAATCTACGGCATCACGCTCCGTTCGGGCCGCGAAGGCCATGGCGACGGCGGTTCGGCGGCCGTGCGTGAACGGGTGCACGCGATGCAGGGTGGTGTCGGTGCGCAGCAGGTAGAGATCGCCGGGGCCGAGCTCCCAGGAGTGGATCGGATTGCGCGTCAGGATCCGGTGCACGTCGGTGTCGTAGGGATCGGGGCAGGTGTGCGCCACCGTCTGCACGAAACCGCCCTCGGCCGGCGGCGGGCACTCCACCACCAGAACCAGTGTGAAAGCGTAAGCGTCCCAATGCCATCGGCCGAGCGCGTCGTCGTGCCGCCGGCGGCTGACGTGGAAGCGTTCGGGTTCGGGGCAGGGCAGGACGGGTTCGGCCGCGATCACGGACAGGCTGTGCCGCAAGGGTTCACAGTCGTAGAGCTGCGGGATGCAGGCGGTGTGGGCCGCGACGTCGGAGCCGGTCGATTCCACGTGCCGGCGGGTCAGGCTGTCACCCTCGGGGAGCAGGTCGCCCCACTGCCGGCGGTGGTCGAGCAGTGCGAGGGTCTCGGCCGCGAGCACGCGTTTGACCCGGTGTGGGAGCAGGAAACCGAGTCTGGCGATTCCGGTCTCGGCGAACCGTTTTCGCGCGTGGGCCAGAGCCGAGGGATCGACCTCCCTCAGGTGCCGCCGAGCCGTATCGACCGTGTTGTGAACCCGCATCGCGCACGCCCTTTCGGATCGATTGTATTGCGTTGTCCGGCAACGACTATGGAGTTGGGTTTCCGCTCGATCACGATCTGAAACGAATACCTTCGCTGGACGCGCCGAATCGGCCCGTTATCGCCCGTGTCCCCGGCCCGCGCGGTAGCTTGATAATTGCTATGGCGGATTACGGGCATGAGCTCAGGTTCGGCATCTTCGTCCCGCCCGATGCGGCGCGCGGGCGTGCCCTGCTGCGCCTGGTCCGGCAGGCCGACGACTCCGGGCTGGAAGTGCTGGCCGTCCAGGATCATCCGTATCAGCCCGCGTTCCTCGACACCTGGACCCTGCTGTCCTATCTGGCCGGAGTCACCCGCACCCTGACCCTGATGCCCGCGGTCGCCAACCTGCCGCTGCGTCCGCCCGCGGTGCTGGCCCGCAGCGCCGCCAGCCTCGACCTGCTCAGCGCGGGTCGTGTCGAACTGGGTCTGGGCGCGGGCGCGTTCTGGGATGCCATCGAGGTCATGGGCGGCGCGCGACGCACCCCCGGCCAAGCCCTGAGCGCGCTGCGCGAGGCAATCGGCGTGCTGCGCGCGCTCTGGGGCGAGGCCGACCGCTCCCGTCTCCCCGGCGACTTCTACCCGCTGCGCGGCGCGAAACCCGGCCCGCGCCCGGCACATCCGATCGGCATCTGGCTCGGCGTCTACGGCCCCCGCGCGCTCCGCCTGACCGGTGAACTCGCCGACGGCTGGCTCGGCAGCGCCGCTTATGCCCCGCCCGCCACTCTCCCGGCCCGCATGGCCGCCATCGACGACGCCGCCCGTTCATCCGGTCGCATCCCCGCCCTGATCCGCCGCGCCTACGTCATCGACCCCACCATGGGCCCGCCCCAGCTCACCGACCTCGCCTTGACCCAGGGCATCAGCCAATTCCTGCTCCCCGTCGACCCCGAAGGCGAGCGCCCCACCCGACATTTCGCGGCCGAGACCGCCCCCGCGGTCCGTGCGGCGGTCGCCGCCGCCCGCGCCGGGCACGTACCCCGCTAGGGGTTCGCGGCGAAGCCTTCGAGGGTCACGAGAGTTGGTCAGGCCCCGAAGAAGCGGTTGTGCATGATCTGGCGGATCGGGGAGAGCAGCCCGTCGAAGGCGACGCGGTCCGACTTCACCGTGTGCAGGCTGGCGTCACCGCGCTTGGGGTCCTCGCAGATCACCCGTAGTCGTTTGCCGCCGTGATACGCCGCGCCGAGGGTGAGGTTCACGGTCCCGTCGGCCCCGACGACCCCCCATGGCCCGCTCACGTCGTGGCCCGCGATCTGGCACTTGTTGTTCGGCTTCTCGCCGGTGACGTGCGCGGTCACCTCGCCGCGCCCCTGGATGACTGCCCGGGGTTCGCCATGGGCGGTGGTGGCCGATCCCACGGCGAGCAGGAGGCCGAGGCTGCCGACCACGGTGACGGTGAGTACGCGGTTGCGCAGCGATCGAGACATAACACTGATATTGGACCGCGTCATATGAGCTTTTGATGATGTCGAGGCGTGAATCGCGGGTGAACAGCATGCCAAACCTGGGTGGTGGCCGCCATGTACGTCACGGTTGCCCTGCGGTATCTTGCATTTCGATCCCACTCCGCACCGATCGGAGTGTTTTCGGTCAAGATTGAGTAGCTGTCGGTACGCTGTGCGCCGTTCTATGTGCCCCGATTGGTAGAGCTGGACGGAACCCTCCCGAAGGAGGATGTGGTGACTGCGGTATCTCCAAAGCCCGAACAGGACCTCGAGGCGGTCCGGCCCTACCCGCCCCGGAAACGCTCCAAAGGATCGTTCATCTATCAATTGGTCACCACGACCGACCCCAAGATGCTCGGTCAGATGTACTTGTTCACGTCGATCTCGTTCTTCCTGATCGGCGGTCTGATGGCGGTGCTCATGCGCGGCGAGCTGGCGCGGCCGGGCATGCAGTTCCTGTCCACTGAACAGTTCAACCAGCTGTTCACCATGCACGGCACCATCATGCTGCTGTTCTACGCGACCGCGGTGGTGTTCGCCTTCGCCAATATCATTGTGCCGCTTCAGATCGGCGCGCCCGACGTCGCTTTCCCGCGGCTGAACGCGCTGAGCTATTGGCTGTACCTGTTCGGCGCGAGCATGGCGACCGCGGGCTTCATCACCCCGGGCGGCGCGGCGGATTTCGGCTGGACGGCCTACACCCCGCTGTCGGACATCGTGCACACCCCGGGTGTGGGCGGTGACCTGTGGATCCTGGGTGTCGCCGTCTCCGGTCTGGGCACCATCCTCGGCGGCGTCAACTTCATCACCACCATCGTGGTCCTGCGCTGTCCCGGCATGACCATGTTCCGGATGCCGATCTTCACCTGGAACATCCTGATCACCAGTCTGCTGATCCTGCTGGCCTTCCCGATCCTGACCTCGGCCGCGCTGGCCCTGTTCTACGACCGGCACCTGCACGGGCACATCTACGACCCGGCCAATGGCGGCAATCTGCTGTGGCAGCACCTGTTCTGGTACTTCGGCCACCCCGAGGTGTACATCATCGCGCTGCCGTTCTTCGGCATCGTCTCGGAGATCTACCCGGTCTTCTCCCGCAAGCCGATCTTCGGTTACACCACGCTGGTGTACGCGACGATCGCCATCGCGGCGCTCTCGATCGCGGTGTGGGCGCACCACATGTACGCCACGGGCGCGGTGCTGCTGC
The DNA here is from genome assembly GCF_042874235.1 of Nocardia sp. NPDC004151. NCBI lineage: Bacteria > Bacillati > Actinomycetota > Actinomycetes > Mycobacteriales > Nocardiaceae > Nocardia > Nocardia sp. NPDC004151. Next base: position 50,160 of record NZ_JBIAMR010000001.1, on the reverse strand, counting down.
CGTACTTCTCGTTCATGACGTTCCTCATCGCGGTCCCGACCGGTGTGAAGTTCTTCAACTGGATCGGCACCATGTGGCGCGGCCAGCTCACCTTCGAGACACCGATGCTGTGGTCGCTCGGCTTCATCGTGACGTTCCTCTTCGGCGGTCTGTCGGGCGTCATCCTCGCGAGCCCGCCGCTGGACTTCCACGTGTCCGACACCTATTTCGTGGTCGCGCACTTCCACTACGTGCTCTTCGGGACCATCGCCTTCGCCACCTTCGCGGGCATCTACTTCTGGTTCCCGAAGATGTCCGGCCGCATGCTCGACGAGCGTCTGGGCAAGTGGCACTTCTGGACCACGTTCATCGGCTTCCACACCACGTTCCTGGTGCAGCACTGGCTGGGCAACATGGGCATGCCGCGCCGGTACGCCGACTACCTGCCGAGCGACGGATTCACCACCCTGAACACCATTTCCACCATCGGCTCGTTCGTTCTCGGCGCGTCGATGCTGCCGTTCGTGTGGAACGTCTTCAAGTCCTACCGCTACGGCGAGGTCGTGACCGTGGACGACCCGTGGGGCTACGGCAACTCTCTCGAATGGGCGACCTCCTGCCCGCCGCCGCGGCACAACTTCTACGAGCTGCCCCGAATCCGTTCGGAGCGACCGGCTTTCGAGCTGCACTACCCGCACATGGTCGAGCGGATGCGCGCGGAGGCCCATGTGGGCTGGGGTTCGGGCCAGCACACGGTGCACGAGACCGAGAAGGCCTCCACCACCTAGTTCTCCCGCACGTCCACCAGGTTCTCCTCGACATCGAGCGCGGCGGTCGTCTCCGGACGGCCGCCGCGCTCGCGGGTCAGGGCCGGGGCAGCCCGTCGAGGCGTTCGATATCGGTGTCGAAGCGTTCGAGGAAGTTCGCGAGGGCGGAGCGCTCGGACACCGTCGCGGCGTGATCTCCCGGCCGCGGGCGCGGCCTGATCGGACGTCCATATAACGCCTGATCATGCGTCCATTCGCGGCACGAAAGGAATAGCAGCGGACTTGCTGCCTCGGTGCTGTACTGTCCGCATTCGGAGCGTGAAACCGCCGCGCTCCGGCGCTATCCGCAGGTCTCGACTTCGGGAGGGACAATGCTCACCGATTCTCCGGATGTTTGCGATGCCGCACCGGCTTTCGTCCGCCGCGCCACCGAGTCCATCGAATCGCCCTACGACTGGCAACGGCAACTACAGCGTTGGAACGACACCAGTACGGCCGTCGCGCTGACCCTGCCGCGGCTGTTGACCCGGGCCGCCTCCTACGACCCGGAGGCCCCGGCGGTGGTGTGCGGGGGCCTGACCCTCAGCTATCGCGAACTGGACGGGCACGCGAACAGACTGGCGCGCAAGCTGATCGGTGCGGGCATCGGCTCCGAGGACGTGGTGGCGGTGGCGCTGCCGCGGTCGCCGGAATGGGTGGTGGCGGTGTGCGCGGTGGCCCATGCCGGGGCCGCCTTCCTCGCGGTCGACCCGGACGCGCCGATCACCAGGATCGCCCCGATCCTCGCGGATTCCGGTGCGGTCGCGGGGATTACGGCCGATTACCGGCGGGACTCACTGCCGGTGCCGGGCGCGGGTCCGTGGCTGAGCATCGGTCCGATCACGTCCTGGAACGGGGACGGTGAGGCCCCGCTGGAGGTACTCGACGCGCGAGCCCGGGAACTGGTGGCCGAGGGCGGCGACGCGCCGTTGCGCCGGACCAGTGGCGAGAGCGCGCCCGGCCCGGCCGGGGTGTGGGCGGCTCCGCTCGCGGCCCCGATCACCGATGCCGATCGGGTGCGCCCGCTGCACCTGCGGAATCCCGCCTACGTCGTCTACCCGCTCGAATCGAGCGGTGTGGTGCGGGGCGCGACCATGACCCACGCCGCGCTCGCCCATCTCGTGGTGACCCAGGCGCAGCGCTGCGACACCGATCCCGACGCCCGGGTGCTGGCCGCCGCCACTCCGGGTCGTGACACGGCGATCTGGGAACTGTTGCTGGCCTTGGCCTCCGGGGCCACCCTGGTGCTCGCCCCCGCGGGGCCGTACGCGGGTGCGGACCTGTACGAACTCATGCTGGACGCCCGGGTCACCCACGCCGTGCTGACCCCGTACATCCTCGCCACCCTGCCCGCCGCGGAACCGCTCCCGGACCTGCGGCTGCTGGCCACCACGGGTGCAGCCTGCCCCGCCAAGCTGACCGGAATCTGGTCGGCCGGAAGGTCGTTCGTGAGCGGCTACGGCTGGGCCGAGACCGGCCTGCACGCCACCGTGAGCCGCCCCCTGACCCCGGTCGCCCCGCATGTGGCGGTCTCCATCGGGGGCCCGGTGGTCGGGACGCGCTGCTACATCCTGGACCAGAAGCTGAACCCGCTACCACCCGGTGTGATCGGCGAAATCTATGTCGCCGGTGCGGGATTGGCCCGCGGCTACCACAGCCGCCCCGCCCCCACCGGCGAGCGCCTGGTCGCCGACCCCTTCGGCGATCCGGGCGACCGCATGTTCCGCACCGGTGAGATCGGCTGCTGGCGCGGTGACGGCGAACTCGACCACCACGGCCGTCTCGGCATGCTCCCCATCGGCCAACTGGTCGGCTACGGCGACGCCACCGTCCTCAACAACACGGCGGCCGTCTGGCGCTGACGGCGGCGGCGCGGACCGGCCGCTCCTGTGACCGGCGGCTGCGCCCTGCTGCGGGCGCAGCCGGTCTGTGGCGCGCCCGATCCGGAAAGGTCGCCGCGTTGATTGGGCGAATCTCGGGTCGACGGTCGGAAATGTCGGCCGCGCAGTGGCTTTCGCCGCGCGGTGGTTGTTGCCGGGTTACGCCTGCTGGGTGGGAAGGACGATGACCTGGCGCAGGTTCACGTGGGCCGGGCGGCTGGTGGTGTAGGCGATCAGGTCGGCGATGTCGGCGGCGCTCAGCGCGTCGATGAGACCGAACATGCCGTCGAGCTGGCCGCTGATCTCCGGATTGTCGATATGGGTGCCGAGTTCGGTGTCGGTGAGGCCGGGCTCGATATTGGTGACGCGGACCTTGCGGGCGCCGAGTTCGGTGCGCAGGGTGGCGGAGAGCTGGGTGATGGCGGCCTGGGTGGCCCCGTACACCGAGTAGGCGGGGAAGGTGACGTGCGCGCCGATGGAGGAGATGTTCACCAGGTCGGCGGGGCGGCCCGCGTCCGCGGCGGCGAGCAGGTCGGGCAGGAAGGCGCGGATGATGCGCAGCCGGCCCGCGACATTGGTGTCGAGCATGCGGGTCCACTCGTCCTCGCGACCCTCGGTGATCGGGTTGGGCAGCATCACGCCCGCCGAGTTCACGACCAGGTCGGCGGGGCCGAAGGCGGCGTGCACGGTGGCGGCCGCGGCGGTGACGCTCGCCGAGTCGGTGACGTCGACGGTGACGGCCAGCGCGGTCCCGCCGTCGGCCTCGATCTTGGCGGCCAGGGTTTCCAGGCGGTCGGCGCGGCGGGCCAGCAGGGCGACGCGGGCCCCGTTGCGGGCCAGCAGGAGGGCGGTGGCCTCGCCCATGCCGCTGGCGGCTCCGACGATGACGGCGGTACGGCCGGACAGGTTCTCGTAAGTCATGTCCTCATCCTGCGAGCGTTTCCAGCGGCCGACGAGGGTTGCGCTTTTCCTGGGTCTGCCGGTACCAGGATGGGTTCGTAGGCTGGATCCCATGCAGAACGACCTCGGTGACTTCCTGCGCTCCCGCCGCTCCCGTATCCGGCCGGGGGACGCCGGACTGCGGGAATACGGCCGCCGCCGGGTCCCGGGCCTGCGCCGCGAGGAGGTGGCGCAGCTGGCCGGGGTGAGCGTCGACTACTACATCCGCCTGGAACAGGGCCGCGGCAAACATGTTTCGGACGCCGTGCTCGACGCGGTGGCCCGGGCGCTGCGGCTCACCGATCCGGAGCGGCTGCACCTGTACGCGCTGGCCCGGCCCGGCGGCACCGTCGACGCGCATCCCACCACGGCGTCGGGCGTGTACAGCGCCGCCATCCATCCGGGTGTCCGCCTGGTGCTCGACGCTCTCACCGCACCCGCTTTCGTGCTGGGCAGGCGGATGGATGTGCTGGCCTGGAATGCCCTGGGCGACTCGGTGTCCGGTTTCAGCAGGGTTCCGGCGGGGGAGCGGAATCAGGCCCGCTATCTGTTCCTCGAGCCCGCCGCGCCGGCCTATTACCCGGAGTGGGAGACGGTGGCCGGTGAGACGGTCGCGTTCCTGCGCCGTGACGCGGGTCTGCACCCCGACGATCCGCGCCTCACCGCCCTGGTCGCGGAGCTGTCCGAGCGCAGCCCGGATTTCCGGCGGCTGTGGGCGTCGCATCCGGTCAAGGAGAAGACGCGTGGCGCCAAGCTGATCCAGCATCCCGAGCTGGGCCGCCTCGAACTCGGCTACGAGACCTTGGCGCTGCCCGCCGATCCGGACCAGCTGCTGGTGGTCTACACCGCTGAGCCGGGTTCGCCGACCGCCGCGGCGCTGGCCCGGCTGGCGGGCCTGCGCTCGGTCGGCGTCTGATCCGCGGGCCGGATCTCAGTTCGTCGCAATGGTTTTGCGGTGCACCGGACCGTGCGCGTCCTGGCAGTGCGGGACGTGGTCGTGGTCGTGGTCGGGGCATTCCGCGTGGTCGGTGTAGTCGACCTGCAGCACGCTGTGGTCGATGTGATGCTTCTCGGCCAGCATGTGGGCGACCGCGGCCCGCACCGCCTGACTGTCCGCGTCCTCGTCGACCAGGATGTGCGCCGACAGTGACGGGGTGCCCGAGGTGATCTCCCAGATGTGCAGGTCGTGCACCTCGATCACGGAGTCGACCGCGGCCATCTCGGCGCCGATCTCGACCGGGTCGAGGTAGGCGGGCGCGGCCTCGAGGAAGATGCGGCCGGAGGCGCGGACCAGGCCCACGCCGGCCTTCACCATGAGCACCACCACGATCAGGGTGGCGATGCCGTCCGCACGGGCGAAGCCGGTGAGCATGATGATCAGACCGGCGACCGCGGTGGCGATGAAGGCGAACAGGTCGTTGAGGATGTGCTGGTACGCGCCCTCGACATTGAGGCTGGTGCGGTTGGCCTTACTGATCATCCAGCTGGCCAGCACGTTCACCACGATGCCCGCGAGCGCGGTGACCAGCACCAGGCCGCCGGTGACGTCGGGCGGGTCGATGAGGCGGCGGATGGCCTCGTAGGTGAGCCAGCCCGCGAGCCCCAGCAGGGTGAGGCCGTTGGCCTGGGCGGAGAGGATCTCGGCGCGTTTCCAGCCGTAGGTCATGCGGCCCTCGGCGGGCCGGGCGGCCAGGCGGATGGCCCACAGCGCCAGCACGATCGAGGCGGCGTCGGTGAGCATGTGCGCGGCGTCGGAGAGCAGGGCCAGCGATTGGGCGATCAGGCCGACGACGACTTCGCCGAGCAGGAACACGACGATGACGGCGAGCGCGCCGGCCAGCCAGCGCTTGTCGCTGTCGGCGGTCGCGCCGTGCGAATGCCCGGCGTGACCGTGTCCGTGTGAATGCCCGTGGTCGCTCATAACCCTCCTCCGTTGTCGCTCGAACAAGACCATATGCATAAATCGCTATGTGTGCAATATTTGTGACACGTTCGATTCGACCGGATTGCCCGAAATATGCTTCGACCTGGTCATGAGAGATCGCGGAAGGTCATGAGGAACCCGGCGAAGGCGATCACGAACAACGCGATGAAACCCAGCGCCCGCAGCCACAGCCAGGGCCAGTCCCGGACCCAGAGTCCGGTGAGCATGACCCCGACCAGCATCAACGCCCCGTAGAGGGGGGTCCGCTGCGGATGGCGACCCATATCTCCTGCATACGCCTTTTCCCGCGATCGGGCATGCGTGACCCGCCGGGTCCATAAAATCGCAAGGGTGGACGCAATCCTGACAACCATCGGTGTCGTCGCGGTGATCGGTCTCTCGGGCGCGGCCTACGCGGCCTTCCTACTGCTACGGGGGCGTAAATAATTCGCTGACAACGGTTTTCACGTCGTCCACCGATCAGCTGTCCACACGCGGCCAGGGGTAGAAGGCCAGGTGGATCAGCAGCACCACGAGTCCGGCGAGCAGGATCGCGGCGACCGGGTGCGCGCGTCGCTCCAGGTAGCCGATGGTGCGAAACAGCGTGGGGAACGGGACATCTCGGGTGAAGACCATGGCCAGCACGCTGGGCAGGATGACCCACATCAGGGCGATCAGTCCGTAGAGCACGTATGCGCCCAGGTAGGAGTGCGGGTTCATGCCGCGGTCGGCGATGGCGAACAGGACGCCGAAGGCGTAGGTGGCGAAGGCTGCCGTGAGATAGCCCGCGCCCAGGAGCGTGATCACCGAATCCGTCTTGGTGACACGGCCGTTCACGGTAGTGGTGCGTCCCGCCACCTGCTGCACGACGGGATCGGGCGGGGTGGTCAGTTGCGGGACCGCGTAATAGGCGAGCAGCACGATCACCGTCACCACGACCACCCGCACGATCGAATGCTGGGTCTCGAGATGGCCGATCGTATTGGAGATGGTGGGCCAGCTCGCCAGCCCGAACACCGATGCCAGTTCCGATACGGCGATAGCCAGCGCGGCCAGGCCCCACATGCAATAGCCCCAGAATTCCACCGAGTGGCCCGCGGGTGTGGGTACGAGCTTGGGGCCGGCAACCTCCGTCATGCTGCCGTTGTATCACTAGAACCGGGGCCTACCTGCGGGTATGTGCAGTCGATGCCAGGTTGTCACGGCTCCGACATCTATCGGTACCGGCGGGTCGGTTCGGGTGTGCCGCAGTCGATTAGGACCGTGGGGTCCGGTTTCAGCGACCCGCCCGGTTCACCGCTACCTGCCGTCCGCGGTCAGGCGACCGGCGGTACCCCAGCTGTCCGCGGGCGTCTCGTGGATCCAGACCTGCCCGGCCTCGTCCGGAATCCGACACGCGCCGGTGATGCGGCGCACCACAACTCCACGACGCTCAGGCCAGATAGCGGCCGTACCAATCGATCACGCGCCGCCAGGCTTCAGCGGCGGCGGTGGGCTGGTAGCGCGGGCCGGTGTCGTTGAAGAAGGCGTGGTCGGCGTTCTCGGCGACATAGCTGTCGTGCGGCAGGCCGGCCTGGTCCAGGGCGGCCTCGGCGGCGGGCCGGGATGCGTCCACGCGGGCATCGAGCGCGCCGTAGACCGCCAGGACGGCGGCCCGGGAGCCGGTGACCTGGCCGCCGTCGGGGAAGGGGCCGTAGAAGGGGGTGGCGGCGGCCAGCTCGGGAGTGCCGGAGGTGAGCAGCAGCCAGGTCAGGCCGCCGCCGAAGCAGAAACCGGTGGCGCCCAGCCGCTTTCCGGGCGCCCGCCGCCCCAGCTCGGTCAGGCCCGCGCGCAGGTCGGCGATGAAGCGATCCTGAGGGATCTTGCTCAAGGCGGCGGTGGCGGCGGCCTGATCGGTGAAGGTGGCGGTGCCGCCCTCCTCGGAGAGCAGATCCACCGCCAGCGCCGAATAGCCCGCGCCCGCGAAACGGCCGGTCACCGAACGGATGTGGTCGGTCAGGCCGCGGTTCTCATGGATGACCAGCACGCCGCCGCGCGGCTGCGCCGCCTCGGCCCAGGCGGCCTGCAGGGTGCGGCCCTCGGGTCCGGCGAAGGTGATGGGAGCGGCCGGTACCGCGTTCGCGGCGCCCGGCGGCGGGGACGACGGGCTCGCGGAAGGTCCGGCGGCGGTCGTGGCGGGAGTCGACTGCCGGGCCGATTCGGCGCAGGAAGCCAGCAGCGCTACCGCGGCCGGCGCTCCCATGCCGAGCAGACTCAACCGGCGTAGCGCCTCGCGGCGGCTGAGCAGGCCCTCGACGTGGTCGGTGGCGATTTCCTCTGCGATATAGCGCTGCAGCGGCGTCATGCCCTCAGCCTAGGCCGCTGCACCGCCGCGGTCCCGGAGACAACGCTGTGGAAACGCTCGGGGCGCCCAGTGTTCATTCCAGGGCCGGCCCGGACGGGCTACCGGTAGGCGTTGATGTCGAACGCCCCGTTGGACTGCCGGAACGATTCCGCCGAGTCCGGCCACAGCAGGGTGACGCGGCCGGTCTGCTCGTCGCGGTACCAGCTGGTGCAGCGGCCCTGGGTCCAGACGGTGTCGCGGGCGCGGTTCTCGATATCGGCCATGGAGGATTCGACCGCCTCGGGTGTGACCTCCAGGACGGTGTCCGGCACCGCCGCCAGGTGGTCGAAAGCGCTGAGCACGTAGTCGATCTGGGTCTCGATCACGTAGATGGCCGAGTTGTGGCCGAGCGCCGCGTTCGGACCGTCCAGGACGTACATGTTCGGGAAGCCGTCCACGGTGGTGGAGGCGTGGGCCGCCATGCCGTTGCTCCAGCGTTCGGACAGCAGGGAGGTGCGGCCGTGGATGCGCTTGGCGATGGACGGGCGGGTGGCGTTGAAGCCGGTCGCGAAGACCAGCACCTCGAGGTCGTGGGCCTGTCCGCTCGCGGCGATGGCGAGGCCGTCGCTGATCCGGGTCAGCTCGGTCGACTCCAGCCGCACATTGTCCTGTTGCAGGGCCGCGTAGTACTCGTCGGAGAACAGGATTCGCTTGCAGCCGATCTCGTAATCCGGGGTGAGCCGCCGCCGCAGTTCCGGATCGCGGACCTGCGCGGCCAGGTGGTCGAGCGCGCGGCGGCTGAGCAGATCGATCTCCGGGTGCCGGCGGCGGCGCGCGGCGATGCTGAGCTCCGCCTCGGCGAACAGCTCGTCCCGCAGCGCGGTGATCGACTGCGGGTCGGCGGCGAATCCGGCCAGCTCGTCGGGGGTGTAGAAGCGGTCCCCGCGCGGCAGCACGTACGGGGCCGAACGCTGGAAGACCACGACTTCACTGGCCTCGCCCGCCAGCCGCGGCAGGATCTGCACCGCCGACGCGCCCGTGCCCACCAGTCCGACTCGCTTGCCGACCAGGGAGACCTTCGGATTCCAGCGCGCCGAATGCCAACGGCGACCACGGAATTCGGTGAGGTTCGCGATCGGCGGGATCTTGGGTTCGGTCAGCCGCCCGGTGGCGATGACCAGGTTCGCGGCCGAGAACTCGCCCTGCGAGGTGCGGATCCGCCAGCGCTCCTCGGCTTCGAGCCATTCCGCCTGTTCCAGTGCGCAATTCAGCCGCAGATACGGTTCGAGGGCTTCCTGCTTCACGCAGGAGCGCAGGTAGTCGTGAATCTCCGCGCCCTCGGCGAACACCCGCGACCAGCGCGGGTTCGGCAGGAACGAGAACGAGTACAGGTGCGCCGGAATATCGCAGGCCACACCGGGATAGCGGTTGTCGCGCCAGGTGCCGCCCACATCCTCGGCCTGTTCGATGATCACGAACGATTCCCGGCCGCGGCGGGCCAGCTGGATGCCCATGCCGATACCGGCGAACCCCGCGCCGACGATCAGGACGTCGACCTCTTCCGGGGCAGGTGCCGCGGTGAAATTCGAAGCCATGGCGTCAGATCCAGCCGTACTGGGTGGTGCGCTGCCGCAGGGTGCGGCCCAGCTCGCCCGCGATCCGCTCGACATCCTCGACGGTGAGGGTCAGTCCGGCCTCGGGACCCGATGCCGGCGCGAGCCGCCCGTCGAGCAGCAGTCCGCCGAAATCGTTGGCGCCGCAGCTCAGCAGCTCGACCGCCGCGGTGACACCCAGCCGCGGCCAGGCGGCCTGAATATTGTCGATCCGCCCGTGCAACAGCAGCCGCGCGACGGCGTGAACGGCCCGGGACTGCCGCCGCAGGCGTTCCGGGACCTCGGGCGTGCGGAATCCGGCCGCCGCGGTGACGGGATCCATGGGCATGGCGATGAATTCGGTGAAGCCGCCGGTGCGGTCCTGAATCTCCGCGAGCAGCCGCAGATGCGCGAGCTGCTGCGCGGGAGTCTCGATATGCCCGTACACCATGGTCGCGGTGGAGGTCAGCCCCGCGCGATGCGCGGCCTCGATCACCCGAACCCATTCGCTCACCGGCAGATCCGGCCCGCCCTTGAGCCGGGCACGGACGTCGTCGTCGAGAATCCGCGCTCCGGTGCCGGGTACCGACCCCAGCCCGGAAGCCTTGGCCCGCACCAGGTATTCGTCCAACGGCACCCCGAGCCGAGTCGCGCCGTCGAGCAGCTCCTCGGGCCGGAAGGCGTGCAGATGCAGGGGTGCGCTGCCGGTGATGGCCGAGACCAGCGACAGGTAGTCGTCATCGCTGTCGGCGGGCAGCGGGCCCTGCATGCAGATCTCGGTGGCGCCGAGTTCATACGCTTCGGCGACGAGGGCGGCCAGCCGATCCCGCGCGGCCGAGCCCGACACCGCGGCCGTGTCCAGGTTCCGATTCACGACATAGGTAACGGCATCGCCGACACTCTGCTTCCGCACGGCGTCCGCGAGTTCCCCCAGCCGGTCCAGTTCGGGGCCATCGGTCTCCAGCAGCGCGAGGTACCCCGCGTCCGGCAGGCCCGCGGGATTCCGCTCCGCCTCGGCCAGCCATTCCCGCACCTGACCCACGTCGGGCGACCCGACCTCGGCGATACCACCATCCACGATCGCCACGATACCGCCGCCCCTCCGGACCGCTACCGCGCCCGCTGGTGGCCGGGACTTCGGTGCGGACACGCGTTCGGCCCGGCGCCGCGGGGCGGCGACCGGGCCGGTCAACGTGGTCGGAAGGGTCAGGCGGCGGTGCCCTGGCCGATGCTGACATTGCCGAAGGAGGTGTGGGCGTAGACCTGGACGAGGTCCCGGGGCTGGTCGACGGCGGCCAGGCGGTTCTGGACCGAACCGGACTTGGTGTTGGACTCCAGTTGGGCGGCGCTGCCGGGCTTGATGCCGACGGTGAGGTCGCCCATGGAGGTTTCCAGGCGCAGGACGCCGCGGGCGGCTTCGGTGATGTGGATGTCGCCCTTGGCGACTTTCGCGGTCACCGAGCCCTGGGGGCGCTCGACGGTGATGTCGCCGGCGGACACCTCGAGTTCGCAGTCGCCGAGGCCGCCGGCGCCGAACAGGTTGCCCAGGCCGACCGTGCCGGTGAGGCGGGAGCCGGTGGGGACGGCGATGGTGACCGCGATGGTCCCGACGGCGGCGAAGGGGTTGTGGGCGCGCCAGCCGGTGGGGGTCTTCACGGTGAGGACGCCGTCGGTGAAGTCGATCCGCACCTGTTCGGCGGCGCGCACGTCCTCCTTCTTGCCGGGGTTCGCGGGCCGGATGTCGACGACGGATTCGGTGCGGTCGGCGGCGGTGACGGTGACGTTCCCGGCGGCCACGGCGACGTCGACGGTGATCGGGGCGGGGGTCTCGAAGGCGGTCATGGCTTGCTCCTCTGGGTGCGATTCCGGCTGGTACCGGGCTGATGGGAGCAACTCTGACGGCCCGCGCTGACAGCGGGCTGACGCTGCCCTGACACGGCCGCTGACACAGGTTCTGCCTCGGTCACGGGTTGACGGCACAATGGTCCGGTGCAGATCAGGATGCTTGGACCGCTCGAGATCCGAACCGAGGACGGTGGATCCCTGGACGTGCCGGGTGTCCGGTTGCGGGCCTTGTTGATCGCGCTGGCCCTCGAACCCGGCCGCGCGGTCGCGAAAACCACGCTGGTCGACTGGATCTGGGGTGAACAGCCGCCCGCCGACGCGGCGAACGCCTTGCAGGCGCTGGTGTCCCGGCTGCGAAAGGTGCTGCCGGACGGCGTGATCGACGTGCAGCCGGGCGGCTACCGGCTGGCCGTCGCGCCCCGCGCGGTGGACGCGGTCCGCTTCGAACAGCTGCTGGACGCGGCCCGCGGCGGCGCGGAAGCCCAGCAGGCGCAGGCCCTGCGCGAGGCCCTGGAACTGTGGCGCGGCGCGCCCCTGCAGGACCTCGGCGCGCAGGAGAACGCGGCTGTCGACGCCGCGATCACCCGCTTCGACGGCCTGCGCCTGGCCGCCGCCGAGGATCTCTACGAGACGGAGGTCCGGCTCGGCCGCGGCGCGGGCCAGGTCGCCGAGCTGACCGAGCTGGTGGATCGAAACCCGGTGCGGGAACGCCTCGCCGGTTCCCTGATGCGCGCGCTCGCCGCCGCGGGCCGCGGCGCGGAGGCGCTGACCGTCTATCAGCGCACTCGCGAGGCCCTCGCCGACGAGCTGGGCGTGGACCCCTCGCCGGAACTGTCCGCGCTGCATGTCGCGCTGCTGCGCGGCGAGGTGGGCGCACAGCGCGAGGCGGACCGCCGTACCAATCTGCGCGCCGAGCTGACCAGCTTCGTCGGCAAGCGGGCGGACCTCGACGCCGTGCGGGAACTCGTTGCGGCGCACCGGCTCACGACGGTGACCGGTCCCGGCGGTTCCGGTAAGACCCGGCTGGCCACCGAGACCGGGCGCGCCATGCTCGCCGAGCTGCCGGACGGGGCGTGGCTGGTGGAGCTGGCGTCGGCGGGTGCGGGTGGCGATCTCGCCCAATCAGCGCTGGCCGCGCTCGGCCTGCGCGACGCGCTGCTCGGCGGCGCGCCCAACGCGGAACCTGTCGACCGGCTCATCGCGGCCGTCCGCGACCGAGACATGCTGCTGATTCTCGACAACTGCGAACATCTCATCGAGGCCGCGGCCGCCTTCGCGCATCGCATGCTCGGCGAGTGCCGGCGATTGCGCATCCTCGCGACCAGCCGTGAGCCCCTGGGCATCACAGGTGAGGCGCTCTGGCAGGTCGAGCCGCTGGCCCTGCCGCCCGGGAACGCCGACGCCGCCGAGATCGAATCCTCCCCGGCCGTCCAGCTGCTGCGCGACCGGGCGAGCGCGGTCCGCAAGGATCTCGCGACCGACGCCCGCACCCTGGCGACCATGGCCCGGGTGTGCCGGGCGCTGGACGGGATCCCGCTGGCCATCGAATTGGCCGCGGCGCGCCTGCGCACCATGTCCCTCGAGCAGCTGGCCGACCGTCTCGACGACCGCTTCCGGTTGCTGACCGGCGGCAGCCGCACCGCGATCCCGCAGCACCGCACCCTGCGCGCGGTGGTCGACTGGAGCTGGGAGCTGCTCACCGACGCCGAGCGAAAGGTCTTGCGCCGCTTGGCCGTATTCTCCGGCGGCGCGACGCTGGAGGCGGCCGAACAGGTGTGCGCGGCCGCCGAGTTCGGCGCGGACGCGGCGGTCGAGCAGTGGGAGGTGCTCGAACTGCTGACCACGCTGACCGAGAAATCCTTGCTGCGCACCGCCGGTGACGACGAGCCGCGCTATCGCATGCTCGACACCATCAAGCAGTACGCCCGCGATCGTCTCGTCGAAGCGGGGGAGTCCGACGCCGCGCGCCGCGCGCATCTGGCCTGCTTCACGGCACTGGCCGCGACCGCGGAACCGCATCTGCGCCGCGCCGAACAGGTGCAATGGCTGGCGGTTCTGGACGCCGAGTACGACAACATCGCGGCCGCCATGCGCGGCGCCCTCGCCGCCGAGGACGCGCCCGGCGCGCTGGGGCTGGCCGCGGCGGCGGGCTGGTACTGGTGGCTCAGCGGCCACAAGGCCGAGGGCCTGGAACTGGTGAGCGCCGCCGCGGCGCTGCCCGGCGAGACGGTCGACGCCGAGACCCGGGCCACCGTGTACGGGCTGGTCGTGCACTTCGTGACCTCCGGCCCCGGCGACCAGCATCAGGTGGAGGAGTGGATCCACAAGGCGAGCGAGGTCAGCCAGGGTATCCACGCCAGTCATCCGGCTCTGGCCTTTCTCGCCGCCCTGGAACGAATGTTGCAGGGGCCCGACGAGTTCCTGCCCGCCTTCGAAGCGCTGCTCGACGACGCGGACCCGTGGGTGCGGGCGCTGGCCCGGTTGCAGACCGGCAAGCTGCGGGTCGTGCTCGGTCAGGACGGGGAGCGCGCCGACGAGCAGCTGGAGTTGGCGCTGGCCGAGTTCCGGGCCATCGGTGAACGCTGGGGGATGTCGTTCGCGCTGACCGAGCTGGCCGACCGGATCGCCATGCGCGGCGAATTCGGCCGCGCGTGCGCGTATTTCGAGCAGGCGGTGGCCGCGGCCACCGAGGTCGGCGCGATCGAGGACGCCGTCCGGATGCGGTCACGCCAGGCCCAGTTGTACTGGCTGCTCGGCGATTTCGAGGCGAGCGCGGTCGCGCTGACCGAGGCCCAGCGGTACGCGGATCAAGCGGCGTGGCCGAGCGGCCTGGCCGAACTGGCCTTGGCGCGAGCGGAATTGGCCCGCTGGAACGGTGACGGCGCGGAGACCGAACGTCAGATCGCGTTCGCGACCACGATGTTGGGTGAGGATGTGGGCCAGCCCTTCATGAGCGCCCTGATCCACGATTTGCGCGGCTATCTGGCCGAGGACACCGTCGCCGCCAGAACCGAACGCGCCGCGGCTTTTCAAGCGGCGACCGCCGGCGGGCACGCGCCCCTGCTGGCCCGGATCATGGTCGGCATCGCCGATCTGGCCCTGCGCGACGGCCAGGCCGAGCAGGCCGTGCGGCTGCTGGCGGCCGGTGACGCGGTGCGCGGCCTGGCCGACCGCTCGCATCCGGACGTGGCCCGCATCGAGCAGACGACACGAAGCCGCCTCGGTGAAGACGGCTTCACCGAGGCGGCGGGGGAGGGGGCGCGGGCGGACTGGCACGAGCTGGCCCGGGTCACGCTCGCTTGCTGAAAGTGGCTCGCGACCACAGGTATCCGACGATGGCGAACCCGGCGCACCAGGCCAGCGCGGCGGCGGTGTAGCCGCCCGACGGGTGACCGGTCAGGAAGCCACGCAGGGCTTCGATGATCGGCGTGAAGGGCTGGTACTGGGCGAACTGCCGCACACCCTGGCCCATCTGGTCGGCCGGGACGATCGCGCTGCTGACGAAGGGCAGCATGATCAGCGGCACCACCGACATGCCCGCCGACTCCGGGGTCTTGGCCGCCATGCCCAGCGCGACGGTCAGCCAGGAGGCCGCGAACGAGGTCGCCACCATGACGCCGATCGCGCCCAGCCATTCGGTGGCCGAGGCCGGGGACCGGAAGCCCAGGGCGAAGGCCACGCCGAGCACGGCGGCGATGGCGATCAGGTTGGTCAGCATGGTCGCCACCACGTGCCCGGTCAGCACCGCGCCACGGGAGACGTCCATGACCTTGAACCGGTTGATGATGCCCTTGGCCATGTCCGAGCTGACCGACACCGCGGTGCCGGAGAGTCCGTAGCTGATGGCCAGCAGGATCATGCCCGGCGTCGCGTAGTTGATGTAGTCCTCGCCGACATTGAAGGCGCTGCCGAACACGTAGACGAAGATCAGCAGCATCATCACCGGCATCAGCGCGGCATTGAAGATGGCGACGGGGTTGCGGGCGATGTGTTTGAAGTTGCGGTGCAACATGATCGTGGAGTCGCCGAGCGAGGCGGTCAGGCCGCCGGTGGCGCCGGTGCGGTCGGTCGCGGTGGATTCGGTGGAAACGATGGTGCTCATGCTGCGTCGGCCTCCGTGGTGGCGTGCCCGGTCAGGGCAAGGAAAACGTCGTCGAGATCGGGGGTGTGGATGGAAACGTCGGTGGCTTCGACCGAGTGGTCGGCGAGCCGGTTCAGCAAGGCGCGCAGGGCATTCGACCCGCCGTCGCCCGGCACCTGGAGGGTGAGGGCCTCGTGGTCGGCGGTGCCGTCGGGCAGGATCCGGGCAGCCGCTTCCAGCTGCGCGCTGTCGCGGAACCGGAGCTGCAGGTAGCTGCCCGGCACCCGGCGCTTGAGGTCGTCGGGCGTGCCCTCGGCGACGATGCGGCCGCCGTCGAGCACCGCGATCCGGTCGGCCAGCTGGTCGGCTTCCTCGAGGTACTGGGTGGTGAGGAAGATGGTGACGCCGTCGGAGGTCAACTCGCGCACGATCTCCCACATGGTGCGGCGGCTGCGCGGGTCCAGTCCGGTGGTCGGCTCGTCGAGGAAGACGATGTCCGGCTTGGTCACCAGGGTCATGGCCAGGTCCAGTTTGCGGCGCATGCCGCCGGAGTAGGTCGAGGCCGGTTTGCGTGCCGACTCGGTCAGCTCGAACCGCTTGAGCAGTCCGGCGACCACCCGCTTGCTCTCGCTGCCGCGCAGGCGGTGCAGGTCCGCCATGAGCCGCAGGTTCTCCTCACCGGTGAGCAGGTCGTCGACCGCCGCGAACTGACCGGTGACCCCGATCGCCGCCCGCACCGCGCGGGTCTCGGTGGCGATGTCGTATCCGGCGACGCGGGCCGTCCCCCCGTCGGCCCGCAGCAGGGTGGTCAACACGTTGACCGTGGTCGTCTTGCCCGCCCCGTTCGGCCCGAGCAGCGAGAAGATGCTCCCGGTGGCGATGTTCAGATCGATGCCGTCGAGGATCGTCTTGTCCCCGTATGCCTTCCGCAGCCCCGAGGCCGCGATTGCTGTGCTGTTCATGGGGAGAACTGTCGCCCCGGCGCCTGATATCGGCCTGATGCCGACCTGATACGGCTCCTGACACTCCTGACACGGCATTGGACCTGGGTTTACCGACGACAGAGACCCAATCGGACTACCGTTCAGTCATGGCAAGCAGGGACATCGTGGTGAGCGTCGGGGATGACGACTGGCTCACCCTCAGCGATGCCGCCGAATGCGCGGGGATGAGCGTGGCGGCATACGTGGCCTGGGGAGTTCGGGTGCTGGCGTTCCAAGCCCGCCCGGGCGGCTCGAAGCGTCGGCCGTCGACCTCGCCGTCGGCGACCCGGCGTCGTGCGAAGAACACCGACGAGACCGAGTCGATGGCCTGGGCCGAGACCTTCTCCGAGCGACTATCCCACCGCGCCGACCGCTACCGAGGCCCCGCGGTGGGCTTCGACGAGCGGTGACCACCGGGTTGCCCGTAACCCCGAAGGGCATGGTGCGGGTGCCGGGCGGCAGCTTCGCCATGGGGTCGGAGGACTTCTTCCCCGAGGAGCGACCGGTCCACACCGTGACCGTCGAACCGTTCTGGATCGACGAGCACCCGGTGACCAACGCCGAGTTCCGCCGCTTCGTGAAGGCGACCGGGTATGTGACGGTTGCCGAAAGACCCTTGGACCCAGACGATTTCCCAGGCGCGGATCCCGCCGCCCTGGTACCCGGCGGACTGGTCTTCCAGCGCACCACCGGACCGGTGCGCCTCGACGACTACCGGCGGTGGTGGGCATATGTGCCCGGCGCGTCGTGGCGGCATCCGCGCGGCCCGGCCGGCACCCTCGACGGCCTCGACCGTCATCCCGTCACCCAGGTCGCCCACGAGGACGCCACCGCCTACGCCACCTGGGCGGGCAGATCGCTCCCGACGGAAGCCGAATGGGAATTCGCCGCGCGCGGCGGCCTCGACGCCGCCACCTACGCCTGGGGTGACGAATTCGAACCACGCGGCCGCCGCATGGCCAACACCTGGACGGGCCGCTTCCCGTGGGAATTCCTCCCCGCCCGTGGACAATCCGAACAGCCCGGCACCACCGCCGTGGGCACCTATCCGCCCAACGGTTACGGCCTGTCGGACATGACCGGCAATGTCTGGGAATGGACCAGCGACCTCTTCACCGCTGACCACCGGCGTCCCGCGCCCGCCTCGTGCTGCGCGCCCGCCAATCCGGCGGTCACGGAATCCGATACGGTGGAACGCTTTCCGCGTCGCGTCACCAAGGGAGGCTCGTTCCTGTGCGCACCCAACTACTGCCTCCGGTATCGACCGGCGGCCCGGCAGGGCCAGACCGAGGACACGTCCACCTGCCACCTCGGCTTCCGGACGGTCATGCGTGCAGGCGCGAACGACGGCCGATCTCGGTGACCGGCGGCTCGTCGTAGAGCCATTCCCGGGCGATCCGGTGCCAGTTGCCGGTCGCTCCGAGTTGGCCCAATGCCGCGAAGGTGAGCAGGTCGGCGCGGCGGGAGAAGACGTGCTCGGGCGGCAGGAGCTGGCGGCGCATGCCGCGGAAATCGGTCGAGCGCGGGTCGACGGCGTGGACGACGGCGGCCGTGGCGAGTTCCGGGGTGATGGTGATCTCCTCGTCGAGGAGATGCCATCCGGCCGCGGCCCACACGTATTCGAAGCATTCCTGGGGTGTGACGCCCGCGGCCGGGTCGATGATGCCGCGGTCGGTCCACAGGTCGTACAGGTCCCGGGGCCGGTTCTCGGCGGCGGCGCGCAGGGCGGTGCGTTCGAATTCGACGTGCCGCGGATCCATCCGGTGGTAGAGGCCGAAATCCACGAAGCCGATGCGGCCGTCGGCGGCGAGCAGCATATTGCCGGGGTGCGGGTCGCCGCAGAACTCGGCATCGGTGAACAGGCCGGTGATGTAGAAGCGGTAGATGAGCTCGCCGATGCGGTCGCGGTCGGCGGCCGGCAGGGTGCGGATGTGCTCGAAGGGGGAGCCGTCGATGAATTCGGTGACGAGAACGTGTGGCGCGCAGAATTCTTCGATGCTGTCGGGGACCACGATGTAGGGGTGGCCGCGGAAGCGGGCGGCGGCGCGGTGCTGGGTGCGGGCCTCGCGCACGTAGTCGAGCTCGGTGCCGATATTGCGGGCGATCTCATCGAGGACACCGCCGTCGGCGGCACTGGGTAGCGCGGATTTCCAGAGCCTGCTGAAGAATTCGAGGTTGCGCATGTCCGCGGCGACAGCGTCGTCGACGCCCGGATACTTGGCCTTCACCGCCACGGTGCGGCCGTCGTGCAGGGTGGCGCGGTAGACCTGCCCGATGGAGGCGGCGGCGACCGGGGTCTCGTCGAAATCGGCGAAGACGCGGGACAACGGACCGAGATCGTCCTCGATGACCGTGCGCATGGCGGCGAAATCCACGGCGGGGGCGCGGTCGCGCAATTCGGCGAGCTTGGCGCGGAACATCTCCCGATGCGCCTCCGGGATCAGGTCGACCTCGAGCACCGAGAGCATCTGTCCCAGCTTCATCGCCGCGCCCTTCATCCCGCCGAGGACGGTGACCAGCTGTTGCGCCGCCTGCAACGTGGACCGTTCGGCGAGGATGCGCCGGGCCTCCTCGGTGCGGCCGATCATCTGTACACGGGTTCCCGCTCCGCGCAAGGCTTGCCCGGCGGCCAGCTTGCCCAATCGGCCGCCCCGGGCCACCCGGCCGCCGCGTACTCGACCGGTCATGGATGGCACCTCCGTGTGGGCCTTCGAGCCTGTGTGGCAACAACATACAGCCGGGTCGAGCTCGTCGCCCTAAGATGAGCAAAGCTCATTTTCGCCGCACAGCAGGGAGGCTGTGATGCCGCCGAAGGCAGCGCGACAGCGTCGCGGACCCACCCAGGAGCGGTCGAAGGCCACCCGCGCGCACATCCTCGACACCGCCGCGCGGCTATTCGGCGAGCGGGGCATCGCCGACACCTCCACCAATCGGATCGCGGCCGAGGCCGAGGTCAGCATCGGCACCGTCTACCGGTACTTCGCCGATCGCGGCGTCATGGTCGACGAACTGCTCGAGCAGCTGCTGCAAAGGGTCGAGAACCGCTTCACCCAATGGCTTTCCGGGCTGCCGCCGCAATCGGAGACGCAGACCCTTCAGTCGCGCACCGACGTGGTGACCGGACTGCTGGAGATGTTCACCCAGGAACCGGTCGCGAACGCGAAGCTGGTGCGGGCCCTGGTCGGCGGCGTGCAGTTCTACAACAGTGGACTGCCGGAGTTCGAGCCACGGCTGCGGTTGCTGGTCAAGGTGCTGCTCATCCAGCTGCTCGGCCCGGGCAACGACCACAAATACGATGTGATGGCCGCGGTGCTGGTCAATACCGGATTCGCCGGGGTGATGCGCGCGTCCGCGCTCGAGGTCGGCAGTGACGAACGGCAGGAGGTCGTCGCCATGACCGGGTACATGATCGCGGCCTGGATCAGCGCCGAAATGGACGGCAGCCCGGCGGACATCACCCGATGACGGTGATGGCGATGCCCGCCGAGCCCCCCGACCGAGGCGTCTACAACCCTCCGCCGCCGCCGATCACCCACGGATTGAAGGTGCACTGCAGCGTCGGGAACCGCTCTGGATCCAGTGCCCGCAAGGCGATCGACAGCGCTCGCGGCGAGTACATGAGCGTCAGATGGTCGGAGACATCCTGCTCACAGCCGTCCTGGAGGACGATGTTGTCCACGCGCGCACCCGGACCCGCCTTCAGATAGGTCAGCTCCGACGGGTTGGTGATCTCGTCGTAGCGGGTGCCGACCACCGTGTAGTCGATGCCCGGCACGGTGTCGCCGCCCGCGTTCAGCTTGTTGATGAAATCCGAGCCGATGGTCTGCTGGATACCGGCGTGCCCCACGAACAGCTCCACGAAGCCGAGCACGTCGATACCGAAGTTGTTGATCGCCCGGCCCAGCGCGCCGATCCCGTCGAGCGAGGTGCCGTGATGCGTCGCACCATAGGTGATCAGGTGTTTCACCTTCGCGCCGCCGCCCTCGAACTTGGTGTACCAGCCCGACATCGGGCCGCCCTGCGAATGCGCGACGATGTCGACCTGCGGTGCGCCGGTCGCCGCCAGCACCCGATCCACGAACACGGCCAGCTGCTTCGCCGAATCCTGGATGTAGCCGGTGCCCATCACGCCCGGCAGCACCGAACCCAGCCCGCCGCCCTGCACCAGGCCGGAACGGCCGTAATTGAAGGTGAAGGTGCAGAATCCGGCGTCGGTGATGGGCTTGCTCATGTACGCGAAACCGTTGTAGGCGTTCATCCAGGTGCCGTGCACCAGCACCACCGGCCGCGGATGCGCGGCGGTCGGCTTGCAGTTCCAGTCATTGGTGCCGGGCGGCGCGATATCGGGATTGGCCAGGCCGTACCCGAACGCGGCCAGCCAGGACGTCATGGGCGGACCGTAGCCGACGGTGTCGGAGGCGTAGCCGCCCGACAGTCCGGCGCTGGATCCCGAACCGCCGAAACAGTTTCCGGAGCCATTGCCCGAGCCGGCGCCGCTCCCGGAGGTGCAGGCCGATCCGGTGCCGCCGCTGCCGGAGGGTTCGGCCGCCGCCGTCCCCGCGAATCCGAGCGTCAGCAGTGACACTCCCACCATGACCAGTGCCCGTAGCGCGTGCGGGCGGGTTCTTCGTCTCATGAGGGCGAACCTAGGAGCGGAAACGCTGGTCGGACCGGTGCTGAACGGGAATTTGGAAAGCAGCCCGAATCGGCGGTGGCGCAGCCATGGCGTGCAACAAAGGGTGCGCTGATGCGGGGGTTCTCCGTCACAAACCCGGTTTCGCGCGGCGGTGAGTCTTCTGAATCTGACGAACGAACGCGCGAGTAGCCAGGCGGACGGCGAATCATCGATCGGGTGAACACAGATGCTCGGAGCGCGGCCGCGGAGCAGGCGCGCGCGCTGGTCGGGCACCACTATCGGTGCGCGGGTTCGTTTCCGGTGGAGCGCGGCAGGATTCGGGAGTTCGCGCGAGCCGTGCAGGCTTACCATCCCGCGCATTGGCAGGAATCCGCGGCGGCGCGCTGGGGTTTCGACGCACTCGTCGCCCCGCCGACCTTCGGGGCGCTGGTGTGGCAGCAGGCGCGTCGCGAGGTCCTCGAACGGTTGATCACCGGATCCCGGGCGGACCGGGTCGTCCACGTGGACCAAACCCTCGAGATCGGTCGTCCGTTACTCGCGGGGGACGTGCTGAACTGCGACTTCTCCATCGAATCATTCCGGCATTTCCGGTCTTTCGATGTCGTGACCGTCACCGGCGCGCTCACCGATCAGCACGGGAAGCCGGTGCAGACCTGCTCCACGGCTCTCCTGGTCGGTGGTCGCGAGACCGGCGGCGCGCCGGCCCGCGCCCGGCCGGCCGCCAGGGTGGGTCTCACCGAATACGCCGACCCGGTGGTCCGGGCGGCCGTCCGGCGCAGCGGGAAGCCGCGAGCGGACGGCTCGCACATCGATTTCGACGGTCTGGCCGTCAATACCGCCCTGCCCACAGCGGGGGCCACCGTGACCGCACGCGATCTGGCGAACTACGCGCTCGCGGTGGGGGATACGGAGGTTGACCGCCGTCGGTTCACAGCGTCGGGGCGGCCCGTGCAGGTCGCGCCCGGGCAGCTGGTGCTGGCGCTGGCCACCGGGTATGTCAGCTCGTGGACCCGGGATCCCGCCGCGGTCGTCAAGTTCTGGGCCGAATTCGCCAATCACGTGCACTATCTCGCGGTTCCGCGTTTCGAGGGCGCGGATATCGAGTTCAACGGCCGCGTCATCGCCTGTGACCGGCGGCGGCGGACCGCGACGATCGCGATCGACGCCCGATCGCAGGGGCGCAAGCTGTTCGGCTATGCCACCGCGGAAGTGTCGTTCGCGGCTACTCGCGGTCGGTGAAGGAGCGGGCGATCAGCGCCGCCCGCAGCTGCCACAGACCAGAGGTCACCGTCGGGTCGAAACCGGTGATCTGGCAGATGCGTTTGACCCGGTAGTCGACGGTGTTGGTATGGATGTGCATCAAACGCGCGGTGCGGCGGCGGTTGAGGTTCGTGCTGATGTGGCAGCGCAGGGTTTGCAGCAGTTCGGGATGCGCGTCGAGCGGATCCAGTAGGGCCCCGAGGGTTTCGCGGCCCAGGCCGGGCCGGGTGAGCTGGTATTCCAGCGCCATATCGGTGAATCGGTAGAGGCCCGGTTCGCAGGCCAGGCGGTGCACGATGTCCAGGAGTTCGTGGGCCCGGTCGGCGGCCGACGGGATATCGGACGGTGCGGCGACGACCACCGTCGCGGTGATGGGAACGCGCGCGGCCGCCGACAATCGCGTGAGCAGTTCGTCGAGTTGTTCGGTGATCGGGCTCGTGGTGGGCAAGAGGACGGTGCCGCCGTCCACGCTCAACAGGGCCAGCGCGGATTCGCCGCAGCGTGTGGCGAGTTCGGCCTGCACGCGGCGTAATTTGCGGCGGGCCACCACTTTTCCGTCCAGCATCGGGTGCTGTTCGTCCCGATGCCGCGGAATATCCAGGGCCACCACCGAATACTCGGCCGCGATATCGATGCCGCATTCGCGGGCCATGGTGGAGGTCGGGTGGCCGCCCAGCAGCGCCGAGGTGAGGGTGTGCACGGCATTGTGGTGTTCGCTGACCACTGCCCGGAGCTCACTCACGTACGCCCGCGCCACCGTCGCGCTGATGGTGTCCAGTAGCTCCACCACCAGTCTCGCGGCGTCCATCAGGTGCGCGTAATCCTGTGCGGTGGCCCCGGAGGTGATCAGGTCCATCCCGACCTTGAATCCCTCGTGGACCGAATGCAGCACGGTGTCGATCGGCACCCCCTCCCGCGCCCACCCCGCGGCCGCGTCCGACAGCCGCTCGACCTTCGCGGGAATGTCCTTGCCGTCCAACATGCTGACGGCCAGGTCCAGGCAGACCCGGGTGACCCGGGTGACGTCCCCGGAGATCACATCCCCGGGCAGGGTGCCGCACGGGATCACGGTGTCGACGAAATGCCCCACCAATTGCCGGGACAGCGTGCGCACGTCCTGCAGCGGCCCGGACATGGGACGGCCGGACACGGTCAGCCCGGTGCGGAGCGCTGGGTCGGTTGTCATCATCGACTCCCTTCCGAGGTGATCTACCGCAAGGTCACGGTGATTCGAACTCTAAAGTGACCACCAGCTCACCTTCTACTCTCTTTCGAATCACCCCTCCGCGCCCCCGGAATACCCTGCCCCACCTGCGTATTCTTCCTCCAGATACGGCAAATCCCGCCGCTCCCGGTCCACCGGAGCAGCAGGATTGCTCACTTTTCGACAGGACTACTTGGGATTGGTCACCTCGGTCGGGAAGTCCCGATCCGGCGTCACCGTATGACCGTCCGCCCCCAGCATGAGCGTCACGACCACCGGCCCACCCGACGGGCAGCAGCTGGGATCGCTTCCCGCCAGCCACCGGTACTGCACCTGCACGCTGCGATCCGACGACCCGACCACCGACGTATAGGACGTCGACTTCTTCGTCGCGGTCCCCAGGTACCCGGCCTGGTTGAACAACATCACATGCCACGGCGAACTGGCCGTCCCATGCGGCGTATCCGCCAGCACCCACATCAGCGCCGGACAGGACCCCACCTTCGCCTCGGTCCCACTCTGCGCGGAGAACCCCTCCCCACCCACATTCGCCCCGAGCTTCCCCAACGCCGCCGTCACCACCGGCGACTTCAGATCCACACACTTCCCGCCACCCGCCGTGGCAGGCGTCCCGTCCCCCGCGGGCTTCGTCACCACCGGCGCCTGCTCCGCACCCGTCGGCTGCACACCCCCGGGCGCACCCACCGTGGTGGTCGGCGTCCCTGCGGGCTTGGGCGTGGTGGCCCCGTCCTGACAGCCCGTAACGAGCGCCAACGCCGCAACCGCCATGCCCATCCCGACGATCCGTTTCATGACCAGTCCTCTCCCCTCGGTACTACCGAGATATTCGCGGACCACGCGAGAAACGTTGCGCGATCGGCCGTGTCACACATCCACGGGCTGCGTCGTCACCTTGACGAAGCCGACCGAAACGCAGCGCGCTCCGGACCCCGGCTACCGCACTCGCAGAGGGCCTTATAGCTCTCTCCCGCAATGAAATTGGAGTCCATCATGTACATCGCCTATGTCATCGTCACCGTCGTGGCCGCCGCCTGGGTGGGTTTCTCGGCGTTCTCGCTGTACCGCCGGGCCGAGTTCGTGGTGGACCCGCTGCGCCAGTACTCGGTGCCCGAATCGTGGTGGACCCCGCTGGCGCTGGCCAAGGCGGCCGGCGCGGTCGGCCTGATCGCCGGACTGTTCATTCCCTTCATCGGGGTAGCCGCCGCGATCGGCTTGATCCTGTACTTCGCCGGTGCGGTGATCACCATTATCCGCGCCCGCCACTACGGCAGCATCCCGTTCCCTCTGCTGTACCTGGTCCCTGTCGCCGTGGCCATGGGCCTGGGCTTCGCCGTCTGACCGAGACCGCTACCAATCTGTCGATCGAGAGAAGAGAAGATCATGGAACCGCGTTTCAACCTGTACGCCAATGACATTGCCGCCAAGTTCAACAAGCGACTGGTCACCGCCGCCCGGGTGATCGACGAGTCCAGCCTGCCCAAGGCCACCCAGGAACTGGTGAAGATCCGTTCCTCGCAGATCAACGGCTGCGGTATGTGCCTGGACATGCACACCAAGGACGCCGCCCACGCCGGCGAGACCCCGGTCCGCCTGGCGATGATCGCGGCCTGGCGCGAATCCACCGTCTTCACCGACCCGGAACGCGCCGCCCTCGCCCTCACCGAGGAGGGCACCCGCCTGGCCGACACCTCCTCAGCCATCTCCGACGACACCTGGGCCCAGGTCCGCAAGCACTACGACGACGACCAGATCGGCGCCCTGATCTCCCTCATCGCCACCATCAACGCCTGGAACCGCCTCAACGTCCTCGCGGGCATGGTCGGCGGCTCCTACACCCCCGGCCAGTGGTAACCCGCCCTCGCCCCTGAAGATCACCGCTGTCGAGGAACTCCTCGACAGCGGTGATCTGCGCTGTCCACTCCGAGATGGTCTCCCCATCCTCGCCCAGCCGAATCACACCTCCGGCCGGTGCGGGATCGCGTCGTGTCCGTGGATCCCCGAACTGGATGCCGAATGTCCCCATCTCACTTCCTGATCCGTCAGAAGCCGGTCACGCCCTTGGCGAGGGCGGTGGTGCCCATGACCATGAACACCACGGCGATCACGGTGTGGTTGTTCGCCTGTAGCCAGTTCTTCAGGCGGGCCAGGGCGCCGCGCAGTTGATCGGCCGCGATGGCGTACCCGCCGACCGGGACGAGTACCGAGGCGGCGCCCAGCAGGACGAAGACGGTCAAGGCCGTCGCCGTGCCGGTCGGGTTCAGGCCCGCGGTGCCGATGGTCACTCCCGCCGTGATGCACAGGAGCAGGTTCTTCGGATTCAGCAGGGACACCAGCAGTCCGAAGCCCGCGGCCTTGGCGACCCCCAGTTCGTCGATGGCTTTCATCCACCCCGGAATCGAATCGTCCTTGCGACTGCCCCACTGGCGCACCGCGATGTACACCAGCAGCAGGCCCATGGCGGTCTTGATCACCGAGGCCGCGATCGACGGCTGGCTCGCCGACCGCATCAAACCCGATGCCGCGGCCGCGGTGACGAGGCCCGTGACCGTCACGATCCCCGTCACCCAGCCGAGCGCGAAGCCGGCGCTCGCCCGTCCGGCATTGGCGGACAACAGCATGAGGATGGCCGCCACCACCGGTATGGGCGAGAGCGCCACACCGATCGCCAAGGGCAGCAGGTCTGCGATCACGAGGCCATCGCCGCGAGATTACGCCAGAAGTTGACGAGGCTGTCGGTGCCGCCGAACAGGGTCGTGAAGTTGGTGGAGTCCGCCATCACGATGTCGCCGGCGCGAACATCGTTGGGCGGCAACCACAGCAGGGTGTTGAACTCGGTATTGCCCGCCTCGATGAACGGATGCGGGCGGGACAACTCGATCGGCTGACGGGCGAGCAGCCGCACGGAATCGCTCTCCGGCTCGGTGAGCTGGTAGTGCGGCAGGTGCGGGTGGAAGTTGAACGTGGTGACGTTGTCGAGCAGGCGCGGCGCGTCCAGATCGCGGAACGCCGTGAGCGGCGCGATCGACTTGGTGCCCTCGACGACGGCCGGACGCAGGCCGTACACATTGTGGACGGGGACGTTCAGGGCCGTCATCAGCGAACGCGTGTACGCGCCGAACCGCTGCTGGCGCGGCACCAGCGGGTCGCCGTGGTGCTCGAACTCCACCTGACGCTGCGCCAGGTCATCGGTGAAACCGACATCGTGGTGCGGGGCGAGCAACAGACAGGTGCCTTCCCGCTGCAACCACTGCTGGATGGCCGCGATCTCCTCCGGTGCCGCCGCCTCCTGTGCGAGCAGGTGATCCAGGCCGAACACCATGAGGGTGTCGGTGTCGGCCAGGATGCGCTCGTCGATCGGCAGCTTGTATCCGGCCTGGTCGATGCGCTGGAACACCGCCACCGGATGCTCGGTCACCTCACCGGCCAGCTGCTGGAAGTGCAGGGTGGAGCGGTGGAACAGTTCGAGGGTGCCCGCGATGCCCTGCAGGAAGTGGGCGGCGTCGTATTCGGGGGTCTCGTAGGCGGGCCAGAGGGCCTGGCGCACCTCGGTCATGGTGGAGAAGCGGTTGTCCAGCTCGGCCGGATTCCGCTGAGACTCCCAGGGATAGCTCCAGGTCCAGTAGATGCTGATGCGGCGCTTGCCCGGCGTGTAGGGGCGGGCCACGTGGGACTGGTTATAGGTTCGGGCCGGGGTGAACGAGCTCATGCTTCCTCGCTGTCGGTGAGAGTGGTCAGGTAGCGCAGGGCCCGCAGCCCCGGCAGGAAGAAATAGGCGCCACCGGTCACGGTGGTGAACGCGGGAATTCCCTTGATGGTCTTGCGAATCGGGCGCTTCGGAATCTTGTATTCCAGGGTGCCGTCCTGATTGCCGATGATCGGATCGCGCTCGTTGCCCAGTTCGTGGAAGGACTTGTCGTTGGCCCACACGTTCTGGGCGAACTCGAACTGGCGCACCAGGCTGGCGCACAGGATGAAGGCCGCGATCCCGCGATCCGCGCCGTCCTCGGGCGTGCCCTCGGGCAGGTGCGAACCGTAGGTGGCACCGCGCCGAATCATGCGGCGGCGCTGTATGTTCACGCCGGTATCGCGCGGATTCATGCGGCGCATGTGGGAGCCGAGCGGCACCGCGTAGCCGTGCGGATCCATCTCCTTGTAGTTGAAGTCGTTGTTGCGCGACAGATCCGCGCCCAGCTCCGGGTCATCGGTTTCCGGAGCCAGGACCAGCGGCGCGCCACTGCGCCACCGGCCCATCAGCTTGGCCGCCACCATTTCCTGCTCGTCGGCGGTCGCGCCGTGTTCGGCCAGGAAGTCGCGGAATCGACCCACATGCTCGCGAAGCCGGCGGTAGGCCATGAAGGTGCCGTTGCGCGACAGTATCTCGGGCTGCGGCTGTTCCTTCGGTTCGCCTCGCTCGTCGGGGTAGCCCAGGATGAATTCCCCGGCCTTCACCGGCGCACCGCTGCCGGGGGTGGGTTCCTCGCCGCTGCCCTCGATCACTGGCTGCGACAGGCGATCCCGGTAACCGAAGTGGTCGTGCGCGTAGTCGAACGGCGGCACCGCCTCCAGGTCCAGCGAGGACAACACGGTCACGCCCGGGAAGGCGGCGAGCAGGGCATTGTGGTCGGCCACCCGGCGTTCGCGTTCGGCGGCGTCGCGGGCGAACAGGATCACGATGGCGTGCAGATCCTCTCCCGCGGTGCCGTCGACCCAATGGTCGGGATGGTTGGCCCCTTCGTCGCCCAGGACCTCCGCCCGGGCGGCCATGCCCTGGCGGAATTCCTCCGGAAAGCTGGCCAGCGCGTCCGCCGGGACGCCCAGGGCGCGCAGACCGTTCCAGGTGAAAGCCACGGACACCCACTGCTTGTCGGTGTCCACCGACTCCTGGAGATCGGCGGCCGAGGGCACCCGGTCGGTCATGGCCGCGAGCCATGCGCGCGCCGCGGCCGGGTCGGTGAAGGAAAGGAACTCGTAGCGCCCGGTCAGCGCGGGCACCCGGGTCAGCAGGATGTGCTGGATATCGTCGAATTCGAGCACGATCGGTCCCGCTACTGCATCTCGTCGAGCATGTTCGAGAACGCCGACTTGAGCCGTAGTGCCTTCTTGATCTCGTCGGAGGTCACATACGGGTACTCGCCGTACTCGAGGAAGCTCGGGAACTGGTGTTTGCGGAAGAACTCGATGGCGGCGGACCGGTTGGTGCGCCAATCTTCGGGAAAGCCTTCGAGATTCACGAATGTGGTGGTGAGGCCCGTGGATAGGAACAGGTCGAGTGCGTCCTCGAGGTACTTGTCGAAGTCGGTGTCGAAGATGCCCTGGTACTGGAATGTGAGGCCGTCGCCGATATCGAACAGCACCCAGCGCAGGTAGTGCAGGCGCAGGGGCGCGAGCACGGTCGGGTCTTGTTCGACCGCGGTCTGGATGACCTTGCCGTGCTCCCGGATCGCGGCCTCGTGGCCGGGCTTCACCTTGGCGATGATCGAGAATCCGTAGTTGGCGGGGGTGCGGGGATAGACCGGTCCGTATCGCCCCTGCTCGAATTCGAAATATCCCGTCTCCGGGAGTGCCATGGCGGCCGGCTTGGACCAATCCTCGTTGCTTGTGGCCACGTTCTCGTCCTTCCACTTCGATCTGGCTGCGGTAGCTGGAACATAACCAACTGTAGGGACGGGAAATGTCGATCGCTTATCATTGCGGGACGGAGGATTGATCATTTGGGGACATCGGAGAGACGTTGAAACCGCTGGCCCGTTACGCGGCACTGAACGAGTACGTTGACCTGGGTAAATCGCTGGGAATTGACCCGGTGGGGCTATTGCGCGCATCGGGTCTGGACCCCGCCGGGCTGAGCTTGCAGGACCGATGGGTCCCCGCCGCGGCGATAGCTGACCTCCTGGAGCGCTCGGCCGCCGCGGCCGAATGCCCCGATTTCGGGCTGCGCCTGGCCGCCCGCCGCCGCTTCGCCAACCTGGGTCCGCTGAGCCTGGTCATTCGCGAGGAACCCGATGTGCGCAGCGCGCTGACCGTGATGTCGCGGCACGAGGACACCTACAACGAGGCGCTGCGCACCCGCCTGACCGAACAGAACGGCCTCGCCACCATCCGGCTCACCCTCGATACCGGCCAGCCCGGCGATACCCGCCAATCGGTCGAATTGGCCGTCGGCGTGCTGCACGGCCTGCTGGCCGGATTCCGCGGCGCCGCGTGGCAGCCCGTCGAGGTTCGCTTCACCCACCCCGCCCCGCCGGACTCGCGCGCCCATCACCGCACCTTCGGGCCGCATGTGACCTTCGGGCAGGACTTCAACGGAATCCTCGCCTACACAAGCGATCTCGACGCACCCAACGCCATGGCCGATCCGCAGCTGCGTGCCTACACCCAGCAGCTGCTGGACCCCCTCCTCCCCGTCCGCCCCGTCACCACCGCCGAACGCGTCCGCGAACTCATCGAACTGCTCCTGCCCACCGGCCGCTGCTCGGTCGACAATGTGGCCCGCAGCCTCGGCGTCGACCGCCGCACCATCCACCGCCGGCTCGCCGCCGAAGGCGAGACCTTCAGCTCCCTGCTCGACTCCACCCGCGCCGAACTGGCCCGCCACCTGGTCGCCAACCCCCGCCGCTCGCTCACAGACGTCGCCGGCCTCCTCGGCTACACCGCCCCCGCGAACTTCTCCCGCTGGTTCCGCCGCCACCACGGCTGCAGCCCCGCCGAATGGCGTCGCGCCCGAATGGCGGCCGAAATTCCCTGACCTCCGAAAACGGGGATATCCGCCGCTCTGGTCGGATACGCTGCCCGGTTGAGTTGAAAAGATCGCGCTTCAGTATGGATTCGGGGTGTCAGTAGTGTCTGTTGGGTCGCTGGGTAATGGCCGACGGTGGATGCGCGCGGCCATCGCGGCGCTCGCGGTCACGACGGCGACGGCGGGCAGCGTCGCGGCGGACCCGGCTCCAGCGGGCAAAGAGCTTGTGGTGCTGGGAGATTCGTTCTCCGCCAACGACTGGGATCATTTCGAGGGCAAGAACGACTGCAATCGGCACGGAGCCACGGCCTGGCCGGTGCAGCTGGCCAAGCTGATGGGCGTGCACGGGACCGACCGGGTGTCCGATCCTTCGTGTCCCGGTGCGTCGATCGACAGCGGCCCCGGCTGGACCATGGCCCAGCAGGCGCAGCGCGCCGACAAAGAGGGCGCTTTCGGGCCGAACACCAAACTGGTGACTTTGCAGTTCGGAATGAACGACAAATGGGGATCATCGGATCAGACCCTGTTCAGCTCCTTGCAGTCCTGCGTGTTCAACCTCGAGCTGGGTTGTGACCCGGATTCGGTCGAGCAGGGCCGCATGACCGATTACACCGGCGTCTCCGGCGCCCTGATGGCCAAGCGCATGAGCAACGCCGTCACCTACATCAAGTACTACGCACCGAACGCCCGCATCGTCCTGGTCGGCTACCCCGAACTCCTCACCCCGGGCAGCGGCGCCATCTGCCTCTCCATCCTGGGCGTCGCGCCGTTCGTCAACCCGCGAGGCCGCGCACTGGTGGAATTCCTCGACCGCATCGACGTCGCGCAACGAGAAGCCGCCCAACTCCTGGGCATCGATTTCTTCGACGGCCGAGCCCTCTCCGTAGGCCACGACCTCTGCTCTCCCCAGCCCTGGCTGAACGGAATCCTCGACCCCCGCACCGGAATCGACGGCCTCCCCTTCCACCCGTCGACCCAGGGCGACACTGTCGTCGCGAACGCGATCTACCACAGCTACGGACGCTGAGTGCGCCCTCGGGCGCGGTGACCGTCTCCGGAACCTAGGTGCGATCGACGGCGTAGGAGAACGAGTACGCGTCCAGCCGTTCGGTCAATGCGCCGATCAGTTCGTCTGATGCGTTGCCCGCCAGTTCGATCCGCGCGTGCGTGTGGCTGTTGTGCGTCGAGACGGCGATGTCGCCACGTAACCGGGTCGCGTGCAGCTCCAGGGCTACGACCTGGCGCGTGGCGTCATGGACCAGCGGCACCTTGTGCACCTTGCCCACGGCGGTGAGGGGTATCGCGCCGATGAGGTCGATGAACTTCGGTGCGGCGGCCGGTTCCGGAGCGTGCGCGGCGGCCCAGGTCAGCAGTTCGGCGACCGGTGCCGCGGCCCCCGGGCGCAGGACCACATAGGCCGCGGGGACTTCCCCGGCATGCGCGTCGGGTCTCGGAACCACCGCGGCGGCAAGGATATCCGGGTGCCCGAGCAGTGACTCCTCGACCAGTCGAGGGTCGATATTGTGGCCGCCGCGGATGATGACGTCGCGGGCCCGGCCGGTCAGGGTGACGAATCCCGCCGGGTCGACGCGGCCCAGGTCCCCGGTGATCAACCAGTCGTCCACCACGATTCCGGTGGGGTCGGGTGCCGGACCGGTGAGTCCGGCCCGGAGGTATCCGGGAAAGACGCTGGGGCCCCGGATGGCGAGCACACCGTCCTCGCCGGGCGCGCAATCGCCACGGGGCATTCCTTCGTCGTCGACCCGCACGGCTTTGATCCGCTGGTACGGCAGCCGCAGCCCGACCGCGCCCGGTCGATTGCCGGTCGTCGGCGCGAGCACGCTGACGCAGGTGGCCTCGGTGAGGCCGTATCCCTCGAGCATCGGTACTCCGGTAGCGGATTCGAAGTCCGTGCGGACTCGGCCGGGAAGTGGTGCGGCCCCGACGATTCCGCCGCGCAGGCTCGAGATCTCGACGCCATCGGGGACGGCGGGCAAGGCGGCATAGACGGTCGGGACCGCCGAGAAGCCGGTGATGCCATAGCGTTCCACGATCCGCCAGAAGTCGGCCATCGCCGCCCGGTCCCGATAGCCGAGGGGGCCGAGCGAGACGGCCGATCCCCCCGAATAGAACGGCGCGAGCGCGGTGACGTGCACGGCGTTGACATGGAACAACGGCAGCCCCGCCAGCATGACCGACGTTCCGGCGAACATCGCGTGCTGCGCGAGGGCCCAAGCGACATACACCTGATTCGCGTGCGTCTGCGGCGCGACTTTCGGTGTCCCCGTGGTGCCGCCGGTATGGAAGTACGCCGCCAGATCCGCGGGTCCGGGTCGCCGGTCGAAGGTGAGCTCCCGCGGCTGGCCCGCGGCCAGCTCGTCGAAGTCCCCGGCCCATAGCGGCGGCGCGTCGTCGACCGCGCCGCCGACGGAGATCAGCGCCCGCAGATCGGGCAGGGCCGCGGCGACCGCACACGCTCTACGCCACACCGCGGCATCGATTTCCGGTGCGGGAGCGACCAGGACGCGCGCACCGGTGAGCCGGAAGATGTCGACGATGTGTTCGGTGGCGAGCATCGGATTGACGGGGTTGGCGACACCGATCACCTGCGCGCCGAAGAACGCGGAATAGGTGGTCCCGGTATTGGGAAGCATCAGCCCGACGACGCCGCCGGGCTCGAGGCCCAGCGCGGCGTACAGATTCGCGGCCTGGTCGATGCGCCGCAAAAGCTCGCCGTACGACCAGGTTTCGGGCCGGTCCCACCCCTTCCCGCCGGGCAGCAGATGCAGTGAGGTCCGGTCGTGATGGCGGCGAGCCGTCCGTGCGATCAGCTCGTAGGTGCTTCCCGGCAGGTCTCGGTCGCTGAGCGGAATCGACTCGAGGTGCGCGAGTTCACCGGCTACGGAGGCCGCATCGAGCTGGGCGTTCACGCGCACACCACCCGATTCGCGAGCACGCCGATGCCCTCTACCTCCACCTCGACCACATCACCCGCCCGCAGATACCTCCCGGAGAACACGCCGGCCCCGCGCGGAGTGCCGGTGCAGATCACGTCACCGGGTTCGAGGGTCTGATACCGCGACACGTGCGCGATCAACTCCGGTATGGAGTGGATGAAGCCGCTGGTCCGATCGTCCTGACGCAGTTCGCCGTTGACCCGGGTCCGGAGGGCGAGGTCGGGTGTCTCGGTGAATTCGTCGGCGGTCACCAGACAAGGCCCGAGCGGTTTGAAGGTGTCGAAGCTCTTGGCGACGCCGATGGAAGCGCTCGGGTCGCCGGTCATCGCGCGCAGCTGGATATCGCGCGCGGAGGCATCGTTGACGATGGTCAACCCGGCCACGTGACGCCAGGCCTCGTCGACGGACACACCGCGTGCGGGCGTGCCGATGACGAGCGCGACCTCACCCTCGTAGTCGACCTGTTCCGCGGCGACCTCCGGCAGCACGATCGGATCGCCGGGCCCGACGACCGCCGATCCCGCGGTGACTTGCATGTTCGGTTCATTGGGCACTGCGATGTCGGTCTTTCCCAGCGCCGCGAACATTTCCAGGGCTTCGGCCGCATGGCTCGCATAGTTCAATCCGATGATCAGCACCTTGCCCGGACGTGCCACCGGCG
This sequence comes from Nocardia sp. NPDC004151, assembly GCF_042874235.1. Taxonomy (NCBI): domain Bacteria; kingdom Bacillati; phylum Actinomycetota; class Actinomycetes; order Mycobacteriales; family Nocardiaceae; genus Nocardia; species Nocardia sp. NPDC004151. The sequence goes on along the minus strand of NZ_JBIAMR010000001.1, from coordinate 16,333 downwards.
GCCGCAGCACCGCTTGGTCGAGGGCCTGTTCCCGCAGCGTCATCGCGGTGCGGGCGGCGTCCAGTCCCGGACCGCGCAACAGCGCGCCGACATCGGCGTAAGGCAAATCGAGCAGCGTGAGCACGCCCGCGCGGTCTTCTCGCGCGAGCCCGTCGTCGGTGGAGTAGAGACGCATGCCGAACCTCCTTGTTCACCGGCACCACACCGGCCTTCTCTTGATTCATAGTTAAGAGCAGGTCTTAGCTCTCAGTCAAGAGCGGGCCTAGAGTTGCCCCATGCCCAAGAATCGCCAGGACATCCCCAAGGCCGAACGTCAGGCCGAGCTCGTCGCGCATGCGCGCGAACTCTTCGCCGCCAATGGCTATCGCGGCACCAGCGTGGCGGCGGTCGGCCGGGCCGCCGGTATCGCGCCCGCCGCGGTGCACTGGTATTTCCCCACCAAGGACGACCTCTTCGCGGCCGTCGTCGATTCGATCTTCAGCGAGACGTGCGCACTCGTCGAGGCGGAATCGGTGGGCGATCCGCGGGACGAATTGGTCGACCTGCTGGTGCGCATGGAGCCCTATCGCGGGCTGCATCGCGTCGCCTACGAGCGCATGGACGAGACCGAGACGCTGCGCGCGGTGTACGGGCGCATGCAGGACTGGCTCGAAGAACGGCTGCTGGCCGCGATCTCGCAGCGCGCCGCCGCCGGGGCGGATCCGGCGTCGATCACCGATCTCGCCCATGTGCTGTTCGAGGGGTTGCTGATCAGCGTCCGCCGGCTGGATCGGCCTACCGGCGAGCTGATCGACCTGCTCATCACCTCGCTGGTGGCCACCGCGGAGGCGAGGCGATAATCACCTCTTGACTTCCATTCATGAGCGGGCCTAGCTTCTCTTGTATCCCATTCAAGAGAGTCTCGGCTCAAAGGAGAGTCCGCTCATGGCATCACCCGCAAAACTCGCCCACGTCGTCCTGCGCACTGGCCGGCTGCCGGAGATGGTCGACTGGTACGTGCAGGTGCTCGAGGGTCGCCTGGTGTTCGGCAACGACATGCTGGCCTTCGTGACCTACGACGACGAGCATCATCGCGTCGCCTTCCTCGCCACCGGCGCGTCCCAGCGGCCCACGGACGCGCACTCGGGACTGCACCACGTCGCCTTCACCTACGACTCGCTGGGCGACCTGCTCGGCACCTACCAGCGTCTGAAGGCCGTTGGCGTGCAACCGTTCTGGACCATCAACCACGGCCCCACCACCTCGATGTACTACGAGGACCCGGAGGGCAACCACATCGAATTGCAGATCGACAACTTCGCCACCGACGCGGAGCTGGCGGACTTCTTCGACTCCGGCGCGTTCGACGCCAATCCCATCGGCGTCGAATTCGATGCCGACGAACTCGTCGCCCGATTCGAAGCGGGCGAGCCCCTGGCCGATCTGGTGCGGCGGCCGTGAGCGCGGACGAACAGACCCCGGTGCTCATCGCCGGCGCGGGCCCGGTCGGCCTCGCCACCGCGTATGTGCTGGGGCGACACGGTATTCCGAGCATCGTCTGTGAGCGTTTCGGGGCGGTCAATCCGCATCCCCGCGCGCACGTCGTCAATACGCGCTCGATGGAACTGCTGCGCGCCTGGGGTGTCGCCGCCGCTGTCACCGGTGACGCGGTGGCCCCGGAGTGGATGCTGAACATCGTCTGGAAGCAGACCCTCGCGGGGGAGCCGCTCGGCCGGATCAATCTGGCCGACGGGGGAGCGGAGCGAATCGTACGCCGCGGCAACGCTTCTCCCGAGATGATCACCTCGTGCGCGCAGGATCGCGTCCAGCAGCGGCTGCTCGACGCGCTGCGAGCGCAGGGCATGGCCACCGTTCACTTCGACACCAGCGTCGTCCGCGTCACCGATACCGGTGATCAGGTCGACGTGCTCGTCGAATCCGGCGGTGCGACAAGAACTATCGCGGCAGGCTATGTGGTCGCGGCGGATGGTGCGGCGGGCACATTGCGCGCCGACCTCGGAATCGGCATGGCGGGAATGCCGGAGCTGGGTCGGCAGGTGAACATCTACTTCCACGCCGACCTGTCGCCGTGGACCGACACCGATCCGGCCCTGCTCATCTGGATGATCAACGCCGAATCGCCTGGTGTGTTCATCGGAATGGACGGCAAGCACCGATGGACGCTGAACCGGCCGTTCGACCCCGCCCTGGAATCGCTGTCGGACTACACCCCGCAGCGCTGTATCGACTTGGTACGCACCGCGGTCGGCAGCGCGGACCTCGCCGTCGACATCCGCTCGATCGGGACCTGGACCATGGCGGCCAGCACGGCCGAAACCTATCGCACCGGCCGGGTGCTGCTCGCCGGTGACAGTGCGCACCAATTCCCGCCGACCGGTGGGCTCGGCATGAACACCGGGCTCGCCGACGCCGACAACCTCGGCTGGAAGCTGGCCGCGGTGCTCGGTGGCTGGGCGCCCGAATCCCTGCTCGACACTTATGAAACCGAGCGCAAGGCGGTCGCGATCAGCAATGCCGAGCGCAGCGTCGCCAATGCCCTGAAGATGTTCGACGCCGGAATCGGACCGCTCACCATCCAGATCGCCGAGCGGCTCGACAGTGCCGAACCCTCGGTCGCCCAGCGTGAGCGCGAGCTGCTGGCCGCGGCGATCCCGCGGCATCGAGAGCACTTCGACGATCTCGATCAGGAATTGGCCTATGTCTACGGAGGGGAGGACACCGACGCCGATCCGATCGCCGTAGCGGTCCCGGGCGCGCGGCTGCCGCATGCGTGGATCGTCCACGAGGGCGCCACGGTATCGACCCTCGATCTGATCGGTCCGTGGTTCACCGTGATCGCCGGTCCCTCCGGATCGGACTGGGCGACAGCGCTTTCCGAAGCCGCCGGGGAGGTCCCGTGCCGGGCCTTCATCGTCGGGCACGATTTCGAACTCGACACCGACCGCTTCGGTCTCGGCTCGGCCGGAGTCATCCTGGTCCGGCCGGATGGGCATATCGCCTGGTCGACCGATCAGGGCTCCAGCGCACCCGCCGCCGATCTCGCCGCCGCACTCCGAACCGCCTGCGGCAGAAAGCCGAACCCATGACGAACCAGATCGCACCGGTCACCCTGTCGGACCGGTACACCCGGCAGCACGGCGCCGTCCACCTCACCGGGATCCAGGCCCTGGCCCGGCTGCCACTGGAGCTGCGGCGCGCGGACCTGCGTGCCGGTCGGCGCACCGCGGCTTTCATCTCCGGCTACGAAGGCTCGCCGCTCGCCGGCTACGACACCGAACTCGCCCGCAACGCCGCACTGCTGGACGAGCACGACATCGTGTTCCGCCCCGGCGTCAACGAAGAACTGGCGGCGACCGCCGTGCAGGGCACGCAATGGGCGGCGACCCAGGACGATAAACGTGTCGATGGCGTCCTCGCGCTCTGGTACGGCAAGTCGCCGGGGCTGGATCGCGCCTCCGACGCCATCCGGCACGCGAACCTGATGGGTACGCACCCCGAAGGCGGGGTGCTGGCGCTGGTCGGCGACGACCCGGCCGCCAAATCCTCCACCGTGCCCGGCGCGTCCGAGGGGCTGCTGGCCGACCTCGGTCTGCCCACCCTGTATCCGGCGGATCCGCAGGAGGCCTTGGACTTCGGGCTGCACGGGGTGGCGATGTCGCGGGCGTGCGGACTGTGGGTGGCGCTGAAGATCGCGACCAATGTGGCGGACGGTTCGGGGACGGTGGACCTGGACCCCGATCGGGTGCGGCCCGTCGTGCCCGACCTGACGGTCGACGGTGTCGCCTACCGGCACGAGGTGACGGCGCACGTCCTGCAACCGACGCTCGGGGTGCTCGAACGCAGCCGCGAGGGCGCGCGAATCGAGATCGCCCGACGCTACGCCGTGGCCAATGACCTCAACCGGATCACCCACGCCGGCGCGGGCGACCGGCTGGGGATCGTCGCGGCGGGCAAGACGTATCTCGATGTGCGGCAGGCCTTGCGGATGCTCGGGCTCGACGACGCCGAGCTGGAGCGCCGCGGCGTCCGGCTGCTGCGGCTCGGGATGATCCATCCGCTGGAACCATCCATCGTCCGGCGATTCGCCGAGGGCCTCGACGAAATTCTGGTGATCGAGGAGAAGCGACCGTTCCTCGAGATCGCGGTCAAGGATCTGCTGTACGGCAGCCCCGGAGCTCCCGCTGTGCACGGCAAGCGGCTGCCCGACGGAGCGGTATTCATGCCCGCGGACGGCGAACTCGACCCGGACGTCATCGCCGGGAAGCTGGCCGCACGGCTGTCCGTGATCGGCGGATTCCCGACCGCGGAGCAGTGGCGTGGTCGCCGCCGCACCGGAATCGGCTCGCGCGCACTGCCGCTCGTCACCAGGACGCCGTACTTCTGCTCGGGTTGCCCGCACAATGTCTCCACGAAGACGCCGGACGGGGCCACCGTCGGCGCGGGCATCGGCTGCCACGGCATGGTGTCGCTGATGAGCCCGGACCAGGTCGGCGACATCACCGGCCTCACCCAGATGGGGGGTGAGGGTACGCAGTGGATCGGCATGGCGCCGTTCCTTTCCCGCACCCATCTGATCCAGAATCTCGGCGATGGGACCTTCCACCATTCGGGCAGCCTGGCGGTGCGTGCGGCGATCGCCGCGGGCAGTCACATCACCTACAAACTGCTGTACAACTCGGCGGTGGCGATGACCGGCGGTCAACAGGCTGTCGGGGTGATGCCGGTCCCGGCGATCTGTACCGCCATGCTGGCCGAAGGAGTCGCACGGATCATCGTGACGACCGATGACGTCAAGCGGTATCGAAAAGTGCGGTTACCCAAGGATGTTCAGGTCTGGCATCGTGACCGTTCGATCGAGGCGCAGGAAACCCTCTCCCGCACAGCGGGTGTCACCCTGTTGATCCACGATCAGGAATGCGCCACCGAGCTGCGCCGCAAACGCAAACGCGGGCTCACGCCCACACCCGTGGACCGCATCGTCATCAATGAACGCGTCTGCGAGGGCTGTGGTGACTGCGGGCAGAAGTCGAATTGTCTCTCGGTGCAACCGATCGACACCGAATTCGGCCGCAAGACCCACATCGACCAATCCTCCTGCAATATCGACCGGTCCTGCCTGGCGGGAGACTGCCCGTCATTCCTTTCCGTCGTCCCCGCCGGGAAGCGTGCCCGGCCCGCCCCCGCGGCCCTCGACCCGAACGACATCCCTGCCCCGCCCGGAACCTTCCCCGGCACTCACACCACGCGCATCACCGGCGTCGGCGGGTCCGGTGTGGTGACGCTGGCCCAGCTGCTCAGCACCGCGGCCACCCTGGCCGGGCATCGGGTCCGCGCACTCGATCAGACCGGGCTCGCGCAGAAGGGCGGCGCCGTCGTCTCCGATCTCAAATTCTCCACCGAGCCGATCGAACAGGGCAGCAAGGCGACTGCCGACGAGTGCGACCTCTACCTTGGCTGCGATCTGCTCGTCGCCGCTGAGCCCCGCTACCTCACGGCCGTCGATCCGGCCCGCACTGTCGCGGTGATCTCCACCAGCGAAGTCCCGACCGGGCAGATGGTGATCGACCCGGCCGTCTCCTTCCCCGCGCACGGTCCGATCCGGGACACCATCCAGGCTGCCGCCGCCGACAGCCGCTTCCTCGATGCGCGTGGCGCCGCGACCACCTTGCTCGGCGCGGATCAATTCGCCAATCTGCTGCTCGCGGGCGCGGCCGTGCAGGCCGGGGCACTGCCGTTGCCGCCGGCCGCCATCGAGGAGGCCATCGCCCTCAATGGCGTGCAAGCCGAGGCGAATACGACGGCATTCCGATACGGCCGTCTGTCCGTCGCCGACCCGGCAGCCTTCGACATCGCCATGGAACGGGCCCGTGGTCCGGTCGAAACCGTTCGTGAATTGTCGAGCGCGGCCGCAGACCTCATTTCGGCCGTGCCCGCCGAGCCGGGATCGGAACTCCACCGCCTACTCGGAATCCGGGTTCCGGATCTGATCGACTATCAGAATCTCTCCTACGCACGGCAATACAGCGGCTTCGTCGCGCAGGTCCTCCGGGTCGAATCCGAACGGATGCCCGGGTCGACCGCACTCACCGAGTCCGTGGCCCGAAACCTGTACAAGCTCATGGCCTACAAGGACGAATACGAGGTGGCCCGGCTCTCCCTCGACCCCGAGGTGCGCCGCGCCGTCGAAGCCGAATTCGGTCCCGGCGCTCGGATCTCCTACCGGCTGCATCCCCCGGCGCTCCGAGCCCTCGGTCTGAAGAACAAGCTCGAACTGGGCCCTTGGTTCCGACCCGTCTACCGTGCGCTGATGGCCCTGCGACGCCTGCGCGGCACCCGCCTCGACCCTTTCGGCCGAGCCGAGATCCGCCGGACCGAACGCGCTCTGATCACCGAATACCGCGCCACCATCACGGAACTTCTCGAGTCCCTGAATCCCGGCACCCACCCGATCGCCGTCGACATCGCAGGCCTCCCCGACATGATCCGCGGCTACGAGGCGATCAAGGCCGCCAACGTCGACGCCTACCGCGCCGCCGTCGCCGACCGCCTACCGGCAGTGGTCACCGGTCGCTGACTCCCCGCGGCCGGTTTCCCGCCCGACCTCCGGCATCGGGGGGTGGGCGGGTCGCCGGTCGGATAATGTGCGGTTGAGATGAAAAGGTAGTGCTTCACTGTGGATTCGGGGTATCGATAGTGTCTGTTGGGTCGCTGGGTACTGGCAGGCGTTGGTTGTGCGCGGCCATCGCGGCGCTCGCGGTCACGACGCCGACGGCTGGCAGTGCGGTAGCGGATCCGATCCGGTCGGGTAAAGAGCTTGTGGTCCTGGGTGATTCGTTCTCCGCGAACGAATGGAACCATTTCGACAATTCGAACACCTGCAATCGTCACGGCCTCACGGCCTGGCCGGTGCAGCTGGCCAAGCTGATGGGCGTGCACGGGACCGAGCAGGTGTCCGACGCTTCATGTCCGGGTGCGTCGATCGACAGCGGGCCCGGATGGACCCTGAGTCAGGAAGCGGCGCGGGCGGACAACGAGGGTGCTTTCGGTCCGAACACCAAACTGGTGACACTGCAGTTCGGGATGAACGACAAATGGGGAGCATCGAAGCGGACGCTATGGGATTCCTTGCATACCTGCGTATTCAACCTCGAACAGGGCTGTGATCCGGAGTCCGTAACCGAGGGCCGGATGACGGACTACACCGGCGTCTCGGGCGCGCTGATGGCCCAGCGCATGAGCAACACCGTCGCCTACATCAAGTACTACGCCCCGGACGCCCGCATCGTATTGGTCGGCTACCCCGAACTTTTCACCCCGGGCAGCAGCACCATCTGCCTCTCCATCCTGGGCGTCACGCCGTTCATCAATCCGCGAGGCCGCGCGTTGGTCGAGTACCTCGACCGCCTCGACCTGGCGCAACGAGAAGCAGCCCAACTCCTGGACATCGATTTCCTGGACACCCGAGCCCTCTCCACCGGCCACGACCTCTGCTCGTCCCAGCCCTGGCTGAACGGAATCCTCGATCCCCGCACCGGAATCGACGGCCTCCCCTTCCATCCGTCGACCCAGGGCGACACCGTCCTCGCGAACGCGATCCACACCCGCTACAGCCACTGAGCGGTCAATACCGAAGGGGTAGTGGGGAATCGATCCCTCGGTTACTTCAGCCGGTCGCGCCGTCGGGACGGGCGACCGGCATGATCGTGACGAGGTCGTCCAGACCCTCGAAGTCCTTCGGATTGGTCGTGTAGAGCGGTAGTCCGTTGCGTGCGGCGGTTGCGGCGATCATCAGGTCGGCGGTGCGCCGTCGCGGCTGCCGGCCGATCGCGTACACCGAAGCGCAGATCAGGCCGAAGATGCGTGCGGCCTCGCTGTCGTACGGGAGGGCGTCGCCGAACGTGGCCTCGGTGTGCTGCAGCACGGCGATCCGGCGTGCCCGCTTGATCGGATCGTCGGTCGCGTACGGCCCTCGTGACAGTTCGCCCAATGTGACTGCGGTGATGGCGGATTCGATCGGGAGCTCGGCCGGATCGAACAACGACAGTGCGGCGATGATGCTGGTGTCGAGCACGCCTCGGGCGTGGCGGTTCACAGGCCGGTCCCCTCGAGTGGGTCGTCGGACAGTTCATCGGTGACGGCGGTATCCAAGTCACGCCGCAACTCGTCGTAGTCGAGGGCGGGAGCGGCGGCGAACATCGCCTGAGCCTGGCTGGTGTGGACGAACCGATGTCGCCTGATCGGCGTCACCTCGGCCAGTGGCTCGCCATTGATGGTGAGCACGTACTGCCTGCCCTCGCGCAAGCCGCGAGTCACAGCGCCGGAGTCATTGACGAACTGGCGCACGCTGACCTCGGTCGGCTGCTTGTACTCGGGAGCAGACACCCCCACAGCGTACCACGCCGTGGTACGGCAGCCGGGCCTGATCTCGCCCTCGCCTGTGAAGATCACTGCTATCGAGAAAGTGAACCTTGCTGAGTTCCGCCTGCGTATCCATCGTCGGATTGTTCCTGGAAGATCGGTGCTGCGACGTCGAACAATGCTGCCCGGGGCCGGTCGAGGTACAGCTCCCACGGCTCAGGCACCTGGTGGTAAGCCGCGCTATACAGCGCTTGGACGAAGGGCAGGGCCGCATCGCGAATGTCCCGCGGACAGAACACCGCGACTTCCTGCCATCTGAGCCACATCTCCGAGGTCGCAGCCGGAACATCGATGCCGTCCAAGGTCTCCCCATCGCGACGACGTTCAGCCAGTCGCTCGACCGCTTTCGTGGCCGCGAGCATGTCGCGGAAGACCGCGATGCTCAATGCGTTGACCCGCCCTACGGCGATGTGACGCAGCTTCTCTCGCTCGAGAACCATCATTCGGCGCTGAATCAGGATGGTTGTCACTGCGCCGAGGCCTGCGCCGATCAGCGCGAACGCTCCTGATGCCAAGGCGGTCCACATGGGAAGATGTTAAGTACTTGGACTCGGGGGCGTGGCTGGAACGGAAGCTGTTCAACCTACTGAAAACCGAATATTGCACTGTGGCACAAGCTATCTCGGTCGAGCGGCGCAGCTACAGCGATAAGCCGGAAGCGCGCCGAATATTGTTCTGAGAGTCGGATATTCGTGCCTGCGGGTTCAGTCAGGAGGGCACGACGCCTACGCGCTGTGCCAGCTTGCCCAGTTGCCCTGTGGCGAGATCCCGCCGTGCTTCCCGCAGCATCGCGCCGACCAGTTCGCGCACCGGGGCCAGCCCGCGAACATGTTGGGGCGCGGCGTGTTCAGCCCTCAAGAGGGCGTGAAGTGTCGCGCGGTGGTCGCACTTCATCGCGTACGCGCGGCCGACCTCCACGAAGTAGAGGGCGTGGCGTGAACCCTTGGGCAGGTCCGCCGGGTTCAGGGTCTCTGCGATACGCAGCGCCTGGACGGGTTCGCGCCGTTCGACGGCCGAACTCAGCTGCCACAGAGCAACATTGGCCGGGCCGAAGGTTCGATTGCGTGCGGTGCTGTGGCCGGTCGGTGCGTTGCTGAGCCTGCCCGCCATCTCGGCCGCTTCATCCAGATGGGGTTGCGGGTCGCCCCCGGCCAGGGTCTCGACGAACCCGGCCTGGAGGCGTGCCATCCCCACCGTCTCCAGCTCGCCGCGCGTGCTCGCATCGGGTGTCAGCTGATCGGCTACACCGGTCGCGACCGTCAGCGCGGCCGACAGAGCACCGGGGCGGGCTGCGAGAACTTGGGACTTCAGGAACTGGGCGGCGGCGATCGGGGCCAGCGAATCGGCATGCGCCGCAGCCCGTTCGGATTCCTGCACCGCGGTCCATGCCAGGGCATCGTGACCGCGCTGGCGGAGCGCGGAGGAAACGCCGTAGGCGGCGGTAGCCAGCAGGTCCCACGCCGCAGTGCCGCCGGTCTCGGTGAGGTGATAGGCGTCGTTGAGGAGATCAGGCAGCAGCGGGCCGAGTGCGGCGTAATCCCCGCCCTGTCGCAGCCGTGATGCGTGCTCGACGGCGGCGCTTAGTTCGTCCAGGGTGCGCGGCGGACGGGTTTCGGTCACGTCGCCCCGGGTCCACAACGCCGTTTCGATCGCGGGCACCGCACGGTGGAATGCGCTGGTGGACGGGTCAATTCGGTCGTCACTGCCGGTCAGGTCGCCGAGCGTGCAGCCGAGCGCTTCGGCAAGAGCCAGCAGGGTGCGGCGTGAGTCCACAGGCCGTAGCCCGGTCTCGTACTTCGCGATCACCGATCGGCCGATCCCGGAGCGGTCGGCCAGTACCTGTTGCGAGATCCCGCGCCGCGCCCTGATCTCGCGGACCCGCTGCCCGATATAGGTGTCTTGTTCGTCGATCATGCGCCGCTCCCTCCGATGCGCCCTGACAAGGCACAGGTTACGTGCCCTGTGTTCCCGGTGGGAACAAAGTTCGGTGCCCGCGCTGCGAAGGTCAGGAAGCGGGTATCCGCCGCCGGTCCACCTGGCACTCGGAACCCGACCACGAACACATCGGCGACCAAGGGGGTAGCGATGGCAACCGGGTCCATAGCGGAGGCGGCGGTGCTGGGCGTGCTCGCGCCCGGCGGAATGCTGACCGCCGCTCAGATCAGCGAACAGGCCCAGATAACAGGGGCGTCCACCCGCCGGGCAATCGGGCAACTGGAGTCGCGTGGCCTGGTGATGGCCGCCTCGCACGCCTCCCGCTGGTCGATCACTCCCCGAGGTCGCGCGGCTTGGGTCACGAAGTTCAGGCGGTACGCGCAATGACCCGCCGAAGTCCCCGGCCCACAGGGCGATCCAGGCTCGGCTACCTCCAGCACGCCGATGGCTCCTGGTCGGTGGTCGGCGCGGACGGGTGGCCGATCTCGATGGACGAATACCGCTTGCGGCTGTGCGAGCTCGAGGCCGACGTGTCCGACCTGGAGGCGCTCGGCCTGGTCGCGATCGAGGCGTCGCCCGTGAGCATCGATGAAATCAACGGGAATGCAATGGATTCCGCGCGAAGGGAGCTGGAGGGATGATCACCTACCTGGCCGACTACGAGACGTCGCTGGTCTGGGAGTGGGTGCTGGCCATGGTTGTTCCCAGCATCGCCCTGATACGGCTCGCGCTCTGGTCCGATCGGATGCCGCCCCAGAACAGCGTGGGTGCGATCAGAGCCAGGATCGAGCGGGAGCGCCGGGCCGCCGCTGCCGACCCGATACGGCGGCGGCCGGTGACGGACACGCGGGCCGCCCGAAGGCCGGTGCACAGGCGCAGCGCAGCCTGATCGCCTGTCGTGCACGGGGCTGTTCGAAAGCCGTCGTCGAGTGCGGGGAAAGTCAACGAGCCGAGGTCATCTCGATCACAAGGAATCGGCCTGCTTGCGTCGTTGCCGGAGCGCGCGCATCGACACCTGCGATCCACATCCGGGACTGCAATAGCGCGCTGCCCGGTTGCGGGTGCGATCGATGAAACCGAAGTGACACGGCGGATTGCAGCATGCCTTGATTCGCATCCAGTCCCCGCGCTGCGCCGTCTCGGTCACCGCCGCAAGAACGCTCCCCAGGACACCGGGGACGCCGGTCGATCCGGCGAGAAGTTGTGCCGCCTGCGCGGTGACGACCGTCGTCAGCGGATAACGGACACCAGCCTGCCGTAGGTACCGTTCCGCCTCGGCGACCTGGGCGTCACCGACATCAGGATCGCCCGCGTGGGTCAGCAGCGTTGTGACCAACGCGTCGCGAAGCTCGCGGGCGGCGACCGCGTCGGAGTCGGTCACCACAGTGGCTGCGTCGAGCAGACCTCGCTGGATCGCCCAATCCGCGAATCCCGCAGCCGTGCCGAAGATCTCGGCACGCCCCGCGCCGTCGGCCCTGGTGTTGACGAACCCCAGCACCAGGGCGGCCGCATCATCGCTCCACTGCGGTATCTCCACTCCTTCACGATACCAACGGCACATTCGAGTTAGCCCATTCGGTCGCAACTCCCTCAGGGAAACCCCTTGAAATGTTGCGTTCTAAACCGTTACGGTCGCAACATGACGAATGAAGGACACACCCCGCGAGTCTGGTTCATCACCGGCGCCTCCTCGGGCATCGGACGCGAGCTCACGATGCAGGCGCTGGCATCTGGTGAAGCCGTTATCGCGGTAGCTCGACACACCGAAACCCTTACCGGCCTGGCGCAACCCGACCAGCTGCTCACGATCGAGGCGGACGTGCGCGACGAGAGAGCCGTCGCGAAGGCGGTCGAGCAGAGCGTGGCTCGCTTCGGCCGCATCGACGTCGTCGCCAACTTCGCCGGCTACGGGCTCTTCGGGGCCGTCGAGGAAGCCTCCGACACGCAAGCACGGGCGATCTTCGACACCAATGTCTTCGGAGTGCTCAACGTCCTGCGCGCGACGCTGCCGGTGCTGCGGAGCCGGCGATCCGGGCACATTCTGCAAGGCTCGTCCTACTACGGCCAGACCGCCGACCCCGGCGTCGGGCTGCTCGCCGCGACCAAGTACGCCGTCGAGGGTCTCTCCGACGCGCTCGCCGCCGAGTTGGCTCCACTCGATATCCACGTCACGCTCGTCCAGCCCGGCCTGACCGCGACACCTTTCCTGTCGAACCTCGCCGCGGCTACAGCGACCCACGCCGACTACGACCAGACGGTACGCACCCTGCAACAGGCGATCCGGGCACTGCCCGCCACGGCATTCTCCGCTGTCGATCGTGTAGCCGCAGGCATCCGAACCGCCGTTGCCAGCGACAATCCGCCCCGCCGTCTCGCCCTCGGCATCGCGGGCTCCGACAGCATGCGCACCGCGCTCACCGCACGCCTCGACGACCTCGACGAATGGGCCACGATCACCAACCTGGTCGATGCCCACACGGGATAGGCAAGTTCATAACGAGAGCGCGGGATTGCACGCCGGAACATCCCGGCGGCACCAATGCCCGCGCGATCGCCCGATAGACCACCCCGTGCTTGCGCTGAATCACCTGTCGGACAACACCACCCGTGCGTCACTACGAACTCGAACTCGCTTGCGAGAGAAGCGTGCCGTCTTCACTGAGCTCAACATGGCTGCGCGACTGCTGCGTTCCCTATTCGCCCCTGCGACACCCGCTTCAGGAGAGTGAGATTAGACCGTTTTGCCCGGTACGTGCCGTGTTGCATCGTTGGCTGGCATGGCGTGACCGGGCGTTCTGTCGTTGGGATCGTTGGTGAGATCCAGACGCGTGTGGCCCTGCTGCGTACGAACTGCGTACCCGAAGTGCCCAGTAATGCCGATTCCAGGAGGCCGTGCCGAGCCGCTGTGACAGTGAAATTTACGATCTCGAGATGGCCCTCGATGCTTGTTACCACGCAATTCCATACGAACCGCTGCTGGAGCGCGCGATGCAGGATCGCGATGCCGCCGAGGGTGCTGTCCAGTTCTTCGACACCTTGGCCACCGACGATATTTCGAACTACTGGGATGAGCCGATCTGCCTCGAGTTGGCGCCGGTCGCTCGTCGGATCGTGACCGAGCGGCCCGGCATTCTGGACCGGAGACTCTCCACGCGGGGATGGGACGCGGTGTATTGGTTGCTCGCGCCCAACCGCCGGAACCAGCAAGAGCAAGATCCGACCGGATTGGCTGAGATCGCAGTGTTCGGAGCCGAGCCATTCGCTTCGGGCGCGACTGCAACACAAGGGTTTCCGCTCCGGTTTGTCCGGCCGCCTACTGCGCGGATCGTGGCCGAATACATCGAGAGCAGCCTAGACAGCGCTGCACGGCTCTTCGACGCTGAAGCCATGAAGGCCTCCAGTGTCTACAAAGGTCCGTGGGATCGCGATCACCTGCTCGATCTGCTGGCCAAGTATGCACAGTTGTATCGACTTGCAGCCGACCTGGACGAATGCGTGCTGGTAGTGCTCGACTGAACCAGCGCGGCTCAGGCATCTGCTCATGCCGCGACCCGGGCGTGCCATAACCGGAGCCCGAACCGAGAGGCGTCTACTCCAATCGCGAACTCCGGGCGGTGGAAACACTATCGGCCACATGTTGTGGTGAGGGGGATGCTGGTTCGGTGAGCGACTCCCTGCCGAACCTGTCATAAACGTTCTGTCCGCTTGATCATCCGATACTGCCGCGACTCGAGCCTTCGGCACCAGCGGCAAGCGCGGCCGGCGAGTGCACATACCTGCAGAGTCCAGGATGATTTGCAGGCCTGGCCGTATGGCGTCAGTCGGCCTTCAAAACCCGCAGGTAGCGGCGTCGGTAAACGCGCTGCGCGAGAAGCAGGATGGGAAATCCCCATCTCCACGGTCCGGTAGGCGCGGCGCGTGTCAGCGATCGCAGGGTGAGGTAGACCGTGCCATCGCGGTCGCGGTGGACGATGAACGCCTCCTCGCCGGAAACCGGATGTCCGTGCAGGTGCCGTAGGCGAATCCGCGCCGGTCGGGTAGGTCGACCACTTCCACCACCCGTACGGGTTCATGCACCAGCACAGGTCCAAAACCGGCCGAGATCCGATAGTCGGCGCCCTCGACAGCACCGGTGTCGGGGCTGACCCGAAAGCCGCTGCGCCGCTTGACGCCCCAGCGTATGACCTCTGCCGACACCCGGTCCCAGAAATCAGTTCCGTGCCCGATCTCCACCGTGCGGGCGTAAGACCGGAAGCCCGATGGCGCTTGTTTCCATCGGGAATCCGCGGGCCGGGTGGCTCCGACCTCGCTGTAGGTGAGAACCGTGGTCACCGCGGCACCGCCGATGGTTCAAAGTGCTCGCCCATACGAGGATCCTTCCACTCGAGCCTGTGAACGCACTGATCTGCCGCTCACGGGTCGGTCCGGAGCGGCCGGCACGGTCCAGCTGAAGATCAAACGCCCCGAGATCATCTCGGGGCGTTCGTGCTTCCGGAACGTCCGCTACTGCCGATTTCCGGAAAGGTTCAGGCGGAGTGCACAACCAGCGCCGTCCCAATCACCGCGCTATTCGTTGGTTTCGGACCACTCTGGAGCGCACGATGCGTCCATGGGCGTCGATATCTTCCCAGCCATCGCGCAATGGGACCGACTGGCTGAAACGCTGAACAGTGATGGGATGGACGGGATCTGGGAGCTGTTCTGGGCCATCCCGTCAGGTGAGGAACTGGGTGAGAAGTACGACCACAGTGTTCGATTCCTGTGGCCGCCGTCGGATACTGCACCGTGGTACGGCGAATGCACCTTCCGCGGACTGGCATCCACCGGTTCGTGGGACCTTCACTGGGCACTCTCCGAGGTCTGGGACGAGATGAACGGACACTCCGATCTGCCCACTGACCTGGCCGCACAGGTCGACCGGTTCATCGGCCGACTGGTCAGGCACAGACACGGCGACCCAGTCGAGCAGAAGATCTCGCCGGGACTGCCTATGGAGAGGATCGACGTTCGTCATTTGCGCACGGCGTGTTCACCGTCCGAGGTTGCCGAGTTGGCTCGGGTATGGGGCCGATGTGCTGATCGGCTCGAGGAACTCCGACCTGCATTGACAGCGGAGGTCGTCGCACGCTGGCCGTGGATCGCCGACTTCGACCAGCTAGCCACGTTGCTCCAGGATTGGGGGGAGATCGTCGCGGAGGCTGACCGCAGAGGATGGGGGTTGTTCTACCTCAACTAGTAACCGGCCAGCCAGGCCGTTCGGAGCCAGTTCTAGGCCTGCGGCGACACGCGCTGTAATGCCGCATACCGCGCTGACCGAAGAGGCCAGCGCGGGGGGCCCAGGATCAACGGGCCGAGCTGATGTGACGCCGGCCGAACGTCCGCAACTGCCGAGTTGCGTGCGGTTGAGACAGGGGCCGCCAGTACAGATTCCATGAGAATCATGCTGGAGAATCGGGCAAGTGAGTAGATTCGCTGAGGTCATCGTTCTTGCCCGAGATGCCGAGCAAGTCATACACCACTTGACCGTTCGCGACGACGAGCGTGAATGGCATCAATGCTTCACCCCTGTCGGCGATGCGATGTTTGAGGGCACCAACCGTCCAACAGACGAGTGCTACGCCTGGGTGATCCAGTTTCGCCGCCACAACTGGGCTGGCCTCTTGGCGCACTTGGAGTCTCTTCACTGGCCTGATCCGCACTCGGTTCAAGTCCTCGTCCACGACGAAGAAGACAGTTGCTTCGGCCTGTGGATGATCTACGACGGCAAGCTCACCGAGGTTCCGCTGCCCCGGACACGGCGCATGGAATTCCGTTCCTCGGTCACCGGTGTCCTCCTGCGGACGGACAACGAGGACTAACAGCGCACCACGTAGGGGAATGTCCTGTCATGGCTCCCCTCTATGTCAAGACGTCGGTGAGGAGGTGGGGTTAGCCTTGAGGGCGGGTCCGGGATGTGGCTTGTCCGAAGGATCGGTGTGCG